>CAZYSK010000090.1:0-22631 GCA_964649415.1 uncultured Anaerolineales bacterium
CTCCAGTGGCCCAGCTTGGCTTTTCAGGAGCTTGTCCCCAATGTGTGACGGTCGCATTTAAAACGCTTGACACCTGGAGTCCTCTTCTGTATAATCCCAGCATTGGAGCAGGAATCCTCATCGGGGGAAGAAATGCCGAGTTGTAGCCGTGATTGCGGATTGTCCCAATCCGGCGTAATCGCGCAGGACGCTCTACGTGGCACAATGTACGCGATTCGGAAATCGCGGCTACCCGGCACTGGATCGTAGTACGTTCGAATCCTGTCCCCGTTATCTAAGGACACTGTAGATCGCCGGTCTACGGTGTTCTTGGCGGCTTGGCGGTCGGCGGTTCCTGGAACTCCATCCGATGGGATGCAGTGCAACCAAAGCACTTGCGTACGCCAGACGTCTGTGAGTCCGTACCGCAGCAGAATAGCAGTTGCAACCGTGAGCTAGTGTCCGTAGGTCCAGATGGGTGTCTGCAATCGCCGTCTGGTGCCGTGGGACTGAGGAAGCGCTGTCAATGTGCTGGTGCGCAGCCCCCAGTGCTTCACAGACAAGCGCTGTATGGGGTCGAGAAAGCAAACTTTGCAAGGAGACGATGTAGAATGCAGACCCGAATTGTTTTGATAGGTGCCGGAAGCGCTATGTTTGGGCTTGGGGCACTTGGCGATATCTTCAAGTGCAAAGCATTGGAGGGGAGTGAAGTCGTCCTGAACGACATCAATCCCGACGCTTTGCGCGAGGTGGATAGTCTAGCGCAGCAATTCATTCAGGAACACTCGCTGCCGTATACCGTCAGTGCTACCACTGAGCTGGAAGAGGCACTTCAGGGTGCCTCCTTCTGTATGATCTCTATCGAGGTAGGTGATCGGCACAAGCTCTGGCAGCAGGACTGGAAGATGCCGCTGCAGTACGGAATTCGGCAGGTCTACGGAGAGAACGGGGGGCCGGGAGGGCTATTCCATTCGCTCCGTATCATACCTCCCATACTCGACATCTGCGAGGCCATTAACAGGATTTGTCCGGAGGCGTACGTCTTTAATCTCAGCAACCCGCTCCCTCGGATCTGCCTTGCTGTCCAAAGAAAGTTCCCGAATCTGCGAATGGTGGGGTTGTGCCACGAAGTTGTTTCACTGCCGGATCACTTGCCGGCGATCCTTGATACTCCGCTATCCAATCTCTCGATTACGGCGGGTGGCTTGAACCACTTCAGCGTGCTCTTGAAGGTCGCCTACAAGGACACCGGCAAAGACGCTTATCCAGATGTTCGTGAGAAGGCACCAGCGTATTTCGCAAAGCTGCCGCAGAGAACGCTCTTCCAGGAAATCCTCAAATACTTTGACTATCTTCCGATCACAGTTGACAGTCACTTTGGCGAATATGTCCACTGGGCTCACGAGGTTGCGGACCACAAGGGCATCATAGACTACTACGACTACTATTCGACGTTCGGATTCTACCAGGGGCCACCCATGGGTAGAATTGAGGAAGGTACGCGGCCGGAAGAGTACTGGCGTGTGATTCCGATCATTGAGGGTATTGTAACAGACTCACATCACACAGAACTGGCTGTTGACATTCCCAATGACGGCCTGATCACTAATCTCCCTGAAGACCTTGTTGTGGAAGTCCCGGCGACCGTCGACAAGGAAGGCATCCACGGCGTCAAGGTTGGAAAACTCCCCAAGGCGATTGCAGGGCTGATGAACCACCAGGCCATTGTCCAAGACATGGTAGCGGACGCGGCCCTCTCTGGTTCTCGCCACACCGTTATGCAGGCCCTTTTGCTCGACCCCGTTGTGGATACGGTGCGCGGAGCTGAGAAGTTGCTCGACGCCATGATCGACCTGCAGAGGCCATACCTAGACTACCTCAAATAGCCACACGTCGGAGCTAGATAAGGGCAGCGAGACTCTACACCTCCAATAGGATTGCGAAATTGCGCCGAGAGCCGGGGAACGGTCCGCTCGACATTCCCCGGCGATGAAGTTTGGCTGCGGCCACATTTCTGAGGCAGCTTTCGCTACCTGTGGGCAGCCCGGGGACCGCGATGCCTCAGTCTTTCGGACTGAGCACGTCCACAGGAAGAGTCTTCAGTCTGCCCTGGCTCCGGCGGTGACCACAGTTTGGGTCCCGTTCTAGTCGCAGGCTGGCATGCCCCAAGCATATCAGAGGCTGGACCATCTACGGGATTCTGCACAACAGGAGGCATGAAAGTGTCGCGCGAGACGCCGCAGAAACCTAATGTGTTGCTGGTCATGGCAGATCAGATGACGCCGTTCTTGATGGGTGCCTATGGACATCAGGTAGTCAAGACCCCAAATCTCGACCGCCTCGTGGAGGGAGGTGTACGTTTCGATTCAGCCTACAGTCCCTGCCCACTATGTGCCCCGGCACGCGCCTCGATGGTGACCGGCAAGTACGTATCCAATATCCGCTGCTACGACAACGCCACTCCACTCTCTTGTGACGAACCCACTTTCGCACATTACCTGTCAAACGAAGGGTATGAGACCGTTGCAAGCGGTAAGATGCATTTCATCGGCCCTGACCAACTTCACGGGTTTCGCACGAGGCTGACCACAGATATCTATCCATCAGATTTCAAGTGGACCAAGGATATGCTTGATGATAGGGGGAGAAAAAAGGCCCTTAGAAGTGACTTCTCCCATTCTTACAAGACCCCGAACGTTGGTGTAAGGCCATGGAGCCAAGGGCTGCGGTATGACGAAGAGACCCACTTTCGGTCAATGGAATACCTCTACGACAAAGGGCAGTCACAGGACGCCCCGTTCTTGCTACTCGTATCCTATCAACATCCTCACGAGCCTTTTCACGTGACAAAGGACTTGTGGGATATGTATGGAGAGGCACAGATTGACATACCCGAGTATCCAGAGAACATGGAAGAGACCTTCTCCATTATGGATCGATGGCTGAACAAGTGGCACAATGTTGACGAGGACGACGTGAAAATCCCCGAAGGCCTGTACAATCTTAGAAGGTCGTACTATGGTCTTGTGACCTACGTAGATAACAAGATCGGGAAACTGATCCAGGCGTTGGAGGATAACGGACTCAGAGACAATACCATCGTCGTCTTCACCAGTGATCATGGCGACATGCTGGGTGAGAAAGGAATGGTCCAAAAACGATATTTCTATGAATGGTCGGTCAGGATCCCTATGATCGTCCGTTTTCCTGATGGCTGGAAACGCGGGGTAAAGGTGAGCCAGCACGTGTCATTGATGGACCTCATGCCAACGCTGCTCGACTTCGCAGGGGTGGAGGAGAAGGATCGCTTGCCTGTAGACGGGAAGAGTGTTATGGGATTGATAGATGGCAGCGATACTTCAGATCGGGAGGTATTCTCCGAGTATCATATCGAGGGCGTGTTGTCACCCTGTTTTATGATCAGAAGTGGGAAGTACAAGTACATCTACATTCACAACGAAGAATCACAACTGTTCGACCTGGAAGAGGACCCGAAAGAGTTGACGAACCTCTGCGCTAATCCCGCGTTTCGAGACGTGGAGCAAAGATTGAGATCCCAAATACTGGCAGAGTTTGACCCTGATGACATCGAAAAAGACACTGTAAGGAGTCTGAGGCAAAGGTTGCTGATCAAAGAGGCCATGATCGAAAACAACACCCGCTGGGATTACTCTCCTAAGTTCGATGCAACGAAGCAGTATGTGAGATAGCGCCTTCCCTGACCGGCCTATCTGCTGGCTGTAACTTCCTTGGTCCAAGCCTCAGGAGTCGTTCATGAGTGGATCGCATTGCTCAGGGTTGAAGGAGAACAAGCATGAAAATCGTGGAAAAGCCGTGGGGGAGAGAGATTTGGGTTGCCCACACGGACCAATATGCGCTAAAGATCATCGAGTTCAGGGAGGGCTTTCGGTCCAGCCTACAGTATCACGTCAAGAAGCACGAGCATATCTACGTAGATTCAGGCACGCTCCAATGCGAGTTGGAAAACGATAGCGGAGAGATGGAGACATTGGTGCTCAAGACAGGCGATGTGGTGGAGACCAAGCCAGGCCGCAAGCACCGTGTCACGCCGCTCGAGGATGTCCGGCTGATCGAGGTCAGCACCCCAGAGCTAGATGACGTGGTCCGTGTGGAGGATGACTATGATAGATAGTGGGAGCCAGGTTCGTCGTCGATGAACAACAAGATTGTACTGTTTGGAGCTGGAGCAACCGGCCGGGGCCACGTTGGGTTGCTGGCTTGGCAGGCGGGCTTCGAAATGGTTTTCGTGGACAACAAGCTCGATTTGGTAGAGGCTCTGCAAAATGCGGGCCACTATACTGTCAAAGTGATTGGTGACAGAACCCATGAAATCCGTGTCTCCGGTTACCGCGTCTATCACTCCGAGGAGCGCCAGGCAATTGCTCAGGAGATCGTGGACGCAAGGCTGGTACTGACTGCGGTCTTTGATCAGAACCTGGCTGACGTTGCACAAACGCTGGCTCTGGCCATCCCCGTTTGTCGGGAGTCTGGCAGGCAAAGCCCCTTGAATTGCATCGCCTGCGAGAACATGATGGACAGTTCGTCGACATTGGGCAGCTTTGTGCAGGACGACCTCAGCAGTAGGGATGCCGAATACTGTCGCGAGACCCTCGGATTCCCCGACTGCATGATCAGTCGGGTCGTGCCACAACCTGAATCCGACCCACTGGTCCTTATCACCGAAGACTACAACGAGTGGACTGCACGGGCGGATGCGTTCAAAGGCGAAAAGCCTGCTGAATTGACTGCGTTGGAGCTCGTTGACAATCAGACTGCCCGCCTAGAGCGCAAACTGTTCATACACAACGGAGGGCACGCGGCATGTGGCTATATGGGATTCCACCGGGGGCATAAGTACATCCACCAAGCCTTACAAGATGATGTGGTGGTCGAGCAGGTGCTTGGCGCGCTCGACGAAATTGGAGAGGTGGTGCGACGAAAGCATGGGTTCTCGGCAGAATCCATTGATGCCTACAAGGAGGACCTGGGACGCAGAGGGGCAATTGCTGAAATGCGTGATGAGGTCTTGCGCGTTGTGCGGGATCCAATACGCAAACTGTCCCCCAATGAGCGCCTTGTCGCGCCGGCACTCCTGGCCCAAGAATACAACTTGCCGCGCAAGCACATCGTGAACGCTATTGTGGCGGCTCTAAGGTACTACAATCCCACCGACCATCAATCAGTCGTTCTCTCGCAGAAACTGGAGGAAGAAGGCCTGACCGCTGTCCTGGAGGAAGTCTGCGGCATTGAACCGCGTTCATCTCTGGCTGGCGAAATCTCGCGCGTGTGGGATAAGGCAAACGATAACACAGAGAGGTAAACTATGGCCTACAATTTGAGCGATCACTTCCGTGCCACCTTTTATATCGAGACCAGGCAAGAATTGAGCCAGGTAGCTGAGACAATGGCAGAAATCGAGAGCACCGGCTCGTGGCTTGGCACCGGTGAGCCGACGGATCTCTACCGGCGATGCCGCGCCGAGGTCGGTGACGTGCGGGAGGTCTCGCCCGGAAAGGGCGAGGTGGATATTCTGTTCCCCATCGTAAACCTCGACCTGGAGCAATCAGCTTTCCCGGGATTGTGGCTGACAATGATCGGCGGAGGGACACACGCCCTGCTCGCCTACGAGAAATCACGACTCATGGACTTCGAAGTGCCGCCGCACGTCTTGAGAAGCTTCCCGGGGCCGGCTTTTGGGCCTGAAGGAACACGTGAGTTGTTGGACGCGGGACCGGATGAGCTACTGATTGGAACCATCATCAAGCCAACCGCCGGCTTGACGCCGGAGGAGGTTGCCGATCTCTGCTACGAGGCGGCGCAGGGAGGTGTACGGTTTATCAAGGACGATGAGAAGATGCTCAACCCCGCATACTGTCCGCTGCGCGAGCGGGTCAGGGCCGTCAGCGATAAACTCAAGCGCGCCGAAGACGAAACAAGCAAGCGCGTATTGTACGCTCCGCACATTAGCACCAGGCCGGAATACCTCTTGGACAACGCCGAAATCGCGCTCGAAAATGGTGCGAACGCGCTGATGGTCAACTTCTTCGCTGCCGGATTCAGCAGCCTGGAGACGCTGCGCAGATCTGTGGATCCGGCGGTACCCATCTATGCCCACTGCGGTGGCAAAGAGGCATTTGGCAGGGCGGTCGGTCAAGGGGTGGACCCGTGCGTAGTCGCCCGGTTCGCGCGGTTGCTGGGTGGTGATTTCTTCCGGGTCAGTACAGTGGGTGGGTACCTGGTGGGCTCGGGAGCCGACGAAGTGCAATCTCTGGCCAACGTCATGTCGGAGCCGCTGCCGGGTATCAAACCGGTCATGCCGGCAGTCTCTGGTGGCCTGAACCCCCGCACGCTCGGCCCCAATCTAGAGATGTTCGGTACCGACGCACTGATGCTGGCTGGAACCGGCATCACCAAGCACCCAATGGGGATACTAGCGGGTACCACCGCACTCCGCCAGGCAGCAGAGGCGTTTCAGACTGGCGTGTCTGTGGAGGAGTATGCGCTCACCCATGAAGAATTGCGTGTGATGGTCTAGAGCGTCAACACTCCCCGCACTGACCGGATCAAGCGCCCGAGGTGGCTGGTTGCCGTGTCACGGTGACCGATCCCACCAATGTCACATGCTATTCAGCTATGACGACATCGCGGCCAGTCTTGCTAGATTCGTAAATGGCATCCAGCCCCCCGCATCACAGCCAGCCCTCGTTCCGCAGAGTTCTAGAGCACGACGGTTGATCTGTTAACACTGTGCCACGTGAGAGACTAGCCCCTATTCCCTCGGGCCAGTCCGCTCTTCACCAGATAGTTGTAGCTCTTCTCCACGTCACTCAAGCTGTCGCCCGCCCAAAAGTCCTGTTCCACGATCAGCCACTCCGTTATACCCTCCCCGGCCTGGACGACGCTGGGCAAATCTACTATGCCATCCCCCAGAGGGGCCATCGGCGGACCCTCGATAGACGGACCGTCTGCGTGAAAACGATAGGTGTTTGAGAAGCCATCTTTGAGGTGCAGCAATGGCGCTCTCTTGCCCAGCTTTCGCACCGCCTCTGCCGGGTCGCCCCCCCCTAGTGTTGCCCAGAGCGAGTCAATTTCAAAAAACACCGTGGAATCCAGGTAATCCAGCATCACTTCATACGCCGAACGGCCTTCGACTTGCTGAAATTCCCACCAGTGGTTGTGGACGCCAAATGACAGGCCGTTGTCGGAAGCAACAGCATTAGATTCGTTGAAGAGGTCGCAAACCCGCCGGATGTCGTCTGTGGATGTGAAATCATCGGGGCCATTGGCGGAACAAGCAGCAACCAGTCGTCTGCAACCGAGTACCGCCATCGTGTCGAGCACTTTGCTTTTCTGCCCGCCAAGTGGTAGCGCAAGATGTGCGCTGGTGATGACTAACCCCAAGTCCTTGAAGAGTTTAGCCATCTGTTCGGGTGTCGTCCCTGGAAAATCTGAAACCTCAATGCCGACAAAGCCCATCTGGGCGATCTTCTCTGCGCCCCCAGCAAAATCCCTGGCCAGGGCGTCCCGGACCGTGTATAGGTTTGTAGCAATTGGTGCGGGCATGTGCATTCTCCTTGTCTATTGAGTCTTCTTCCGATCCCAGCGACCCACAAATCCAATCGCGCTTGGCGCGCGAGGGGAACGGTTCCATTTTGTGCTGCGTCTACGGGCAGGTGAGCAACCTGGTTGAGACTGGGAGGCTTCCCCTACTGATCCTGCAAGACTTCGATCATCGCAGCCAGATTCTCGGGTTTGGCGTCACGCGGCACTTCATGAGAAGGGCCCGCGATATATCCCCCGTTTCGACCGATCTGATCGAGTAGCCTCTTGACTTCTTCCCTCACCTGATCGACAGTCCCATGAGGTAGCGTTCTTTGGATGCTGATGCCCCCATAAAAGCTCAGCCGGTCCCCGTACCGCCGCTTGACGTCGAAAACGTCCATGACTTCGGGCTGGAACGGATTAAAGATATCCACCCCGCATTCGATTAGTTCTGGGAACAGTTCGTCAACCTTGCCGCAGGAGTGGATCGCCACATACTTCCCTCTGGATTTGGTCAGGGCATACATTTGGCGGATGCGTGGCTTGATGAATTCTCGCCAGAGCTTCGGCCCCATCAGCAACCCGGTCTGCATGCCCCAATCATCCCCTGTCAACAGGATGTCAATATCCAACGCGCACACGTGCTCGATGACGCGCAGATTCCATTCCAGGATCCTGTCCAGTAAAGCGTGAGCGAATTTCGGGTTGGTCAGCATCGCCATCAGCAGATTCTCCATACCCGCAAGCACCCACGCACGCTCGAACAAGCTGAAACCTAGATTGTACAACACGACCTGATCCCCTTTGTCCTTGACGGCCGCTTCTACGGCCGCAAAGCGTTGTGGGGCGTCAGGGTCGGGAAACGGCAAACTGTGTACGTTCTCAGGTGTCACCAGTTGATTCCAGACGGTACCGATGTCCTTGTCAACACTACGATTCCACAAAACCCCAAAGTCATCCACCCAGATATCCGGTTCGATCTCCTTCCAACCTCCAAGGGGCCTGGACCTCACCACGTTGAGGCAGTTACCCATCTTGGACACAAAGTCAGGATCTCCGTAGAATTCGACCATATTGGCGTGGGCCTGCTGGGTGAATTCGATGTTGTAGGGAACCTTATCTGGCTGCTTGTGCACCAACGCGGTGAGAACACGTTCGCGGTTTTTCATTTGGCATGTACCTTCCTTCAGTGTCTCTCGTAACAAGCTATGCTGCGTGGAGATGTTCCACGAGGAATTGATCAATCATGGACCGGGTAGGAATACCGGAGCGCCCACCTGGGTGGGTGGCTTTGATGCCGGCAGCGGCCGTCGCTATCTCAACGGCTGTATCCACACGTTCGCCTTGTGCAAGACAGGCAGCATAAGCACCGTGAAACACATCGCCACAGCCGTTGGTGTCCACGACCTGGACATCGAATGCCGGAAAGTGACGAACGTCTCCACCGCGTTCTGCATACCAGCAACCACGCTCACCTGCCGTGACGACACAACAAGCCCGGTCTTTGCCAGAGAGCGCGCGCACCATCGCGGCCGGAGTGCGTTCCCCGGTCACATTCTGGGCAAGGTCAATGCCAACAATGAGATGGTCCACCCGGGGCAGCAGGGCAAACAATTGAGGATCCTTGTCTGACTCTATGTCAGCGACCACCGGGACACCGAGCCTCTGGGCTACGTCGGCGGCGTATAGGGCCGCCTGAAGAACCGTGTGATCAACGAACAGCACACGGCATTCACCGATCAACTCATCCGATATGTCTTGTGGTTGGGGCTGCATCATGCCCGCAAGCGAGTAGAGGAGTGTGCGTTCCCCGGTGGCCTGGGAAACGATCACAACGGAGTGGATAGGCCGCGCCTGAGCCCGAAGCACGACCGGTGTACAGTCTACGCCCTCACGCTCCAGTTCCTCAATGGAAAAGTGCGACAATTCGTCGTCGCCGAGCACACCACAATAGGCCGCCCGCGCGCCCAGACGAGCAGCGGCGACCAACGCTGTTCCAGCAAGGCCACCTCCCTCACGGCGCTGACTCTGTATCGGAACTTTGGTGTCCGGCAACGGGTAGCCATCGAGGTAGAGCAAATCATCAACAGCTACGGCACCGAAACCAAGAACATCCCAAAGCTTGGTCATAAGCCTGCGATTTGCAGGGCCTCTTGGGGCGTCCTCTCGTCGTGAATGACGGCCTTGAAAGCCATGACGGCTGCCGTTATGTGATCAAAACCCCACACGTTGCGGCCAATCGTAGCGCCGCGCGCGCCACTGCGCACAACTTCACCCATCATGTCGAGCGCAGCCTCCAATGTCTTCGCGCGCGGCCCTCCGGCAGCCACCACCGGCACCGGACAGTCCGCGACAATCTGCGCAAAAGCTTCCACTTGGCCACAGTAAGGAGTCTTGATGATGTCCACACCTGTCTCAGCAGCGCATCGAACAGCCCACGCGATGTCTTCGGCTGCGAAGGAGACCTTTGGCACGTCAGTCCAGTCACGCGGGTAGATGTGGCAAATCACCGGCATCTCAAATCGGGAGGCCTGCCGCACACAATCCGCCACGGTGCGCAGGTGAGCGCCCTCTGTGTGACCCCGTACAAAGGCGGCGACGGCAAATGCATCAGCACCGAGGCGAACGGCATCCTCTGGGGTAGCGATTTGCTCGCAGACCGAGTCGTCAATACGGCTAATGCTACTCTGTACAATGAGAGATACGCGACCCGCGTGGGGTTTCCACGCCGACGAGGCCATGCCTTTGTGCATAGTGATGGCGTCGGGCCGACCCGCCACAATTGCGGCGAGGGTTGGCTGAATCCCACGCAGGCCACTGGGCAGTGGTCCATCGCCATAGTTGATGAAATGATCTACGGCGATCGAACACAGACGGCCAGAGGGATCGGAGAACAAGCGATTCAGTCGGACGAGTCTTCCAGTGTTCATATACTTGGACTACCCCTTAATACCTGTCAGGACAATGCCCTTGACGAAATAGCGTTGGAAGAGTATATACACGAGCAAGCTAGGCAACGTACTGATGAACGCGACACCCATCAACTCGTTCCAGACGACAATGTGTTCGCCCATGAACTTGCCCAATCCTAGCGTTAGCGGATACATCTCTGTGCGGTTGATGATGATCAACGGCCAAAGGAACGAGTCCCAGCTCGCCAGGAACGAGATGATAGCCAACGTCGTCAGCGCGGGACCAATCAGAGGCAGCGCCACCCGGGAGTAGATGGCCAGCTCACTGCTGCCGTCAATGCGTGCTGCATCAATGAGCTCATCGGGAACCTCGCGGATGAACTGCCGCATCAAGAAGATGCCAAACGGATTCACCAGTGCCGGTACGATCATGCCGGTATAGGAATCCATCCAACCCAAGTCTCTTACCACAATAAAGAGAGGAATGACAGTCGCAATGAATGGAATCATGCTGATCGCCAGAATGCCAGTGAACAGCGTCTCTCGGCCAGGGAAATCGTACTTGGCAAAACCATAACCTGCGAGGGAACAGAAAAAAAGCCTGCCCAGGGTCGTCACTATGGCCACAAAAAGACTGTTCGCATAGAAGCGAGTAACAGGCAGACGATGCAATGCCGAGTTGATGGTTTGGATAAGCTGAAAGTTATCCGGAATCCACTGCATGGGCATGACGAAAACTTCATTCAACGGTTTGGAGGCAATGGACACCATCCATAGCAACGGCATGACCATGAATACGCCTACCCCGGCTAGGAGAACGTAGAAGATGACCCAGCCGACACCAGCAACGATACGCCTCGCACCCCTTCCTCGTTTACGCGTTCCCGCGGAATGATTGATCGTCGCGCAGTTCATTTGTCTTCCCATTCATCTCCAGTGTCTTATGTCAGCGGCTTGAAGAAATATCTTTGGGCCCCAGTGATAGCCACCAACACAACCAGCATAATCGTGGCAACTGCCGTCGCGTATCCCATCTTCAAGAAAACGAACGCGTTTTCATACGTATAGACGGTTAGCATGCGGCTGGCTTCCGCCGGCCCTCCCCCTGTCATCAACCAGACCGGGGTGAATACCTGAAAGCTGTCGATCAAGGTATTCACCAATACCAACAGAATCGATGGGCGCAGAAGAGGCAACGTGATATATCGAAAGACCTTGCGACGATTGGCGCCGTCAATCTGCGCTGCCTCGTAGTACACCCCCGGTATCCCCTGTAGCCCGGCCAGGTAGATCAGCATGTAGTATCCAAATCCCTTCCAGACGCCTATGATGATCAACGCATAAAGCACCAGGTCCGTGTCCTGAATCCACAGAATCTTGGTATAGCCCAGAGGGTCCGAAATGACGTGGTAGAGCCCGTAGGTGGGATTGTATATCAAGTTCCAGACCAACGCAGTCACGACCCAAGGGATCACGACGGGAACGAAGTAGATGACACGAAAGAAATCACGCAGAGGGAACTTCCGGTCAAAGAGCATAGCGACCGCCAGTGACACGACAGTGAGGAACAGACTGACGCCAATGCTATAGGACACCGTAACCTTCACCGAATTGATAAAGTGCGTATCGCGAAACAACCTGATGTAGTTCGCCAGACCGGTAAATACCGGCGCACTAGAGAAATCGTAAGAGGTGAAACTCAGTCCTATGGTCCTTAGGATCGGATAAATGCTAAAGAAGACCTGGTGGAGCAGCGCTGGCAAAATGAAAATGAGACCGGTCAAGCTCAAACGGCGAAAGTATCCTAACCGACGTTTTCTTCCCTGAGAAACGTGCTGGTTCACAGCCATCCCAGTGTTTGAGTGTGGCATTGCCATACCTCTAAGATACGCCCTTTCCAATCAGATGAACCAACGACTGCGCCTCTATCCGGAAAAGCGACGGAACAAGAGATTGAATCAAGGCAGATGAACTCAATGTGGGGAGCAAAGAAACGGTTCCTCTTTGCTCCCCAACATACCATCAAGGTGTCTTCATCCAGACGAGGCACCGTTTCCGGCACCAAGCCCTATGGCGACTTACGCTTCCTTCAGCATCGCGTCAATGTCTTCCTTGGCCTTATCCAAGTGCTGCTTGATGTTTCCGCGGTCACTCATGATACGCTCCAGCGCCTGGCTCACCAGGTCCGCCAGTTCCTGGTACTTGGGCGTCTGCGGCACAGGCACACCATTCGGGAAGTCCTTGAGCTGAGTCTCCAGCCAGGGCAGATCTTCCGTCGCAGGATCATCCTCCCAACCCTTACGACACGGGATGTCGCCGACCGCCGTCAGCCACCCGATCTGATCCTGAGACAGGAAGTCAATGAACTTCCACGCGACCTGCGCGTTCGGGCTATTGCGGTTCACGACGTAGCACCACCGCCACATCGGCGACATGTCGCGCTTGTGATACTCCTCCGACCACTTGGGGAAGTTGGCGATGCCCCACCCCTCCGGCCACCTCGCGACGGTGTCGGGGTCCACACTCCTCCACCCGCCGACGCCCCATGGCCCCTGGAACCAGATCGAAGAACGGTGTTCCCAGAACTCTTGGTTGATCTCTGCGATGGTAAAGCCGGGCTCGCTGCACTTGTACTTCTCGACGAGATCAAGATAGAACTCGCACGCGTGCTCACCCTCTGGGCTGTTCATGGTGCACTCTGTCCCATCTTCGCTCAGGATGTCGCCACCCAACTGGTAGATCAGTGGATGGAAACACTTGACGGGCCACTCAGTGCTCATTGGGGGCCGATACGTCCACTGCATCCCAGCTCGGGTCATGTTGCCAGATGCGTCTCGTACCGTTAGCTTGGCGCCGACTTCACCGCACTCCTCCCACGTCGCCGGTGCTACGTCGGGATCAAGCCCGGCTTCCTCCATGTCATCCTTCCACCAGTAGGTGTGCAGTACATTGTACTCGTTCGGTATACCATACAACTGGTCATCCAGCACAACCCCGTTCAGTGATCCGGGCAAGTAGAGGTCCATCAGCTCCTTGATGTCTGCGACACCGAAGCTGGCCGGGTCCGCCGGGGCCAACCAATCCTTGGACGTGTACAGGGCAAAGTTCCAGTCACCGATGGCGAACATATCGGAACCAGACCCGGCGGCCAAAGTCGAGGTTAGCTTCTTGTCGTAGTCAACGATGGGAATCGTCTCGTAAACGACGGTGACGTTGGGTGCAACTTCCTTGTATTCCCCGATCAGCTTGTTCGTCTGATCGGGACGGCTCTCACCACCATAGTGCTGCCAGAAGGTTATTTCGACCGCTTCTGGTTCAGGTGGGGCTTCGGTGACCTCGGGCTTCTCTTCTGGAGCGGGTGTCGCTGGCGCGCAAGCGGCCAACGCGGCGCCGCCCAACGCTAGCCCCGCAGCGCTGAGAAACTCTCGACGACTGAGCAACTTCCTTTCCATTTTCTTTCTCCTCTTGAGTACTCTGCCTGTGGAGTCGCCAGCCTGCCTCCACGGCTATCCCTAAATAGTTCCATCCACCACAACCTGGGGGCATGGCCCAGGAAGGCACCACGATATTACCTGATTGCATTCCCTGAACCGCTTCGCTCAGATCCACGGAGTGCGCCGGAACGCACCTTCAAAACCCGTTCGGGAGGTGGAGCTTTTGGCTGAACGATGCCCTCGACACCACAATGTCACGCCGCCGACTCGCCTAAACGATGATCAGCTCGATGCCAGCGCGCTCTATCTCGACTCGCGTGTCTTCCTCGAGACCGGAGTCGGTGATGATCGTGTGTATAGCCGACAGCGCCCCTACTTCGTTGAACGATACCCTTCCCCATTTCATCGAATCGGCCAGCAAGATGACCTGTTTCGCGGATCGAATCATTGCTTTCTTTACACGCACCGTCTCGCGAGATAAGTCGGTCAAACCAGCTTTCACGTCTACGGAGCGGATACCCAAAAAGAGCTTTTGCGCAACTGTGTCTTTCAGTGCCCACTCGGCGTGCGGACCAGCGGTGGACATCGTTTCCCGGTTCATCAGGCCGCCCAGCACAATCACGTGCACGTTGATGAGAGACCCTACCTCAGTGGCGATATTCAGGCCATTGGTGAGTACTATCAGACCCGGGAGACTACGCATGTTCCTGGCCATTGCCATCACCGTCGTGCCAGCATCCATGATGATGGTATCACCGGCGCAGACAAGTCGTGCCGCCGCCACGCCAATCCGGCGCTTCTGTTCTGTGTTCAATCTGGCGCGTTGCTCGTACGCAACCAAGTGATTGGCAGCAGAGTTGACAACGGCCCCACCACGTTCTCGCACTAACAACCCTTGGCTGGCCAGCAAATCGAGGTCGCTGCGAATCGTAACTTCTGAAACACGGAACTGGTCGCTCAGGTCGCTAACCTGCACGACTCCCTGTCGCGCAACGAGATCCAGTATGTGCGTACGCCTTTCGGATGGAAGCATGTCTCAAACTCCCTCGTCCCATCCCCTCTCACAGCCCAGTGCAATAGCAGCAGTGTCCAACTTGTTGTACATTATAGCACACAAATGATCGAAGGTCAATAGCTTTCTATATTCTTCGAATTTCTACGTTACACTGCTAGGCCAGGCATCGTGCGAATCCTGTTCCCCATTCTTGCCATTCTTCTTGAATGAGGTTCTAGAATTGATTGGGCACCATTCCCAAAAGTGTCTGCGGGGTTTCAAACAGAATCTGCCGGGCGATGGCCAGTGCCTGATCCACCGAGTACTGCCCCTGCTCCACTTTCTGTGCTAGCACCTCAGTCCATTGCTTCCGCACCAAGACCGACTTGGCATACAGCCAGTCGAAGCAGTAGGCATCGCTGAAAAAACCAATCTGCTTGTTGGCCGCGACCATGTCGAGCCGATCACTAATCACTTTCCGCATGATGCCGGGGAAAAAGTTATGCCACCAATAAGCCGCCAGGGAGTAATTCGGTAGTTCCCGAGCCAGCGTGCACAATGACTGGTTGGCATGCTCACTGGACAGGTGAGTCTGGAACCGCAGTCGAGGGTGACGAGCGATGATCCTTGCGATTTCAAAGATCGTGTCCTGGCGCAACTTGCTCCCTGTCTCAAACGGCAGCGGTTCCGCTCCCAGGGAGAACTGGTAGACAATCTCGTCGGTGTGAGTTTCCAGCTCTGTCAAGAAGGCATCAAAGATGTAGCTAGCATATGCATCGCGGTCGTCGGGCGTGGCCTGGCTGCGGTGAGAAAGCGCTTCTTCCATCTCCACGTCTGTCACGTCCCGGAGGGTAATGTCTGTCGAGATGTGTTGAGCTGTCGTCAGCACCTTGCCAAACGGGATGAGTGAGACATAGTGCACGACGGCATCCCTAACGTCCTGAACCGTGTGAATGGTGCGATCTGGCTCCGGCCTGCTCGAACCCAGTGTAACCGAAACAGGCACGCCTGGTTCCGTCGCGCTCCAGGTGCGCTCCAGCTCATACAGTGGAATGTCATTCATCCCCCACTGAGCACGCGTGAAAAACGCCCACTCCAGAGAGTATTGAAAGATATCATCAGCAGAACCATCCCGGCCCCTCCACAGCTCAGTGGAGACACGGCGTACGCCCGCTTTCTTCAGAATCTCGCGCGGCCAACTTGGATCTGCAGCCCGCTCTCGGATGATCGCATCAATCCGGCGCCAGTTATCTGGTGCAATGGGCTCCGTCCAGTCGTACAGATCACGAAGGATGACGCGCACCAGCCAGAAACAACTGGTGTTCTGAATGTAGCGCAAGTAGGGCAGCGCTTCGATGATCCGGGCCTCTGCCTCAGCATCATCTGGATCTTCTGAGAGACGAGCGCGGCTTGGGCACCCTGCGCTGGTGAGATCTGACATGACCATGTGGTAGAGCAACACATCGTGAAGGCCACGGGCCGAAAGGTGAGCTGCATCACAATGGGTGTGCACGTCAATCAGCGGAGTGGCGTCCAAACCTTGTTGCAGGGTTGTCCAAAGTTCACTGTTTGGCATCGGAATCCTCCTTGGGGAATAGACTGATCGTGTTGTGGTACTAGAACATCTCGCGGAACCGATCCAATACCTGCCGACGGGTGGCTGTGCCCGTCGTGCCGATTTGCTGAACGGTGATAGAAGCCACCAAATTGCCCACGAACGCAGCCTCCGCCGGATTCGCACCAGCGCACAGCGCAGAAGTGATTCCTGCCAAGACGCTGTCGCCCGCGCCGACGATGTCAATGGGCCCAGTCACAGATATACCCGGCACGTGCTGCATTCCCTCTCCTGTGAAAACCAGGATGCCATCTGGACCGACCGTGACCAACACGGGGCGCCGTGTCAACTCAAAGAGGGCCGCTCCGGCTTTCTCCGCCTCTCCGCGCTCATACCTTTCCTTGTCCGGACCACCGTCGGCGCGCACTGCTTCCCGCATGTTCGGCTTCAGAATCACGTTGCGAAACAGACTAATGCGCTCACGCGAGTCAATGACAATGGTTAGCCCCGCGAGATCCTTCCCTAACTCTGCCAGCACACCCCGCACCCGGTCGGTGATCACGCCATGGTTGGGCTCTGGCACCTGGTCGGACACTACGATCCCATCCACCCCTGGTGACAGATCACGTAACCGCTCGATGATCTGCTCTTCAAGCGGATTTGGTGTCGGCACGCGATTCTTCACGTCGATCCGATTCAACTCGTGCACCCTGCCATCCAGCTCGTGCATCATCGGCTTGATGTACGTTGGGGTCACACGGTCCGGGTATTCCACCATAGGCCCGATATCTACGCCCTTCACCGCCAGCTCGCGCTTCAGTTCATACCCCGCCCCATCGTCACCGATGATGCCTAACGCGGTCACACCCACATCCAGCGCCCGCAGATTGTTTGTGACTGTCCCTGCCACACCCGGGCTGCAGCGTATGCTTGTTACCTGATACGTCTCTAGGCCGGTCTCCAGCGACGGTTCTTTCAGCCTACGGTCAAGCTCTAGGTATTTGTCCAAGAAGAAATCGCCCGCAGCCAGAAGGCGAATCTGGGGGAACCGGTCTAGCAGTTGGGTGAGCCGTGCCTCGTCCATCTTTCTCCCAATCTCCTTCATTCCTGATCTAGCAAGTTCACCACGTGCCGGTACAGGTTGCAGAAGGTAACCTGGTGGTCACCCTGGATGTAAAAACTCTCGCCCCCGTCTGCCACTGTCCGGACCAGGATGGTCTTGTACGGGCGGAAGTAATAGCGGAACTCTGTCTTCGGGGCCTCGTGATTTGTATAGTCTCCCAGGTCAATCAAATCGAAGACCGCAGTCGTGAAGTGCCGGATTATCCGTCCCTCTTGATGTGCCACGTTGCGAGCCATCGCCAGGGCCTTGAGGTATACCTCCGGCCCCATCACGGCCGTGCCAAAGTTTAGGAACACCCCTCCCTCCAAACTGGACACGGTCTGCGCAAACACTAGAAAGTCGTGATATGAAGCGGCCCCCAGCGCAGCCCCATCGCAGTTGGGATGTTCGTGGATGATGTCATAGCCGATGCCGATGTGGACTGTTATAGGTACGTGTAGACGATAGCCGGCAGCCACGACACTGATATCCCGATGAGGAAACTCTTCCTCTTCGATCATGCGGCCTACGGCCTCACCGTACCCAATCCCTTCACAGGCGGCCGCCTGGATGGCTTCGTGTATGCGACCGGTCTCTCGCCAAAGCCCGAACTGCCCCTCCTTGATGTACCGCGCCACGCTCTCCGTGGTCGCGCCGATAAGCGCTAACTCGAAGTCATGGATGGGACCAGCTCCATTCATGGCAACGTGTGTGATGACTCCCCGCTCCATCAGGTCTATGATGAACCGAGAGACCCCACGCCTTAGCACGTGGGCGCCCATCATCAGGATGACTGGTTTGTGGTGGCGATGTGCTTCAGCCATGCGTTGGGCAATGGCGACCAGATCCTTGTTGTCGAAAGGAGGCAGGTCCACATCCAGAGGGAGAATGATATCCAAGGTCCTGTCATTGACACGCTCAGAGAGAGGCCGCAGTCTCAGACGGCTGCGGTCGAACACTGGATACGACATAGCAGTACTCCTTATCTGCTCTGCTTTTATCTTCCGATACTTGTGGATAACGTCCTAAAGGTGCACTTGCACAAATCAGGCCCCTGTGGACGGGCAACTGTCCTTAAGCTTCCCCCCACAAATAAGCCATTAACGTCTCATACTCGCGAAAATCTGGAATGATCAGGTCTGCACCAGCCTGGATGAGACGCTCTCGTTTCCAGGCGTTGATGCCTTCTCGCGTCGCCTCGTTGGTGGCCACGCCGACGGCGATGCCGCCCGCCGCTTTCGTGTCCTCAATCTCAACAAAACCGTCGCCAAACGCGAGCAGATTTGGCCCCGAGAGACGATTCTCCTTCAAAATCCGCGCAATGACCATCCGTTTGGAAAAGTTCCGATAATCGTCCAGCGCGCCGTAGATATAGTCGCCAAAGTACTGATTCAGGCCAAGGGCCCCTGCCTCGTCAAGAACATAAGGACGATCCGTGCCGCTGGCCAAGTAGCAGATCACGTCGCGGGCCTGCATGGCTTTCAGGATATCCAGCGCGCCAGGCACCGTCAATTCCTCTGCCGAGCGCTGACCGGCTTTCAGTTCGGCTACACGGTCCTTTATTCGGGTCCAGAGCCGCGCCAGGTACTCATACTTGTATTCCATCGGGTCGAGAGGGGACGCGCCTCGTTTCTCTACCTCTTCGGCCAACTGGATCATCTGGTAGATGGTCTGTTTGCCGGTTAGCCGTGTCACGAACTCTGTAACGACGCACGTGAGCTCAGCTTCGCTCTCGTGGGCCGGTGTCTCCAGCAACAGCTCAACCATCATCGGGATCATCACACCCTGCCAGCCCTCGCGGATGAGGGAAACAGTGCCATCGAAGTCAAACAGTGCGAAGCGGATGCGACCGCGCTCTATATGATCGTTGACGATCTCAATGTTCGTCCCTGGCAGAAATGACGCTGCTTCAACCGGCATTCTCTATACCTCAACCTGGTTGGCGATGGCGGAGGAGATGAGATGCGTCAGCACCGTATGTACGTCTTCGATCTGCTGCATCGGGTCGCACGGAACGACCAGACACACGTTGCACCGTCCGCGCATTTCACCCCCGTCCCGGGCGGTAAGGCCAACTGCCACCATGCCTCGTTCCTGGGCCAGATCCAATGCCCGGAGCACGTTCACCGAACGCCCGCTGCCGCTGATGGCGACCAACACATCGCCTGGTTCGGCCAGTGCATCGAGCTGTTCCTCAAAGATGGTCTCATAGCCACAGTCGTTGGCGTAGGCCAGCATCACAGGGATATTGTCGGTGAGCGCGATGGCCTTCATCCGCGGCTTGTCCTCACACACAGTGCTCTTGATCAGATCGTTGGCAAAGTGAGAGGCGGTCGCCGCGCTGCCGCCATTCCCGATGATGAAAATGTGTCTGCGTTCCATTCTGGCTTGTTTCAGAACGTTGATGATCTGAGCAACCTGATCCTGCGGAACGTTGTGCAGAATGGCTGCAACTTGATCCAGATAACTTTCGATGTACGACATAACCTATCCCTTTCTCGATCAACTGTGTGATCTAAACCCGTAGACCTCTGCCTCAAGCAACTCGGGGGATCTGATCGGCAAGGTCATAGCAGAGACTGCTGTAGCCGTTGTGGTGTCAGAATCGCCGCAGAGTGCGAAACGCAGGCCTAGGGGCTGCCTTGATGATGCTGCATGAACTAGCTGGACAACTGGAAGAACTGTGCAGCATTGTCGTGCAGTAACTTGCGAGCCAGGGCAATGGCTTCATCTTCACTCAGATAGCCCGTCTCGACTTTCTCCGTCAAGACCTCCGCGACGTCGTTGCGAGCCATGCACGCGTGCGAGTAGGCCCCTTCGACAAAGATGTAATCGCCGCCAAAGGCAAAGATCTTGTTCGCGGGCACCGTCTCAATCCATTCGTGCAGCGTCTGCCTGGCGACCCAGGGCGATATGACGTGCAGCCAGCACAAATCAACGTAGGCATTCGGAAAGTCCTTGCCCAGCGTCGCCATCTCACTCTGGTACGGATAGCCGGCGTGGAAGAGGTCGAAACGAGCCTCACGGTATTCAAGCAGCAGATTGGCCAGGTGCAACGGGTTGGACTGAGCTAGAAAGTTGCCGTTGCCTTCCTGCAGCCCGGTGTGGAACTGAATGGGCAAGTGGTTCTCGATAGCACGCTGGATCGCCTGATGCATCAGATAATCCTGCAGCGGCTTGCCCTCAGTCCACGACACAGGCGGTTGTTGCACGTGGGCGTCCAAAGGGGCAGGGAAGTCGCTCAGCTTGTTGAACACACGCTCGGCATCCGCCTTTGCCGTTTTCTCGAAGTGCAGCGTGCGGCTGTAAGCCAACTGCACCTTCACTGCAACAACGCCCTCACGAATCGCCTGGTTGAAAGCAACGTCCATTGCCCGTAGCAGATTATCCAAAGAGTGGATGGTCACGCCGGTCTTATTCTCCAGCACTCTCAGCTCCAGCCGGTTACACGGCGTGACAAAGTTATGAATCGGCAGTACAGGCGCAAAAAAGCGGCGGTCAATTCTCTCTACAGGCGTCGGATCAATATGCTGGAGTGGGTGCAGAATAGACAAGGCGATGTTGGCCCGTTTCTTGAGGACGTATTCGTACCACCCGCTGTGATTGGATGCAGCGATCTTTCCAGACAGATCCTGGTATGTCGTCTCGTTGATGTCTTCTACGTCGAAGAGGTCACGTGCAGCCAGGAGTAGCGCCCGGCCGTAACCGGTGGTCCGTACATGCTCCCAGAACGGTACAAACTGAGCCCAGCGCTCATCCAGCGGCCTGTCAGGATCACGTACCATTTCCAATGTGTCCTCGGACATCCCTGCTGACACGAGGTCGCTTGAGGTATAGTGAGACAGCCAATAGAAGAGATCAATTTTCTGCTCTAGCCGCCACTGCTCACTAACCAAATGCTCGTGAGTATCAATCAACGGGATGGTTTCGATTTCTTCGCGGATACGCTTACGCGACTTTGTGATTTCCATCGCTATCCTTTCGATCCGTTTGCGATACGTTTATGAAATCCTCTCTACCGCCGCCCGCAGGCGCTCATTATAACCACTTCTGGCGAAAGCACAAGAAACCGTGTTCACGAGGAGCGCTCCCCATAATTCTGTCAGACCATACAAGTAACCTCGGTGACCTCGGTGAAATAAGCGATGTGCACCGAGCTTACCTCCCGTACACCAGGAAAAGCGCGGCCAGCAAGATGATCGCGCCTAGCAATGCGCCGGCGATGGTCTGGGCCAAGGTGTGGCGGCCTAGTCGCACGCGCGACCAAGCGATGAGTGGTACGCCGATCATCATCGGCAACGGCGACCCCACCAGAGACCAGATCAAGGTCCCGACGCTGGCCGCGGCGGCCGTGTGCACGCTGATCTTCCAGCGCAGCGTGATGCCGAAGATGATCGCCATCTGCAGCCACAACGCACCGGCCAGGATGACCATCGGCACGGGCGCCTTGCCCAGCATCAGCGTCAGCCAGGCCAACCCACCACACCCTATGGTGAAGAGCAGGGGCCGCTTACGCTGTTGGCGAAGCTGCACATCCAGATCGGTGACCGTGCCCCGGCGCACCAAACAGACCAGATAGAACAGCGGGGTCAGAATAGCGAGAAATACGTAAGTTCCAGCCCACATCCAAGCACGGGAACCGGAAAGCGCCGACGCGGAAACCGCCAGGGCACCAGAGGTGAGCACAGGCGGACTGCCGACCTGCGAGACCACATAGGCCAGGCGTCCATCCCAGGCCTTGGGGAACGCGCTGTCAACGGCCACAGGGATCACTGGCCCATGTCTGTCTTCCAAGTCAACTTGCTCGCCTTCTCCAACAATGCTCTCCCCGAGGAGAGGAGCCGCGAGGCAAGAGTCTGCCCCCGATACATCCATACTTACGTGCATTTCCTCGTCGTGTAACGCTATAGCCGCATCACTCCATCGCAATGGTGTACCCCGTCACGGCTCAACGTCCGTAGGGGTATTAAAACCCAATCATATTCTTGCCAATGGACAGAGTCCAGCTCAACTTGTAGGCCATTTTGACCATGGGGTGAACTGAACACCCCCGTGGCGTAGCCATAGAGCAACAAGCCCAACAGAATCTCGG
>CAZYSK010000091.1:0-21966 GCA_964649415.1 uncultured Anaerolineales bacterium
AAGCTTTGCTCGATCCGGGGGTTGATGCGAACGTCACGTTCTGCTTCGAACATCCTCTCCCCCCCCCCCTTGACTTCCAGAACAATTTGCGCTATACTGTCATTGTAGTACGCGCAAGTTGGTCTAGCATGCGAGGAGGGGTAATAGGCAGGAAGAGCGCCGCCTTTGACACAGCTATGTGTCGGGCGGCGCTTTTGTTTGGTTAGGGCGTTCAGACCTTGGGCTCCGGGGGCGGAGAGCGCAGCACGTCCCCGGCTGCGACCCCGGGCGCGCGGGAGCCCACGACGACGGCCCGATCGTGCAATCGGGGCTGGTACACGGCCACCCAGGGGACGCGGGGGGCGTAGGCCAGGGCCAGGGCCGTGTAGAGCCACAGCGGCAGTTTCCCACTGATCACCACGCCGCGGCCCGCCGGCACGGGCGACGCGACCAGCCCATTGGCCTCTGTGTAGTCCAGGTGCGCTTTCGCGATGGCGAACGCCAGGTGGGTGTGATCCTCCCTGGCTTCCAGATGAGCGCGCAGGAGGGCGCCGGCGGGCGGCGCCTCCAGGTCCAGGTCCGGCGGCGCGACCCAGCCCAGCCGGGCGTCGAATTGATAGAAGGGTTCGGGATAGGCCAGCAGGGCCACCGCCGCGTAGACCCAGTTCGGCCCCCGGCCGTAGAGGCCCAGGGGCGCGGCCTCGGGCAGGTAGGCCAGCAGCGCGGGCAAGTGTTGGGGCTCCCAGACGGCCTTGTCGCCGGTGAACGGGACGTCCAGCGTGCGCGCCAGGCGAGCCAGGTCGATCGCGGTCTCGACCGGCGCGGCGCTCAGGTGCGAGCGGCGCAACTCGTCGGCGTCGTAGTCGAAGATGCGCGTGATTCGCTCCAGCAGGGCTTCGAAGACCGGACCACTGACCTGCCGGTGCCACACCAGGCCGGCGATCACGCCCTCCAGCACGGGCGTCGTGGCGTCCACCCGGCTCACACCGTGCAGGTCCGAGCGCAGGTCGGCCAGCAGGATCGGCGTGTGCCGCTTGATCAGGTCCAGCCAAGCGGCGCGGCCCGCTTCGTCGCGCGTCAGGATGACCGCGTGGGTGCAATAGTCGAAGATGCATTCCTGCCAGGGCGTGGGGCGTCCGCCCACGTCCACGAGGAGGGGCAGCGGGCGGTGCATCAAGCTCTCGCATACGTGTTCCACGAAAGCGTGGGTCCAGTCTTGGGGCACCAGGATCGTGCGCACCAGGCTCTCCCGCGCCTCGCAGACCCAGTCCCCCTCGCCGTCGGGGGCGGCCCGGAGCACGTAGTGCGGGACGCCCCGTTCGCGCAGCCGCTGGGTCAGGTTATAGGACAGTACAGATTTGCCGCTGTTCGGGGGACCCCCGATCAGCACCGCCGGATAGAGCGCCATACGCCGTTGCCTCCGTTCCTAGTTCTGAGAAACCAGGTTTTTCCTTTGACGAACATAGTCATTTCGCGTCACAAGAAGTGTTGGAAACCCCGTTGCTTCACCCAACCGAGCAAAAAACCTGGTTTCCTTCTTCTCGCGCACAAGGAAAACCTATGACCACAAACCCAACGACCGGCAGCACCCTCGTCTCCACGTTGGCCGGCGGCCCTCAGGTCGTGACCTTCGCCCTGGATGAGTTGCTCCGCCGGGGCGAGGTGATCCGCGAGGTCATCGCCGTTCACCTCTCCCCGGAGGCGAATGCGCGCACGGCCCAGGCGCTGGCCAAACTGGCGGCCGAGTTCCCCGACGACCGCTACGCCGGGCGGCCCTGTCGCCTGCACCTGTTCCCCGTCCGCCAGGGCGGGCACAAGCTCGACGACATCCGCGACGACGGCGCGGTGAACGCGGCCTGGAGCGCGATGTACGAGCTGATCGCCTCCCTGAAAGCCCAGGGCCATCAACTGCACGTGTGCATCAGCGGCGGGCGGCGCATGCTGGCCCTGCTGGCCGTGTCCGCCGCCATGCTGCACTTCGACCATCGCGACCGGATGTGGCACATGTACACGCCGGAGGACTTCCTGGAGCGCGCCCGCGACGGGGCCATCATGCATGCCCGTCCCGAGGACGGCGTGCGCCTGCTCCAGGTCCCCCTGGTGCCCTGGGGCGCTTACCTGCCGGCGATGCGCGCGCTGGCGCAGGCCGCGCCGATGGACGTCGTGGCCGCCCACACCCGCTGGCTCGACAGCGCCGGGCGGGCGCGCTGCCAAGCCGTCGTCGAGCGCCTGACCCCGCGCCAGGCGGAGGTGCTGTGCGCCTTCGCCGCCGGCCAGAACCCCCAGGAGGTGGCCGAGGCGCTGTGCGTGACCGTCAAGACCGTGCACGCCCACAAGACCGTCATCCTGAGCGAGTGCCGCAACGCCTGGGAACTGCCCCTCGACACCTGGCTCGACTACCACTTCCTGCGCGAGAAGTTCGCGCGTTACTTCTCGCCTGTGGATCTATGATAGCACGAGAGGGGGTGGGGGACATTGGAATGAGTTCTAAAGTCAGCTAGTCGTTCTTCCAATGTGATGGGTAGGTGCGCATGGTATACTGTGGAGCATAGGGAAATGGAGGCGGAGCTTCACGAAGAGTGGGTGGATAAGGCGGAGCAAGATGTGCGAGCAGCCTTTCGTTTGTTGAAGGAGTGTCCTGTGGAGGTGCCAGATGTGATATGCTGGCTGTGCCAGCAATGCGCGGAAAAGTATCTCAAGGCGCTAATGACGAAAGATCCCGATGTGGGATTCATCAGGGAGCACGATCTCGTGAAACTTGGTCAAGAGCTGTCTGGAAAGTATGCAGAGTTCTCCAGATTGGAGGATCATCTATACAGACTCTATGAGTTCGGTAAACCGGACGTACGTTATCCCGGTCTTGTCACAGACTCTGCGGATGCCAAGCAAGCTTTTCAGATTGCTATGCGGATAAGGCGGGCTACGCGCAGGGATCTGTGAATGCCAGCGTATCCTTCCAGCATCCAGAAGAAAGGATAGAGCAAATGAGATCATTTGACACAACAATGGAGGTGATCACGCCACTTTTTCTGGGGGGCGCCGACCCGCGAGGGAAACCCGAATTACGGCCCGCCTCGTTCCGAGGTGCCTTGCGCTTCTGGTGGCGGGCGGTATTCGGCGGTGCAATAGGGGAAGACCTGGACGCAATGCGGAGTGCCGAGACAGCCGTGTTCGGGAGCAACGAGAAGGGTTCGTCTCTTGTAGTCAGGCTCGCCCCAGTGGGCAGCGTTTCCAGTGAGGACTTCACCAAGCATCGAGCCATTCGCCGGCCTGGGGCGCATCCTCAGCCAACAGGACGCGATTACCTGTTCTGGTCTATGGCATCGACTGGTCGCAGAGAGCGTGGCAACTATCAGCCGCCTCACCAATACATCACCCCCGGCGCCAGGTTCAAATTGAGGTTGCAGGCACGACCCGGAGCTCCGAACGGCGAGGTAGCTTTGCAGGAGGCTACCGCGGCTCTGTGGCTGCTGGTACATCTGGGTGCGTTGGGCTCTCGTTCCCGTAGGTGCGCCGGAAGCCTGGTTGTCGCTAGTGAACCGACGCCGCTCTCGAGTGATTTGCCGCTGGTGTTCTCTGTGCCTGAGGATCCGCGCCAGTTGAAGACGCAGTTGGAGGAAGGTCTGCATAATATCATCGATGCACTCGGGGCGAGGCATACCCAGAATCGGCATAGCGCACTGCCCGCTTTCGATGTCCTACGCGCTGGAAACTGCCGTATCTGGGTTGTCAGCGGTCGCCGAGCCTGGAGAGACGGGGCTGATGCCGTTGAGGCGATGGGAGCCGCCTTGCGCGACTTTCGCAGCGCGGAGAATGCAGGCCGCGCTGACCACAATGCCGTGTTGGAGTGGTTTGAGCACCGACGACGGCCAACCACTATCCAGCGCACTGCGTTCGGCCTGCCCATCCCCTTCCGCTACTCTAGAGGTGGTCCCTCTGACACAATACAGGCGGGCGCTCATGACGGCGCTATGTGGGATCGGCGCGCTTCGCCTCTATGTATGCGCGTTTCTCGTTTGGCTGGTGGTGGGCACATTGGTGTGATTGTGCTGTTCAAGTCGGCTTTTCTGGCAACCGGTGGCGAGCTCAAGTTGCGCAACAAGGGGTGGATGACTGACCCACCTCCCGACTACAGTTTCGTTGAGCGATTCGTCACAGGCCAATTCCCCCACCGATGGGAGGTGCAACTATGAGCGATCAGCCGAATATCCCAGAAGCCCTGCTCATCTTCTCCATCGGTCCGGTGCAAGACTTCATCGCCGCCGCTCGCCGGACACAGGACCTGTGGATGGGCAGCTTTCTGCTGGCCTATCTGGCCTCACGGGCACTGAAGGCTATGCAACAGGCAGGTGCCCAGGTGCTGTACCCGGACCTGGAAGAACAACCGTTGCTGGAGCCCAGTTGCGGTTCCCGACGCCACAGCCTGGCCACGCTGCCCAACAAGTTCACGGTCGCCGTCGCTTCCCTCGATGAAGGAGAGACTCTCGCCGCGCAGGCTGAAGAGGCCGTGCGTCACACCTGGCAGGAGATTGCTCAGGCTGTGCGGAGCAAGCTTCCCGCCGACTTGTGCGACACGGAAGAGTGGCACAAAGTGTGGACAGCGCAGACAGAGAAGTGGCTGGAGGTCTACTGGGCGGTCACCCCTCGCAGCGCGCTGCCGCCCACCCAGCGGGACAGCTACGGGGCGCTGCACACCTACGCCCAGCGCGCCTTCGATGCGCGCAAAGGGTTGCGCGACTTCGTCCCAGCCGAGGAGCACGGGGAGAAGTGCACCGTGTGTGCCATCCGGTCCGCGCTGCGTCGAGCCAGGGGGCCCCGCAAGCGGGTTCAGAAGCCCTACTGGCGGGACGTAGCGGCTGCTATCCGCCAGAAGATTCCTGGCCTCTATGTGGCGCTGGACGCCGAAGGTAACGAACGGCTATGCGCTATCTGTACCATCAAGCGATTTGCGCAGCGGTTCTACTTCGAGCCCAAGTGTGGCTTGACGGCTGCTTTTCCTTCCACCAGCAGCATCGCGACGTCGCTCTTCCGCCGCGATGTGCTGCGGCAGGATCGGGGGGCTCAGTCCGCCGGGGCTTTCGTCCAGGCGTTGAAGAGTGCCAGGGGACAGGATGTACAGTCGAAGCAGATGCGACCGCTACACAAACCGGCCCAGAGTGGCCTGCCGCTGCTGGATGCGCTGCAAAGCGACCAGTGGGGATTCACCCACTACGACGGCGATCTCCTGTTCGAGGAAACCTACACCGAACGCAAGCTGCGACGGGACTACGGCCTGGATTTCGATGACCAGGCGTTGGAAGACCTGCGAGATGCTCTGGGTCAACTGCTGAGTCGGGCCGGATCGGGACAGCCACCGCGCTACTATGCCGTGCTGGCGATGGACGGCGACGAGATGGGCAAGAACCTCAACCGGATGGACAACGATGAAGATCAACGGGGTATTAGTGCGGCTCTGCGGCGCTTTGCGATCGATGTGCAAAAGATCGTTGAAGACGATGGTGGCGGCCGGGTCGTGTACGCTGGCGGGGACGATGTGCTGGCCCTGTCACCACTGAGCACCGCGCTTCATACGGCCAATGCGCTGCGCCAGGCGTATACCCGGCAGACGGGGCAAAGCTTCACTCTCTCGGGTGGCATCGCTATAGCTCACCACCAGGCCCCCCTGGATGGCGTATTGGCGGCAGCACGTGAGGCCGAGCATGCAGCGAAGGACCTGTATGGCCGGGACGCGCTGTGCGTCGTGGCGCTCAAGCGGTCGGGCGAGCCTCTGCGCGTAGGGGCTCACTGGGAGGAAAAAGTCGTGTCTTGCGACACGCCAACGCTGGTGGATCGCCTGTGTGGGCACTTCAGGGCATCGAATGAACTCTCATCCCGGTTTGCCTATGAAGCCTATACACAGACACGCGCGCTGGCCGTCTCAAGCTGCGATATCTCGCACGACGACCAATCCCAGGTCACGTGGAAGCCAGGCATTCCCCCGGGAGCATTGGAGAGCGTACTGCGCCGGTTGACCGTGCAGCGTCATCGAGGGCCTGGCCTGTCGGTCTTGAAAGCCGAGGCGCTGGCCCAGGATCTGGCAGGACTGGCCTGCGCGTTGGACGCGCATTGGCACCGCTGGATCGAGAAGTGGTACAAGCATCACCGTCGTGCGCCCCAGCCGGCCGACGCCCAGTTCGCGCCGCATCCGGGCGCAGAAGAGATGGGCCGCTGGTTGCTGCTGGCGCGCTTCTTGACGCGAGGAGGTGGGGAATGAGTTGGCTATTCATCGAGTCGCAAGACGTGTGGCTGTTTCGCGATGGTCGTCCCTTCGACGCTGGTGTTGACCACGGTGCACGCAGTCTGTTCCCTCCCACGCCCAACACGGTGCAGGGAATCGTCCGGAGCCGATACCTGGTCGAGCAGGACGTGGATTTCCAGAAGTACGCCGATCGCGATCCGGCACTTCAACCTATCGGTGAGGCTATCGGCTGGCCGGGGGATGGCTACGGCCGCCTGCAACTGCGCGGCCCACTGGTGGCGTGTTGGGATAAGTACAACCAGACGCTGGTGCGCTACGTTCCGGTGCCGGCCGACGTGGTGAGAGTGGGCGACGATCACGTGCTGTTGCGACCGCTCAAGGACCCCATGGCTCGGGCGAACTGGCCGGCAGGTGGACTGTTGCCCCTGGGCGGGCGGTGGGAGGGCGACACTGCGCCCAAAGAGGCACGAGGCTGGTTGAGCGAGGCGGCGCTGTTGGACTATCTGGGCGACCCGCCTCCGGCAACCCTGAAGGTGGAACACGACGATGCACTCTTTTCTCGGGAGGGGCGCGTCGGCGTCGGGATCTCCAGCGACCACAAGCGACGCGAAGAGGGCCTCCTCTATCAGGTTGAGTTCATCCGTCCACGTCCCCATGTGGGACTGGCCGTCGAATTGAGTGGCATCCAGTTGGCCCCTAGCGGCCTGTTGCGCATGGGGGGCGAGTCGCGGGCCGGGCGCTTCTGGACAGTCACGCCCGGCGCCTTGCCTGGTCACACGATAGAGGGACCGGATGCCGAAGGCCGGACACGCTTCCGGCTGATCTTCTTGACGCCTACGCGTTTTGAGGAGGGCTGGCGGCCGACAGAAGGCGATTGGAGCGCGTACTTCGACGCTCCTGTAACCCTGAAGGCCGCGGCCCTGCCACGGGCACGGCCTATCGGTGGAGCGCGGATAGACAGGCGTAGCCAGAAGGGGGGCAGCTTTCAGAAGACGATGTACCGCTACGTGCCGCCCGGCAGCGTCTACTTCTTCGAGGCTGAGGGCGCTGTGACGCCGAGCAAATCCTACTTCGCCGCTGACGATGCTGAGGGGCAAATTGGTTTTGGACTGGCCATATTTGGCCAATGGAGCTACGCACAAGCTTAAGGAGGATGAGCGATGTTTCAGGCAGCTTGTATGCTGTACATGTATGTGGAGACGCCGTTGCACGCCGGGAGCGGCAGGGGCCTGGGCGGGGTAGACCTGCCCATCCAGCGCGAACGAGTGACCGGCTATCCGCTGGTTCAGGCCAGCAGTCTCAAGGGCAAGTTGCGGGCTGAAGCGTATCTATGGCCTGACTACCTCGAGAAGCGCGATATCTACCGATCTCAAATCGAGGCCGGATTGCGCGAGGAAGGCAAGACCAAGGACGAGAAGGAACTCAAGCAGAAAGCAGCCAAAGGTGCCCGTGTCAAAGCCGCGCAGGAGGTAGGGTTGGAGGCGGTCTTTGGCCCGGAGACTGACCGGGCCGATGCGCACGCCGGGTCACTATCGCCCAACGATGGGCGGTTGTTGCTCTTCCCCGTGCGTTCACTGGCTGGCGTCTTCGCCTGGACGACGAGCGGTGGTGTGCTGGCCCGCTTCCTGCGCGACGCCAGGGCCGCCGGGCTCTCGCCCAACTGGCAGGCGCCCCCGGTGACAGCCAAGAACGGTGCGTTGGTGGCCCCGGACACTCAACTAGAGGCCGGAGGTAAGATCGTGCTGGAGGAGTTCGCGCTCGATCCCGCGGAGGACCCGGCCGTGACGACCATCGGCGAGTGGTTGGCGAAAAACGCACTGCCAGAAGGTGCCGAGTACCAGTATTGGCGCGAACACCTGCCCCGCCGCCTGGTCGTCCTTCACGAGGACACCTTCCGAGATTTCTGCCTGTTCGGCACGGAGGTAGTGACCCGCATCAAGATCGACAACGAGACCAAGACCGTGGCCGAGAAGATGTTGTGGACCGAGGAAGCGCTGCCAGCCGACACGCTGCTATACGCGCCGCTATACGCCACACTTCCGCGCGCCGATCACAGCCATCCCATCGTCGCGGGCGCGGCCGGTGTGTTGAATGCGGTCAGAGGATATGACCTGACGCGCGTCCAGTTGGGCGGTGACGAAACCGTTGGGCGGGGCCTGGTGCACCTACGCTTTGGGGAGGTGAGAGATGTCTAGTCAGCAGCAGACAGTGGAGCAACGCCGGGCAGCGGACGCCTGGTCCAGGATAAGCAAGGATGTCAAGAAGTCATTCGCGAGCGAGTATAGATCGCTGGCACGCGGACTGCCTGCTGACGTCTTGACGAATGGCCTTGGGCAGACGCTGGCTTTCCTCTGCTCAAAGGGCAAGAAAGGTGGTCGCTTCAAGGATGATAGCGAACACGCAGCACTGTATCGGCACATCAGCACGTGGGTAGCCCCAAAGATGGGCTGGGGCAGGGATGATCTGTTGAATCGGCTCATTGATAAGGACACCGGAAGCGATGACTATCGTCGGGCCATGGCCGAGACGTTGGCCTATCTGGTCTGGCTCAAGCGCTTCGCCGAAGCCGAATTGAGCTAGGAGGTGTATGATGGCATATTATCCGTTGCCTCATGACACCGCGCTCGTCTTCAGCCGGGCTGGGCGCAGATGTCGCAACCCTGGCCTGCTGTTCGAGCGTTACACAGGATACCGGAGGGGTTGGAGCCTGGAGAGCGATTCGCGAACCCGAACCAATCCCAAGTACGAGGCGTTGAAGGTTGTCAAGAACACTCAGATGGATGCTGATCTGCATCGTCACTACGTCGAACGTTGGCGGACGATGTTGGCCGCGCGGGGCGCAGAGGTCTTCGAGACCGAACCCGAATGGCGCTTCGTCGTGGGCCTGGGGCGCAAGGGTCCGCTGGAGGTGGGCATGACCTTTCACCGCATCTACGGCTTCCCGCTCGTCCCCGGCAGCAGCCTCAAAGGGTTAGCCCATGCTTGGGCCGTGCTCCAACTGGCTGCTACCCTCGGTGTGCCGTCCCTGACGTTGGGCGAATACCAGGAGCGCCACCCGCCAGGCGAGCAACCGCGTGAGAAGACACCCCTTAGCAAATTGGTAGGTTTGCTTGAGGCCCAAGAAGAAGATTGGTCAGAATTGCTAGGCAAAATCGAGAGCGACCCAGCGGTACAACAGATGGATGGTGCTATTCTGAAGTTGGGCGTTCAAGGGCTTCGGACAAACAGCGACATACTCAACCTCCGCCGGGTTTTTGGCTGCCTGGACCATGTGGGCAAGGTTGTCTTCTTTGATGCGATTCCCGTGGCGCCACCCTGCCTGGAAATCGACGTGATGAATCCGCACTATGCCGATTACTACGGCGCGAAGAAGGGCGATTCCATCCCACCTGCCGACTACCTATCCCCTACGCCTATCTACTTCCTCACGGTGGGTCGGGGCAGCCGCTATCTGTTCGCTGTCGCCGGGCCGGAGAAGGTCCATGCCCGAGAATGGCTGGAAGGTGGTCTGCGTGAACTGGGCAGCGGCGCCAAGACGTCGGCTGGCTATGGCTACTGGGAAGAGGTACGTCCAGAGGTGCATGGGTCAGGCCAACAGACCTCTGGGCCCGAGGTCCCACCCGGCTACGAGCGCGGTCGAGTGAATGTCTTCGGCCTCGGACCGAATCAGTCGTACGGATTTATCTACCCGAGAAAGGGCGGCCCCAAGGTGTTTGTGCATCGCACGGGCCTGGCTGAGGGCGTGGCTACCCTGGAGGAGAATCAAGAGGTCATCTATCGACTCGTGCAGACGTCGAAGGGGGAGCAGGCTGTAGACGTCCGGCCACTGCGTTGAACAAGCGCCTTCCCCTTCCAGGAGTTCCTTAGGGAGGACAAGATGGGCATCTTGCACTTCGCGGGACTGGGCAAGTCGGCCGGTGCCGTGACGGCTGGGCTGGGCTGTATCAAAGCGCGGTACGGTCAGCATCACGCGCAATACGGCGACATAGCCGAGAACCTGGTTGTCTTCACCTCGCCGGAGATCGCCGATGGCACTGAACCTGCCTTTCGTGTGGAACACAATGACCATCTGAGCATGACGGTCCGCAAGACCTGGCCGCGAGGTGAAGTCAACGCGTTGAGGGTTGTCACCGGCTTCGTGAAGCGGGAGTTCCCCGGCGCAGCAGTCTACGTGGTGACAATGGACGTGAACGATTTCAGTGCCTGCTTTGACGCCATAGGGCGTGCCACGCTGAAGTTCCACGAGCCCGGCCAGGTGGGTAAGCATATCTGGGCCAACATCACCGGCGGATCCAACTTGCTCAACGCAGCGCTGGTACAGATGGCCTATCTGAGTGGCGTTATCGGTCGCCTGTACTACACCTTTGTCGCCGATCTGCGTCAACACGGACGCTACCTGCAGGCCTTCAGCAGGGACGAACGTCTGTTTCGCTACAGGGAGATCTACGCGCTTAAGACGCGGTTTGATCGGCGACACGAGGAGGTGCTCGGCGTCTTGGAGCAGGTAGATGCGGAGACGCAGGGGCGCTACGTCACCAGCCAGGAGTTGCTTTGTCGTCTCAAAGGGTCAGCTCCCGAAAGCTTTGGAGACTTGGATCTGCCAACGTTCAAGCGGGACTTCTTGAACGTAATGCAGGGCGTCGAGCAGCTAGGGGATCGAGTTTCTGGGCAGCAGGACGCCGTTCGCTTGAGCGACGACGGTCGTGACATCCTGCGCCTGCTGCGCCGGCCTCTTTTCCGGGCCTTGGTGGAACGGGAGCAGCTTCCCGAGCGCGAGGTGGAGGCCATCATCTCTGGCCTGAATATCAGGAGGTTGGACGATGGACGTGTTGGAAAGGCTGTGGCCCTACATTGAGTCCGGCGATGAAACACCCAAGGTAGAGTTCAAACGCTCGCTCGATCTCGATGGCAACAGGGATAAGGCCAAATTCATCAAGAGCGTCTCAGCGCTGGCCAACACTTCGGGCGGCGATGGCTACCTGGTCATAGGCGTGTCCGACAGAAAAGAGTGCCAGGCGCGGTCGTCTGCAACTGGATTCCCTTACGGCGTGCCTGAGCGGTCACCCAGGGAGATTGGTGATCTGGAGCGACAGATGAACAATGTGCTGGCAACCTATTGCGACCCACCACCCAGCGTTGGCTATGGACAACTGCAGCATGAGTCAACTGGCAGATGGATTGGCGTGGTCACTGTCCCGTGGTCTTCCAAACGCCCGCATGTCGTCATCCGGAACGGAGAAGGCATCCGGTCGCAAGACATCTGGGTCAGACGCGGGGAACGTGACGCCGCTTGCTTCAAGGCCAGCAGGGCCGAATTGGAGGAGATGTTTGCGGAGAAGGGGTACAGCGTCACCAGCCGGGTTGATCCAACCGCTAAGACCAAGGCCAAACCTATAGCGCTGGCCATCGGTCTGGGAGGAAGCATTCAGGGAGCGGTGATGAAGTGCCTTTACGACCACGATCTGCACATGCCCGTACAGGAGTATGCCAAAGATGGCTTCGTGCCTGACGCGCAGTTCGAGGAGATTATACAGGACTTCAACGCCATTAAGGCAGATCTGACCCAGCAAGGAGTGACTGAGGTACACTTGTTCTACAAAGGACCCGTCACATTGGCAATGGCTCTTGGTTTGATCTTCGGCAACTGGGTGCCGCTCAAGGTGTACTCTTTCTCCGAAGGCGTCTATCGTCTACAGATCAAGTTTGACAAGAGGATAGTCAGGGGCTACATAGCGGCAGAGACATGAGATGAAACAGTGTTGCAGAGAGGGCGAAATAGCGGGGATGCCGTTCCCACAGACAGATAAAAGACGCTGTGTTCACATCGATGGTGACGTGCGCGCCCATCGCTCGCTCTAGCTCCCTCAACTGGCGCGCTCCTGCCAGAGCAACGTAGCAGAAACCAGGTTTTCTGACCCTGTTCTGCGAAAGAACCGGTCATAAGCACTACAAGGTGCGCCGAATTCAACGACTCGATGGCGAAAAAACCTGGTTTCTTGGCTTTTGCCCAAACCCGAGATAAATCGCAACGACAAGGAGACACACACAAATGATCCTCCTCAACTTCGCCCATCCCCTCACCCCCGCCCACCTGGCCCAGGTCGAGGCGCTGGCCGGTGAGCCCGTGGCGCGCGTCGTGACCGTGCCCGCCCAGTTCGATCACGAGCGCTCCTTCGCCGCCCAGGCCGAATCCCTGGCCGACCGGACGCAGCTCGCGCCCCAGGAGTGGCAGACCCAGCCCCTCCTCGTCAACCCGCCCGCGTTCAACTTCATCGCCGTGACCCTGCTGGCCGAGCTCCACGGGCGCTGCGGCTACTTCCCCACCGTCCTGCGCATGCGCCCCGTCCCCGGCTCCACCCCGCCCCGCTTCGAGGTCGCCGAGCTCATCAACCTCCAGGCCGTCCGCGACACCGCCCGCGACAGACGGACCGACGACGATGGATGAAGCAGGAGGCAAGATGCAACACGCAACACGCAGCACGCAGCACGCAACACTTCGGACTTCAGACTTTCGACTTAGGACTCCTTCCCCATGAATCGCCACTCTGAATTCCTCGACGCCTTTCTGCGCGGGGCCGGGCCCTCACTCGAGCTGCTGGGCGCGTTTGCGCTGGGCCTGCTGGTGGTGGCCCTGCTGGGCGATCTGACCTACGACCTGCTGACCGCCCCCGCCGCCAGCCTGCCCGTGGCCTGGCGGCCCGCGAGCGCCGCGCTGCTCCTCACCGGCCTGGCCTACCTCCTGTACCGGCTGGACCGGCGGCACGCGCGGGCGGTCCGGGCGGCGGTGGACGAGAGCCGCCGCGCCCCGCCCCACGCCGGCTTGATCTGGCTCTTCGGGCCGGGAGCCTTCGAGCACCTGCTCTTCGCGCTGCAGCACCACCGCGAGGGCGGCGGGGCCGCCCACTGCTGGCTCGTCATGCAGGACATCGAGCCCGTCCGGGAGGCCTTCGGCCAGTTGTCCCAACGCCTGCTCGAGCGCGACGTGGCCACGCAACTGCACCCCGTCTACATCCAGGATCTGGACGTGCAGGCCGCCTACCAGGCCGTGCGCACCGTCTTCGAGCGCGAGGCCGCGGAGGCGGGCCTGCAGCCTGACCAGGTCATCGCCGACATCACCGGTGGCACCAAGCCCATGACCGCCGGCATGGTGCTGGCCGCGCTGACCGCCGGGCGCGAGCTGGAGTACGTCGAGAGCAAGCGCGACGCCCGCGGCCAGGTCATTGCGCGCACCCAGCAGGTCGTGCTGATGGACACCACGTTCTACGTCACGAGGGAGGGTTGATATGCCCCTTGCCGCCGTCGTCACCGTAACCCCGGTCGAGGCCGCCTCCGCGCCGGCCACGCTCGGCCGCGCCGTCCACGCCTGGTTCCTCGACCGCATCGCCGGGGTAGACGCCGCCCTGTCCGACCGCCTGCACGAGGGCGATGGCCCGCGCCCCTTCACCGCCTCCAACCTGTGGGGGCCCCGGCGCGCGCGCGGGGGCCGCGTCACGCTCGATCCCGAGCGGCCCTGCTGGCTGCGCTTCACCGGCCTGACCGGCGAGGTCAGCGCCGCCATTGAGCGCGCGCTCCCCGCCGTGGGCGAGCGCCTGGCGCTTTCGGGTATCCCCTTCCGCGTGGCCGCGCTGGCCACCGGTCCCGATGAGCACCCGTGGGCCGGGCGCGCTGAATATGCCGACCTGGTGCAGCGCTACACGTTGGACAGCGGCCGGCGCCCGCGCGGGGTGACACTGCGCTACGCCTCGCCCACTGTCTTCCGCAGCGGCGGGCGCGACCTGCCCATGCCGCTGCCGCACCTCGTCTTCGACGGCTACCTGCGCAAGTGGAACGCCTTCTCGCCGCTGGCGCTGCCCGAGGAGGCCAAGCGCTACGCCGAGGAGTGTGTCGCGCTGGGCCGCTTCAAGCTGCGCAGCCACCTGGTCTCCTTCGAGCGCGGCAGCAAGGGCGCCCACGTCGGCTTCACCGGCGAGGTCCGCTTCCGCTTCCTCGTCGGCGACGCCTACTGGACGCGCGTGATGACCCTCCTGGCGGGCTTTGCCTTCTGGGCCGGCACCGGCTACCGCACGACTGTGGGGCTCGGCCAGACTCAAGCCGTAAGCCCTCGAAACCAGGACTCTCGAAACCAGGACTCTCGAAACCAGGTTTTTTCCGAAAAACCTGGTTTCTTGGAGAGATGACCATGCCCTATCACCACAACGAGACCTAACCATGCCCTATCGCAAAGTCAAACTCTCCGCCAACCACTACTACCACCTTTTCAACCGCGGCGTCGGCCGCCAGCCCATCTTCCTCTGCGACGAAAACTGGGGCTATTTTCTCACGCGCGTGCGACACTACTTCCGGCCCGAGCTCGTGGACGTCGTGGCATACTGCCTCATGCCTACCCACTACCACTTCTTGCTTCACGTGAAGACAGACGACTTCTCCAAGCGCGTCATGCAGCCCTTTGGCGTCTCCTACACCAAGGCGATCAACCGGCAGCAGGAGCGCGTCGGCCCGCTCTTCCAGGGACCGTTTCAGGCCGTGTGGGTCGACAAGGACGAATACCTCGTGCACCTTTCCCGCTACATTCATCTCAACCCAGTTGCCGCCGGCCTGGTAGCGCAGCCCGCGGCGTGGGCCTTCTCCAGCTATCGCGATTACGCCGGCCTGCGCCAGGGCACCCTGCCGGTGCCTGACGTCGTCCTGTCCCAGTTCGCCTCTCATCAGGCCTATCGAGTCTTCGTGGAGTCGTATCAAGAGGGTGGGGCTATAGGGCATCTGACGATCGATTGAGGGAAGAAACCAGGTTTTTTCCGAAAAACCTGGTTTCTCAGGCCGTTTCTCAGGCCGCGCCTTAACAATCTAGTATTCTTCTTACCATGGCACACGGGAGATGATCTGATGATCGACCAAATACTCACCCAACACAACCTGGAGGAGGCGTGGGACGACGTGCGGGCGGGGAAGGGAGCGGCCGGGTCGGACGGCGTGAGCGTGAAGCGCTGGGGCCGCAACTGGGAGGAGCGGCTGGTGAACCTGCGCCGGGCGGTTATGGCCAACACCTACCGCCCGGCGCCGCTGGAGCGCTACAGCGTGCCCAAGAAGAGCGGCGGCCGCCGTCACCTCACCAACCTGACCGTGACCGACAAGGTGCTCCAGCGCGCGGTGCTCAACGTCCTGGACGGCGTGTTCGATCCCCTGTTCCTCCCCTCCAGCTACGGCTACCGCAAGGGGCGCTCCATCGCCGACGCCGTCGAGGCCATCTGCGCCCACCGCGACGCGGGCTTCACCTGGGTGCTCGACGCCGACGTGGACGAGTGCTTCGACAGCCTGGACCACGGCCTGCTCGTGCGCTTCGTGCGCGACGAGGTGGACGACCCCATCGTGCTGCGCCTGATCGAGGGCTGGCTGCGCGTGGGGCGGCGGGACCCCGACGTGGCGTGCGGCATCCCGCTGGGGGCCGTCATCTCGCCACTTCTGTCCAACGTCTACCTCCACCGGCTGGATCTGGCGCTGGTCAGCCTGGGCTGGATCGTCGTGCGCTACGCCGACGACTTCGTCGTCCTCTGCCACACCGAGGCCGAGGCCCGCGCCGCGTGGCAGGACACCGCCGCCGCGCTCGGCCCGCTCAAGCTCCAGCTCGAGCCCCGCAAGACTGCCGTGACCGACTTCGACGCCGGCTTCGACTACCTGGGCGTCCACTTCGAGCGCGACGAGTACAGCTACGTCTGGGAGAACAAGCGCATCACCGTCGAGGGCGACTTCCCAGACTTCCTGTTCGCGTATGGGCCGGGATATGAATAATGGCAACCTTATACGTAACCGAACAGGGCGCGCGGATCGAGAAGGAATACCGCCGCCTGCTGGTGAGCAAACGTGACGAGGTGCTGCTGGCTGTGCCGCTGGGGCGGGTCAGCGAGGTCGTGCTCGTGGGACGGGTGGGGGCCACCACGCCCGCGCTGCTCATGCTGCTCGACGAGGGCATCCCGCTCAGCTTCGTCAGCCGGGCGGGCAAGCTGCGCGGGCGGCTGACCCCGCCTAGCCCCAAGAACCTGCCCCTGCGCCACGCCCAGTACGACCGCGCCCGCGACGCCGCGTTCTGCATGGCCGTGAGCCGCGCCATCGTCGACGGCAAGCTGCGCAACAGCCGCGCGCTGGCCTACCGCATCCGCCGCTCGCACCCGCAGATCGCTGCCCGCTGGCTGGAGCGCATCGAGCGGGCCGTCGGGGCCGTGGCCCAGGCCGATGACCTGGACACGCTGCGCGGCGTCGAGGGCGCGGCGGCCAAGGCCTACTTCCAGGTTCTCCGCGGCGCGCTGCGGCCCGAGATGACCTTCGTGAAGCGCACCCGCCGCCCGCCCCGCGACGCCGCCAACTCGCTCCTGAGCCTGGGCTACACGCTGCTGACGCAGAACCTGATGACCGCCTGCGAGGTGGTGGGCCTCGATCCCTACGACGGCTTCTTCCACGCCGACAAGTACGGCCGCCCGGCGCTGGCGCTCGACCTGGTCGAGGAGTTCCGCGGTCCGGTGGTGGACTCGGTGGTGCAACTGGTGATCAACAAGCGCATCGTCGGCCCCGGCGACTTCGAGGTGGGCCGGACGGGCGGCATCTACCTCACCGACCGGGGCCTGCGCAGGTTCCTGCGCCAGTACACGCGCCGCCTCAACACCCCCATCCTGCACCCCTACCACCGGCGCCGTCTGACCTACCAGCGCGTCTTCGAGGTCCAGGCCCGCCTGCTGGCCAAAGCGATCCAGGGCGAACTTGACAAATACCACCCGTTTCGGGTAAGATAGGGGGCAGGCTGAGAAACCAGGTTTTTCGCTGTCGAGTCGTCCGGTCGGCGCGTTTCGTCACGTTTAGGGTGTGTGCCCTGGCAGAATGGGGCCAAAAAACCTGGTTTCTTCTTCGGACTTGAGACTGATGACTTCCGACTATCGACAGTTCATCGTCGTCGTATACGACATCAGCAGCGACCGGCGCAGGACGAAGCTGCACAACGCGCTGCTGGATTACGGCACGCCCGTGCAGTACAGCGTCTTCGAGTGCCTGCTGGACGAGGATGGGCTGGCGCGCATGAAGCGGGCCGTCGGCAAGGTGATCCGGCCGCGGGTGGACCGGGTGCGCTACTACTACCTGTGCCAGAGCTGTCTGAAGAAGGTCGAGGTGACCTCAGGCGTGGAGGTGTTGCACGAGGAGGACGTGATCGTAGTCTAGGCCCCGTGGCGGCCTATCCGTTTCCGTGTTGCGAGCATCGAGGGGGGTAGGGGCACTTATGGAGACGCTCGCAACACGAAGGCGGGTGAGTGCCAGGTGTGGGGGTAGGGTGCTCCTTCACTGCCAGATGTGGCGGGATGGAATAGCGTTTATGCGAGCATGAGGCCCTTTTTCGGGCTTGCGGAGATGCTCGCAGATTGACATAACACAGGAAGGGAGGTGCAAAATGGGCCAAAAAGCCCCTGTGGGGCCGTTTTTCGGCCCGAAACGAGCAGAAACGAGCAGAAACGCGCGAAAAACCGGGGGGAGAGTAGGGTAGAAAAGTCCCCAGAGCCCATTCGGGCGCTGAAACTCTCGAGCCTGCTCGCATGCTTCGTAGATGAGTCTGAAACCGTAGAAAAGTCCCCAGAGCCCATTCGGGCGCTGAAACTCTCAGTCTGTGGCAGCACTTATACCCGCAGGGGTCACAGAGTAGAAAAGTCCCCAGAGCCCATTCGGGCGCTGAAACTCCATCCTCGACGGCTACGGATTTGTCGACCCACGTAGGGTAGAAAAGTCCCCAGAGCCCATTCGGGCGCTGAAACGATTCGTCGCCATTCACCTTTCTGGGCGACGATCCCCACTTTGGGTAGAAAAGTCCCCAGAGCCCATTCGGGCGCTGAAACTGCGGGTAGCGGTCTGGTGTCAGCGACTGGGCGCCGGTAGAAAAGTCCCCAGAGCCCATTCGGGCGCTGAAACTCGAGAACCCCGGCTTCGGACAGCACGCGGCGAGCCGCGTAGAAAAGTCCCCAGAGCCCATTCGGGCGCTGAAACGTTCCCCTTTGGAGCCGTCCGAGTTGGTCCATTTCTCGTGTAGAAAAGTCCCCAGAGCCCATTCGGGCGCTGAAACCAGCAAGAAGGAGGAGAATTGCCACGACACATCCGCCAATGGTAGAAAAGTCCCCAGAGCCCATTCGGGCGCTGAAACCCTTAAATCGATCGGACCGACCCCCTCTACTTCGAGTAGAAAAGTCCCCAGAGCCCATTCGGGCGCTGAAACACACCCACCTGCTCGTCTGCTGTCCGCCTGACCGAAAATCGCCAGTAGAAAAGTCCCCAGAGCCCATTCGGGCGCTGAAACATAGCCGCCAAAATGGCGGCCACTGTCAACCTCAGTTTCAGTAGAAAAGTCCCCAGAGCCCATTCGGGCGCTGAAACCAACCGCCCCGCAGGCCACTGCTGAGATCAGCAGTGTTGTAGAAAAGTCCCCAGAGCCCATTCGGGCGCTGAAACGGTCAAAAAGCACCACGGCGGAGAAGACGACAATAATGGCCGGTAGAAAAGTCCCCAGAGCCCATTCGGGCGCTGAAACCTTGAGTTTCTCCCACAAGCGGGAGAAAAACGAACCAAGTAGAAAAGTCCCCAGAGCCCATTCGGGCGCTGAAACACCCCTTGCACCGTTACGTACCCGTTTGTCTCTGTTGATAGTAGAAAAGTCCCCAGAGCCCATTCGGGCGCTGAAACAAGACGCCCGTGACCGTGAGGGTCAGGGCGAGGCCAGCGAGTAGAAAAGTCCCCAGAGCCCATTCGGGCGCTGAAACCCTGTTCGTCGGCCGTGAGCATTCCCCCGTTACTCGTAGAAAAGTCCCCAGAGCCCATTCGGGCGCTGAAACCTGCGGCCCACAGGCCGCCAGCGGCACCAGCGCCAGGAAAAAGGTAGAAAAGTCCCCAGAGCCCATTCGGGCGCTGAAACCCACCAAAGTGGCCCGCGACATTGGTGACCGATCCGGGTAGAAAAGTCCCCAGAGCCCATTCGGGCGCTGAAACGTACTACCTTGTTGGTAGTACAAGGAGGCAACGAAGCGTAGAAAAGTCCCCAGAGCCCATTCGGGCGCTGAAACCGAGGCAGCCGGCGTCGGCGTGGCCGTGGGCGTGGACGGTAGAAAAGTCCCCAGAGCCCATTCGGGCGCTGAAACTGCTGCCCATACTGCGTGACAGCAACCACTGCGCCAACCAAAGTAGAAAAGTCCCCAGAGCCCATTCGGGCGCTGAAACTAAAATCCTTCCCCACCGGGGCCCTTCTGGGACGGTAGAAAAGTCCCCAGAGCCCATTCGGGCGCTGAAACCCTGCTGCTCAGCGGCCGTCCAGCCAGTGGCCGGAACGTCCAGTAGAAAAGTCCCCAGAGCCCATTCGGGCGCTGAAACTCTGGGTCCGGCGGCGGCTTTGGCTCAGCCTCGACAACCTCGAGTAGAAAAGTCCCCAGAGCCCATTCGGGCGCTGAAACGAACCTCCCCGAAAACGAGGGAGAAAACAATCAAGATTACGTAGAAAAGTCCCCAGAGCCCATTCGGGCGCTGAAACACATGATCTACCTCCTCGAGGCCGTTGCGCCCCGCGATTCACCCGTAGAAAAGTCCCCAGAGCCCATTCGGGCGCTGAAACCCCCGTTGCGGGCTTGCGGGGCCGGTTCGCGCTACGCTCTGCCTGTAGAAAAGTCCCCAGAGCCCATTCGGGCGCTGAAACCGTGGGCGGACGCGATGCCCATTCCGCTCAAACACTCTGGTAGAAAAGTCCCCAGAGCCCATTCGGGCGCTGAAACTCGAAGAAGACGTTTCCGTCCGGGTCCTTGGGGACCCAGAGGGAGAGTAGAAAAGTCCCCAGAGCCCATTCGGGCGCTGAAACCCGACGTTCCGCTACATCAAATGTCATTCGGTATATGGTCAGTAGAAAAGTCCCCAGAGCCCATTCGGGCGCTGAAACTCGACGGGCGCGGCTGGCTGGTAACCATATACCAGCATGTAGAAAAGTCCCCAGAGCCCATTCGGGCGCTGAAACAGTAAGACCTGCCACCACACTGTTGTGTATGTAAAGCCCGGTAGAAAAGTCCCCAGAGCCCATTCGGGCGCTGAAACTGGTACTGGACGTACCCCTCGGCGCTCCGGCCGTACCACGGGTAGAAAAGTCCCCAGAGCCCATTCGGGCGCTGAAACCCCGGAGTGGTAGGCCTGGTCGTAGGCGATTACAGGTAGAAAAGTCCCCAGAGCCCATTCGGGCGCTGAAACCAGCATCAGCGTCTGGCCTTTCAGTGGGAAAGAAACATTCTTGTAGAAAAGTCCCCAGAGCCCATTCGGGCGCTGAAACCGACCTGACAAGCAGCTCTACGAGCTGCTCGGGGCTCAAATGGTAGAAAAGTCCCCAGAGCCCATTCGGGCGCTGAAATGTGTGTTATCACACCCGGAGCCGCAGAACTGCTCCACCTGGGTAGAAAAGTCCCCAGAGCCCATTCGGGCGCTGAAACGGTAATCATGGCCAAACGCAAGTGCTAATTGGATCTGCGTAGAAAAGTCCCCAGAGCCCATTCGGGCGCTGAAACCGGGAGCCACAGGCTCCACTCTTCCGGCGGAACCACGTAGAAAAGTCCCCAGAGCCCATTCGGGCGCTGAAACCTCCGCCCTGATGAAGTCGAGGAAGCCTGGGTCTTCCTCGTAGAAAAGTCCCCAGAGCCCATTCGGGCGCTGAAACCCTTCGTCAAAAAAACGGGGAATCAGGCGCGTCACACCGGTAGAAAAGTCCCCAGAGCCCATTCGGGCGCTGAAACTCGCGGGCCTGAGAAGTGCCTACCGCTCCACATACTGCGCATGTGTAGAAAAGTCCCCAGAGCCCATTCGGGCGCTGAAACCCTTGGCGAAGTCGCCGAGGTTGAGGCCCCGGCTTTCCCAGTAGAAAAGTCCCCAGAGCCCATTCGGGCGCTGAAACCACCTGGCGCGGGCCACAGGTGCAGGTGCCTACCGGCGGGTCTAGTAGAAAAGTCCCCAGAGCCCATTCGGGCGCTGAAACTAGGGCCACCGGAGGAACCTCCTGCGCCGCGGCCGGCGCAGGTAGATAAGTCCCCAGAGCCCATTCGGGCGCTGAAACGCCTAAAGGCCGGCGCGGGTTCCGACGCTCATGCCGTCGGGTAGAAAAGTCCCCAGAGCCCATTCGGGCGCTGAAACCCGCCCACGTGGCGTTGACCCTCGCCGTTTCCTCAGTAGAAAAGTCCCCAGAGCCCATTCGGGCGCTGAAACCAGCTGTGCCAGCAATGTTGCTGATTCCTCTGCCGACTCCAGCGTAGAAAAGTCCCCAGAGCCCATTCGGGCGCTGAAACTGCCGCTGGCCTTGACCTTCGCCTTGGCCGAGTCAATGGCCGAGTAGAAAAGTCCCCAGAGCCCATTCGGGCGCTGAAACACTACCGCCGGTGCGTACGGCCCTGGGTTCGGGACCTGCCGCAGGACCAGCGGCAGGTAGTAGAAAAGTCCCCAGAGCCCATTCGGGCGCTGAAACGCCTGGCCAACCGGGGCAGCCACCAAAAACAACTGATGGGTAGAAAAGTCCCCAGAGCCCATTCGGGCGTTGGAACGGAGACCCTTAAGGTTTTCCGAAACCTTTGGGGTCTGCGCAGCCATTCGGTAGAAGAGTCCAGAGCCCATTCGCGGGCTGAAACTGGGGGAATGATCGCCATCACCGCAACCAGAAGGACGTAGGCAAGTCCCCAGAGCCCATTCGGGCGTTGGAACGGAGACCCTAAAGG
>CAZYSK010000092.1:0-21074 GCA_964649415.1 uncultured Anaerolineales bacterium
TCAACGCCCTGCACAAAGGAGAGCCGTTCCGGCTGGCCGAGTTCCTGTTCGGCGCGCTCGGCGGCGTGGTTGCGGTGCCGCTGGCGTGCTGGGACCTGACCCGCCGCGACGTGCTGTAGGGCGATGACCTGGCCTTGGACAGTTCGGCAATCGGCGGTATACTTCGCCCCTGTTAGCTGCACGTGATCTTTGAAGCAGGGGGTAGATAAGTGGCTCGCTCCAAGTTCGTCTATGACGCGCTGATCAAGCTGTGGCCGTTGGGCAAGGTCGTTTACTGGATGGGGAACAGGCCTCTCGTCGGGCCGTTGGTGAGGCCGTTCATCAACGCCGCAAGCGACGAGGCGATGATCATCCCCGTGGAGGAGGTCGTCCATGGCACGGAAAGCGTGGCGCTTCCATATCCACTGCTCACCCCGCTGGTGGAGCGGGCCAGAGTGCGCTTCATTCTGGATGAATGTATGTGCCGCCGGGGGGAGAACTGCCAGACCTATCCGCACGACTTGGGCTGCCTGTTCCTGGGGGATGGGGCGGCGGAGATCAACCCGGCGCTGGGGCGTCTGGCCAGCGTGGACGAGGCGCTCGCCCACGTGCAGCGGGCGATGGACGTTGGGCTGGTGCCGCTGGTCGTGCACGCCGCATTCGACGCCTGGGTGCTGCACATCCCGCATGAGCGCATGCTGACCGTGTGTTTCTGCTGCGACTGCTGCTGTGCCGTCCGCCAGGGGCTGCGGCTGGGGCCGCCGTCGTTCGGGGAGACGGTTGTGCGCCTGCCGGGGCTTCGGGTGACGGTCGGGCCTGAATGCGTGGCCTGTGGGCAGTGCGTCGAGGTGTGCCACGTGCGGGCGATCTCCTTGCATAACGGTCGAGCGCACATCAGCGACCAGTGCAAGGGCTGTGGTCGCTGCGCCGCCGTGTGCCCGACCGGGGCCATCACATTGCACCTGGCCGAAGACGTGGACGTGCGTGGGAGCTTCATAGCCGGAATTGATCAACTTACGGATATTGGTCTGGCGGGAGGTGCCTAATGTCCATTTCTTTGCTCTCAGCCGTTCCAGATTCGTCGAAAGTCCCTGTGCTCATCGGCCTGGCGGGAATCCTATTCTGGTCTTTGGTAGAGAGAGGGTTCTACGCGGTCAAACTACGGCAGACCAGGGGCACGTCTGGGGACAGGGGCTCACTTTGGTTGCTTACCATCTCCTGGTACGGCGCAGTCATCTTCTCTTTGCTCGATGCCGTGCTCCTCAGACGGAGCACGATACGCGATGCGTATTCGGCACTTCAGTTCGTTGGCGTACCTTTTGTCGCTCTGGGGCTTGTCGCGAGGGTATGGGCGCGACTGACGCTCCGGGAGGCGTTCAGCCCGGTGGTACAGACGACAGAGTCTCACCAACTGGTGACGACAGGGATCTACGGAGTGATTCGGCACCCGGCCTATCTGGGTACTCTGTCCCTTTTATTGGGTTTCCCGGTATGCTTTGGGAGCCTGGGAGGACTTGGAGCTGCACTGATAGTCGGGATACCGGCGCTGGTCTACAGGATACGTGTTGAAGAACAGGCATTGAGGGAGTGGTTTGGGGCAGAGTACGACGAGTATAGTGAGACGACCAGCAGGCTAATTCCCTACATGTGGTGAATACCGTGCGCCACGCGTCGGGCAGCAGTGGTAGGTTCCCTGCTATGGCCGAGCACTCTAGAATCTGAGATCTCCGGCCCGCGGCCGGGATTGGCTGCGCTTGGCATCTGGGCGCGCGCGGGTATAATGCGGATCGTTATGGCCCTTCAATTCGTCGTATTCGATCTTGACAACACGCTGTATCCCAGCGACAGTGGGCTGATGCGGGAGATCGGCCGGCGCATCCATGTGTGGGTGTGCGAGCACCTGGGACTGACGTGGGACGAGGCGGTCGCCCTGCGGCGCGATTACTTCGGTCGCTATGGGACTACGTTGGCCGGCTTGATCGCCCACCACGGCGTGGATGCCCAGGATTACCTCGCCTTCGTGCACGACATCCATGTGCAGGAATACATCAGCCCGAACCCCGCGTTGGCCGAGATGCTGGGCCGGATCCCACTGCGGAAGGCGATCTACACCAACGCCACATCGGGGCACGCCGGGCGGGTGCTGCGGACGCTGGGGGTGGCCGATCACTTCGAGCAGGTGACCGGCATCGAGGAGGTGGCCCTGCGCACCAAGGGCTCACCCGACGGGTATGAGCGCATGCTGACGCGGCTGGCTGCCCGGGGCCCCGAGTGCATCATGGTCGAGGACACGGCCTCCAACCTGCGGGCGGCCCGCGCGTTGGGGCTGACGACTGTCTGGGTGAACGCAGATGGCTCCACGCCCCGACCCACTCCCCCGCCTGAAGTACAAGTCGGTTATGGAAAACCGACCTACAGTGATGATGGCTCCACGCCCCGACCCACTCCCCCGCCTGAAGTACGGGTCGGTGATGGAAAACCGACCTACAATGATGATGGCTCCACGCCCCGACCCATTCCCCCGCCTGGAGTACAAGTCGGTTATGGAAAACCGACCTACAGTGATGATGGCTCCACGCCCCGACCCACTCCCCTGCCTGAAGTACGGGTCGGTTGTGGAAAACCGACCTACAATGATGATGGCTCCGCGCCCCGACCCACTCCTCCGCCTGGAGGCGCGTCGGAGTCCGGGGCGTGTGAATCCTCCGCCGAGAGCGTGGACTTCGTGATCAGGAGCGTGATGGAGGTCGAGCACGTGGTGCGCGCGCTCCTGACCGTGGATTGAGGGCTGAGACTCCGTCAAACGTCGAGCGTGAGCGCGCTACCGGCCTCGCCTATTCCTTCTGCCGTTCACCGCGGGAGCTGCTTTCTCCGTATCCATGAACGTAGTGGGTGGCAGCTTGAAGCCGTGTATCTCCAGGCGGTTGGTGAAGCCGGGACGGATACCGACCGGTTTCAGGCGGCCGATCACCTTGCCATCCTCCTCCGCCTGTTCCTCGAAGACGAAGATGTCCTGCATGACGACTATGTCGCCCTCCAAGCCCTGCACCTCGGTGACGTGCGTGATCTTCCGCGAGCCATCGCGGAGACGGGCTTGCTGCACGATCAAGTCTATCGCCGAGACGATCTGGCGGCGTACGACGCTCAGCGGGAGCTCCATGCCGGCCATCAGCACCAACGTCTCCAGGCGGGAGATGGTGTCGCGCGGGGTGTTGGCGTGCACGGTCGTCAGGCTGCCGTCGTGGCCTGTGTTCATGGCCTGAAGCATGTCCAGCGCCTCGCCCCCCCGGCACTCGCCGACGATGATGCGCTCCGGGCGCATGCGCAGCGAGTTGATGACCAGGTCGCGGATGGCCACGCGGCCTGTGCCATCCGGTTCAGCGGTCGCGGTCTCCAGCCGCACGACGTGTTCCTGTGCGAGCTGCAACTCCGCCGCGTCCTCGATCGTTACGATGCGCTCGTCGTTCGGGATATAGCCGGACAGCACGTTGAGCAGCGTCGTCTTGCCTGAACCCGTGCCACCGGCGATGACGACGTTCAGGCGGGAGACGACGCAGGCCTCCAGGAACTGCGCCATCTCCTCAGTCAGTGTGCCGAAGTTGATCAGGTCCTCCACGGTCAGACGCTCTTTGCTGAACTTGCGGATCGTGATAGACGGTCCATCTATGGCGCAAGGAGGGATGATGGCGTTGACGCGTGACCCGTCGGGCAGGCGGGCGTCCACCATAGGCTGCTGCCGGTTCACTTGGCGTCCTAGCGGCTCGATGATCTTGTTGACGATTCGCATGACGTGATCGTCATTGAGAAAGCGGGCGTCCGCCAGCATGACTTTCCCCGCGCGCTCGACGTATACCTGATCAGAGCCGTTGACCATGACTTCGGTGACGGAGTCGTCCTGCAGCAGTTGGTCTATGGGACCGAAGCCCACCAGTTCGTCCAGCACCCCGGAGTAGAGCCGCTGTTGCAATGGCTCCGGCAGGCTGATGTTGGCGTGCTGGGTGAGGAGATCGAAGCGCTCCTGGATGAGTTGTAGTGTGTCGGGCGTGCGTTCCAGCCGGATCTTGCCCTTCATCGATTCCAGGAGCCTGTCCGTGACCCACAGGGTGAGGTGCTGCATCTCCTCCCAGGTCATGCTGCGGGTGTTTTGAGGCGCTTGATTTGCCATGGCACATCCTTCATCTGGTTTGTTTTACTACCAGAAACCAGGTTTTTCGGAAAAAACCTGGTTTCTCTATTATACTACAGGTGGTGGCGCAGGCAATCTTCCAGGCATGGAGGAGGCTTGCGCTGTGGTCTGTCACGTGCTAGTATACGCTCTCTGATTCCCTGTCTTACTCAGTGCACCATGGGCGCGCTGGTCTTGCCCGCGGCGCTTGGACCGGAGGTGAAATGAAGGTTGAAACGCGTGTCTGGTTGATCGGCGTGGCCTATGCGGGGTTTGTCGTATTGGGCCTGTCAAGTGCGTTGTTGGGTGTGGCATGGCCCTCCATCCGGGGATCCTTTGGTCTCTCGCTGGATGCGGTTGGGTCGCTGATGATCGCGGGGACTGTTGGGTATCTCCTGTCCAGTTTCGTCAGTGGTCCGGCCATATCCCGCATCGGCGTGGGCCCCTTCCTGGCGATCAGCAGTCTGATAGCGGGTGTGAGCCTATTGGGCTGTGCGTGGGCCCCTGCCTGGTGGGTCCTGGTACTGATCGGTTTCGTGCGTGGGATCGGAGGTGGGGCGATAGACGCCGGGCTGAACACGTATTTCGCCACCAATCACAGCGCAAGCCTGATGAACTGGTTGCACGCCAGCTTCGGACTTGGCGCGGCTCTGGGACCCGCCATCGTGACGGCCGTGCTCGGCGCGGGGTGGTCCTGGCGCTGGAGCTACGTGTTCGCTGGGGCGGCGCAGATGCTGTTTGCGGTCCTGTTCGGGGGCACGCGGAGCCATTGGCGCCTTGCCGGGACGGAGGCGGACCAGTCAAGCCCGGGCGCGTCCACAGACAGGGTGCGGGGTGGCGCTACCCTGAGGCTGCCTGTCGTGTGGTTTGGGATCGCCATGTTCGTGATGTTCACCGGCATCGAAGGGACCGCCGGACAATGGCCCTACACGCTCTTCACCGAGGCGCGCTCCATTGCGCCGGCTACGGCTGGGTTGTGGATGAGCGTCTACTGGGCTAGCCTGACGCTGGGGCGCATCGTCTTCGGCATCGTGGGGGATCGCTTCAGGATCACGTCGGCCGTGCGCGCGTGTATGCTTGGCATCACGTTGGGATCTGCGCTGCTTGCCTGGAACGCGTTTGATCTACTCGGTTTCCTGGGGCTGGCGCTGATCGGCTTCTGGCTAGGTCCACTCTTCCCGTTGGAGATCTCCGATACGCCCAGACGCGTGGGCAACGCGCACGCACCCAATGCCATCGGCTTCCAGGTGGCCGCTGCGAGTCTTGGAATCGCCGCGCTTCCGGGACTGGCCGGGGTGCTGGCGGAAAGCATAGGGCTGGAGATCATCGGTCCGTTCCTGCTCGTGGCCTCCATCGTGATGGTACTGCTGCACGAGATGATTGTGCACCGTACGAGGGCGGCGCGTCGTGTGTCTTGACCGCGATGTAGGCGTCGGTAGGCTGGTGGATTGGTTGGGCGTCCGGTGGCTGTCAGTGGGGCAGCCACCGGATTCTTCTCGCCCATGCGACTGCCGCCAGGAGCGCCGTGCCCACGACGAGCATCAGGCAGATCAGCGCGCCGTCCTCCGCCGGCTCCTCCCCGCTGGTGGAAAACGACGTGGTACGGGTCGGTGCGGGTTGTGACTGGCAGGCCTGAGCTGCGCCCTCGGCTGTGGCCAATAGAAACACAAGTGTGATGACGATCAGGGCGATGATTATGGTGCCAATTGTACGAGTGAAGTTGTGCATTGGTCTCGTTACCTCCCCAGAATAGGTGAGACGGCGAAAGCTAGATACCAGGCAGTGCACAGGCAGCCGGGGATAATGCTCAGGACAAGGCCGATCAGCGCGCGCCGGGACACATCAGGATCCCGACCTCGTCCCCAGATCATAGTAGCGACCCCGGCTCCACAGGCGATTGCCCCCAGCCCGATGGGGAGCCAAAACAGCATCAGGTTGGCCAGAGACCGGCGTGCCTGCGAGGCGCCGTCCCAGCGGGCAACAGGCCGGGGAAGGATGGCGTCCCCGGTGGGGGCTACGGTGGCGTGCGGGTGCGATGGGTGTGTGAGCAGCAGGGTGATGCCGCCCCACAGCATCAGGCAGGCGAAGATCGCCGCCAACAGGCTGAGATTGCCCACCAACCGTGCGCCACGCCCTGCCTCGCTTGTGTGCTCCATCTGCTGGTATCCTCCGCGGCGTTGGCCGCGTCTCACTTCTCTGCGCGGCCAGATTGGCGGCCCGGGCGATGGTTTCAGGGCGACGCGCCATTGCTCCCCGTGCTCCCCTCCCCAGGCCACTCGCGTGGCCGCCCTGCGCCCGGGCCCGGCGCTGGAGTGCGCTCGGGGGCCAGTTCACACTGGCGTCATTAGCGTACCATGGAAGCTGGCAACCTGCCGGACGGGAAGGTGCTTTCTACGTGGTGGGTGAAAGGCGGGGATTCGCCGCGCCCTTGACGCTTGCCATACGAGTGCCTGTCGGGATGCAGTCGCCCGGTGCCACGGGACGTGGGGACCCTCCCGTGACAGGTCAGGCGACGCTCAGGGGACCAGAAGGCCTGCGCCCGCTGGACGCACGCTACGCCGTTCCGATGACGCGCCGTCAGAACGGCGTTTTCGAACGGGTATGGCGCGCCATCAGAATGGCGTTTCCGAACGGGTATGGTGCGCCGTCAGAACGGCGTTTCTGAATGGGTATGGTGCGGTGTGTGCCGGTGGACGTCTATCTCACACGCAGCCGGCGCGGGTGAGAAGCTGGAAAGCGCGGGCGGTGAGCACGGGGCGCAGGATGGGACCGGGCGGAGGCTGCCCATTGAGGGTGATCGTGACGCCGGGATGGTCTTGCGCCTGGTCCAACGGCCACTCGTCGCGGGAGAAGAACTCGGTCAATGCGCTGTTCTCGATACGCAGCAGGCCGAACAGGTCGTCGGGCGCAGGCACGCCCAGCAGACGTGTGCGAAGCACGGCAATGGCCAGGTGGTCGGGCGTGCCGGGACCGCCCAGACGCGGCGGAACCAGAATGATCATCATGGGCGTAGGTCGCTTCTTGCTCGGCGTGAAGGGCAGCGTGTCCACGATCTGCCAACCGTGGATCAGGTAGGTCTGGCGCGGCAGTTCCAGCCGGACCGCCACGCCAAGCTCTTCCTTCACCTCGCGTCGCAGACCGGCCAGGACGGTCTCGCCCTGCTTGATGCCGCCCCCGATGCCACCGATGCCGACGACGGTCGTTTGGTCCGCGTCCCCCTCGCTCTGTGCCTGCTGCTGCCAGTACTTGGGTTTGGAGACCTCGAAGTAATAGGCGTCATCGTCGTGCGTGATCGTCGAGGCGCCGACAAGCGCGACCGTCTTGCCGCCTAGAAAGGCGTGGCGGCGGAGGGTGGGTAGGGCTTGGAACAGGTCCATCGTGCCTCCCTATGAACGCGTACACTCAACGTGCTGTGATGAACGCGTAGGTCTTCCTTGCAACGGTCTCCCACTCGCTGTCCACTGTGATGCAGTGGCCGGAGTTGTGCAAAGCGAGCAGTTTCTTGTCCGGGGATCCTATCCGCTCGTAGGTGCGCCGGGCGCTGTCGGGGTGGATGGCCTGATCCAAAGTACTGTGGATGATGAGCATGGGGCACGTCACGCGGGGCAGGCGCTGCCGGACGTGCCGGAGCAGCTTCAGGAATTCGTGTGCGGCGAAGGCGGGGTTCTTCTCGTAGCTCCACAACCGCCGCTCGGCCTCGGGGTCGGTCAGGTCACTGTCGCCTGACTTGGGTTTCACCGGGATCACGTATTTCAGAACCGGGGTCAGGTAGAGCAACCGGTCTGCCGGCCACACGGCGGGGGCGTAGAGAATCGCGCCGGGCAGCTCGGGGTGGTGAGCCGCCAGGTAGAGGGTCAGGACCGAGCCCATCGAGAGACCGCCGACGAAGACGGTCTCGCAGCGATCCTGGAGAGCGGCCAGCGCCCCTTCCACGTGCTCGGTCCATTCGGTCCACTTGCTGCGGTTCATGTCCTCCACGCTGGTCCCGTGCCCGGGCAGGAGCGGCCCTGCGACGGTGAGGCCCCGCTGGTGGAGATAGTCCCCCACCAGCCGCATCTCCGGGGGGGAGCCGGTGAATCCATGGATGAGCAGGACGCCGACCGGGCCACCTTCCAGGAAGAAGGCGGAGGGGTCCAGGTGAGCGTGTTGGGTCATCTTGGCACCTCGAAGTCAGAGATTGGAAGACAGATGCTAGGGCTTCAGGTAAGGTTCACAGCGGAGGAGGGCCAGTGCGCTGTGGCCGTCCCCTATCTCGCCGCTGCGGGCCATTTCCAACGCCCGTTCGACGGGCACTGGGTGTATCTCGATGATCTCGCCAGGCTCGCGCTGAGGTTCGTGGTTCAGGCGGACGCCGCGGGCCAGCACGATGTGGCAGATTTCATCGATGACGCTCACGCCGGGGCGAAACGAGCCCACGTGCAGCCAGTCGTTGCTTTCGCCTCCCACCTCCTCGGCTAGCTCCCGTTGCGCCAGCTCGATCGGGCTGCCGGTGAAGTCGTGGAAGCCGCCGGCGGGCACCTCCCAGCACCAGTCGTCCAGCGTGTAGCGGAACTGGCGAATGAGAATGACGTGACCATCAGCGGTCGCGGGCACCACCCAGACCGCGCCATAGGCCTGGATGTAGACATACGGGGCCACGTGACCATCGGGCCAGCGTGCCTGGTCCCGGCGCACGCGGAACATGTGGTGGGCAAACGGATAGTCGGTGGCCAGGCGTTGCCAGCCAAGCGTGATTCCGTTGGGTTTGTCGGTGTGGGATATAGTCTCAGACATAGTATGTGGCTTGCTCATCTGTGTGCGGTGTGAACGGCAAATGGGGCGACCAGACCTGACAGGTCTTGTCAACCTGTCAGGTCTGGTAGAAATGGTGGCGGAGAGGGCGGGATTTGAACCCGCGGAGCATTTCTGCTCACGCGCTCTCCAGGCGCGCGCGTTCGGCCGGACTACGCAACCTCTCCATGGCTTACTACGGCTCGGATTATACCATCCTGCGAGACGCTTGGCAAGGAGATGGCGCGTTTCAGTCCTCAGGGCCGCCGTGCTCGCGCCAATAGGTGGCGAGACGATTGATCCGAATGCGTTGGGCACGCAGCCACCGCCGGGGACCCAGGATGCGACGCCCCATCGCCGGGTCGGCATCGGGCAGGCGGCTGAGCGTGCCGTCCTCCACCGATTGGTCGAAGAAGGCCAGGAAGCGCTCCTCCAGTTCCTCGAGGCTGAACTCCTCCCCCCGCTCGTAGGTCTCGCGGGCCAGTTGCTCGATAAACGCCGTGGTGTGCTCGATGAGGGCCTCCACCGGTTCCAGCACGATGGACCAGGCGTAGATGGGATCAAGCGGCATGGAGCCAAACTCCATAGGCGATGGGGGATGCGGGCTATCTTCCGTCGTCGTGGGTGTGTTCATAGGCAGGTCTCTTTCATTGGATTCTGAGCCCGTATTATACACCAGTTGGCTGATTATGGCAGGCATCGGTGTGCGCGGTGTGTCGGTCAGGGGCCAGGAGCGCCTGAAGCCGGCGTGGGGCTATTCCGGATGCCCCGCGGATTGGAACTATCTGCTCCACCAGACAACCTCGTCGGGGCTATGGTTGCGCAGTCGGATAAGATGTGGTAGAATGTAGTATCAATAGATACTACTATTGATACTACAAGGAGGAGCTATGTCCTTGATCGGTGTGCGCGAGTTGCGCGAGCAGACCAGTGAGGTTATCAGGCGCGTACGCGAAGAGCGCGTCGAGTATGTGGTCACGTATCAGGGTCGCCCGGTGGCCGTTATCCTGCCTGTGGATACCGAGCGGGTGGAGGCGGCGGTTGTGAGGGCAAGCAAGGATGCCGTGCTTGGAAGCTGGGAGCGCTATGAGCGCCTGGCCGACGAAATCCGTAGCGCCTGGCCGTCGGGTCTTTCGACTCAGGATCTGATAGACGCCGTGCGGCGCTAGGGGCGGGATGTACACCGTCGATGCTAGCGTCCACATCAGCGCGTTGAATCCTGCCGAATCTAGCTCGGCCGATAGCCGGGTGTTCCTGGCCCACGTTCAGAGCCAACACATTCCCCTGTACTCCCCAACCTTGCTGGTTGTGGAGACGGCCGCCGCCGTTGCGCGTGCCCTTGATGATACTGACCGGGCGGTGGCGTTGGCTGCTGTATTGCGCGACTGGCCCAATCAGACGCTTGTGCCGCTGGACGGAGCTCTGGCCGCACGTGCGGCCAACCTGGCAGCGGCCGCGCGGCTGCGGGGAGCCGATGCGGTCTACGCCGCCGTGGCGCAGCAATACGGGACCACGCTCGTGACGCTGGACCGGCAACAACTGGATCGGCTGCCGCCCTTGGTGAGAACCGCCAGTCCCTCGGACGTGCTGCGCACACTCACGTCGTCGTGAGTGTGACTCGCCGAACCCCCCTGGCCCAGGCTCGGCTGGTCGGTGGGGGCCAACCCGCCTACCATCCGCTCGCTGCAAATGTCGCCGTCAGCAGCTCCTCCCGCTCTTCAGGCGTCATCGGGCGAGGCCGGGCATAGTCCTCCAGTATCGCCGTCAGTACCTCGGTGCTGATGTGCCGCCCGTCGTAGAACACGTGCCAGTCTACAAACTCCTGCCGCGTCTCCAACGACCACATCTGGTCAAAGAACAGGTTTCCCAGGCCGTAGTGGATGAAGGACCCGGCGTGGAAGTCGAATCCCTGTGGCTGGTGGGCCTGGCTCCCGCTGACGATGGCTGCGCCAGCCTCGGCCAGCGCCCGGAACTCATCCCGCTGTTGGGGCGTGGGATCGTACTGGTAGAACTCCCAGTATTGGAGGGTGACGATGGGGATGATGCCTTGCTCCCGCATCTGGCGGATTTGGTCGAACACCATGTCGTAATCGCACGGAGCTGCACCGGGAAGATCCTGCGTCGCCCAATCGGAGCGCGGCCCTGCCGGATTGCAGCCCACGAAGCCGAAGGTGTGCACGCCGTGGGTGAGCGTCAGTGGGGTCTGTGCCTCTGCCAGGTTCCAACCGCCGCCGAAGTAGGGTATGTCCCGCGTGTTATACATCGTCAGCGAGAGTTTCATCGCCTCCAAGCCCCAGTCGAGCAGGTGGTTGCCGGTCAACTCGACCACGTCGATGTCCACGTCCTCCAGCAACTCTATGTAGCCGGGGCTGGAGCAGAAAACCATCGTGTAGTAGTCGCCTGGCGGGGGGCAGTTCTCGGCGAAGGAGACCTCGTTGCTGACGTGAGTGATGTCGGCATCGAGCAGCCAAGGACGGATGTCGCCGGCGGGGTAGGTCGGGCCGTGGCGTTCCATTCTCATGGCGGTGGCCCGCGACAGGGCGGTGACGCCCGTCATCGCCACGATCGTCAGCTTGGCCGGGTCCCGGTTGGTGAGCGTTGGCGGGAGTAGCTCGCGAAGCCTGGCGACGCCGCGTTCCATGCCGGTCACGCTGGCCCGCACGGTCAGTGGATAGGTTGACGTGTTCAGGTCCTTGCGCAGCACTGATTCGTCCCCGATACGCAGCACCTTCCAGCGCGGCTCCAGTTGATCGAAGGGCACGATGGCCCATGCTGGACGCGTGTCCCACGCGCGTTGCACGATCTCCTCTGGCAAGACGATCTCGGTCGAGCGGGGGGCCGGCTTGCCCATGACGGCGGCCAGCGTCGCGGCGGTGTCGGCGGTCATGAGAATCGGCTGGCCGGCGAAGGGGCCAGTCGGAGTGACGCTCCAACTGCTGGCGACGGCGGCCCAGGCGACCTCGTCGGTCAGGGTGGGGAAAGGAGCCACCAGGGCGTAGGTCCACTCGGTGAGCAGGATGCCGTCCGGGTCCGGGTTTGCCGTGAGTGGCTCGGCCGGGCTCATCCCGGCAGCCGCGACTGAGGGGTGAAGTGTCACTCGGACGTCGGCGGCTTCAGCGGAACCGGCGAGGGCGAAGAGGTCTGGGTGCTCGGTGAGCGCGGCGTCGAGCGCGTCGGCAACGGGAGCGGGCAGCCCTTCAGGGACGAAGACGGTCACCGGCCAAGCCGGTGTGGGCGTGGGCGAGGGTGTCAGTGTGATGGTCGGACGCGGCGTGCGGGTGGCCGTCGGTGTGATGCCAACGGGGGTGGGCGTGGTGTCGCAGGCGGCGAAGAGGGCCGCAAACAGGCCCAGACTGGCAAGCGTGGTCAGCCACAGTGCCCGGCGTGATGACGTATTCGGTCTCATAGGCGAATCTGGGGTTTTTGGTTCCTGCCCCGGTTACCCCCTGTTGGGTGCGGTGGCCGGGGGCTCATGGCCTCATTCAAACGGCGACGTGTAGTGCGCCCAAACCCAGGTGCTCGGTGCACCTTCATCGATGTAGAGCAGTTTCGTATCCTCGGGCATCATCGGATCGGCCCAGGTGTAGAGCCACTTGGCGTCGAGAGGGGCCAGATTGACACAGCCATGGCTGCGTAGGAAACCAAACGCGTCGTGCCAGAAAGCCGCGTGGATGGAATACCCACCGGAGAAGTACATGGTCCAGGGCACGTCCTCAATGAAATACCAGGTTGCGCTGCCGTCCTCTACGTCGGGGTTGCTCATCTTGCCCTCGCGCACCTTGTAATAGACCCGGTATAGACCCGCTGGTGTTGCGGTGGCTGTACGACCGCTGGAGATGAGTGTGGCGTAGACCATGCGTGCCCCTTCATAGGCCGCAATTGTCTGTTCAAACAGATCCACCTCGATCCACTTCTCGCTCGGCCCGACCTCTGAAGGCGGTGGATCCACGTCCACACGGGCGACATTTTCCTGCTCCAACCATTGGTCAGGGCCGATGAGGTACCAGATCTCATCGCCGCGCCGTTCCTCGGCGAACAATGTCACGAGTTGGTAACGGTTGATGGCCGCGGCGGCCTCGTTAAGCGCTCCCTGTGGCACCACCGACGGCTGGATCCAGCGATTCGCCCAGGCGAACGGGTGCTGTGGCTGCTCGGTGAGGTAGACACCTTGGAAGTGGGATGCGCTGGCGAACGCCAGCGTGTCGGCGGGGACAAACTCCTCTTCGTTGATCTGGTACCAGTGTTGCCCCTCGTACTCGACCATGTTGTCCACACTGACCCACCAGTCTCCGGAGAGCATCGTTCGCACGGGTGGGAGCCCCATGGCGGCCTCCATCGGGTGACGGTATATGTTGAGGGGCAGCGTCTTGACGTGGGCGTAGGAGAAGGGGAGCAGATCCTCGTCCTCGTCGTGAGGGAGTTCGAGCACGGGCAGTGCTGGAAGCGGATCGGGCAGGCGGATGGACGCCAAACGGTAGGCGGTGGTGCCTGGGCCGAAGGTGGGGCACAGTTCGGGATTGCGCCACATGAGGCTGGGCACGCAGACGTAGCGCGCGCCGACGGCACGGGCTTGGGGCGCTCCAGGATTGTGCAAACCGGCTGCTTCGGCGGACGTTGGCCTGAGGGCCAGCAGGATAAACAATGTCAGGATGATGAACAGATAGTGACGCATGCAATTCTCCGTAGATAGGCTACATGACGGCATATTTTAGCACACATTCGGTGTGACGTCCAGGATATGCGCGTCTTCGCCTTCCATAACCCTATTGTAGCACGCCCCCCGGTGCTATCCTCGACGCAAAGGGGACGGGAGCCTGATGCTCTGCCTCCGGCTTGTTGCAGGCCGCCCGGTTGGAGCAATCCGGCGGATACCGGCTGCTTAGGCGACGCTCAGAATTGCATCAGCCCGCCTGGCTGGCAGGTGCGGCAGAAGTTGGTCAGGCGCCCGCCAGCCTTGATCTCGGAGATGGTGCCGCCGCAGACTGGGCAAGGTTGGCCCCCTTTGCCATGCACGGCCAGGAAATCCCGCACTTCGCGGTGTATCTGTGTCCCGACTCGTTCGCGCAACGTGACGATAGCGTCACGCAGCACAGCCTGCATGGCGTCGTACAGCCGGGCAGTCTCCGCCTGGGTCAGCGAGGTCCGCTTGCGGTACGGGTGGATGCGGGCGGCAAAGCAGATTTCGTCGGCGTACGCGTTGCCAATGCCGGCTACAACTCTTCCACGGGTAAGAACCCCCTTGATTTCCCCGCGGTACGGCCTCAACCGTTCCTGGAACTCCTCTGGCGTCAGGTCGAAGGGCTCTGGCCCCATTTCCGACCAGCCAGGGATGGCATCCAGGTTGTTGGTGAGGTATACCTGGCCCATTGTCCTGCGATCGCTGTAGCGCAACTCTCTGTTGTCAGAGAGGCGCAGCACGACGTGGGTCTTGGCCAGGCGGCGGTCAGTGGCAAGAGCGTACTGCAGACGGCCCGCCAGCTTGCAGTTAACCGCAATGGTCAAGTCTGATTGCGTGGGGAAGAGCAGTAGCTTGCCGCGCCGCAGTGCGTCGGTGAGTGTCTGGCCCGTGAGTGTCTCGGCGAACCCCTGGAGTGTGAGGTCGCGTATCACCAGCGGGCGGACGACCTCGACGCCGGTGATGGTTCGACCCGTCAGCCGGGGGGCCAGCACTTCGCGGATGATTTCCAGATCGGGGAGTTCGGGCATTAGAGTAGCCGCTCGAATCGGGCGTTACTTGCCATCCTTGTGGCGACGCGTCCGCCGAATATCCAGCAACACACTCGTCACCAACATGACGCCAAGTGCGGTCGCCACGCTGAACCCAACCACGCCCAGCACAGGGATAAAGGCCCACGATTGTTGCGGGGGAATTCCCATCGCAATGGCCGAGCCGATGACCAGTCCGGCGACGATCAGCCCAGCGGTGAGGCGATTGGCTATCATGTACAAATGGCGCACCTGCCCCTTCAAGTCAGAGGCGTCCAGTTTCACGCGCAACGCACCGCCCTCGATCTGATGTAGCAGCCGGTCAATGGTCTGCGGAATCGCCCTCGCCACACGCACCGTTTCGCGGATGTCCTGCGTCAGGTGCGTCATTACGGTCCGCGGGGCCAACCGTCGCCAGGTGATTTGCTGGGCGACTGCCTGGCCGATTTCAATAATCTTGATCTCGGGATCCAACGTGCGCGCGATCGCTTCGGCCTGTGTCAGTGCCTTGGCACCCAACGTAAGGTCGCTGGGCAATCGGATGCCGTGCTTGAAGATGATGCTCATTACTTCGCTCAAGATCGCCGTGAACGATATGTCGGACAATGCGACCGTGAGGTAGCGGTTCAGGATACGGTCAACGTCGCGGCGGAGTGCCATTTCTTGCACTTCCCGGAAGGGCGTCCCGATAACCAGAGCGATGCGGACAATCTCGCGGCTGTCGCGCTGCAAGGCCGCGATCACCATGTCGCCCAGTTGCTCGCGCTGTTCTGCGATGAGGGTCCCCATCATCCCCAGGTCAATGTAGTTGAGCACGCCGTCCTCAGGGTCAACAAGCAGATTGGCAGGGTGCGGGTCGGCGTGGAAGAAACCATCAATGAGCGACTGCTGGAACATGCTGCGAATGAAGACCTCGGCCAGGGCGGCGCGGTCTATTCCTGCTTGATCTAGCGCTTCCAGATCGTTGATTTTGATCCCGCGCACTTCCTCCATCGTTATCACGCGAGGCGTGACCAGTTCCCAGTAGACGAGGGGCACGTGCACTCGCGGCTGCGACGCCAGGTTGTGTCGCAAGCGGTCGGCGTTGTGCCCCTCGTTGCAATAGTCAATCTCGTCGAACAGGGCGCGAGTGAATTCATCGGCGATGCCTATCACGCCGTACTCGCGTCCCCAGGTGGTGTGAGTCTCGATCAGGCGTGCGATCTCGCGCATAATCGCCACGTCGGCCCGTATTTGTGGCTCGATGCCAGGGCGCTGAATCTTCACGACTACCAGACGCCGGTCCGGCAGGCGGGCTCTGTGCACCTGGCCGATCGAAGCGGCTGCTAAGGGTTGCGGGTCGAAGTGGTCGAACAGTCCCTCCGGTGGTGCGCCCAATTCGCCGGTGATGACCTGGTGAACTTGTTCGTAGGGGTATGGAGCAACCTCGTCCTGGAGTTTGGCCAGTTCGGCAACCCACTCGGGGGGCAACAGATCGGAGCGACTGGCCATAATCTGCCCCAGTTTGATGTAGGCAGGGCCTAGCTCCTCGAGCATCAAGCGCACCCGCTCCGGCACGCTACGCCGCTCGAATTCGCCCAATCGCCAATGGAGTTTTTCGCGCAGCCACTGTCTGGCTTCTTCGATTTCTTCCTTGTCAATCAGAATGTCAAAGCCATAGCGCAATAGCACGGCCTGCACGTGACGCCAACGCTGCAAATTTCGAACTGGATTGTTGATCGGCACGATATTTACCTCCTGCCCAGTTTTCGCTCCAACCGCGCCAGCCGGTGGCGCAGCTTCGCCAACTGGACGTCGCGTTCCATCCCCGATGGCCAGGCTTTGACCTGCGTCAACGCTGCAAGCGTCCACCCGTGGGCCAGCGAGAGATCCTCCACGTGCCATTCGAAGTACTTGGCCAGCTCAACGTGGGCCAGGACGAAGTCGGCGGTGTCCGGAGCTGCCTCCAGCGCGAGTTGTTGCCAATAGGCCAGGGCTTCAGCGCGGCGGTCCGCCCGCTTAAGCATGTGGCCCAGGGCACGCAGCGCTCGCGGGCGGACGTCGGCGACAGCGTGGGCACTGAGGGCGGACCTGTACGCCCGCTCTGCGTTTTCGGGCCGGCCCTCAAGTTCGTACCAACGACCCAGGCCGTAGAACTCCCCGCAGCTCAGTCCGTCGTCGCTGTCCTCTTCCTTCGTGCCCCATGGATCGGCAAATGCGCCACAGAGCCGCGCCGCCAGCGTGACCAGGCTAAGCACGTCCACGAGGTTGTGGTAGAGCACGCGCTTCATCTCTCGAGCGTCGCCGGTGCGCAGATAGTCGCGGTAGAGGATGGGGATCACACCGCCGGGGACGTCAGCCTGCTCGCGGAGCACGCCCAGCACGCCGCGCTCGAGTGTGCCCAGCGCGCACGAAGGTAGATGATAGTGCCACATCCGCCGCGCGGGTGGCAGCAGGTCGAGGTGGGGCACCCCGGTCGTCGGTGGCGTCAGGCGCGCCATGATGAAGCGATTCTCGATGATGGGAACGTCGAAAGCGCGTCCGTTGAACGATGCCAGCGCTTCGAACGTGGGCAGGAGTTCGGCCAGCGCCTCGATCATCGGAGGCTCGTCGCCGGGGTCGCGCAGGAAATACTGTTGCACGCGGAACCCGTCTTCGGTGAAGAAACCCAGTCCGACGACGAAGGCCATCGTGCCCGTTCCGGCGGAGAGTCCCGTCGTCTCCGTGTCGAGGAAGCAAATTCGCTGCAGGTTCACCTGGCCCAGCGCAGGATCGCGCGCGATTTGTGCGAGTACGTGCGGGGATACGTCCAGAAAGGCGGAGAGTGGCAAGTGGCCGTGGAGGTGCTCCGGTGGGTAGGTTGCCTCGACGACGAAGCATTGCCCATGTGAGGTGGTGTGGAAGTGACCGGGCACCAGGGCCTCGATGGGCGCACGGCGATGGGTGGGGGCCTTCTCGCCATGGGGTGCGGTCAGCCCGCGCACGCCTTTCACTACGCCCAGTTCACGCAGCCGCCGTCGCAGGTCCTCACTCATCGCGCTCAGTAGACGATAACAGGCGTGCCTCCCGACTGCACGCGCAATCCATCCTCCTCGTAGGGTACCAACGGCAGGGTCCAACGGTAAATCCACTTGGCGACATCGGAGGGCACGTTCACGCAGCCGTGACTGCGAGGGCGGCCGTAGTCGTTGTGCCAGTATGTGCCGTGAATGGCGACGCCACCCCAGAAATAGGAGTCGAAGGGAACGCCGGGCAGGTCAAAATCCTCGCCTATCATGTGGCGCGAGGGCGACTTGAACTCGACGTAGTGATGCCCCCGTGGCGTGGCCCGGTCGCCGCCTACGCCACCGGCGATGTGCGTGGTGAGCGCCGGCTTGTCGTTCTCGAATGCTGTGAGCAGTTGCTCGGCGAGGGAGATCTCGATGCGCTTCTGACGAACGCGGGGTGAGATGGGCATCAGATCCTCGGGATGGATGAGTCGCACGTGTTCGGCAAGGACGTACTGGCGTCGACCAGGGGCCAGGTTGTCGCGCAATCGGTACCACATCCGATGATCCGTGCCCCAAGCCGACTCGATAACGCGGAAGGCTGAACTGTAGCGCAGGCGGTAACTGCGGTAGGCATCGGGTGAGGGCTCCAGGCGGGCGTCGGTGTATGGGACGCTGATTTCACCCCATAGCCCATGGGCGGGGAGATGCTGCATCGGTGGGTTCAGGTGTATCTCAACCGGCTGCACGGACGATGAGTAGATGTAACCGTCGATGACGCGGAACCACGTGGAATTGTGGGGGTTACGTCCCTCCGCTTGCACTTCCTCGAAATAGACGATGACGTCGTCGCACCGGTGGTAGCGCACGGTGGGGGCGCGGGTATCCGGCTCCGCGCGCACCCTGGCGGACCACTCGGCGACCCGGCCCACGCGCCCCCGTTCGCGTGCCGCCTGGTCGCTGGGGGGCAATGGCCGGACAGCGATTCCTGCCAGGGCGGCACTACTCAACTTGAGGAATTCTCTACGGGTCAGGTGCTTCATCGGGGTGATCCTGGAATAAAGATTATCGCAGGCGGGCTCCTGCAGACAAGCTCACGTCTGAGGGCTCACGGCGACGTTGGCATCACTGCTCGCACCACGGGGCCGATATGAAGTAGTCGTGGACGACGCTCTGCCCGTCGGCAGATTCGACCTTGATCGTGTGTACGAGGGCACCGCAACCGTGTGCATCGAAGACCAGCGCTGGCTCAGTCTGCCAGGTTTCGAACTCGTCCAGGTCGTGGTGTACAGTGTACGGTGGTGCGCCTCCCGTGATCTTCAGGACGAGCCTGCATTCGTATTTGCCCTGGCCTAGATCCTGCCAGGAATCCAAGCGCCACGGCGTGTCGAAGTCCAAAGGTCCCGTGCTGACCGGTGGGGTGGCGGTAGGTGTCTCGGTTGGAAGGGGCGTGTCTGTGGGCGGAAGCGCCGTCTCCGAGGCCGCCGGGGATGCAGAGGGAGCGGCGGTCTCCGGGGTGAGCAGCGGTACGTATGTCGATGTGGCTGTCGCCTCCACTGGGACGTCGGGCGATGGCAGGGATGTCGTCTCCTGCGGCAGCGGGCCAGGTGAGGTATGAGGTGTAGGAGTTGGCATGTTGCAGGCGAGACTGCCTGTCGCAAGCCCGGTGATTACAGCAAGCATAGCAATGCAACGCCGGTTCATTTTCCCCCTACCTATCTATTCCAACAGTGCGCCTTCCAGCCGTAGCAGGGCCGCTTTCGCCTCTAGCCCGCCGCCATAGCCGGTCAGGGAGCCCCCTGTTCCGATCACGCGGTGGCAAGGGATCAGGATGGGCAGCGGGTTTGCGCCTACCGCAGCGCCTACAGCGCGCGCGGCGTTGGGCCGTCCGATGCGTCGCGCGATCTCTCCGTAGGTCGTCGTCGTCCCGTAGGGAATACGGCTGAGTTCAGCCCATACATCCTGTTGAAAGGCCGTGCCGCGCACGTCCTGTGGCAGGTCGAATTCATGTCTGACGCGGGAGAAGTACTCGCGCAACTGAGTCAATGCGAAGGCCAGGGCCGCCGGGTCCTCACGCGGCGGATTCGGACCGGCGTGTCGCGAGAGCCGGGCGAGGAACCTGTCCGGCTGGCCAACGCCTAGCCCTACGGCACAGATCCCTGCTTCGGTCGCGGCGACCCACACCGGCCCGACCGGTGATTCCATGTGGGCGTAGGTGGTGTCCGTGGGCATCTCCTCTTCCTCCAGTGTGACAAGTCGCGTTCTTCACTATCGAATGGGCTGGCTTGGGCACATCATAGCACTGCGGAGAGTTCCGACGTGTGGTCGAGGATGACGTGTGCGCCAGCCCGCTCCAGCTCCCTCCGCTCGCCGAAGCCACAGAGAACTGCCACAGCCCACGCCCCCGCTTTCCGGGCGGATTTCACATCGACCGTCGTATCGCCTACCATGACGCAGCGTTCGACGGGCACGCCGAGCAACTGGGATGCGTGGCGGACGGGCGCCGGGTGGGGTTTGAGCCGCCAGGTGCTTTCGCGGGTCACCAGTGCATCGAACAAGCTGTCCAGGCCATGCTGATCCAGGAATGCCTCTGCCTCGGCCAGGCTGCGAGTTGTGACGACCGCCAGCCGGTAGCGTCCGTCCAGTGCTCTGAGCATGTCGGCTGCACGCGCGACGATGCGAAAGTCGTCCTGCGTGTGCAGACCGCGCCAGCGGCGCAGCCGATTGGTGAACGTCATCAATGGTGCGTCTAGCCCCAGTATGTCCACCAGCGTCATCATCATGTTGCCCGGGGTCTCGGCCGCCATGATGATACGGCGTGCTGTTTGATGGGGCCGGGGCAACCTCAGGCGTTGGAGCCGATGGGCCAGGTTGTCCACGGCCTGGTCATCGGTGTCCATCAACGTGCCGTCCAGGTCGAACAGCACGGCGTCTACTGCGTCCCGGTTGAGCATATATCCTCTTTCAGCACCCGGTGCCCCGTCTTGCACCACACAGGCCACCGGATGACCATTCGATCATTCCTTGGGTGTCTTGCCGATCTCCCACACGCAAGCTGGATCGCCCATCGCCCGGCATGCGACTTGCACAACCTCGAATTCCTTGCCTGTCTGCCAGTGGGCGGCCTCTTTCAGAGAGCCGGTCCACAGCCAGCATATCGGTTCGTCCGCCAGTTTGCCGGCACACATCGGGCAGTCCTCCGTAATGTAGGCCAGTTTGTCCCCACCCTGTTTGCCGACAACTTCCTCGGCTGCCAGCAGCGCCCAGCGCATATAGGCGTCCGCTGTGTACAGATCTGTGACAGGATCATGCCCGGGCCGATTCTCAATCTTCATTGGCCCCTTCCTCTCCTTGAGCTGTTGGTGGGCCTGACCTGGTGGATTCTCATCGAGCACAGGGGTATTATAGCATCTCCCTTACGAGAATGCCACCGGCGGGCTTTCGCAGCGGGTCGAAAGCTCCGGGGGGCAAATCTGTGGGTCTGCAAG
>CAZYSK010000093.1:0-21035 GCA_964649415.1 uncultured Anaerolineales bacterium
ATGCCCTGCTGCACCCGCCCGATGGGCAGCAGGTAAGAGGGACACACGAGCTCGAGCCCGGTGTTGATGGCCCCCCACAGCTCCCCGCCGTCGGTGCTCTTGAAAACGCCGGCTCCCTCGCCCAGGCCGGCGTAGAGCACCTCTGGATTCGCAGGGTCGATGGCCAGGGAGTGGACGTCGGCCGAGACGAGGCCGTCGTTCTTGAGCGCCCAGCTCTGCCCGCCGTCGGTGGTCTTGAAGACGCCGTCCTTCCAGGTGCCGATGTAGACGACATCGGGATTGGTGGGGTGAACGGCGATACGGTGGACGTTGATGAGGGAAGTCTCCAGGCCGGTGTTGATCTCCCCCCAGGTCTCGCCGTCGTCGGTGGATTTGAACATGCCAAAGCTGGGACCAGGAAATTCACCGTTTTCAACGATCCGCCTGCTTCTACTCATCCCGGCATAGACAATGTTCGGATTCGAGGGGGCATAGGCGATGGCCCTAAAGCCGTGCCGGCATTCGATGAGTGAGCAAGGTTCTCCGGCATCCGGGTGGTTAAAGACCGTGCGCCAGGTGTTGCCGCCGTCCGTGCTTTTCCACAATAGCCCGTTGAACTCGTCGGAAACGAGCACCTGGCGGCGATCGGCCGGATGCAAGGCCACGGCATACCATTCTGACTCGATGGCCGGAGGAAAGGCCAGGCCGGTCCACTCTTCTCCACCCCGATAGCTTCTGAAAGGCCCGCTGCGGCCGACGGTATAGACGGTCGCCGGGTGGTCAACGTCTATGGCGATGTCGTGCAGGTGGGCGCCGGTGTACCCCTCGCTGGCGTCGGCCCAGGTCTGGCCCCCATCGGTAGATTTAAAGTTCCCGCCGTTATAGTTGTTGGCAAAGACCGTATACGGGTCGTCCGGGTCCACGACGGCGCTGATGGGGAATCCGGCGTTCACCCCCGGCGGCCCCCAAAAGTACCCCACGTCCTGTTTGTAGAAACGCTGCCAGGTGTTCCCTCCGTCGTCGCTCCTGAAGAAAGAGGTCTCACTGCCGGCGTAGACCACGTTCGGATTGGAGGGGCTGATCGTCACCACGGTCTTGACCTCGCCAGGTAACACCTTTTGCCAATGCGCGCCGCCATCGGTGGTTCTGAAGATGCCCCCCGGCCTGGAGCCCATTCCCGAAGCGGCAAAGAGTATCTGCGGGTTGGTGGGGTGCATTTCCAGAAAGCCGACGAAACGGTTTCCCTCACTGTCCGGTATCCCGTTGTTGATCGGAAACCAAGTCTCGCCGCCGTCGGTCGACTTTAAAACGCCCACCCCCACGTCGTTGTAGGCTTCCCGGTCAAAGATGCCCGTGGAGGCGTACAGCACGTTCGGGTTGGTGGGGTCAAAGAGGACAAAGCGCGCCAGGTTGTCCCCCTCCCACACACAACGCCAGTTCTCCCCGCCATCCTCGGTCTTGTAGATCTTGCCCCTGGTCTTTTCAAACTCGATCCCCAGGATGCCGGTGGAGATTTCCACTCCGGCGAAAACGACGTCCGAGTTGCCGGGACGAACGCCAAAGTTGCGGATGCTGATCTCATTCCCCTCTGTGATCCCATTGTCCTTCCTGGTCCAGGTCTCACCGCCGTCCGTGGACTTGAAGATACCCCTGGCAAACTGAGTTCCCGCCCAGACGATGTCCGGGGCGTTGGGATCAATGGTCAGGGAAAAGATGGGGACGCCGTCCCAGGAGGGGCCTGATCGGGTCGCTATGCCTTCGTTTCTCTGGACCCAGGTGGCTCCGGCGTCATAGCTCTTGTTGACGCCGCTGGGGTTATCGGTGACGAACATGATGTTCTTATCCGTGGGGTCGATGCGGACGTCGTAACCCAGGCCGCCGCTAGGCCCGCCGGTGCGGGACCAGATGTAGCCGGGGGGAGGAGTGGGAGGGGATTCTCCAACGACCTGGATATCGTCGAAATGAACGTGAGAATCATCTACCACTGACAGGGCGATGCGGCCACTTTGGAGAGGGTCCCCATCGATATACTCGAGCCGCAACGTGTCGTTGACGTAGACCTGGATGTGGCCCTGGACCCCCACGATTTCCAGATCGTACCAGGTGCCAAAGCTATGGGGTACGCCATCACTGGCCAGTTCATGCCCGGTCCCCAGGCGTTCCTTGATTAGAACCAGTCCGCCGGTCCAGAAGCAGACGACGTACCGGCCGATGTCGCTCCTGCGATAGCTCAACTGGGTCTCGCCATAGTGGGCTTGATTGTCGACCAGCTTGATCCTGGTCTTGAAGCGATAGTCGGCCCAATCGTGCCCGGTGGTGAGAATGGCCGAGGTATAGCCTGCGCCGCTGAGGACGTGGTTGCTGCCTTCCAATTCGACTTCCCAACCTGTGTTCAACTGCCAGTCGTTGGCGTCGCCGTCCTCGAAATCGTCCTGGAAGAGCGTCGTCCACGCTTGCGGCGACTGGTCGATCTGGACCGGGGCAGGCAAAGCGGTTCTGGCTGAAAGCGGAAGCAAGAGCAACACCACGAAAGCCGAGAGGATGGCCCGCAAGAATGGTCTCGCGGGATTGAGTGGATGCCGGTTGATCATGCAGTTCCCTCTTTCCTCCTGCGTGTCCTGAGCAGGGTTGGGCAGCCTCTTTCAACTGACCTGCCAGACGCACACGTATCCGGCGCAAGTCAGCTCGACCTCCATCAGGCTCGCCAGGCGGCGCTGCCAAGCGATGTGCTCCGGGTCGGCCGAGGCGGCAAGGGCCGCCGCCTCATCCACGTAACGAGCGATGGCGATGAACGCTCGCGGATCTTGAACGCTGTGAAGCAGTTCTCCCGACAGATAGCCCCTGGCCCTGGAGCGCAGCGTGTTCTGCCAATCCTCGTGTAAGGCGACGATGGCATCCTCCTCACCCTTTCTGGCCTGGTAAGTGCAGACGACGACGAACATGATCAGCCTCCCACAGTCGGATGCGACGCCCCCTTTGTTACTATTCAGGCTATCCTGGTCCGTAATTCCGAGTGAACGTAACGAATCGAGGAATCTTCTTCGACTGAAGTATATCATGGCCGGGGGCCGGACACATCGTCAGAATTTGCCAAAATTGGGAAATCGGTGGTGAGGGGAAAACAAAGCGGTCAGTAGCAAGGATTTGCTATGGCGGGACAGAAACCGGGTTTTTTGGAAAAAACCCGGTTTCTGTCTATCACGCCAGGCCGTGGCGGATGGCAAAGACCGCGGCCGCGGCCCGATTGTCAACCCCGACCTTGTTAAAGATCGAGGTGAGGTGCTTGGCGACGGTGCTTTCGCTGAGCGCCAACTCCTGGGCGATCTCGCGGTTTCTCCGGCCGGCCGCTACCAGGCGCAGCACCTCAGCCTCGCGTGGGGTGATTCCGGCCGGCAGGGGGATGGGCGCGGGGGCGCCGGGTTGAGGCGGCAGGCCGCGCAGCCGGGCGCGCACGCGCCGCGCCTCGCCGTCCAGGCCCAGCTTACGGTAGATCGCCTGCGCCTGCCCGAGCAAGCCCCGAGCGCGCGCTCCGCTCCACGGGCCGCCCTGTGCCAGCGACAGATCTGCCTGGGCCAGCAAGATGCGGCCCATCTCCGGCCACAGCCCCTCGCGCTGCGCAATCGCTTCGGCGTCGGCCAGGTGTGCACTGGCCGCCAGCCAATCACCGCGCAGAAGCGCAATCTGCCCCAGGATGCGGTCTACCAGGAACCAGTGATGCTGCCCCCGGCAGGCCAACAGGTCGGCGTAGTAGCGTGCAGCCCGCTCGCCGTCGCCCAGAGCCACGGCCATCAGCGCCAGGCAGCCCCGCGCCGAGAGGGTCGGCAGACAACCCGGCGACAGTGTGGCAATGAGTGTCTCCTGCTCGTCCACACACGCCTGCGCGGCCTGTCGCTGGCCCGTGGCGAGCAGAGCCATACCCAACGGTCCTAAACACAGCACCAACTCACCGGGATCCTGCCCACGAAACGTGTCCACAGCGGCCCGGAACTCGCGTTCGGCCAGGGCGCAGTCACCGCGCTGATAAGACAGATAGCCCCGCATCTGGCGCAGCAAGGCCAGCGGCTCAGCGGCAGCGACACTTTCGACCGCGGGCTGCGCCTGCGCCAAGCGTCGTTCGGCCTCTGCCCAGCCGCCCCGGGTCACGTGCAGGAAAGCGAGCCACGTGTGAACGTAACACGCGTGGTACAAGAGTCCACCACGGCGGGTCAGTTCCTCACGACGCAGACTGACCTGCCGCGAATGCTCCATCTCACCTATCCAACAATACGCCTGGGCCAGGCAGGCGCAGAAGTCAGCGGCTATGGCCAGATCGCCGCTGGCCTCGGCCAACGCCAGCCCGTGCTCTAGCAGCGGGAGGCCAACGGGGATGTCGTTCTCGCGCACCAGCAAGAACCCGACCACACGGCCGGCAGCGGCTTCCAGCGTATCGTCTCCCAGGCCGCGCGCGATCTCCAGCGCCCGCTTCCCGTATACGAGCGCCTCCTCGTGCCGGCCCAGGACGACACCCAGCAGGTCCGCCAGGTCTGCCAGGACGTGCACGCTCTCCGGCGCTGGGACTCCGGCATGCTCCAGAAGGGCCAGCGACCGCTCCAGGGCCGCTTGAGCCGCCAGCGGCGCGCCCATCCGCCGGTGGGCCAGTCCCAGGACGTACGCAGCACGAGCCGCGGCGGCCAGATTGCCGGCGCGTTTAAACCACGCTTGCGCAGTCTGACAGGCAGAGACGGCTCGCTCAGCGGCGGCCGCCGGGAGCGCGGCCTCGCCCAACGCCAACAACAGGTCGCCGCGCCGCTCGTCGTTTGGCTCAAGCAGGTCCAGGGCCACCTGGTAGTGGGCCATCGCTTCCCGAGGAGCGCAGGCGCGCAGGGCCTGCTCGGCGGCGCGGCGGGAGTAATCTACACCACGGGCACGGTCATCGCTGCGGGAAAAGTGGAAGGCCAACTCGGCCAGGCGCTGCGTGCTCTCCTGGGCAGCGCACACCTCCAGCGCCAGACCGATCTGCCCGTGCAGGCGACGCCGCCGGGCATTGCTCACCTCGGCGTACAGGCACTCGCGGACCTTGTCGTGGCCGAAGGTAAACACGCCGGCCCGGTCACCCCGGATCAAGTGAACGCGTTCGGCCGCCAGCAGCTCTTCCTCAACCGCTTCGGCTTCACGGCCCTCGACCTCGGCCAACAGCGCGCTCGCAAACGTGCGACCGATAATCGCCGCGACGCGGAGGTGATCTATAACCGCTGGCGTGAGCCGCGCCAGCCGCTGGCGGATCGCGCCCACAATGCTCGGCGGCAGGCCGCTTTCCAACGGCATCATCAGAGTCCAACAGGGTCGACCGTGTGGTCCGTCCCGGTGGGAGCTCAAGACGCCAGCTTCCAGCCATCCGCGCAGCAATTCCTCGGCAAAGAAGGGATTGCCTTCGCTGTGTGTGTAAAGGGCCTGGCCGGCGGCCGGGTCAACTGGGCCGCCCAGGTACCCGGCGGCCAGGACAGCGATCTCCTCGGCCTGGAGCGGAGCCAGGGTCAGGGTGGTGAGCGCCCGCAGGCGGCTCAACTCAGCCAGCGCCCATTCCAGCGCCGGGTTCTGCTCCACCTCGCCTGCGCGGCAGGCGCCCAGAATCGACACCCGCGCGCCCGTGCGCCGCCGGGCCACGTGACAAAGCAAGTCGAGACTGGCGGCGTCGGCCCATTGGAGGTCGTCCAAGACGAGCAACAGCCCACCAGGCGCAGACGCGGCGATGGCCGTCAGAAACCCACCGACTGCCTCGAAGAGCCGCAGGCGCGCTTGCTCGGCCGGCAACGGATGTCCATCCGGAAACTCACCCAGGCGCACGGCCAGCTCAGGCAGAATGGTCACCAGGATAGACGCCACCAGGCCAACCTGATCGCGCAACCGGTCGGGTGCAGTAACCTGGATGTACTGCCCGAGCGCTTCCAGGAAGGGCAGGTATGGAGGCATCCCCTCGACCGCGGAAGCGCCGCCCCACAGCACAACAGCGCCCGCTCGCGTCGCGCGCGCCGCCATTTCCTCCAGGAGACAGGTCTTGCCGATCCCTGGTTCCCCGGTCACGCACGTGACGTCACATCGCCCGCTGATGGCCATTTCGAAGCGGCTCCACAGCAGCGCCGCTTCCTGTTGCCGTCCAATCAACGCCCGTCTGGAATCGCCTGTTCCATCCTTCATCATCGTGCATTTCCCTATCCGTGGTCAGCCACCCGCTATTATACCACCAGACCCTAAAGGTTTCAGAAACCTTTAGGGTCTGGTGGTCCCCTTGCAACCTACGGCACAACCGTGAAAGGCCCCGCTCGGTTCTTGCTCGTCCGCGGTACCACCCGATCACTCCCACCTAATACGCTCGCTGTGAGAGACGGTTGTCATGCCGCCTTCTCAGGCAAACGACTCTTCTGCCAAGAGATGATCAGAGCTGCAACGTTCCCCATCACGTCTCTCCGGTTGGCCTCGAAATCCGAAGGCGCGTTGCTATCCGCTCGGTCGGTCACTCCGCGAATCTCGACGAATGGGACGTCGTTGAATTGACAGGCCCGTGCACCACCCGCCCCCTCCCAGGCGACAGCGAGTGCCCCTGTCAACTCACGAATCACCTTCCGCCTGGCGGCCTCCACCACATCCTCGTCTCCGCTGGCTATGGGACCGAAATGCACTCGGAAAGCGCTACAGGCCGGCGCTACGGATCGGAAAGCAGCCAGAGCGGTCTCCGGGCTGCCGAACCTCGGAAGAAGCGGCTCGCCGAACCTGTTGTTGATGTCGTGCTCTACGGTCTCCGTCGACACGACGACGTCCCCGACAGACAGGTCGTCCACCAATGCCCCAGCCGCACCCGCACAGACGACCACCCCCCAGTCCGGGCCAGCGTCAAGCAGGTGCTGAGTCTGCACGGCAAACTGGACCTTTCCAAGCCCTCCACGTGACACGACGATGCCCAGGTCCACCAGTCGCACGACCGGAAGCCGGCCGATGATCGAGTCTTCCGCTCGAAGCCCGTGCCCGGCACAGCCCTCCAGGAAGAGATCGAACTCGTGTTGAGTTGGGATGACTACGAGTGTTCCCATATGCGTTTCTTGATCTCCATCAGCGGTTCCTGGTTCCACACTTGCGCCTCGATGTAGGGGGCGAGGTCGCTAGGGAGATTCGTGTCCCACTCTTCCTCAGGCAGTCCTTTTGACTCGACGATTGAGAGGATCTCCGAAACGGTGAAGACCTTGCCGTGGTACTCGGGCTGATAGTACGCTGCGGGCTTGTCCCTGCCAAACCATCGGGAGATCATGCTATCCGGGTAGGTGAAACTGACGTCATACTCCGTGAACACTGAGAGGGGTATGTGTAGTTCCCCGTGAGCATCAGGGTCAGGAGCCTGTTTCGCCATCCATTTGGACTCCCCCAGCACCATCGGGATCGGATACGCCTCCCGGGGTCGTCCCCCCTTGGCGACGAACGCCTCACGTACCCACTGCTCCGTCAGCCTTCGATCGCGCATATATCGAGCCGGATCCTTGAATCTGGCCCCGAAGAGGGTGTCATCGCAGAGTGCTTCCATGATCTTGATGGCTTGTTCATCTGGCAACGCGGACAGGCTGCGAAATGGTTCTGTACCGCATCCATAGTAATACGTCAGGTAGTCTATCATAGGTTCTTCTTCCTTCGGCCATCGCGCTGAGACGGCCAGCCGGGGCCTCAGTCCTCTTCATCCTCTTCATCAATCGGTTCTGCCCGGCATCTTACCTTCTGTCCCGGTTGTCCGGACCGCCCAACTCGATGGGGATGCCAAACCTGCCAGCCACCAGCAGAAGGTAGACGATGACCACCAGATAGAGCGGACAGGCGAATGCTGCATCTGTTGAAACCTGCGCGATTGGGAAATCGCGGCTACAAAACGTGGCTTTGCCTTCACACACTGGCCGCCACCCTGGGCGTCAGGCAGTATTTGTCCTCCTCACGTCCCGCTCATCCACGACCCAATGAACGGCCTTCGATCTGGCCAATCGCAGCCCATCTTGACTGTGTACGTCCGCCCTGAAGAAGAGCCTGCGGCCACTTCGTTCGAGGAATCGCGCCGTGACGACGATGTGGCCCATGTCGAACGTAACCGGCCGGCTGTACGTCATCTCCAGTTGGCGGGTGACGTTGGGGGGCGCGACCAGCACGCTGAGCGGTCCCAGCGTGTTGTCAACAGCGGCCGCGATCATCCCGCCCTGCATGGTATGGTAGGGATTCAGATAGCTTTCGAGCACGGGAAACTGCGCCGTGAGGAATCCGGCGTCGAGATCGAGCTCCAGGAACTGCCCCTCCATAGCGGCGAAGACGGGGGGCGGGAAGGCATACCTGTCCATCCGGTGGCCTAGCCTGTCCCTCAGGAGATGCTCAATCGCAGAAGACGGACTGTTGGCTTGTTCCAAGACATCCCCCATGATCTATTCAGAGCCGCTGGCGCAGCGGAACCCCAGGGTGACGAGCCGCACGTCGGGACGGGACCCGTAGCGGTACGCGCAGCGGGCGTAGTCCTGACGGTGGCCCCACGAGCCGCCCCGCGCCACCAGATCTGCTCCCGAAGAAGGCCCGGTGGGATTCGAGGAAGGCGAACGCGCATAGTAATCCTCGGCGTACCGGTCCGCCACCCATTCCCACACGTTACCCGCCATGTCCAAAGTCCCGCACCAACTGGCTCCCTCAGGGAAAACACCTACCGGCGCCGTTTTCTCATACCCGTCACACCCTTCTCCACCAGGCACCACGTAGTCATCCACCTGTGTCTCATCGTCGAAGTTACCGCGCGAGCAATCGAAGCCATCGCCCCAGGGATAGACGGTGCTTTCCGGCCCCCGCGCGGCGTACTCCCACTCCGCCTCCGTCGGCAGCCGCACCCCGACCCACTCACAGTAGGCATTCGCATCATGCCAGGAGACGCCCACGACCGGATAGGCGTCTCCGCTAAAGTCCGCATCGTCCGCGTATTCCGCTTCGTCACACACACCGTCCGCCACGCACAGGGCGTATTGGGCGTTGGTCACCTCGGTCTGGTCGATCCAGAAGGCGTCGAGCGCCACGGTGTGCACCGGTTGCTCGTTGCTCTCTCCTTCCGCGCTACCCATCTCGAACTCGCCGGCCGGGACGGAGACCACGACCATCCCGTCCACGTCGCGTAGCTGGGTGACGCCTGGGGCGAGCACCGGCACAGAGGATGGCTGCTCGACCAGCGTTGCTGCGGGCGTGACCTCCGCCGGCTCTGCGGCCGGCGTGCCAGATGGCGCTATCATCGCCGTCTCGATTGGCTCTGGAGCAACCCGCTCGCCCCATCGGTTCACGAAAAGGAGCGCCAACCCCAACACCCCCAGAAGCGCCAGGCCGCCCACGCCCCAGACCCAGGCCTGCAACGGCCCCCGCCGCGCGCGGCGCAGTCCTCGGCGCGCCTGTTCCATGCGCCCGGCCACGTCGCGGTAGGCGGGGTCCAGCGCCTGGATCTGCCCGCCCAGCGCCAACACATCGGGCCAGTCCTCGCGCGCGGCGGCGGCGTGCAGGCGCTCGTACAGCGGGACAAGCTGCGCCTCGCGCGCCCGCACCGGGCTCTGGGCCAGCAGGGTCTGCCGCAGCCGGGCGACGAAAGCGCGGGCGGAGGCGAAGCGATCGGTGGGCGCTTTGGCCAGCATCTTGAGCAACGCCGCCTCCACCGCCTCGGGAATCCCGGGACGGAACTCGCGGGGCGGCGGCACCGGCTTGTGCTCGTGGGCGTTGAGCGTAGCGGGCGTATTGCCGGGGAAGGGCACCCGGCCGGTGAGCATCTGGTACGCCACGATGCCCAGCGCGTAGCGGTCGGCGGCGGGGCCGATCTCGCCGGCCCGCTCTGGGTCGGCCTGCTCGGGGGCCATGTACTCCGGCGAGCCCAAGAGCGTTCCCTGGGAGGTGAGGGCCACGCTGCCCTCCATGGCCTTCACCAGCCCGAAGTCGGTCAGGGTTGCCCGCACGCCCTGCTCCGTCTGCGCCACGATCACGTTGGCGGGCTTGACGTCGCGGTGGACTACGCCCTCCCCGTGAGCGTAGTCGAGCGCGTTGGCGACCTGCTCCAGGATGGGCAGCGCCCGCTCCAGCGGCAGCGCGCCCTCGGCCTCCAGCAGTTCCTGGAGCGTGAGGCCGGGCAGGTACGCCATGGCGATGTATTGCTGGCCCTCGGCCTCGCCCGCCTCGTGGACGGTGACGATACTCGGGTGGCTCAGCCGGGCGGCGGCGCGCGCCTCGCGCCGGAAGCGGGCGGCGAAGTCCGGGGCGGCGGTCCAGTAGGGGTGCAGCACCTTGAGCGCGACGACGCGGTCGAGGGAGGTGTCGCGCGCCCTGTACACCGCGGCGAAGCCGCCGCGGCCGATCTCGTCGAGAATCTGGTACCTGCCGATGCGCCTGGGTTCTGTCATGGCTCCGCCCCCTGCAACTGATGGGAACGCCTTCCGGCCACTGTGCGCTGGGAAGTAGTCTAGCATAAGTCAGCAAATCGGCAAATCTGCAAGTCGGCAAGGGGGGGGTGTGGGGGTGTGGGGGTGTGGGGGTGTGGAAGGGGAGGGGACTACCACGGATGGGGGAAATTGGGACAAAGCCCAAATCCCAAATCCGAAAGCCCAAAGGGAGAATGACAAATGACAAATGACAAATGACAAATGAACAAATGAGCAAATGGGCAAGTCAGCGAATCAGCAAATCGGCAAGGGGGCTGGTGGCGAAGGGAGGGCGACAAGGGGACAAGGGGAGAGGGAGACAAGGGGATGTGGCGGATGGGATGGGGTTTAGGGAACGGAGGGGGGTGTGGGTCAGGTGTGGGTGGGGGGTTCGGCGGTTGGGGGGTCGTCGAGGGTGGAGAAGTCGAAGGGGGGGAGGCCGTGGGCGGTGAGGAGGCCCTGGAGGGTGTCGAGGGTGGCGCGCCAGCGGCGGCTGCCTTTGCCGCCGGGGCGGGGGGCCTGCTGGAGGCGCATGCGAGCGAGGGCGCGACCGATGCGGTGGCTGGTGACGCGGTCGTCGCGGTGGCCCCTGGAGATGGCGATGCGCCGGGTGAGGTCGACGATCTCCTGGGTGGTGAACTCGAAGTCGTCGGGATTCTCCCCAAAAATGGCCCTAATGGGGCGAACGGCACTAATGGCACAACTGCAGATGGCCAGGACGACCCAGGCATCGAAGTCCTCGGACTGGAGGTCGAAGCGCTCGCGCTGGTAGCGGACGGCGAGGTCCTCGAGGCGGCACCAGAGGCCGGTGGGGGGAGTGCGCTGTCGGCGCTGGTCGTCGCAGCACTCCTCGAAGGTGCGGAGGCAGGAGGCGCCGATGGCGTCGGCGGAGCGGTCGGGGGCGGGGGGCTTGCGCTTGAGGAGGCCCTGGGTGTCGTGCTCGTCGAGCCAGCGGGCGACGGCGAGGATGGCGCGCCAGGGCTCGAGGTTGCGGCCGGTGAGGCGGGCGTGCTGGGAGACGTCGCGCTCGTGTTGGCGCAGATGGGGCAGGTGGGCCAGGGCGAGGGCCCACAGGTCGTCGATGAGGGGGCGGCGCTGGTGGGGCCAGGTGTCATAATCGAGGGGGTCGGCGTTGGCACGGTGGCGATCGGGGGTGCGGACGAGGGGGATGACGATGGTGCGGCTGGCGAGGACGCTATCGGGCAGGCGGATGGCTGAGAACAGACGAGGGCAGAAGGCGTTGACGTGGCGGGTGCGCCAGGCGCGGCCAGGGACGATCTGCTTGACGGTGATGGTGCTGCCACGGCGGTTGCCGGCCAGGAGGAGGGCGCGCTTGTCGCCGTCGCAGCTCCGGGGGTCGGCGATGTTCTCGGCGTCGTCGAAGGCGAGGGTCGCGCCGTACTCGGCCAGGTCGCGCAGGCTGGCATAGGTGCCGCCGGCGAGGACGACGTGGCCCAGGTAGGCCATCTCGGCGACGGTGTTGAGGAGGACGGTCTTGCCGGAGCCGCGCTCGCCGCTGGGCCAGAGGTAGCCGATGACGTTGAAGGCGGGCAGGAGCCAGGTGGCGAGGACGAAGCAGGCGACGAGCTCGGCCATGGTGCGTTGATCGGCCAGAGAGCGGTCGAAATCGACGAAGCGGCTGACGACGTCGGCGACGCGGTTGAGCACATCGACGGGATCGGGGCGGACGCCTTTGCGGTAGGCCTTGACGCCTCGGGCGGACCAGGTGCGGGAGGGATGGGGCAGCTCGGGCAGGTCGATGTCAACGCCCAGGTCGGGATGGTCGAGGGGGTGGTCACCGCCGGGGCCGAAGACGGTGCCGTCGCCCCGGACGACGAAGAGGCGGAGGCTATCCTGGACGAGGGGCGGATCGTGCTGGACGAGGTTGCCGAGTTTGTCCTGGGTCTGGGTATGGGTGACGCGGACGTAGAGCCAGGCGGCGGCGTAGGCGTGGCCGCGGAAGAGGTCGAGGGGGCGGCGCATGATGGGTGGCGGGCCGTCGAGGAGTTGGAACGTTGGCGGAGCAGGGGGTGTGGGGTCTGGGTTTGGGTCTTGGGTTGTCATAGGAGTTTACCTTTCGGGTGAGAATCTGCAAATCGGCAAATCTGCAAATCTGAAAATCAGCAAATCGGGAAGGCGGCAAATCTGCAAGTCAGTAAGCCGGCGAATCTGTGAGTGCGGGGGGCGGCGGGCGGCGGGCGGCGAGGTCGGCGAACCAGGCGGACCAGGTCGGGAAGCCGTAGCAGGGTATGGACCAGCGGTCGTGCAGGCCGGCCCAGCGGCTGGCCCAGGCGAGGGTGCCGTCGCATTGGGCGAGCAGGGCGGTGTGCGGGGTGACGGGGGCCAACTGGCGATGACGAGGCGGTGGGCAGGGCAGGGGCCGACCGGCGATGAAGTCGCCGGTCTAGAGAGCAGCGGGTGATGAATCACCCTTGGAGTGGGTGTTCTGGGGGGTGGATCCGTGGTGGGGCGACGGGTGTGCTGGCGGGTGGATTGGCCGGGTGGTGGGGAGAGGGGAGCACACAGACGGTTGAAGGGGTAGGCCAGCAGCCGGAGGGCGGCGAAGAAGCGCCGAAGGCGGGAACCGGGGCGGCGGTAAGGCCGTATGGCCGGTTCTTGGGCGTGGAAGGATGCCGGCTGGGTTGGCTCCGTCCCGAAGCACAGGCAGATTGGATGGATCATCGTTGGGGCTCCTCACAGTCGCAGCAGCGGTCGTAGCATTTGCCGCAGGCGGGGCAGATGGTATCGGCATACATCGTTCGACCGCAGGCAGGGCAGGTGGCTGTTTCCGATTCTTGCCGGTGGTTGTTGCCAGCGCCTGGGGGCGGGGCAGGTTTGCCGTCGAGCAGGCGACGGACAACGAGGGCCGGAGGATTGTTCAGGCCGGAAGCGTTCGCAGCATACTGCAACCAGCCCCGGACTTGATCGAGGTCGCGCTGGCGCGCTATGCGCCGGGCCATCGTGGGAAGCACGCCGAAGTCGACGAGCAGGTCGAATGACCGGCTCTGATCGTCGGTCAGGCCATCAGCACCATCATGCTTGTTTGTTCTTAGCGTATGTTCTTCTTCGGGTGAACTGGGGTTCACCCCTCCCCCGAACTGGGGTTCACCCCCGGATGGCTCAGGGGGTGAACTGGGGTTCACCTCTGCGGATTGCTTGACGGCCTGTACCGCCCGGCCGAAACCGGAGAAGTCGTAGACTGTCGTATGGCCGTGCCGATAGTGACGCACCAGCAAGCCGCGCTCCTCCAATCTGGCGAGAACCTGTTGCAGGCCCCGCACCGAGTATCCCATCTGGCGTGCCACCGTCTCCACAGACGGACAACACCGGGAGCCAGGTTTCTCAAACTGATAGCGGGCGAGGTGCAGTATCAGCAGGAACTCCGGGCCGGTCACGCCAGCTTCGGCGTAGCAGTCGAAGAAGTAGTTGGGCACACGCACATACCTATGCCGTGGGGTCGAGATACCCCAGCGGGAGCTGAATGCCCGATCTTGCGCCATCTGGGCGAGTCCTTCATTCGGTGAGTTGCTCATCATTGACCTCCAATTCTTGAGCTATGATCCGGGAGCGTAACCGTTCAGGTGACCGACACTTGAACGCAGTTTGGGTGATGATGGTTAATGTTCCACCGCTGAGAAATCACAACAGGACCACCGGGAAGCGTCGGTCGCGTTTCATATCGTCACCTCCGTACAAGATATCAGGGTCAGTGCTCATCACTGACCCCGATTATACAGAGGATATTGGGCGCAGTATTTGGCGAATTGGCGAAGGCACTCACAAAGATATTGGCGGGAATATTGGCGAAGGGATGTTGATGAGGTGATGTTGGTGAAGTAATACTGACGAAACGACGAATCTGGCGAGACTACCGACGAGACTCCCCGCGGAATCGATGGGGTATTTCAATGCCCTCGATTCTTGTGATGCCACGCGCAACAAAGGCCTTCAGGTAGCGCCCAACAGTCCCAGCGGTGACACGGCGTCTGCAGGCCTTCGCAATGCAACCTGGTCCCCACTGACCAGCGAACAGGTTTGTCCAAGCTGTAGGTATGGCACTCACTATGGCTATAGCTGTATCGGGGTCATAGCCCCTGCGTTTGGGCATGTACTGAAGCATGGTATTTCTATCTGAGACCAATTGCTTGGCTTGCTCGACCGTCACATCTTGCAGAGGCTCCTGATGCGTTGCAGGTGGCGCTTCGTCGTCAGGAGGCTCAAGCATTGGGTCCCTATGTGAAACCGCCCGCTGGGTTTGCTCGATCACCAGTTCCGGCGGAGTCACAAGGTACATTGGAGGCAGTGCCTTGTCGTCAGGGGGCTGGTGGATGACCTCTTGGGTAGCCGCTACCTTTTCGTCGGACTGAGGCGATGGCGGGGCGTCCAATCTGGCGAGCAGGATGCGCGCCATCTCCTCTTCAATGTCACACCTCATATCGGCGAACACGTGGAAATCAGGGAAGCCTTCCAGCCAGAACTCAACGAACGTTTCGCCGGAGGACAGTTGGCGTGCGGCGATATGGCCCATCAGATCAGGGTCGTCGGTATCCTGTGCGGCCACGTTCCACGAGATCGATTGATCCTGCTCGCGCCGGTAGGGACCAAGCAACCTCGGCATTGGGTAGATCCCCATGTCCAGGAGGGCGCGCTTGTCCCGACGCACGTATTCCGGGAGTTCTCTTGCCGGGAGCCAATCGCAACGCCACACCTGGTCAAGGCCGGACAAGATGGCTGCAAAGTCTTGCAGGGATATGGGGTAGGATTCGTAGTAGATTGGCTTCCCGTTTTCTTCGGCCTGCCTGATTCTCGCCAGGTCTATGCCAGCCAGGCCACAGCCACGTACGGTGTGGGTGAACCGCTTGGTTATCTGTTGCCTGGTCAGTCTATTGATGGGGTCTGTGGGCTTTGGCGAGCTGTCCATAGCTCTACACCTCAGAAACGAAAGCTGCAAGTTGACGGCGGCAAGATGCGGCGAAGTGAAGCTGCCAAGCCGCCACAACGGTCCGGAGATCACCCGAAATGGCATATCGCCGTGGGACGCGCCTATGCTAGCACAGGTGTTCGGTTATGTCAAGCGGGTTGCGGTGGGGGGGGAGGGGAGTACCACGGATGGGGGAAATACACGACAGGGGGCAAAGCCCAAATCCCAAATCCCAAATCCGAAAGCCCAAAAGGAGAATGACAAATGAGCAAATGGGCAAGTCAGCAATGCGGTAGCATGCTTGCGACTGCCAAGTCCGATAAAGTCATACCGGTCCCACGTTAGCAAAGTCTCAAAAAGTCGTACCGGTTTGAGAACTGAATCGGCCTGACTAGGCGGCTGGCTAGACTGTTGTAAGCTCCTCCCCTCGGCCCTACGTAGAGGGAACTTCCACTATATCCTTGTGACCAAGATATTGCGGAACTGAGCACACTCACTCGAACTCTCTCTGAAGCCAATGCTGCCCACCAGGTATTGAGCTGGAGCTATTGGAGGTACCAGCAGGGGGCTGGGAATGTAGGGGATCAGCCACTCTGTGCCATCCACGATCAGGGTTACCATCACATGCACATTCCTAACCTCGATGCGTACGCCAAACCAGGTATTTGGAGATAGAGCCACCGGCAGACTGACAGGGTTCTGCTTGGTCCAGTCAAGATTGGCCCAACCTCCGTTTAGGCGAAAGTGAGGATACAGGTTCCTTTGCTGGCATTGTAACATCACGTAGTTGTCGAGATCTCTAGCCCTGATGATCCAAGAAGTGAACTTATGCACAATTCTCGTTTCGAACTCAAACACGCAATCTGTCCATGAAAGGCAGGGTTTGGCTATTCCGCCTATTCCTGACTTGGTGACTGTAAGAATGCGCTCGTTGCCACTCTGTTCAGTATGCCATTCGCCTTCATACTCCCACTGCTGTGTGTCTCGCTGGAAGCTCTCAACAAATCTCTCACGACGGGGGTCAGTGCTCATTGACACACAATACCATACCAGGAGGATGGCTGCTAAGAGGATGATCGCAACAAGATCTCTCGCCCGATAGATGGGCATCAGATTGAGCACCCCATATGCCACTCCACCAAGTAATGCCAATGCGATGACTAGCTGCCAGTTGTGAACAAACCATTGGCAGGCGGACGAGGCCCTACGGAATAGCTCCTTGAGCTTCTCTCTAGAGGATTGCTTCTTGAGGGATCTGCAAAGCAGCGCGATGAGGGCGAGGAAGGCAGTCGCGATCAACGTCCCCACAGCGTCTGGAAGAGACTCACGTAGGATCTGGATTAGACTCTGGATTAAGTCCACCATTGAGCGAACCTCTGCTAATCCTTGAGCTCACTTGTTCAGTGTCTGCGGCCCAACAGCGCGGCGGCCAAGCCGCCAGCGCCTAGACAAGCTACTGGAGCGCATAACCTCCCAGAACAACAAACACCCACCTACACCATGATCGTGTGGGCGGGCTGTGTGTTCCTGCAATACCTGCCTCCAAAGCGCTCCTGCTACCTGGGCCAACGTAATTACGTGTACACATTCTATTGCAACCCTGCGTGGATGTCAAGCGGGGGAAGGTGGCCCATTCGTGGGGCCAATACAGTCGCGCTCGCCGCCCCCTACACATCTGAATACCGGAAGTGAACCTCATATCTCTTCAGAGCCACATCAGGCATCGCCTCGGCCGCGTATTCCACGCGCTCGTCGAAGTCACTTGCCACGACAATTCCCCTTACGGGTTTCCCTCCAGCTAGCTCCCGCTTTACCCAACCCATATACCTCAGAATCTGCCCGCATACTCTCTCACTGGCTTCCCCAGCCTTTAGCTCAATGACAACGTACCGTCCTTCACTATCAACGGCCAGGATGTCAAGCCGGCCTACGACTCCAGTATCAAGCTGATGTCCGATGGCTCCTTCTTTCTCGTAGAGCTTCAGGCCGGGCTCCAACTGTCCCAGGTCCGCGAGAAGGCTTCTCTCCAGGTCTCTCTCTAGTGATATTGACGCGGTCAGAGATGCCTCCTCGAATTCGCTTTCCTCTTCCGTTACCATTGCATCCTCGCCCTCATCTATCAGCTCAACGCCCGTACCCGTCAGCCGCCAGGTCCCATCCTGTTCAGGATTCCATTTGCGATACCGTCCATTACCAAGGCTAAACAGAAAAGCATCTTGTCTAAGGGAAGGATGATGGCGGCTTGACGGATGATTAACGCTCAGCCCGACCAGGTGTTGAGAGATCGTGTTCTTCTTCCAAGGACGATCGAGGTGCTTAGCATAGACCCGCGAGATGACATCGTTTGTTGTTAGCACTCCATCTTCGTCTTTGAAAGCTTCCTCAACGGCTTCTCTACAGGTACTCATACTTGGACCTCCAATCACCCCGCGAGAACAAGCTGCCGTCGCACGCAGGACTGCCAGCTAACCAACAACCCTCGCACGGATCCTGGCGTGCGGTTCGGTAGCGACGGCGTGGTCGACGACCGGTCTGTCCACCGTGGCTTGGGTTGCCTTCGCAGTTTATACTTCTGATACTTCAATCAAGAATCTGAGTGCATTCTCCATTCGTACGAGCATCGTCTTCAGTTGTGAATCGGTATATTCCGGTCGGACGCCGTGTGTTCCGCCCTGAAAAAGGTTGATAAACTCCAACAAGGCCTTGATATCGGCCTCTACGAACTGCCTAAACGATGCCCGGTCAATCTTACGACAGATGTACTTCAGTCGTGCTTTCCTTGTTGGCCTTCCACTGCGAAAATCGTCGTTACTCGTACTCCATTTCTTGACCGCATCATCCGGCGACAATCTATGTAACACCTGTGTGAAAAGCTCGCGCAGCGAAATCGAAAAGTGTCTGACTTTGTCAACGTTATCCGAGCGTAGGGCCTGTACTGCGCCTTGGAGCATTGTCCCGAAACCAACATCCATTTCCTGTAGGTGAATCAAGAGGATGTCATGAACCTCTGATTGCGGCTCCTCCCCTGATACTCCATCCGTAGAATAACCCGGAGTAGATCCAGGAAGTGTAACCTGAGCCAACAGGTTTGCACTATGAAAGTATTCATGTGGCGGAAAGTCAACTATGGAGGCAGGTAATGAACAGAAGCTCGGGTGTACGCCCTCAGCATCGATAAACAAGCCAGAGTAGGAGTCTGACAGTTCAAGAAAACTATCTTGAATCCTTGTTCGTTCGAGAACATCAACCTGTAACCCCTCTCCGATACTCGACCACTCAATCGAAGACAAAGCCTTCTGTGTCTTATCCATCAAGTGTATATTGCCTGTATACTCCGTTGCAAGCTTGGACGCATCTTCTTTGACAATGAGCGTTCCTTGTTGAGAATGCATCTCCAAGAAGGCATTTTCTCCCATAAGTAGTCTGTCAGTTGGACTGGCGACCAAGATTCCATCCCTAACTGTCAGTGTATTCTGCGATACTTCAGATTGACAAACACCACTCTGTCCAGTTCTGGGGCCGACAATGAAGGCGCCATCTCCTATTGTGAACATATCACCCACAGTATCGACTTGGAGACTGTCAGTTCCCAAGCCAAGTGTATTCATCCCCGACTCTATTGTGAACGCTCCTTCCTTTATCCAGAAGCCTTCTTCAGTACCAGCCTTGAGAACAACGCCTTCTGCCAGAAGTGGATCGGTTGCCGATGGCATTATGAAAACGCCAGCTCTTAACGAGAGGGTGTCCTCAACGCTAGATTGGAGAATACCGCTCTCTACAAAAATCGATGCAGATGAATATGGATCTGTCAAAACGCCACCCTTGATCGTGGATAGGCCTTCAACGTGATCCGATTTCAGAAAACCATCCTCTGTAGAAACCCACTCTCCAGGCGCATGCAAGACCAAAGTCCCGTCCTTGACACTAATCACTCCGTGATCGGAGTGCAAAAAAACGCTTCCATCCTCAACCGAAACTCTCAATTGACTGGATTGGATTTCCGAGTCATCATCAACGAACCTGCCTGCGCAGGATTCTTTCCCGATAAGATATTTCTTGGTCACAACCTACGCCTTCATTTCCTGACGACTAAGAAACTGCCTACACCGGGGCAAGATGTTCGCCGTTACACTAAGCACAAACATAGCCAGCGCAAAAGGAGGATTGCTATTGATGAGCCGTATTAGCCAATCCAGCATCGTATTGGCGCCATCCATACCAGTTGCAGGGTCGACGATTCTGCATTTGGTCCCCTGACTGGCGGGTTATCTAAGCGTTTCTCCTGCATACCTATCCCCACCTGCCGCTTTGGGCCGATATGCTGTCCGAACAGCAGCACACAAATCCCACCTACACCGTGATCGTGTGAGTGGGCTATGTATTCTTGCAGTACCTACCTCCGAAGCGTTCGTGCTGACCAGGCCAACTTGGTTACGTGTACATATTCTATTGCAACTCCGCGTGGATGTCAAGCAGGGGCGCGGCATTGGCGCATGATGCGGTCGGTGAAGTCAGGATCATTCCTTCTCATTCAGATGGAAATCGGAGTTGCTAAGCGCAGCCCCACAACCGCCTTCACTTCCCCTAGTTGTTGCGAATATCTGCGCTCCACGACACCTTGAGCACAATAACATCCCCTTCTTTCACTCCACAGGTGAGGCAGTCGGTGAAGAAAACCCCTGGGTCTTCTGACGCAATCGGGGTCCTCTCGCCAAAGACCTCATACCGTGGCATCCGACCTACGAGACCGAGGTTCTCAAGCTCCGCATGGACCACACGTAGGTCGGAGGAGACCTCCTGCCAGTCAGTCTTTGCTTCTGCTTCGTGAGCGATCTCATTCCTGCGTTCACGTATCCTGTGAAGCTGGTTGGCATCAAGCAACCGTTCATTCTTTCCAAGCACCTTAATCCTCCAGTAAAGGCACTCCCGGTACTTCTCTGGACGCGGGAGGCTGGCGGTATCGATGTATTCTCTGAGAGCATCGTCAAGGAGTGAGACCATGCGTATGTAGAAGGAGGACGCGATAAATGACTGGAAATACTCCTGCGGCGCATTGCCGGGGAAAAGCAGACCGGGCATTGGATTGATCTCCGAGTTCTCAAGGAGGGTGAGGTGAATAAGGAATACTCGCCACGATCTTGCGAAGTCTACGCTAGTCGCGTTGGACATTGATTCCTCCCTCGAAGCGCCTGGTTAGTACACTTCTCAGACGCCCGCGTACCCGTCCACGACGGCCATGCTCTTACCACCTCAAATCCCTACCTCGAAAGCGCTGTCGCTGCCGTGATCGGTGGCCCACCGACCAAAACACTCACAAATCGAATATCCCGAGCCGGCCCTTGCAGGGCTTGAAGGAAAGCGGTTCGGCGTCCTCCAAGACGAAGCCGTAGGGGCCGGAGAAGTAACTAGATCACTCCCTGCTGTAGCACGGAATCTGCCAGACCAATGACTCGGCAACGGCGCGGGCGGCTATGACGAGCCCACTATCATCTGCTCGACCCGCCGCTTGGCTTCCTCCAGTAGATGCTTTGCATCCTGACGAACTCGTCTGGCCTCTCGTACCGTGGCCTCGACGCGTTCCTGCAACTCTGCCGGGGCATCTGGTATGATAACGCGTTCCAAACAGTAGTATGGCAATGCGTCACGAGTAGTGAAACGCGGTATGCAACCGACACAAGATATGCTTTGCACTTTATCAACCGAAT
>CAZYSK010000094.1:0-20926 GCA_964649415.1 uncultured Anaerolineales bacterium
TACGAACCGAAGACCTGCGCTCGTAGTGAGCGCGGATGGGTACATCCGTTCGCAGCGCACCGGAGCAGCGTCCCCCTCCCCGTTCGTAGTGAGCTACGCAGCGCAGCGGAGTAGCGTCCCACGGCACTCCAACGGCACTCCGGCGGACCTGCGTGCCTCACTACGAACCGAAGACCTGCGCTCGTAGTGAGCGCGGATGGGTACATCCGTTCGCAGCGCACCGGAGCAGCGTCCCCCTCCCCGTTCGTAGTGAGCTACGCAGCGCAGCGGAGTAGCGTCCCACGGCACTCCAACGGCACTCCGGCGGACCTACGTGCCTCACTACGAACTTCGTGCTTCACTACGAACCTAGTCTCCTTGTTCCCTTGTCTCCTTGTCCCCCCGTCCCCTTGTCTCCCCCCTCCCGGTGCTGCAAATACAGCGGACACCCCCCACCGCAGATGGAGAACTCGGGGCACTCGCGGCACTTCTGCGGCGCGTAGCGGCGCTCGCGCAGCGACCGGGCCAGGTCGTGGTTCCAGATGGCGTCCCACGGATCGCGCAGGATGTAGCCCAGCCGCTCGTAGTAGCTCTGGCAGGGGATCACCGCCCCATCAGGCTCGACGCACATGTTGTACAGCGCCGCCGTGCAGGCCTTCACGCCCAGCTCCAGTTGCAGCGGGGAGAGGGCACAGTACTGCGTGGGCGTGTACCAGATCAGGCGCAGGCCGTGCCGCCCCGCCGTCTCACGCACGCGCTCGAGCACGGGGACCAGCTCCCCCTCGCGGAAGCCCGTGCCGACGGTGGCCCCCCGCCCGGCGTAGATCAGGCTGTTGCAGGCGAAGGTGGGCACCCCCAGCGACGCGATGAAGGCCACCGTCCGCTCGATCCCGTCCACGTTCTCGCGCGTCAGCGTCGTGTTCGTCGTGGTGTAGAGGCCGGCCGCCACCGCGTTGCGCACCCCCTGCACCGTCTCCCGCCAAGCGCCCTCTGCCCCCACCATCGAATCGTGGACCGCCTCCGCGTGCGATTCCACCGTGATCTGGGCGTGATCCAGTCCCGCGTCGATCAACCTGCCCACGTAGGCAGCGTCGGACAGCCGCCGCCCGTGCGTCAGCAGCCCCGTCACCAGCCCCAGGCCCTCACCGTAGGCCACCAGCTCGACCAGGTCCTCGCGCAGCGTGGCCTCGCCCCCGGTGAAGCACACGTGCGGGATGCCCACGCCCCACACCCGATCCAGGACGTCCTTCCAGGACTGCGTCTCCATCTCGGGGTAGTCAGAGGGTCGGGCCACGTAGCAATGGGGGCAGGCGTTGTTGCAGCGGTAGGTCAGCGCCAGGTCCATGCGGTAGGGGGCCGTGAGCGCGACGGAAAAGGGGTCCACCCGCTCGACGTCCAGGCCGAGGATAGGACAGGTGGAGGGGTCGGCGGTCACGAGCGTCTCGATCTGCGCCCTCATGTGGCGGAAGTCGGCCCGGGCGGTGGCGGCTTCCACCCGATAGCGGCGCACGATCCCGCGCACGGCCTCGTCCTCGGGCACGCCCTCCAGGACCAGGCGGGCGTACTCGGCGGCGGTCTGATTCAGGTGCAGCACGCGGGCGGCGTTGATCGCCAGCAACCCGCGGCCATCCGGGTCGACGCGCAGGTGCACGCGCACCCGCCCGCCGGCCTCGTCGCGCCGGTCGTAGGATCGCAGCCCAGCGGGCAGCGAGCGAGGCGCCCGCAGGCGCTCGCGGAGGCCGCCATTCCGTCGCAGCCGGTCGAGGAGCGACATAGACAGGTCTAGCGCCCGCCCCCGGCGCAGGCACACGCGCACCCCGCGCATGCGCAGGCACAGGCGCAGGCACAGCCGCCCCCACCCCCTCTGGATCCGCCACTCCGGTATGAGGAGGAGGATGGCTTCGGCGGCGGGTTGGTCACCTGGGTCACCTCGCCGGTGAAGCCAGTCAGGTTGCGGACGATGTTAGAGCTCGTGCCCTGGATGCCAGTGACGATCGAGGCGGCGAAAGCGCCGCCGGGCAGCGTCGGCAGGGACACGCCCCCCCGGCCCGAGGTGCTCGAACTGGGCGCGCGCCCCGTCCCCGCAGCACCCGTGGCGACGCGCGGCCCGGCGGTCGCCCAGGGGCGATAGTATCCCCACCACATGGGGACAAAGACCGGCCCGGTGCGGAAGGCGCGCTGGGTGCGATCCTCGAAGTCGTCGTCGAGCATGGTCCACTCCAGGCCCTCGTCGAAGCGCTGGCTGCGCACCTCGGGCGTCTCGGCCCCCTCGACCTGCTTCCACGCCCGGTCGACGATCCCACGGTAGTACTGCATCGTCTCCTTGCGGCTGAAGCCCTTCATCTTGTTGTTCACCGCCTTGACCAGCCCGACCATCGTGCTCCGGAGATCCGTCTGGCTAAGCGTACCGTCCTTGTTCACGGCCTTCAGGAACTTCTCCTCGTACGGGTGCAGCCCTTCGGGCAGCGGCTCGCTGACCTTGACCTTCAGCGGGGCGTCGTCCAGCACGGTCACCGCCCCCTTCTTCAGCAGGCCGAAGAGCATCATCGTCAGCACCGTGTTCAGCGGCGTCTCCAGGACGATGGCGGCCTCCACCGCCGTCAGTCCCCGCTTCACCCCGACGCCTTCGACCTTCATCGTCGGCGGCAGGTACTTCATGCGGCGGCGACGCTGCGACCAGATGGACAGGCCCATGAAAGCGGCAAAGCCGCCGAAGATGAGGAACAGGGGATTGCACAGAGCCCCGAAAATGCAGGTCACCACGCCCGCGATCGCGCCGAAGATCTGATCCAGCGCCGAGGGTCCCTTCTGGATGGCGTCCTCGTCCACGTACTGGCGGGGGAAGGAGGCGCCGAAGGTGTACTGCCGGTCCGGTTCGGCCGACCCGTGCTGCCACGTGTAGACCACCCGCCCCGCGTCATCCAGCCCGGTCTCGGGCTCGTCGTAGGGCCAGCCCGACGGGCTGCGGTGCCACCGGGGTTCCTCGGGCTGCACGCCCGGCGGCAGGTGGAAGCGCACCGCCAGGTTGGTGGTGCCATAGACGTACTCGCTCCCGAACCAGGTCGGCGAGAACTCGGTGCTGGCGTACTCCGCGTCGTCGCTGTCCTCGTAGAGCATCGTCCCCACCCGGTCCACGACCACGTGCACGGTGCCCGTCTCGCCGGGGCCGATGGTCCCACCCCCCAGCCACACCGCGACCCCGTGATCGACGTACTCAGACTCCTCAATGTAGGAGATCGGCTGCCCGCCCACGTCGGCGCGGATGCCGGAGAGGGCATACTCGTCGTTGGGCAGGCCCACGTCCACCACGTCGATCGGGTGCGCACCGGAGTCGCAGGTGAAGGTGAACCAGTACTCCAGGCTGACCGAGCCGTCCTGGTTGATGTGCACGTCCACGATCTCCTGATCCAGCGAGAAATAATAGTCCTGGGCGTATGATGTGAAGGGCAGACACAACAAGAGACAGACGAGCGCCAGCCGGACCACCCAAACCCACGGCCCGCCACCCCGCCGCCCTCCCGACGGACCGCCGGCATCCTGCCGCCCTCTGGATGGACCGCCGGCATCCTGCCGGCATGAATTGCGTACAAACCCTTTCGAGGCACTTGTCTGCATCAGCTCCCTCCTGGGCGGCCGCCTGGCCGCCCTCACCACTTCGGCTCCTCGACCATCTGGTACGCCGTGCCACAGTAGGGGCACGAGATGAAGATGGCGCCCTCCCGCAGCTCGATGGAGTCCTTGCTCAGCTCGGCCCCGCAGTTCTGGCACTTCAGCTTCTCCAGCTCGACGTCACCGCTGAGGTCGATCTTCTGGATGATCTCCTGGGGCGGCTGGGCGGGCTTGGGCTCGCGGAACTTGACCAGGGCAATGATGCCCAGCCCGATGGCCACGCTGATCACCCCGACGACGATCCAGCCCGGGTTGCCCTCAGGGCTGAAGGCGGCCCAGATAAAGAGCACGCCGAACAGGATCAGAATCCCCGCGACGATGTAACCGATGATCTTTCCTGCGGACATAGTGGCTCCTTTCCTACCCCCCAGACTTCCGAAGTCTAGGCCATAGCTCCCAGTAGCATAGCTCGCGGCTTCCGCAAGGTGCCAGACGGGTCAAATGAACTACTGAAGACTTCGGAAGTCTAATGTGACAATGGTAGCAGCGTGATGCGTGTTGCGTATCCACCCGTTTGTAGGGGCGCGGTTTTCGCGCCCTCCCCGCCCTCCCTAGACCCGCAGCACGCGCCGGCCCAACGCGTAGAACGTGGGCACGTACAGCGTGCGCCGGCCAGATTTCAGCCCCCGGCGGTCCACCGCGCGCAGGCGCGCTAGCTTCCCCGCAGCGAGCACGCCGTCCAGGTCCCGCGCCCGCATGGTCCACTCGGCCTCGAAACCCTCGTCGGGCAGGGACGGGAACTCCCAGCGCCCGGCCATCACGCCCACCGTCCCGTGCAAGCCCGCCGCCGCGAACAGCTCCCCCAGCCGCCGGCCCAGTTCAGGCTCGGCCCCCTGCCGCCGCAGGGCCTCGGCCTGGAGACGGCCCACCGGAGCCATCTCCGGCGGATAATCCACCCGCCCCCCGTAGTCGGGCTCGGCACAGGCCAGCACAGCGCCGGACGGCCGGACCACGCGGGCCATCTCCCGCAGCCCCTGCGCCGGGTCGGCCAGCCACAGCAGCAGGTAGTGACACACCACGACGTCGAAACAGCCCTCCGGAAACGGCAGCGCGTGCGCGTCCCCCCGCACGCAGATCACGCCGTCACTCTGCCGGCGAGCGAACGCCAGCAAGCGCGCGTCCACGTCCAGCCCCACCACCCGCGCGGCGCTCCTGCGGGCCAGCTCCCCCGCGACGGCCCCGGTCCCGCACCCAACCTCGAGCACGTCACGGGATTGGGCCAGGCCCGCCTGGCCGTAGAGCCACGTCCGCGTCGGGCGCGTCCAGCCCGCCTGCACGCGGAACCAGGCATGCCACTCCTCAGGCGTCAGCGCCGCTTCCCCCCAGCTTCTCTCGCTCCGGATGGTGCCAGATGGCGTCCCACGGGTCATGCAGCAGGTTGCCCAGGACGACGTTGTAGCCCTGAGCCGGGAGCACGTCCCCGTCGGGCTCGACGTAGAGATGCTGGCGCACCACCTGCTCCGGCGACAGGCCAGCCTCCACCTCCACCGGGTTCACGTGGGAATAGGGCGCGGCCAGGTCCCAGACCAGCGTCAGGCCGCGCTCGTGGGCCGCGCTCTGCGCCGCCTCCAGCGCGTCCCGCCACCGCTCAACCTCGTCCGCAGCCGCGCCGCGCAGGGGGCTGCTGAGCGCGACGGCCGGGACGCCCAGGTCGGCCACGTAGGCCACCGTCTCGGCCACCGAATCGGCGTTCTCGGGCACGACGAGCACGTGGACGACGACGTAGATGTCGCCATCGAGCATGTTGCGCAGCCCGGCCACCGTCTCCTCCCAGACCCCCGCCTGCCCGACGATGCGCTCGTGCACGTCCGCCCGGTGCGACGCGAGCGTGATCTGGACGTGGTCCAGCCCGGCCAGCAGGAGCGCGTCGGCGTATTCCCGATCCCGCAGCCGCCGCCCATCGGTGAGCAGGCCCGTGACCAGGCCCTGCTCCTCGGCGTAGCACACGAGCGTCACCAGGTCCTGGCGCAGCGTGGGCTCGCCGCCGGTGAAACACACGTGCGGCACGCCCACGTCCCACAGCATCCACATGACACAGCGCCACTCGGCCGCGGTCAGCTCCCGGTCCACCCGGCGGCGGGCCTCCGGGTCCAGCCCGCCCGCATCGTCCACGCGGTAGGTCAGCGCCAGGTCCGCGCGATAGGGAGCCGCGGTGTCGGCCGAGAAGGGCTCGACCCGCTCCATGTCCATGTAGGTCACCGGGCACAGGTCCTCGGTCGTGGCCAGCGTGGTGACGTAGTCACGCAGGCGCTGGAAGTCGGCCAGGGCCGTGGCGCGGCCGACGCGATAGCGCCGGGCCATCGTGCGGGCCGCCTCCTCCCCGCCGCCGCCCAAGATGAGCAGCCGGGCGTACTCGGTGGCGGTCCGGTTCAGGTGCAGGACGGTGGCCGCGTTGACGATGAGCAGCCCGCGCCCATCCTCCTCCACGCGCAGGTGCAGGCGGTACTGCTCCTCCGCCTCCGGCGGAGTCTGGTAATGCAGCATCTCCCGTGAAAGGGGCTTGTACGGTGCGAACCACGACTGGAGTCTCTCGCGCAGGGACATCGTACCTCCTCAAGAAAGCCTCGCCTCAACCCCCGCAAATCGGGGCCACCGAGCTCGGAAGCCAATACCTGGACAACGTCACGCGCGAAGCGCAACGAGGCAGGAGCACTTATTCTAGACCTTCCATCGCGGCGCTCGTTCAGCATGTAAAACCCGGCACGGTCCAGGTAGTCACGTTCGGATGGAATCCAGGGCCTGAGCCTGGTGGAGAGTGTAGCACAAGTTGGGCGGGAGCGCAATTGCGAGAACAGGACAAAGCCCAAATCCCAAATCCGAAAGCCCAAAGGGAAATGACAAATGGACAAATGAGCAAATCGGCAAATGGAGGAATGGACAAATAACGCATAGGAAGCGAAATCGGGCGTGGGGATCGATGTCACAAGCAACCTGCTCAGCCGGATTGATCCAGCGTTGTTCACTAGCCCGGCGCCCCATCGTCTGCGATGGGCTTCATCGCCGGGCGGGGGTCGGAGGCAGGCACGCCCGGACATAAAGCGTCCGGGCTACAGTGCAGCGCCCCGTGAACGAGGCTTAGGAGCGTGGTCGACGTCGCAAGCGGCTTCCTAAGCCGGATTGATCCGGCGTTGTTCACTAGCCCGGCGCCCCATCGTCTGCGATGGGCTTCATCGCCGGGCGGGGGTCGGAGGCAGGCACGCCCGGACATAAAGCGTCCGGGCTACAGTGCAGCGCCCCGTGAACGAGGCTTAGGAGCGTGGTCGACGTCGCAAGCGGCTTCCTAAGCCGGATTGATCCGGCATTGTTCACTGGCCCGGCGCCCCATCGTCTGCGACGGGCTTCATCGCCGGGCGGGCGCCGGAAGCACGCCCGCCCGGACATAACGGGCTTGGGCAGTGGCGCCGGTCTCCCTGTCCCCTTGTCCCCCTGTCTCCTTGTCTCCCTGTCTCCTTGTCCCCCTGTCTCCTTGTCCCCCTGTCTCCTTGTCCCCTTGTCTCCTTGTCCCCTTGTCTCCTTGTCTCCCTCTGCCCAGGGCTCTTAGCTATAGACGCACGATCAATGTCCACTAACACTGATTAGGGAGCGGAGAACAACCGGCAAATACGACTCAAAGCTGGGAGCCCAGGTCATCGCCATCACCTCCGGTGGGCTCTTGGAGCCTTCCCACAATGCGCCCAGGCTGGCGCCGTCCACGCCCCCGTTAGCTCTCAGGAAGTCGACGTACTCTTTCGACGCCGTCTGGTAGTAGAGGGTGACGAAGACCCTCTCCGTGGTGGCGGGAAGCGCGTACACCGTGTCGTCCCAATGCTGCCCGTCGACGTACGTGGCCCCCACGGGCTGCATCCCCGGTTGATCGAAGGCAGCCTGGGTGTACCCTCGGGGCGGGATGCGGTTGTCCTTGACGATGGTGTTGTTCAGGATGAAGTGGAACGACTCCCCCGGCGGCTGGCCTAGCAGGGCGGCGAACTCCGGCGTCAGGCCCTGCTTGACCTCATAGACCTTGATGCCGGCGTCCTGGGTCAGGACGCCGGTATCGGGGTCGTAGGCCCCCGATTCATAGACCAGGCTGCTGTCGCCGTCGAAGGCCGTCAGGTTGAGCCACGCTCGGCGGCCCTCGGGGTACCCGGTGGGCAGCTTGTGCCCCGTCTCGTTGATCACCCGCACGACGGCGACGCGGCCCGTGCCGCTGGTGGTCAGGGTGACGGTGACGGTGGCCGCCTTGCCCAGCATGTCTTGCGCGCGCACCAGGGCGTCATCCAGGTACGTCGATTCGCCGGCGCTGTACAGCCGCCACCGCGCGTCCTGCAGGAGCTGCGGCGTCCAACTGTTGCCGCCCATCATATCGTGCTCCGGCAGACACCCCGTGTTTGCGCAGTCCCTCTCGGTCGGGTTGAAGGCAGTGTCCGCCGCCGTGCCCGTCGCCCGGCGCAGGTGGCAGTCCTGGCAGGAGCTGACCACGCCGTCCGGTTTTTCGCCCGCGAACCGGGGCGCGTATACCCCCGTGGTCGCGTATGTGCTGTTCAGCCACTCGTCGAAGGTGCGCTCGATGGGGAAGAGCTCGCCGTTTTCAACTGAGGGCGCCGCCTGGGCCATACTATTGGGCCAGTATTGACCCCGCCCGGCGTCCCACGATAACGCGGGGTTGTCCAGGTTGTGACACGTGCCGCACAGGCGGGATTCGGTGACCGGGTCGGCGGACTGGCCCAGGAAATCCGTGCGATAGGCGGAGTGGTAGGGGAAAGTGGCGGCCAGCTCGAAGGGCCCCCGGCGCCTGTCCTGTGGATCGACGATCATCATGGCGCTGCTCGTGTGGCTCGTCGGCACCGTGGCGGTGAGCGCCGCGCGGATGGCGGCGTCGATGGCGACCGCCTGGTCCGTCGTTGAGGCGATGGGGTCGACCATGCGGTGACAGATCTCGCAGGCCACCCCGCTGCCGATATCCTCGCCGTGGAGGGCAGAGCCGTCGGCCGGGTGGCTGCGTCCCTCCAACCAGCCCTTGGGCGTGTGGCAGCGGAGGCAATAGTCGCCCGCGCTGGGGGCGTCGACGTTGGCCACCGATAGCGCCGCCCACATCAAGGGATCCCGTCCCGCCTGGCCCATCATGCTGCCCCGCCACCGGTCGTAGATGGGGGCGGAGTGGCAGATGTTGCAGTCGATGGGAGCGGGGATGTCGTCCACCAGGTGGTTGGGCTGCGTGCCGGGGAGGAAGAAATCCCCTTGCGTGGTCGTCAGCACCGATCTGGGGACGGAGAGCGCGCTGCTGAGCGCGAGGGCATCCATGTCCCCACCGGTGAGTTGGGCCCGGTTGACGATGCTGCCGCTTGTTTCCCCGGTCACGGTCACCCGGTAGGTGACGGTGATGAGCGCGCCCGAGCTCAGCGAGCCCCGCCAGTGTAGGCTTGGACTCCGCGTGTCGTCGGGGCTTCCATCCGTGGCAGTCAGCGAGCCGGGGACGTAGCCCAGGCCGTTGGGTACCGTGTCCGTCAGGGAGACGGTCGCGTCCACCGGCCCGCCCGTGTTGTGCACTTGAATCGTGTAGGTCACGGTCTCACCCGGGTCGGCGCTGGGCGTGGAGGCGCTTTTATTCGAGTTGGACAGATTGGGGCTCGGACCGTTCACGTCCGCCAGCCGACGGACCGTGCCGCCGCTCCAGTCCACGACGTACAGCTCGCCCCCCTCGTCCTCCCCGAAGGCGCTGACGTTGAAGCCGGTGTCCAGTTCCAGTTCAGGCGTCGACCACGTGACCGGGTCCGAGCCCGTCTGATACATGCTCCAGATCTTGCCTTCGACGAAGTCCGCGTAGAAGTACCGGCCCACCAGGCCAGGGTACAGGGTGCCCCGGTACACAAAGCCGCCGGTGACCGAGCGGCCCTCGCCGTGGCTGTACTCGGCGATGGGATCGGTCAGGCTGGCCAGCAGGCTGGAGGAATTGCAGGGCGGGGCCGAGCTGTACGTGTGGGTTCCCTCTCGACAGCGCCAGCCGAAGTTCAAACCCCCCGGGGAATCCCACGCCTGGTAGCTGATCTCCTCCCACAGGTTCTGTCCCACGTCGCCGATGTAGAGATCCCCCGTGCTTCGATCGAAGCTGAAACGCCACGGGTTCCGCAGGCCGATGGCCCAGATCTCGTCCCGGCCGTCGCTGCCCACGTACGGGTTGTCCTGCGGAACACCGTATGGCGTCCCCCCATCCACGTCGATGCGCAGCATGGCGCCCAGCAGCGTGCCGGCGTCCTGTCCGTGGTTCAGCGGATCGCCGCCGCTGCCCCCATCCCCCATCCCGATGTACAGGTACCCGTCCCTGGGGCCGAACAGGATCTGGCCGCCGTTGTGGTTCCCATACGGCTGGTCCACCGCCAGGATTTCGAACCGGCTGTCCGGATCGGCCTGGTCGGGGTTCGCGGATGCGCTGTAGCGCACGATCCTGGTGTTGCCGCCGGTGTCGGTGTAGTTGACGTACAAGGTGCCGTTCTCCGCGTAGTCGGGGTGGAAGGCCAGGCCCAGCAAGCCCCGCTCGCCGCCGTAGGTGACGCGCTCGGTGATGTCCAGGAACGGCGTGGGTAGGACGCTGCTGTCCTTGACGACGCGGATACCGCCCGGTTGCTCCACCACGAAGAGCCGCTCCGATCCGTCGCCGGCGTGGGTCACCTGGACGGGGTGATCGAAGCCGGAGGCGACGATCTCGTCCACGGTGATGGCGATTTCGGACGGCGCGGACGTGGACCCGGCCGAAGCGCCGCGGTATGTGGCGATGGTGGCCCTGCCCAGCGAGAAGCCGACCACCACCAGCACCGCCAGACCGAAACCTCTGATTGAGAGCTTGTTCATCGGTTTCCGTTCTCCTCTCGCAACTGTTCACACGGGGGGGCAAGAAACCGGGTTTGGATGCGCATTCGGCGTCACGAGTGGCCTATAACCACCTCTTCAGGCCATCCGCCGTCCAGGAACCTCTCAACCGAGGGGAAGAACGTCTCGGGAGCCTCCAAATGTGGAAAGTGCCCGACGCCCTCAATGGCGAGAAGGCGCGCGTGGGGCAGTATGTCTACCCACTCGCGTGATGACTCCACAGGGATGAGGTCCTCCGTGCCGTGAACGACCAGCGCGGGGGCGGTGACCCGCCCCATGCGGTCGCGCCAGTCATAGTTGCTCCGCGTCTCGGGCGGAACGTGCATCTCATGGTGCTGGTGAAGGTTGTGCCACCACTCGTTCGGGCAGGCACAGGGGTCGCTCTTCATGCGGGCCAGTGCGTCCGGACGGCCCATCTGGCGCGGGACGATCAGGCGCTGGAACTCGCGGCAGAACCACTCGGGCTCCTCGAGGTGCCGCCCGCTTGCCATCATCTCGCGCAAACCCGCGGCCGCAACCGGGTCGATGCGAGCCTGTTCCTTGTGCTGAGCCGCCTCGGGGTCATCGTAGGGAGCCGGACTGCGCGGAGAGAGCGGACACATCATCACCATCCGGCTGACCCGTTCGGGGTACTGTCCGGCATAGAGCGCCACGATCCCGCCCAGATACGACCATCCCCACAGCGCCATGTGTTCCAGGCCGAAATACCGCCGCACCGTCTCCAGGTCTCGCACTTCATAGTCTGTCCATATATGCGCCGGGTCTGGGTCACGGTCCGATTGACCTCGCCCCCGTGGATCGTACAAGATCAGGCGGCGGTCCTTCGCCAGGGGCCGCAGGTCCTCCAACAGCAGGCACGCTGGGGAAATGACGACGGTGAGTGGACCATCGCCCAGGACGTGATAGTACAGCCGCACGTCATCGCCGGTCGAAACGTAGCCTTCGTCGTCTTGCACGCAGTCCTCCTTCGCCGGATTGGCTACCGCGCCAGGCTCGTGCTACTGCGCAGACGCTCGTAGCACGAGGGGCAGATACACCCGACGGACGCGGGTGGTCCTGCGATACACGCCGCCGCCCATCAATCCACCCAGGCCCGGCGCCTCTTCACCGGCCGGCCCAAGCCGCCCGGCGACCTGTGTTTCGGGCGGCGCCACGCCTGCGGATGAGCCAACGTACAGCACCACGCGCTCGCCATCACGCCCCGCCGCCAGGGAGCGGACGTCGGCCTCACGCGGCACACCGGGGACCTGCTGCCACGTTTGGCCGCCGGTGCTCCGGTAGACGCCGCCGTTGCCCGCGGCGTACAGGATCGGTGGATCGCCTGGCGTGAAGAGCAGGCTCTGGACGTATGCCGGCACCTCCACGTCCGTCCACGTCGCGCCCGCATCGTCAGAGACGTACGCCGTGCCCGATTCGCCGGCCCACACCTCGTCAGCGTCCTGCGGATGGACCGCCACCACACCGATATCCTGATCGGACCAGAGCGAAGACGTGATGACGTCCCAGTCCTGGCCGTCGTTCTCGCTCCTCAGCAAACCCGTGCCGCGCGTGCCGGCGTAGACGACGTGGGGATTGGAGGGGGCATAGGCCAGCCCGGTGACCCCGCTGATCGAGTGGCCGGTCTCCAACTCCGTCCACTGCTCTCCGTAGTCAGCGCTGGCGTAGATCCCGCCCAACTCCAATCCGCCCCCGTTGGGCGGGAAGAAGGCGACGCCGGCCAGGATGTGACCGGAGATCGTAGGGTGCGGGGCAAGCGCGAGCGTTTCGCCACTCCATCCGGCGGGCGCGCCCGGCACCGTCCAGGTGACCACCCGCCAGGTTTCCCCGCCATCCTCGCTGATCCGCACGCTGGGAACCGTCTGGCTATACGTGACGCTCCAGGCATCGCCGAGGTAGACGCGCGTCGGGGTGAAGGGGTCAACGGCCAAGGGATCCTGCGCCCCGCCGCCCACGTTCCTGAGCAGGTTCAGAGACTGCCAGGCACCGCCGCCGTCGCTGCTCTTGAGCATGCCCATCGATTGCGCGTAGGCGTATATCTCGTAGGGATCGTCCGGCGAGAGCGCCAGGTAGTCCGGCACGACACCCGCCAGGCCCAGATTGGCATCCCCCCACGTAGCGCCTCCATCCGCGCTCTTGAAGACGCCGTAATGGCGCGTTCCCGCGTACAGCACCGTCGGGCTGACAGGATCCAGCGCCAGGTCCATCACCTCGCCCGGCGGCCCCGCTGCCAACGCCGACCAGTTGTCTCCCCCATCCGTACTGACATATCCGCTGCCGCCGGACGCCCACATGGTACCCGAAACCGTGGGGTGGAAAACGAGCGAGTACAGCTTGGAACTGCTTATCGGGTGCCAGGTGCTCAGATCCGCGCCCGCGCTCCGATATAGGAAAGGCGGATCGAACTCCGCCACCGGCGACGCCGTGACCGCCCAGGCCTCGTGCGTCCCGGTGGGGTTGAAATACAGCCGCTCAATGTGAGCGCCCGGTCGCGCCGCCCAGCTCCAACTGTCGCCGCCATCGGCGCTGGTGAAGATATGGCCATCCCGCGTCCCGGCCAGCATGCGGTCGGCATGATCCGGATGGAACGCCAGCGCAGTGACGTGGGTGTCGGTCAGCCCCGTGGTTATCGTGATCCAGTCGTCGCCCCAGTTGGCCGAGCGATAGACGCCCCCCGGCTCACCGGGGTCCACCGGCTCAACGATGGGGGCACTGGCCGCGGCGTAGACGAGCCCAGAGGTGATGGGGTGCGCGACCAGACTGAAGGCGTGCAGGAAGGAATTGGGCAGCGTGACGTGTTCCCACGTGATGCCGCCGTTCTGGCTCCGGAGCGCGGCATCCCCCCCGCTGATGGCGAAGTACATCACGCCATCCCGTGCGGCGTCGAAGGACACGGGGGCCTGATGGACCGGGGAAGCGAGCAACGTGAGCTGCCATTGCCTGGCTGCGTCGCCGCTGAAGAAGAGGCCGCTGAACTGGGCGGCGGCGTACACGCGCGTCGGCGTCACGGGATGCAGCGTCACGGTCCAGATTTCGCCGCCATACGGCCCGCCCGTCGTCCACACGTCGATACCCTGGGTCACCGTGAACGCGCCTGCCAGGCTGGCCGATGCCCCGCCCGGGTTGCTGACGGTCACCGTGTAGACGCCGGGATCCATCCCCCAGCCGGCGGTGGCGGTCAGCGTGGTGCTGCTCACCCATCCCACGTCGCCCAGCGGCGTATCGCCCAGGTGCACCGTCGCACCGGCGGCAAAATCGGTGCCGGTGATGACGATGGACGTGTCGAGGTCGTTGGGAGCGGACGCGGGCTCAACGCCTGTCACCGCCAGCTCGAGCGGCGCAGCCAACGATAGCCCGGTACGGCCCAATCCGGTTGCTCCCAGGAGACCGATCAAGATGAACAACGCAGCTATTGAGAGAAGAATGGCTGCCAGTGCACGTAGTTGCTTCTTCATCGAAGATCCTCCCCTCGTGAAGATGATATGCCATATCCTACATCCTTTCGTGCAGTGTAGCACAGCATGACCAGGAGCGCAATTGCGGAGAAGAGGCACAGCCCAAATCCCAAATCCGAAAGCCCAAGGGGAGAATGAAAAACGGCAAATGAGCAAATCGGCAAATCAGAAAATCAGCAAGTGGAGAAATGGGCGGATGACGGGGGGGCGGCGGGTGTTGTGGGTCAGGTGTAGGTGGGGGGGGGAAGACGCTATTCTCCCCGAAAATGGCCCTAATGGGGCGAACGGCACTAACGGCACAAGACATAAGAATTAGGGGGAGGGGAGTACCACGGATGGGGGAAATACACGATGGGAGGGGGCAAGGGCCAAAGCCCAATGACAGACCGCTGCGCAGGTAACCAAGTCTTCTGTCTGTAGCGAGCACGGGGCGGAATAGCACCGCGCCGCGCTTCGTACGGCTTCGGCGAATGCCATGTCCAGGGCTACGCACCGTGCTTGCCAGCCTCTGGCTCAAACCATCTATTCATGGGCTCTCCTGCCGCCCGCCAGGACAAACCCGTCGCTATTCTCTCCCAAGTAGCTTAAGCCAATATCGCTGTTGAGCTCGCACTTCTCTGTCGATTCGCCGCGATTTCAGACGTGAAGTAGTAGGGTCTTGAGCGGAAGGGGGCAGCCCATAGCGCCATTGCGGCTGACTGCTTTCCCTCTGTAGTGCCGCCACCGGCTGAGCGATTCGAGCGTTGATCCTTGCCTCAACGATCTGCGTGTACGTGATCGTAACGTCAAACGTTGCCACGCCTTGGAATCCACCGGTCAGTACGACTGCAACCAGGTTGCCGTTGCGGAAAGTTATCGCGTAGGCGACAAAGGGGTCGTCTTGTGCAACAACCTGACAGGCTATCGTCTCGTCGCCAAGACTCGGACTTGAGATTGGTGAGGCTTCCGGATCGGCGCTTATGTTGTCCGACACGAACTGAATGTAGCTATGTGCCCCCTCTGGCGTGTAGAACACCGCTGCAAGGTTGTACACGATTGGGGTGCCCGCGAATAGCAAGTCGGCGTTTTCGTACCAGACTTCATACGCATCCGCAACGCCCAGCTGCAGCACTTCGTCAGAGAATTCCGCTGGCCCTGAATTGTCTTCGTCTAGGACGAAGCCGGACGGCATGTCGGACAATCGCAGTACTATGTCCTGTGCTCTCACGTTGTAGGGTGTGGGCGGCTCCTGTCTGCTGACATGCGGAAGATACGCCCACGGTGTCAGCGTCCCGTTTGCCGCCGCTGCCTCAGCCGTGAAGTTGGCTGAGACTTGCAAGAGAGCGCAAGCCGCCACGACAACAGCGGCTACGGTGACGCCAACTGCCTGCCTGCTCGTCCTCTTCATTCACCTGCCCGCTTTGGTCATACCGAAACCCTGTTCATTCACAACACCACTCGATCATCGCGTGCTCGATCTCCGATGCGATGTCGCCCGGCTTGCTTGGCCAGCCTCAGCCAATACAACAATACATCGGCCCCACCAATCAGAGAGGGCTGAAAAGACAGTTCCGAATCGACATAGGTCTGGTAGATGACATTGAGAATCCTGCTGGCAAGTTCGAGTATTTCGTCAACCTGCCTTTTCTCTATCCCTGGAAGAGGGTTTTCTTTGGGTTTGATGGTGGTACTCAGGTCGTTATGTCCGACTCGTTTGTGCCTATACCGGCGAACTGGTTCACAGGCTGCCAGGAAAGCCTCCAATAGTTCGCTTACACCCTCAATATGATCACATTCTTCCGATAAAGTCGGAAGCGACAGGTTCTTGTGCCTTCCGGTAGTAGATGGATCACTCAGCCGGCAAATCGACATGGTCATATCGTGTCGAAGTGCCTCTTCGATAATGTTGAAAGAACCCACAGCAAGCTCAGACAGCAAAGCTGTATCCTCTTCACTGCTGGACAGTCCGAGATAGAAATGCCATTTACCATAGAGCGATGCCACATCCTGGCATAGCCACATGAAGACCTCGCGAATGTTCTCGGGAAGAAGCGGGTTGTAACCAAAAGCTTTGTCATACATCTTCAACTCCAGAGCGAGCTAACAGCACAGTCAAGAGGCCGCCCGCGTACCCTTCCACGGCGGCTAGGCTCTTACTACCTAGAACCCTTGCTCCGAAAGCGCTGTCGCTGCCGCGGTCAGTGGCCCACCGACCACAACCCTCACAAATCGAAAATCCCCAGCCGCCCCCTGCAGGGCTGGAAGGGAAGCGGTTGCGCATCCTCCAGCACGAAGCCATATGGGCCATTGAACCACTCACTGCTGCTTTCGATCACACAATCAACGACGTTCACCTGCCCCACTATGCCCCCTCGCTCGATATGCTTGGCGTCAGGAAACTCGACACCTTGTGCTAACACATCCTGCCGGATTTCGTCAAAGGCGGGATCGAGCGTCTTGCCGGCGTGAATGAGGATGGGACCGCGATACTTCGTGGACCAGGTCCGGTTTTCGACGTCCTTGTAGCCGTGGACGATGAGCCAGGCCCACGGTTGGCGGATGGAGATGGCTTTCATGTTGCACCTCGATAGCGTACGCTCGACAACGGGGCATTGCCAGGCCAGGCAGGCGCGGCGTCCTGCTGGTCACGCGCCCATAGTATATGACAACTCCGGGAAGAGGTCAAATTCAGCAGCAGATCGACCCAGCCCAGGCAAGGACAATCACAGCGCCAGGAGCTTGAATTTGCACAAGCGCAGCGCTTGGGCTATAATCGGAGCCAGGCTTGCCAGCCGACGTGTCCGTGCAAACAGGACTTGCCCAACACCCAACGAAACAAGGAGTCGCCCGATCATGAACGCTCCCCTCCAACTGGTCATGGGCATCACCCCTGCCCACCGCAACCAGTACCTGTTCTCCGATCACTACCTGGATCATCTCCTGCCCCGGGACCCACGCTGGGAATCTGCCCAGGCCGAGGCCCAGGAGTTCCTGGCCTGGCTTCAGGGGCTCTATGCGCGGGAGCAGAAGCAACTCCCCAAGTACAACGAGAACCAGCTCGAAGCGCACTGGTTCAAGCCCATCCTGGGGCAGTTGGGCCACGTCTTCGAGGGCCAGGCGGGCGTCCCAGGCCTCGACGTGGGCGTCAAGTGGCCCGACTACGTCTTCTTCCCCGACGAACCCGCTCGCCAGGCCGCCGTCGACGCCCAGAATACCGGGGAATACGCCGCCGACGCGCTGGCCGCGGGAGAGGTCAAGCGCTGGGACGTGCCGTTGAGCAAGAAACAGAAGGGCGGCGGGGCCAGCTTCGAGGCCCAGAACCCCAGTTGGCAGATCGACTACTACCTGCGCGCCACCGGCCTGGATTGGGGCATCCTGAGCAACGGCCGGCGGTGGCGGCTGGTCCACAGGGACAGCAGCCAACGACTGTCAATCTACTACGAGGTAGACCTGATCGACCTGCTCAAGCGTGGCGACGATGGGGCGATGCGCTACTTCACCCTCTTCTTCCACCAGGCAGCTTTCCGCCCCGACGCCCAGGGCCGCGTGTTCCTGGCGGACGCGCTGGCCGAAAGCCGCGCCTACGCCGTCGCGCTGGAGGAGGACGTGGAGGCCAACGTCTACCAGGCGCTGGAACGGCTGATGCAGGGCCTCCTCGACCTGCCCGCCAACGGCCTGGGCACGGACGATCTGCGCCAGATCTACGAGAACAGCCTCTATCTCCTGTACCGTCTGCTCTTCATCCTCTACGGTGAGAGCCGCGGCCTGCTGCCGCTACACCTGACCTCGTATCGGGACAACTACAGCCTGGATCACGTCAAGCGGGAGATCGCCGAGTTGCGGACGCGTCCAGCCCCGATGACCACGCTCTATTGGGGCCGGCTCAAGAACCTGTTCCAGATCATCAACGGCGACAACGTGGCGCTGAACCGGCACCTGGGCGTGCCACGCTACAACGGCGGGCTGTTCGACCCGGGACTGCATCCTTTCCTGGAGACGTGCGCCGTAGGAGATCGCGCGCTGGTCAAGGCCATCGACCTGCTCGGCCGCAGAACCATCGAGGCCGCGGACGGACGGCGTTCGGCGGAGTTTGTGGACTACAGGACGCTGGGCGTGCGCCACCTGGGCTCAATCTACGAAGGACTGCTGGAGTATCAGCCCCGCTACGCGACGGAGCCGATGGTCGCCGTGCGCAACAACAAGGGCGAGCACTGGATCCGGGCCGCCAAGGCACCCGATGGCACCAGGGTCGTCGACCGCCGCCAGACCGGGCAGGTCTACTTGGAGACCGACCGCGGGGAACGCAAGGCGACGGGTTCCTACTACACACCCCAATACATCGTCGAGTACATCGTGGAGCACACGCTCGGGCCGCTGGTGGAGGAAGCCCGCGAGCAGGTCAAGGCGCGGGCGAAAGAGACCAGGAGTGAGTGAGGCCGCGCGGGCAGAGGCGGCGCAATCGCTGGTGGGTGAGATCCTGGACCTGAGATGCCTAGATCCCGCCATGGGCAGCGGCCACTTCCTGGTAGAGGCCACCGAGTACCTGGCGCGCGCGCTGGCGACCGACCCGTACGTGGAGACGGAGGCCCCGGTCGAAGAAGACCTGACCTACTGGAAGCGGCAGGTGGTAGAACGCTGCATCTACGGCGTGGACAAGAACCCACTGGCGGTCGAACTGGCGAAGCTGAGCCTGTGGCTGGCGACGGTGGCGGCCGACCGGCCGCTGAGTTTCCTGGACCATCACCTGAAGTGCGGCGACTCGTTGATCGGGGCACGGGTGGACGACCTGGGCGAGGTGCCGGCGGTGATGCTGGGCCGGAAGGAACTGCGGGAGCGGAAAGCCCGGTACGACGCCGGGGTGCGGCAGGCCAACCTCTTCGAGACGCGCCTGGCCGAGAAGCTGCCGGTGGTGATGGGCCGTATCCTGGAGATCACGGGGCAAGAGAGCAAGGACTATGACACGGTGCGGGCCAAGGAGGCGGCCGACCAGGCGGTGCGGGAGTTGAAAGCGCCCTTCGAGGCGGTGGCCAATCTCTGGACCAGCGCCTATTTCGGCAACGAGTTCATCAGCGGGGAGTACGATCAAGCACTGATGCACATCGGGCAGCCAGAAGCGTTGATGGCGCTGGACGCCGTGCAGCGGGCGCAGAAGATCGCGCAGGAGCGGCGCTTCTTCCATTGGGAGCTGGCCTTCCCGGAGGTGTTCTATAACGAGTATGGGCAGCGGTTGGGGGAGCGAGCGGGGTTCGATGCGGTGGTGGGAAATCCACCTTATGGTATGACAAAAGAGCGGAAGGCAAGAGGATTCATCAATGTCCGTTTTCGTTCTTCGGAAGGGCGCGACGACGTATACAAGCTGTTCACTGAATCGGCGTTTACTCTTGCCTCGAAAGGGGGCTACATCTCGTATATCATCCCCAATACCATCTTGACCAACCTGCTGGACGCGAAACTACGCAAGATGCTGCTGACTGAGACGACTTGGTTGCACCTGGCTACCTTTGGCTATCCAGTTTTCGAGGATCCAACAGTTCATTCGGCCATTCTCGTCGTCAGAAAAGCGGTTCCGGAGCCCAACCACAGAATGGAAGTTTCGGCGTCTGTTGGGACCAAGGAAGAACTCTTGGAGGCAGGTGGTAACGTTGGGCAGTTGACCTACACTTCCGACAAGCCCTACTTGGTCCCAGTGATTCAGGACCGACGGGTGTTCAATGCTTTTGCCAGAATCGAACAAACGGGGCAGCCACTTGGTGAGATAGCTCACATACGCCAGTGCATCAAGACTGGAGACAATGACAAGTATTTAACAACGTCCCCTCAAGCACTTCTTGATCCCTGGGTGCCTGTGCTGGACGGAAGTGACATAGGCCGCTACGCAATAGAGTGGCCTAGCAGATATCTCAAATACGGATCTTGGCTGGCAAGGAACTGGCAGAACCCTGACTTCTTTGAACGCCCGAAAATACTCATCAGAGAAACCAGTGAGAGAATCACTGCTTCCTTGGATATCGAGGAGTTTTACCTACTCTCTACGCTCTACAGTGTCTACTATCGAGAAGACTTTCGGGGCGAAGAGAGCTTGCACTATCTTCTGGCGCTGCTGAACGGTAACCTAGCCCAGTTTTACATGTACCATCTGGTGTTTTCTATGTCTGCAGGAGCTTTCGTCAAGGCAAGAGGACATCACTACGCCCGTCTTCCCATCCGCCGCATCGACTTCACCACGCCCGCCGGGGAGCGCGAAGCACTGGTTGGCGAGGCCAAGGTCAAGGCCAAGGAGGCCATCCAGACGCTGGCGACATCCAGCGTCGTGGGCTCCGATATGCCCATGGACCGGGCCGTGCTCGCCCAGGCCGCCTCGCCCGCGCTCTCCTTCGTCGAGGAGCGACTTGCCCAAGAGCCTGAACAAGCCGACGTGATCCACGATCTGCTGGCGCTCCTGGCCGGGCAGATGATCGAGATGCACAAGGAGAAGCGAGGCCGGGTCGAGGATTTCTGGCTCGATCTGGAGGGCGTGACCGATGCAGAGACATTCGACGTGCTGCGCAACAAGGGCAAGTGGGAGTCGACCCTGTCGAAGGCGGATGCCTGCCGCCCCTTCGTAGACGAGGAGAGTCGCTCTACGCGCCACCTGGACGAAAGCCTGGGCTGGAGCGAGGATGCGTTCAAGGCCTTCGTCAAAGCGCTCGCGGGCAAGGTGCAGGGGCTCAGTGACCTGGTGGATGTCTACCGCGCGCACAGCCCTGCCTACCGCGCGTTGCTCGCCCGCATCGAGGCAACAGACTGGCTGATCGATCAAATCGTGTACAGGCTGTATGGCCTGACGGAGGATGAGATCGCGATTGTGGAAGGACGCCAGCAGTAGCGGTAAGCGTTCAGGTATTGAGGTGACCGGCACTTGAAGAACTTCGTCCCAATGTGATCTCTCAGCGGTGAAACATTGACCATTATCACCCAAACTGCGTTCAAGTGCCGGTCACCTGAACTCCTTGAGGGCCGAAATT
>CAZYSK010000095.1:0-20374 GCA_964649415.1 uncultured Anaerolineales bacterium
CCTCCGCTTGCCCTGCCGCTCCCTTTATATCCGCGTGTTCTGCTTCGAACACCCGATGCTTCTATTTGTCCCCCGGCTCCTCGGCCCCGGACCATGCACCTAGCGTGACCTCGAGCTCTTGCCTGCGTCCGTCCCGCTCGATGGTCAGCTGGACCGTGTCGCCGGGTTCGTGGGCGGCGATGGCGTTGGGCAGTGGCCTGGCGCGGGTCACGTCCGCGCCGTCCACTTCCAGGATAAGGTCCCCTTCGCGCAGACCTGCCCGCATGGCGGGCCCTTCTGGAACGATCTCCACGATTTCCGCGCCTCTCTCTAGCTGGAGGACACGGACGCCCAGGTACGGGCGTGTGCCTGCCTCCGGTTCTTCTGCCGTTGGCGGCTCCTCCGGTGGAGATGGTGGCACCGGGATTTCGATGTGTGGCTGGACGTGCATAGGTCTGGCCCGCCCGATGGCGTAGCCTGCTGCCCCACCGCTGACGAGGCCGATCCCGCCACCCAACACGCATCCCGCCGCCAGGCATGCGGTGGCGATCAGTAGAACCGCCAGGATGATCCCCACAATCTGGCATCCGTTAAATCTGCCCTGTTGGCTCATCTCACTCCTCCACGCGCAGGTCTGTCCGTCCCACTACAGATGCGCACACGTAAGTCTGTACACTTGAGGGTGTTCTCGTCCCTATCAGGACGAAAAACCAGGGCCATCACTCTGCCCCGGTTTCGTCGTAGCCGCCCCTACCAGGGCTGCGTCGGTCAATTGTTAGACGTCTCTATCCCGGATGTCTGCATCCACTCTCACTCAATATGCTGGTACCAAATCGGTGCGTGTGACGCCTCCACGGTCTTGATACGTGATCTGCCACTGGGGCGTCCAGGCCAGCCCAAAGAGGTCTATCTGAACGTCTTGCCGCCTTGGGGTCACCGGGAACTCCTCGAATTCACTCAGTGCCTCTTCCCAGCGATCTCGCACTACAGCGACCTCCTCCCGCAGTTCCCCTTCGAGTTCCTTGATCTCCTGCTGCAGCGCCTCTATCGTGTCTTGTGCTTCCTCCACCTGCAGCTTTGCCATGGTCGCCTGCCGCTGCTTGCTCATGGCGGCGGAGACCACCCGCGTGGAGCGCCGGCCGAGGAACATGCCAACCACCGACTCCCCGACGGAGACCAGCGTCTCTCGCTTCCGCGCTGAGACGTCGGCTTCCTTCCTGGCCAGCGTTGCCTCGGAGCGGCGCAGCCGCTCCTGCAGCGTCTCGATACGCTTCTCGTAGCGATCGCTGATCTTGTCCACCTCTGCGTCCCGCTCCTCGCGCGCGGTCTGCTGCAGACGCATGCGGAAGTCGCGTTCGTTCTCGTTGGGCTGCGAGTAGGCCTTGAGGACTGGGCTGTAGAACAGCTTCACACTGCTGTTCCGGTACAGGTGGTCGTCCAGGCTCTTCTTCAATGCCGTGAACTCCGTGGACTCGTTGATTGCCTCGGGCAGTTCGTCGAAGTAGGCATCTGACTCGGGGCGATCCATCAGATCGCGGATCTCCAGGCCCAGGGGCTGAGACTTCTCCCATACCAACACGGCAGGACCCTCCGGCGCTTGGGCCAGCAGGGCGAAGTCCTCCCGCTCATTCACGTTCCGGCGTTGATCCACGAAGTGAACGCGTCCCATGCCCAGCATAGCCGGCACGTACAGCAAGTTTCGCGCCTGTACCTCAATCTTGCCCTTCTCTCGCTTCTCCACTTCAAGCACAGCTTCCGTGGCTCCCCTGCGCACCGGGACGTAGAACTGCTGGATTCTGGACGAAAGCGCGGGAGGCGAAGTCGCGAAGGACCCGGCAGGCGCTGCAGCCGCCTTCGGCTGCGTGGCCGCCGCGGAGACAGGCTGTACCGGAGCAGGCTGGCTGGGGGATACGCCGGTGCCGGCCAGTGGCGTGGTTACAGGCTGGTCAGGCTGCCTGTCCTTCATCAGTCCTTGTACCTGCGTGCGGGTCAGTGGCCCGCGCAGGTAGCTCATCGCCCAGCGTGTGTGGAACGTGATCGGTGCCTCCTCGTGGACGTTGTGTAGCAGGAAGACCCGCTTCCCCAGCCCGGAGATCATCCGGCTCAGTTCGCCCCGGTCCAGCGCCTGTCCGGTCTCCGACGATGCACTCTCGAGCCCATCCAGTACGCGCTTCTTGTCCCGCTCCGTCTGTAGCCGCCCGATAAACCATGTGCCGGTGTTGGTCAGGCCCTTATAGTCCAGATCAACCGGGTTCTGGGTGCTCAAGACGACGCCGACGCCGAAGGCGCGGGCCTGTTTCAGCAACGTGAGCATGGGTTGCTTGCTGGGGGGATTGGCCACCGGTGGGAAGAAGCCGAATATCTCGTCCATGTACAACAGCGCGCGCAGGCTGGTCGTGCCGGGCTGCGTGCGCATCCAGGTGACGATCTGGTTCAGCAGCATGGTCACGAAGAACATGCGCTCGGCATCGCTCAGGTGGGCGATGTAGAAGATCGAATGGCGGGTCTGGCCGCTGGACGTGCCGAGAAAGCTGGGGACGTCCAGTGGCTGTCCCTGAAGCCACGTCTGAAAACCTGGTGCCGCGATGATGTTGTTCAGGTTCATCGCCAGCGCGAAGCGATCCTTTTCTGGGAAGAAGGTGTCTACGTCGAAGACGCCGAGTTGGCGGATCGGCGGGCTCTGAATCGAAAGGATGAGCTTGGGAAGGTCCAGGTCCTCACCGTGTCGCCAGAAGTGCTCGAACAGGTTGGACAGCAAGATGTGCTCGCGGGAACGTACCGGGTCGGCGTCGACGCCGATGAGGCCCAGCAGAGCGCCGACGGTGCCCTGGATGCGCTCGCGCAGGAGCTCCGCGTCGGTGTCCCAACTGAGCTGCGGCGCGGCGAAGGACTGCAGAATGGACACAGGGACGCCGGAGTCGCTACCGGGCGTATAGATCGTGACGTCCGCCGACTCGCGCAGCAGCTTGATCCGGTCTCCGTCCTGCCCCCAGTCGGCGAGCCCCTTGCGCCACAGGTCGGCCTGCTTGCCTGCGAACTCATCTTCGCTCAGCTTCTTACGACGTGCGTCATCCGCGTTGATCCAGGGGCGGAAGTCGTCGGGCTGCAGTTGGGGAAAGGTGAGCAGCAGGTTGGTGATGTCGCCCTTGGGGTCAATGATGATGGCGGGCACGTGGTCAATGGCTGCCTCCTCGAGCAACACGACGCAAAGACCAGTCTTCCCGCTGCCCGTCATACCCACGCACACGGCGTGCGTTGTCAAGTCGCGGGCATCGTACATGACGAGCCGATCCAGCAGCTTGTCTTTGGCCAGGTCGTATTCCTTGCCCAAATAGAATGCGCCGAGTTTCTCGAAATCCATCATTCTCACTCCTAATAAGGTAATTCTAAGCTGAACCTCAGCATACACTGGTCACGAGCCTGGTGTTGTCAGGCTAAGCCGCTGCGCTACCCTCTTACGAGAGTTGAGGTCTAGTATAGCTTAACCTGGTGTGGAAGTCAAAGGCGCGTTGGTGCGCGTCCTTGACGAATGACTTGACAAATTGTGCTTCTGTGATATACTCTACCCTAGTATGGTATTAGGAGGTGGCTGGAGATGCCCATTTACGAGTATCGTTGTGCCGAATGTGGTGAGAGTTTCGAGCTCTTCATTCGGTCCGCCAAGCAGAAGGAAGGCCCAACCTGCCCTAAGTGTGGCAGTACTGACGTGCACAAGGCCATCTCGCTGTTTGGCGTCGGCGGGACAGGTGGCAGCAGCGGGATAAGCGCGTCTTCCTGTGGCCCGGGGCCTGTCTGAAGTACGAGTCGGTAGGGGGCCGTGCGCCTCCTTTAGGAAGGAATAGAGGAATACCGGGCGTGAAACTGGCCGATTCATCTGCTAAAGCTGATCTGTTGCGACGTGTACGGCGCATCGAGGGGCAGGCGCGCGGCGTCGCCAGGATGATCGAGGAGGATCGCGACTGCCGCGAAGTCCTGCAGCAGCTATCCGCCGTTCGCTCTGCGGCTCATCAAGCCACCGTTGCTCTGGTGCGGGTGTACGCGACGGAGTGCATGACGTCGGGCGACTCGCCCGACGAGATCGCCGACGCGTTGGCGGTGGCGCTGTCGCGGCTGGCGTAGGGCCAAGAGCGTTTAGCAGGTAGGGGCGCGGGAACCGCGCCCAGTTTCACCACTAGAGTTGTGAGCCGAGAATAGCAGTGGTAGGGGCAGGCGCGGATTGTTCCAATCCGTTTGTACCTGCCGATCTTGAAAAGAAGGAGTCACAAGGTGGCGTTATTGAGCAATGAGATCGCTGAGCAAGTGAAGCAGGCGTTGGCCGATCTGGGTGGACCCGTGCGGTTGGTGATGTTCACCAACGGATTCGAAGAATCCGCGGAGTTCGAGTGTGGGTACTGCGCTGAGACCCAGCAACTGGTTGAGGAGGTGGCCGAGCTTTCCGATCAACTGACGGCGGAGGTGTACGATTTCGTCGCCGACGCGGGCAAGGCTGAGGAACTGGGCGTGGACAAGATCCCGGCCATCGCGGTGGTCGGCGAGGAGGACCGCGGTGTGCGTTTCTACGGCATCCCGTCTGGCTATGAGTTCGCCTCCTTGATGAGCGCGATTCGCACGGCGGCGGCGGGTGAGGCGGAATTGTCCGAGGAGACGATTGCGACCTTGGCAGACGTGAGCGAACCGGTGCACATACAGGTCTTCGTCACGCCTACCTGCCCATACTGTGCAGGGTCTGTCGTGTTGGCCCATAGCTTGGCTATCGCCAGCCCGATGGTGCAGGCGGATATGGTAGAGGCGACTGAGTTCCCCGACCTGGCGATGAAGTACCAGGTCATGGGCGTACCGCGCACGGTGATCAACGACAAGGTACACATCGAGGGCGCAGCGCCCGAGCCCATGGTGTTGGGGAAACTCCTGGAGGCGTTGGACGGCGTGGAGGAACCGGCGTGACACCTGGCCGCTGAAGAGCTGGGTCTGGCGGGGACAGTCCGCCGTCATCGTTACAAAGGCGCCATCAGAATGGCGCGCTGGTCTTACGTGCAGAGCCGTTCCCCCCGTACGGCAAACGAGAGCGAACCGGTTCTAATACAACACATTGAGGTGCCGTAGCATGCTTGACTTCAAATTGACGCAGCAACGACCGGAATCTCAGGAAGATGTGCATGTGGGGCATGAGGATCAGGCGGAGCCAGTGCCCGTCTACGATATGATCGTTCTCGGCGGTGGGCCTGCCGGGCTCACCGCCGCGATTTACGCTGGCCGCGCTGCCCTCAAGACACTGGTGCTCGTTGGCCCCATTCCGGGCGGGCAGGTGTCCTTCACCGGCATGGTGGAGAACTTCCCCGGTTTCCCAGAGGGTGTCACCGGCACAGAGCTGGCCCAACGCATGCAGAGCCAGACTGAGCGTTTCGGGAGCCGGATTGTGATGGAGGCAACGACCGGTGTGGACCTTTCTTCCTATCCGTTCACGGTCCAGACGCAGTCCGAGACCTTCAGTGGCCGGACAGTCGTCATCGCCACCGGCGCGTTCCCGCGCCGCCTGGGGGTACGTGGCGAGAAGGAGTTCTTCGGCCGCGGTGTATCCACCTGTGCTACCTGTGACGGGTTCTTCTACCGTGACAAGCGGGTCGTGGTGGTCGGTGGGGGAGATAGTGCCATTGACGAGGGCCTGTTCCTGACCAAGTTCGCCCGCGAGGTCGTCGTCGTCCACCGCCGCGATGAATTGCGCGCGACGAAGATCTACCAGGAACGGGCTTTCGCCAATCCGAAGATGAGCTTTGTGTGGGACTCCGTGGCCGAGGAGATTGTGGGCGAGCAGACGGTGACCGGCGTGCGCGTGCGCAACGTGAAGACCGGTGAGACGTCACTTGTCGAGGCCGATGGCGTGTTCGTGTATATCGGCATGGTTCCGGGGACCAAGCTGTTCACCGGGCAGGTCGAGCTGGACGCGCATGGGTACGTGCTCACCGACCGGCGCCAGCGAACAAGCGTGCCGGGGGTCTTCGCAGCAGGGGACGTGCAGAACCCTGACTTCCGCCAGGTGGTGATCGCGGCGGCTTCTGGCGCGACTGCCGCGATCGAGGCGGATCGCTTCCTGGCCGAGCAGCCCCGTGGAGGTCCGGTCTCTGCGGGCGCATAATCGATGGGATTGGAACAATCCGCGTTCGCCTTACAGGAATTGGGGAGAGACAGCATCGAGAACCGACTATGTGCCCATCATTGACGACAGAACAACCCCAGGACGGCGTACACGCGATGGTGCCGCGCGAGCGGATGTGCGAGTCGGCGCGCAAGCTGAGAGATACGTACGCTCGTGTACCTGGCATCTCCTTTTTCAAGCGTGAGTATGGCTTCTATTGCCTGGAGGCCTGGAATGAACAGGGCGTGCCGCTGGATAGCCTGCCAGAAGGCACGCCCCTCGACATGCTGTTCGACTATTACCTGCTGCACGAGCTATTCGACTACGATCCGCCGGGAAACCATACCCTGGGCCAGCTTGGGGGATGCGAGGCGGCCTTCGAGCCTGCCTTTGAGGTCAAAGTGCTTGAGGACAGGGGGGATTACGAGGTCGAGCAGGACTTCGCCGGACGGCGTGTGCTCTATTTCAAGGGCCGACGGCAGGGATTTATGCCGCAGTACCTCGACCATCCGGTCAAGGATATGCGGACGTGGGTGGAGGATGTGAAGTGGCGGCTTGATCCGGCGACGCCGGAGCGATTCGTTGGCCTCGAGACACGTATGCAGCAGGCCCAGGCCGCGGCCGCACAGGGGCTGATGATCTCGCAGTACATGGTTGGTGCTTACATGTATCTGCGCAGTCTCATGGGGCCTGAACCCCTGCTGTATGCCTTCTACGATATGCCTGACCTCGTACATGACTGTATGCAGAGCTGGCTCGACCTGGCCGATGGCGTGCTCGCCCGTCATCAGGAGTACGTCACCATAGACGAGATCTTGTTTGATGAGGACATCTGCTACAATCGGGGATCTCTCATCTCGCCCGACATGATGCGCGAGTTTCTGTTCCCCTATTACCAGCAGTTGATCAGCAACGTCAAGGCGCGTCAGATTGACCAAACGCGCCATCTATACGTCCAGATAGAGACCGATGGCTACGTCGTCCCTGTGATCCCGCTCTACCAGGAGGCCGTTGGCATGGACGTGACAGGACCGCTCGAGGTTGCCGCCGGATGCGACGTGGTAGAGATTGGGCGGCAGTATCCTGACCTGGTCCTGTTGGCCGGCATCGACAAGCGCGTCCTGGCCAAAGGTCCAGAGGCGATCGACGTGCATCTCAACTACGTCTTGCCGCCCATGCGCGAGCGTGGAGGATATATCCCCATGTGCGACCACGGCGTTCCGGAGGAGGTCTCCTATGACAACTACGTCTACTACCGGAAGCGTTGCGTGGAACTGGGAGGATAAGGGATGACACAGACCCTAAAGGTTTTCTGAAACCTTTAGGGTCTCGGCGGGAGGGAGATATGGCAAACTGGCGTTATCGCATTACGGTTCACACGGCGGCTGACGTTCTGAGCGTGCTTCCGGAGCCGGTGGAGCAAGTGCCTGCGATGATCTTCTGCAACGACGAGGGCGCGTGTTACTTCGATGCCGGTCCCAACCCGCTTACCCAGGCTATGGAGCGATTGCTCGATCAGGTCGGGGAAGAGGGATGGGAACTGGTACAGGTCACTTTCCGGCCCGACCAGATGATCGGTTTCTGGAAGCAGCCGGAACCGCGATGACCCCGTTCTCGGTTGGCCAATCCACGGCCTCACACACGGCTTGAAGCGAACGACAACGTAGGCGACGACTCCGCAGCCGTCGAGCCTGGTCGAGCAGGCAGGACTCGATCGCAGTTCCTATGCGGGCCAGATTTTGCGCCCACCCGCCGGCGGGGTGATCGCGTCAATCTGGGCCAAATCCTCGCCAGTCAGAGGCGGCAGGGACGCCGCGCCTACGTTGTCCGCTGCCTGCCTGGCGTTCTTTGCACCTGGGATGACGGTCGTCACCGCCGGATGGGCCATGACGAACTGCAGCGCCAGTTGGGCCAGCGTGCGCCCCTTGGCCAGTCGTGGCAATCTCTCCACTTTCTTCAAGTCTTCCAGGTAGGTTTGGCGTTCCTCCGGATCGCTCTGCCAGCGCTGCCGGAAATCCCCTTCCTCAAACTGGGTGTCGGCGCTGAACTTACCCGTCAGGATACCCATGGCCAGTGCCCCGCGCACGATGACGCCGATGTCGTTCGCCTGGCAATACGGGAATATGTCGGCCTCCGGCGTCCGATTGAGGATACTGTAGTCAATCTGCAGCGTCGCACAGCCCCCATCTGCGTTGAACGCCTGCAGGTACTCGAAGTCGCTGGTGCTGACGCCGTAGGCCCGGACCTTGCCGTCCCGCTGTAGCCGCTGGAAACCCTCCAAGAAGACCTCCATCGTGGGGTCGCGGAAGTCGATGTGGCTTTGGATGATGTCCACATAGTCGGTCTGCAAGCGGTGCAGGTTGCTCTCAACGCCGGCGATCAGTTTCTCGATACTGTCGTAGGCCGTCCGATTGAGCGTCCTGTCGAAGTCCCGCCAGCCGATCTTGGTGGCGACGATGAATCGATCCCTTCGCCCTTTCATCGCTTGCCCCAGCAACTCCTCGCTGTGCCCTGCGCCGTATACGTCTGCGGTGTCGAAGAACGTTACACCGGCGTCCAAGGCAGCGTCAATCGCGTCCAGGGATTCGCGATCGTCCGTGGGGCCCCAGGAATCTCCACCCACAGCCCACAGGCCGAGGCCGATCCTGGTGACCGCGATACCACTCTTGCCCAGAATACGCGTCTCTATCGTCTGATTTGGCATCTCAGGCAGTTCCTCCCTTCCGTACGTGGCTCTATTCTAGCATGAACTTCGACGCAAGTCGATTTTGCCCGGTACTCCTCTGCTTTGATGCTGGGTTTCCCACGCTCGTGCCCGCTGTCTTACCTCGCTGCATCTATCTTGGCTAGAGCATAAGGTAGCAGGCTAAGTTCCAGCACCCTGGTTGCGGTGTCATCTGGACAGGACGAGCACCCAGTCCCAGGGATGGCCGTTCTCATCCTGACCTCCGGGTGCGGCGAAGCTGAGGCGTCTTCCTTCCCCGGAGAGTGTCGCAGAGCGTAGTTCGCCTGTTCTTGGGTCGAACCACTGCATATTGCGCGGGCGCTCACCTGGCAGAGAAAGCGTGACTTCGCCGCCCGCTGGCAGATAGATGGCCACGGTGTCACGCCCGCTCGTCGCCAGGGCCAGTGGACGATGACCAGGGTCGCTCTCACCAGCCACGATGATCTCCGGCGCGGCGCGCATCCGGTGAAACGGGACCACCTCGGTAAGGAATCGGCGCAGGTGGAGCAGATAGGCCAGGCCAGGCTGGTCTTCCTCGATCACCATGAACGGCCCCCACGAGTTCTCGAAGCCGTGCACGACGCCCAAAGCGCAGAACGTGCCCCGCCACGCCCCCCGCCGTGTGTGTTCACCGTCGCAGTAACGATGGCCCGGCACCAGGAGTGGCAGGTCTGGGTTGCGCTCGTAGCCGTACTCGGCGAAGACGGCGCAGCCACTCCAGCCCGCGAGGCTGCATTGGATCTGCTCCTCGATACCGGCGGCGAGCCAGCCAAGTTCGGCGTCCCGCGTGCCCCAGTCCTGGAACATGATCGCGTCAATCGCCCCCGGGGCGGCGGCGAAGCGTTCCGCGAAGGGCGGCATACGCGGGCCGTTGTGGATGGAGATGACGTGGCCGTGCTGTGCCAGGGCCTTGACCCATCGCCCGACGCGCATCGCCCAGCGGTCCTCCACCCCGTAGCGGCTGCGGTGCCAGTTGCCGTCGGGATAGTACTCGTACTCGTTCATCAGCGTCCAGAAGTAGACGCTGTTGAACGCGTCGTAGCGGGCGATGAGATAGCGCATCCAGAGCTCTTCCCATTCTGGCACGAAGATGTGGCGGCTGTTGAAGGGAAACTCGAAGCCCCACGCCTCCATGATCATCTCCAGCCCCATTCCGAGGTGCTCGGCCTGGCGCACCACCTCATCCACAGTGTGGAAGTAGTCCAGGTTGAAGCGGTCGAAGCGGGGCGACTGCTCGCTGCCGCCCCAGGGCCACGTGCGGCGCGTCTGCCAGGCGCTATAGCCCTCCGGCGGGTGAAAGGGGCTGATGGGCAAACGCACGCGCAGCAGGTTGAACCCCTGGGCCGCGCGGCGCTCCAGGAAGGCGACGACCGGCCCTCCGCAGTGTGCCATGCCGAACAGGTTGTACACCGTGTCGCCCAACAAGAAGACCGGCTCGCCCGACTCGTAGTGAAAGCCCCAGGCGTGCCCCGGCGTGGCCTGGAGGAAGCCCCGGCTGTCACGGGCCGTGACTTCGAAGCTTCCCTCCTGGGCCAGGTCTGGATCGGCTGACTGAGAGAGGATGCGGTACGTCCACCGGCCAACCGCGTTCGGGTTGAAGCGCACGCGCCAGGTGTGGGCCTGGTGCTCGGAAAGTCCGTCGTAGAAGGCGGGGACGGTGAACGTCTCACCGGAGGGACCGGTGAACGCCGCGTCGACCGCCACGTCGGTGAAGGGGTTTTCGTAGGATCGCGCGCTGTGTACCACCCACTCCGCCACGGTGCGATACGGAACTTTCGTGTGATTGCTGCTCATTGTGACTTCCTTCGGACGTGCCATTCGGGCCCCTCGTCCACTTCCCTGAGCGCCTTGAGGGATCAGGAACAGAACACGCAGGAGAGTTATATATAGTCCCTTTAGCACGCTTTGGCAAGCCATGGCTTCCCCAGTTCCCAGGGGGGCGGATTGCAGATGTCCGAGGGACAGACAGTCCAGGCCCACAGCTTGGCGCTCCGTGCAGGATGTGCTATGATACGGCATCGCTGCGATATCACTGAGGGTGAACTGTGGAGCTATGTGTGATGACCGACGAGCAAGGTCCTGGCGAGAGCGCGATCTATCACATCCGGGTGCGGGGCAACCACCGGGGCGCTAGCTCCTTGCAAGACCTGATCGGTGAGGGACAGGCCGATCCATTCGATGGCCTCGTGTTTGCCTCGCGAGACAGTGGAGAAATCTTGCTGACGGGCGCGATGGTGGATCAGGCGGCCTTGCATCGCGTGCTGGTCAGGCTCCGCGACGCAGGGTTGACTCTATCTTTCGTGGCCCGGATTGATTGTCCCTGTCCCAAGAGGAAGTGCCCCCGGCATGGCCACTGCCAGGAATGTGCGGCCTACCATAGCGCCAAGGGCGGGCTGTCCTATTGCTTCAGGAAGGGGAACCGGTGGGATAAGCGCTGTGCGGCGTTTGCGAAAACGATCTGATGGCCATGACGCAAGTCAGTGACGATTCTTGCAGAGAGGTGGCACAGCGACGTACTCCTCCGCTCGAAATCCGGGTCCGAGCCATGAAAGCCGACGACTGGCACGACCTGTATGAGATCTGGACCGATCCAGGCGTGTGCTGGGGCACACTCCAGATACCGTTGCAGTCGGAGGATGAGGTCAAGCAGCGGGTTGAGAACCGGCCGGAGGGCGTGTATCGGTTCGTGGCTGAGGTGGACGGGCGGGTGGTGGGGGCTAGCGCCCTGCACCGGAGCCGCTCCCCGCGCACGCAGCACAGTGCCGGCTGTGGGATGAGCGTCCATTCTGACTTCTGGAACCGGGGCGTGGGCTCGGCGTTGATGGCCAGCATGGTGGACCTGGCGGACAACTGGCTTGGACTCCAGCGGCTCGAGTTGGAGGTCTACACCGACAACGCGGCGGCGATTCACCTGTACCAGAAGTTCGGCTTTGAGATCGAGGGCACCAAGCGGCAGTACGCCTTCCGGCAGGGCGAATACGTGGACACCCACGTGATGGCGCGCTTGAGGAACGCGTGACGATGACGGCATCGTCTGCTCCCGACTATCTGCGTCCTCGGTTCGTAGTGAGGCCCGGATGTCTGCATCCGCGAGGTCTGCCGAACGGACGTCTGCGTCCGCGCCGTCTGTGGAAGGCAAGGCCGGGTGGTTGCAGATTTCTTCAATCCGGGATCCTTCCGATCCAAGGGGCAGAATGATCTGATGAAGCGCAGCGGATTGCTCCAATCCGGGCGACTGATCGTTGGCATCTCGGGCGCTAGCGGCGTGGTCTACGGCATCCGGATGCTGGAGGTGCTGTCCCGACGTCCCGATGTCGAGACCCATCTCGTCGTTAGCCAGGCCGCCCGCCTGATCATCGCCCACGAGTATGCGGATGAGGCCAACCGCGCCGTCGCCGAGATCAAGGCCTTGGCCGGGCATGCCCACGCGCCCGACGACCTGGCGGCCCCCATCGCCAGCGGCTCTTTCGCCACGGATGGGATGGTCATCGCGCCTTGCTCGATCAAGACGCTGTCCGCTATCGCCAATTCCTACACCGCGAACCTGATGAGCCGCGCGGCAGACGTGACGCTCAAGGAGGGTCGCCCGCTGGTGCTCGTCGTGCGCGAGACCCCCTTGCACCTGGGCCATCTGCGCCTCATGGTGCGCGCGGCCGAACTCGGCGCTGTCATCTTCCCGCCGGTGCCTGCCTTCTACGGCCATCCGGAGACGGTCTCCCAGATTGTGGATGGCACCGTGGGGCGCGTGCTCGCGCGCATGGGCGTAGACAACGATCTGTACACGCGGTGGAGAGATTGAGCGGCTTTCAGGAGTCGAGCAGCGAACGAGTCACAAACTCGTCCGGCAAAGCTGCCTCCCGTGGCCTTCCCAGTTTCGTCTGGCGGGAGGGGCAGGAGCGTCGCTTTCGTATGGTCCGCCGGTGGGCGACGCTGGTCGGGCGCTGTGTGCTCGACGTGGGCTGCGGCGTGGGGATGTACACGTCGGCCTTTCTGCGGGAGACGCCGCACGTCTTCGGCGTCGAGATCGAACGCGAGCGCGCGCTGGAGGCGCGGGAACGGGCCGCCGGGCTCGTACAGTCACCGGGTGAGCGCCTTCCCTTCCCCGACGAGACGTTCGACCTGGTGTTCTCTCACGAGGTGCTGGAGCACGTCGCCGACGACCGGGCCTGCGTGGCGGAGATGGTGCGCGTGACGCGGCCGGCCGGGCGCATACTCGTCTTCGTCCCCAACCGTCTGTATGCCTTCGAGACGCACGGCATCTTCTGGCGGGGGCGCTACCACTTCGGCAACGTGCCGTTGGTCAACTGGCTGCCGACGCCGCTGCGCAACCGGCTAGCGCCCCACGTGCGTGCCTACACTGCCCGTGGCCTGCGCCGTCTCTTCGACGGCCTCCCCGTCGACGTCGTACACCACACGTGCATCTTCCCCGGCTATGACAACGTACTCGCCCGCAGCCCTGCGCTGGGCCGTGTCCTGCGCGCGGTTACCTACACGTTGGAACGCACGCCGCTGCAAGCCTTCGGGCTCTCGCACCTGTTGGTAGTGGAGAAGCTGCCGTCTGGTTTCTAGCGATGGAACGTCTCCAACGTCTGCAGGTAGTACTGCGGCAGGCCGATGTCGAATCGCTGCCCGTCCATGATCAGGCCCAGGAAGCCGTCCTCCTGTCGCAGCCGGTCCAGCGCTGACGTGAGCTGGAACTCGCCCCGCTCGCGCACGTTGTTCCGGATGTGCTCTTCCAGGTAGTCGAACAACTGGGGCTTGATGATGTACTGGCCGAACACGGTGAGATACTCGCCTTCCGCCAGACCAGGTATGCGCAAGTTGTTGCGGGCGTAGTCCACGGTGGGTTTCTCGGCGAACTCGGTGACGTTCAGCAGGCTTGTCTCCTCAACCCACAGCCCTGTTGCGGTGCCGAAATTCGCGATCTGGTCCTCAGGCGTACGACGCAGGCCCAGCACGCTGATCCCGTGTTTGTTGTACGTCTCGATCAATTGCTGTGCGCACGACTTCTCCCCGTCGGAGCGATAGATGTGATCCCCCAGCATAAGCAGGAAGGGCTCGTTGCCGACCGCCTCGTGTGCGCAGTAGACCGCGTGTCCGAAGCCCTCCTGCGTCTCCTGGATCGCGAAGGACACATGCCGCCCGACCTCCAGGATGCGCCGCGCGTAGGCCTGAAAGTGGCGCGGCAGTTTGTTGTAATTCTCGATCGTGACCTGCACGTTGAAGAACGCCTGAAACGCCTCCAGGTCGTGCTCCTGGACGATGATGATCACCTCATCCACGCCGGCCCTCAGCGCCTCCTCGACGATCAGCAGAATCGCCGGCTTGGCGATGCCGTCACGGTCGACAATGGGGAATAGCTCTTTCTTGGTCGCCTTGGTGGCCGGGAACAGCCGCGTGCCGAACCCTGCCGCCGGGATCACGGCCTTGCGCACCTTCTGCCCGGCGCGCAGTGTCAGCTTGAGGCAGGGCATGCCCAGATCTCGTTCGATGATCTCGATCACTGCCTGTTGGTCAGCCTCGCTGCGCGCGATGAACTGGGCGGTGCCGTCGCCCTGGGAGCCGACCCCCTTGCCTCCCCAGATGTGCGGCTTCAGCGGCGCGTAGTTCAACACGCGGTGCAGGACCGGGGCCGTCAGTTCCTCCGGGCAGGCCGGCGTCGCGTAGCGGTCAAAGAAGCCCTGTGCCTCGTTCATCAGCGTGCCCACTCGCTTCGCATCTCCCTTCTCGAGTGCCTCGATGGCCTGATGGACGACGCGTTTGTTGATCGGTCCCAGGAGTTCCTGCACGCCCCGCTCGATCTCGTTCTCGGCGAAGGGGTAGCTGCGGTTCAGGCGGGCCAGGATCTCCATCGTGTCCTTGTGGGCCTGCAGGTCCACGGTCACGAAGTGCATGTCGCTGGGGACCTGTAACTCGGTCACGTCCAGGTGGTCGCCGTCGTAGGTCATCAGGATGGGGCGATTGCCGAAAGCGCATCCTTGATCCATGCGTCCACAACGCGAGGGGGTCGTGATCTCTCCCTGGTAGGCCAGTTCCATCTCGCCCCGGATGGTCATCTTCAGATCGTAGGTTCGATTAAACGCTCGTGCTGTCAGAACGCAGATCGCTGCGCTCGACGAGAGTCCTTTCTTGATCGGGAGGTCAGTCTTATAATTGTTGATCGTCAACCCGCGGACGTGGTAGTGCGTTAGGATTTGGTGTGCGACACCCGCGACGTAGCTCCAGAAGCCGCCACGCTGCGCTTCCTCGAGCAGCGCTTTGGGCTCCATCGGAATCTCGTATGGGCCATGTGTCTGCCCATCGGGTGTGGTTGAAGTCAGCACCAGCGCTGTGGGGTGGGGCTCGACCTCGGCGTAGATGCCTTGGTCAGTCCCCGTGATCAGAGTATAGCCCTTCTCAATCTCCGCGTTGACGCGCCGATACCCTCCGGCCCAGTCCGAGTGTTCACCAAACAGGCAAATCCGTCCAGGTACGAATATCTTCATTTCTGCAGTCTCCTATGCAAGGGGATGCCCAGCGGCTCTGTCAATCCCCGAATTCAACTTTCGCGCCCTTGGTGGGTAGCCCTGTGTCGTAATCTCGCACCTCAGGCGCGTACCCATCCGCCGGCCTGGGGCGGAACTTGCCTCTCCACTGGAATCGTCGCGTGGTTTGCCAGGGCCGTCTCTCCCAGCAGGGGCCACGGAAGGGATCTCTCCGGTCATACATCCAGTTCAGGAGGCGTTCGTGCATCTCGTCCCGGATCGCGCTGTAGCCTGGATCTCCGATCAGGTTGTTCATCTCCGCGTGGTCTGCTTCCAGGTCGTACAGTTCGTCCGTGTGCAGAAGATTGACGACCAGCTTGTAGCGGTCGCTGACGATACAGCGGATGGGCTGGAATCCGCCCCAGGAGTCGTGCTCTATCTCGTAGCGGTGGAATCCCACCTGGACTGCTCTCGCTGTGTCCTCTTGCCCGGCCAGGAATGGAGCGAGGCTCTGCCCCTCGAGGATCGGGGGGACGTCGAGAGCGGCGAGTTCGAGCATGGTCGGGAGGATATCCACATGGCTCACGAGGGTTGAGTTGGTCAGGCCTGCGCCTGCGCCGCCTGGCTGCTGGATGATGAAAGGTATGTGGGTGATCTCCTCGTACATCGCCGGGCCCTTGCCTCTGAGTTGGTGGGCACCCAGCATTTCCCCGTGGTCGGATGTGTATATGATGGTCGTGTTCTCCAGGTGCCCATTGGCGTCGCCTGCGTGCGCGTGTACGGCGTCAATCACCTGGCCGATCTCGTGGTCCACGAAGCTGTTGCAGCCGAAATACAGGGGATGGTGTGCACATCCGTTTTCGAGGCGCACCTGATCGGCGTCGGCCCATTCCCTGTGATGCGCCGGCTTGTCCTCCAGGGTGTCAAACGCTGCCGGCCCCACCGGGTAGGCGTAGTCCGCGAAGCGCTCGGCGTACTCTGGGGGACAGGTGAAGGGGTGGTGCGGCTCGTCGTACGAGACGACGAGCACGAATGGCTCTCGGCCTTGCTTCTCCAGGAAGTCTATGGCTCGATTCGAGATGCGGTGCGCCCAGGTGAACTCCGGACGGATTGCATGCTCGCGCAGCTCGTCAACTGACGACAACCCCCTGCGCCACAGGTGAATCTCCGCTTCGGTCAGATCGCTCAGGTATCGCTTGCCGTCGTACCAGTACGCGTCGTCCCATCCATCCGGGCAGCCTCCCGTTCCGAAGTAGTCGTGCCCGTCCAGGTGCCATTTGCCGATGTAGGCCGTCCGGTACCCGCTGTCCTGGAAGCGCTGCCCCATGGTCTTGACGTTGTCCCCCAGGGGCATGTTGTTTGTCCAAGCGCCGGCCGTGTGAGGGTACATACCGGTGAAGATGCCGGCCCGCGCAGGGGTGCACAGCGGGCACGTCGTATAGGCCCGGGTGAACTTGACGCCGGTCTCCGCCAGGCGGTCTATGTTAGGCGTGTGTAGCTCAGGATGGCCGTACGTGCCGAGCACGTTGGTCGCCTGAGTGTCTGTCATGATGATCACGAAACTGGGCTGTTGCATACCGACCTCCCTCAATCCTGGCGCGTGACGGTGAACCCGTCGTGAGGCCAGGGTCCATAGATCCAGGCTCACCGGACCTGGGCGGCCGGGCTTCGGCCGGGTTCAGGATTGGATAGCTCCGTGCAGCGGATCCGTTTCGTAGCCGTTCAGGTGACCGGCAATTGAACGCAGTTTGGGTGATGGCGGATAGACTGCATCCGGCGGATAAACTGCATCCGGCGGATAAACTGCATCCGGCGGATAAACTGCATCCGATGGTAAATGTTCCACCGCTGAGAAATCACATTGGGACGAAGTGCTTCAAGTGCCGGTCACCTCACGTGAGCACGAATCGCTCGATCGCCACGGCCGCGCCGTCTCCCGCCACCGGTGGCGCGATCCAGTCAGCGGTGGCCTTGGCCGCCCGGCTGCCGTTGCCCATCGCCACGCCCAGGGCAGCCCACCGGATCATCGAGATATCGTTGTCCTGGTCCCCGATTGCCATCACCTGTGCTTGCGGCACGTCTAGGTGGTCGGCCAGCCGCCGCAACGCGTCCCCTTTGGATACTCCCGATGGATTTCCCTCGACGATGCTGGCGTGCGAGCGCGCCAGTTCCAGTCGGTCTCCAAATCGCTGCTGCAGTTCCCCCTGGGCGCGGTCCGCCTCGTGTGGCTCGACGAAGACGATGAACTTGATCGGTCTATGCCGCTCCTCGCTCGTAATGGCGGAGGAGAGGTCTTCCACCCAGATCAGGCGGTCCCCCAGCATATCGCGGTACAACGACTCGGGGTAGCGCCGCTCATCGAGGTAGACGTCGGAGCCGGCGTAGAGCACGAACTGCCAGTCGCGACCCTCTCGCCATCCCAGCACCTCGCGCATGAGCGCTGGATCCATTGTCGCGCGATATAGCGGAACGTCCGAGTCCGGGGCCTGGATCAGCCCGCCCTGATAGCAGATCAGTGGGGCAACGATACCCAGTTCCTGCGCAAACGGCACGGTGAGGTCGAACATGCGGCCCGTGGCCAGCGTGACGATAGCGCCTCGCTGCCGAGCGGCGGTGATGGCCCGCTGCACTCGGACGCTCTTGATGATCATCTGATCGTCCATCAGCGTGCCATCCAGATCGAGTGCCAGGAGGCGGATCATAGCTGCACCTCTAGCACCCGGTCACGCCCGGCCAGGTCACGGTGCACGCGAACAGCGGCCTGGCGGAAGAAGGTGCGGGCCAGACGCCCCGCTGCTTCTCCCTGATCGGCGCCGATCTCGATGAGCATCGCCCCTCCGGGGCGCTTTTCGCCCTGCCGAGCGCGTTCCGTGGCACGCAGCACCGCCGGTGCCTGGGCCAGCAGCCGCCGCGTGATCGCCAGCCCATCCGTTCCTCCGTCGAGCGCCAGCCGAGGCTCGTGGTCGCGCACCGACGCCGGCAGGGAGGCACACTGGCCGGCTGCGATGTAGGGCGGGTTGGAGACGATCAGGTCTACCGGTTCGGGGCGTGGCGTGAGTATGTCACCGACCATCAACTGCACCCGGTCGGCGACGCCGTGGCGCTCCACGTTTCGCCGCGCTACGGCCAGCGCGGCCGGGGAGATCTCGATCGCTTGGACCGTCACCTCGGGTAGGTGGACTGCCAGGGCGACCGCGATGCAACCGGAGCCGGTGCCGACCTCCACGACGGTCGCGGGTCGATACGCCACTGCCAGGTCCACAAGCGTCTCTGTCTCTGGGCGTGGGATGAGCACGTCGGGCGTGACTTCAAACTGCAGACCGTAGAACTCCGCACGCCCGGTGAGGTAAGGCAGAGGATAAGCGGAGGCACGGCGGCGGACGAGTCTGCGGTAGGTGGATACTTGGCGGCGTGTGAGGGTTCGTTCAGGGTGAGCGATCACCGATGTGCGCGAGGCTCCCAGTACGTAGGCCAGCAGTACTTCCGCTTCGAGTTGGGGCGAATCGGTGATGGGTTGGAGGCGGGCGTGAGCATCCTGCAGAGCCTGTTGTACGCTGGACGCCGAAGCCCCGATGCTGGGGGGCACATGCTGGACGCCCGGTGCACGGTATTCGATACCAGGCGCGGGAGTCCCACGACTCGCCGCTGCGTAGTCAGTGCTGGGATCAGCCTGCCAGTTTCGCGTGGTCAGCTCTTGTTCCCGCCAATCCTCGAATAAGGGTAGTGCGGCCTTTGCTCTCACGATTGATGGTTGTTGGCCCACACCCCTTTCATCCGCCTTCTCCCAGAGCCTCCAGTCGCTCCGCCTGTTCCTGCGCGCGCAGAGAATCAATGAAGGGATCGAGTGCACCGTCCAGGACGTCTGGCAGCCGGTGCATACTCAGGCCAATGCGATGGTCGGTGACGCGATTCTGGGGGAAGTTGTAGGTGCGGATCTTCTCACTGCGCTCCCCCGTGCCTACTTGGGCCCGCCGCGTCTCAGCCACTTCGGCTTCTAGCTTGCTCTGCTCTTGCTCGTAGAGACGTGCCCGCAAGACGGCCAGCGCCCGCAGTTTGTTCTGTGTCTGCGAGCGTTCGCTTTCGCAGGCGACGACCATCCCAGTTGGCTTGTGGGTGACACGGATGGCGGTGGCGTTTTTCTGCATGTGCTGCCCCCCCGGACCGGAGGAACCATACGCCTCGATTTCAAGGTCCTTCAGGTCGATCTGCACCTCTACTTCGTCCACCTCAGGCAGGACCGCGACGGTGGCGGTGGAGGTGTGAATGCGCCCGGCGGATTCGGTGACCGGTACCCGCTGGACGCGATGGACGCCGCTCTCAAACTTGAAGCGGGAGAAAGCCCCCTGCCCCTTGATTCCGAATATGACCTCTTTGAAGCCACCGACACCGGTGGTGTGCTCGCTCAGCAATTCGGTCTTCCAGCCCTGCCGCTCGGCGTAGCGGGTATACATACGATGCAGATCGGCGGCGAAAATCCCCGCCTCGTCACCGCCGGCCCCGGCGCGAATCTCGATGATCACGTCTTTGTCATCCCGCCGATCCTTCGGGAGCAATAACCGGCGGAGATAGGACTCCAGTTCATCCAGGCGAGGTTCCAGGTCGGCGATCTCCCCCTCTGCCAGTTCTCTCAACTCCGGCTCAGCATCGCCCGTCAAGAGCGACCTGGTGTCCTCCAGTTCCTGTGCCGTGTTTTTGTATTCCCGGTACGTGTTGACGATGTGCTCGAGTTCCGAGCGTTCCTTGGCAAGCTTGGCCACCTGCTCGTAGTCCTGTGCCACCGCCGGGTCGGCCATCAGGCGCGCAAGCTCTTCGTATCGCGCCTCAACCGTGTTCAGTTTCTCCAACATACCAGCATAGTCCCCTTTAATCACACAAGAGGGCGGCCTGCCCAGGCCGCCCCGCGCGTTAAACGTATTATAACAAAGCGGGACGCGACGTCAAGTGAAGCAGGGGCGATATCGTCCAATACCCCCAATGAGGAACCCCGGTTCAGGCTGCATATAGACCCAATTTCCTGGCGCGTTGCCTCACGAGTAAATGATACCGAAATGGATTCGTTGACTCACGAATAGA
>CAZYSK010000096.1:0-20226 GCA_964649415.1 uncultured Anaerolineales bacterium
TCTTGGCGATTTCGCGACAAACGGTGTACGCCTGAAAGTCAGCTTTGCTCTTTGGGGCTCCCTGGGCCGCGCTTTAAATTCTTGTGCAAGAATGTCAAGCAGTGGAGCACGCGTAACCAATACCTGGCCGAATTCTGGTCTCTTGTGGACTCGGGCAACAGGGGCTGGCTTACTTTGCCGGGCCGCCCGAGTCGATCGAGAACCTGATGGGATGCTACGTTCATTCTCTGGCGGCCACTTTCTTGGCCGCGTAGCGTCAGAATCATTGTCTGAATATCTACAGTTTGATAGTTTGCGCACAGAGATTCTTTGTCTTCCAATAGATGCCCCAATGTCCTCCGCTGAGGCGTTCCTCTCGTTCTGCCTATCCTTCGGCCTCTTGAGCAAACAAGCGAACGATCTCGTCACGAGGCTTGAGTCGCAGTCGCTTGAAACCCGGGCCCAAGTAGAAGAGGGGCCCGTCATCAGGGTAGACTATACACGCTGCGACCTCGGCGAGAAGGTCCTCGTTGTGTGCACGCAGTCCGTCGATATCCTCCTCCCGATACTGATGGACATAGACAACGCCATCCACTTCCAGGTGCCATCGGTTCGTCCCAAGTTGCTGACGAAGACTCTCCCAGGAACTTGGTGCAGCGTCGAGTAGTGAAGACAGCATTTTCTGCCAGTAGTGGCTGTCCAGGCGTTCCTGTGTTGGATCAAAGAGACTTCGCAGGCTGGTCACGGTGGTTCTCATCTGCCCATCTTTGTCGAACTCGTCTCGGACGAATGATCGCCTGACTGGATTTGCATACCACTTACTTTCCACGGCGGTCAGTCTCAGGGCATCGGGGACGGGATTGCTGAGCACCATCAGGTCTGCGCGGCGACCCCGCTGTGTCCGTCGACCAAACCAGCTTTGGTAGTCATCAAGGGGGATGAGCCAGTCTCGCCTTGGCACAAACTCACCCTCCGCGATCAGAGACAGATACGTGGCATATAGGCCAAGGAGCTCCTGCGCCAGGCTGCCGCCCCCTAGTGTCTTGAGTAGCAGACCACTGGCGAACTCGCTCAGTGTATCGAGCATTCTCTCTGCTACTCCAAGCACATCAAGTTCTTCTCCGGGGAAGAACTGCCGCAATACCTGGGCCAACTGCCATTGGACTGCATCAATACGCCGCGAAGAGACGGACATCTTGTACCCGCCGGGTAGGTCAGGATAATAATCTATGAGCTTGACGCCAGCCGGCGTCAATGTCTCAAAGAGAGACCTGTCAAGCGTTCGGTCAAAGAGTAACACCCAGTCCGCCTGATCGTGCATACGGTCCAGATGCTCGACATCCCAGCGTACCTGCTCATAATAGACACCTTCATTGAATGCGTCGTGGTATTGCCAGGCCATCAGCGAATCGTAGAGCATACGCAGATATTCGGGCTCTCCGCCACTGAGCGGGACGAACACCAGTTTCCGACTGTTATCTTCCATAGGACCAGTGTGATACGGTGGAGCAGAGAGGTCGACGCGGACTAGTTTCTCGCGGGAAGAGGCACTGTCTTCTTGCACCAGATCTCCAAAGGCCACCCAGTTGGGATTCTTGCTAAGTCGGCCAACGACTTCGCCAAAGTCATATCGATCCTCGTCAAAGGCATCGACCAGCAGTGTGACGTGTGCAGAGACGGCTTGCGGTTCTGAGCCTTCCTCGCCTCCCTCGTGCACAAGCTGTCCCTTGGCATAGTCCACTCGCGGCAGAATACTTTCATAGTGCTCTTGAGTGAGCAGATCGACGGTTTCCTCGCTGGTGCTCAGCAACTGATGGTCAAAGACGGTCATAGACCCGGTAGATTCGACCAGTGCTCGCACACGATAGGCGGCGTTGGGCTGGTCATCGGCATCGCGCACCAGCAGTTGATAGATGTCCTCGCTGGCATCGCTGGGCTGGAAGGCAAGGTGAAGCCGATCCAGGCTAAATGGCCACATCCGGCCGAATTGCCCAAGCTTTTGCCGAGCACGATAGAGAGGAGGACGAGCGTGTTGATGCTGCAGCTCGGAGACAAACTGGACGATGAAAAAACTATTGGTGGTTGCTTCGACCAGTCTACGCTTTCCGTTGAACAGAGCGCGCGGTCGATCAAACGGCTTTAGCTGCTCCGCTAGTACCCCTGGCTCGAATACCAGAGGGCGTGCATTCTCAACCGCTTGTGCCAACCAGCTTTCGATTTTGCGAAAAACCTCGCGGTACCAGGCCAAACGGAGTGGATAAAACGGAAAGAGCACGGTCTTGCCATTCGATGGGTGGGCGGTGCCCAACTGTAGCAACCCACTCACCGCCTTTCGCCACTCCTGTGGTTTTTCGTGCAGCTTGGTCTCGCGCCAGGGCAGGGTAGCGACTGACAGCCAGTCGTCAAGGAAGGCATCGAACAGCTCCCGATTGGCCAAGTAGAGCAGGTCAAAGATGGCATAGATGGGATTGTTAGGTTCTCGATCCTCGGAATCCCGTTCTTCGTCCTCAGTCTGCTCGCGTTTCCAGTCAGGATCCACGATATCGCGCAATTCCTGCACTCGTCTGTGGAGCGTGTGCCAGCGATTCGCGTGCTCCGGGTTAAGCGCCTTGACTGCCTCCCAGTATGCGTCATCGAGCCAATCCTCAGCATACTGCTCCAGCCAGTGTGGGAGTACCCCCAACGTGAAGCGATACCGCTTGTTGTTGGGCAAGCATACCTCATACTCTAGCTCGCTGAGTCCAGATACCCCTGGCACGCTGAGGAAGCGCGACGCATCGTCGTCCATCGTGACATTCAGACGACCGTCCTGGATCTCCACTTTGGCACAGTATTCGCCGTTTCGACCTGTGCGCTTGATGGTTAATCGATTTGGGAATGCGACATCTGGCTCGCGAGCCAGGCGCAGTAGCCCCTCCAGACAGAACCCTACTCGCCGCAGATCGAGTTCTCGCTCGCTTCCTGAATCGTCGTCGTCATCGATCGTCACACGCACCAAGGCCTGCAGCCGCTGTCGCACTGTGTCTGATAGCGCGGGCAAACCTTTCAGCTTTTCCTCAAGCAAGCGTGTCAGTTCCTCCCTGTGCTCGACCTGGGTGGACTTGAGATCCGACACCAGTTGCTCCGCCTGACCACGGGTAAACCGAGCAGACATTATTGACTCCACCAAACGCGTAGGGGGATTAAGTATACTGAGTGCATCGTTCAGTGTGACCTGCATCAGGACGCTTTCCCGTTTTGCCGGATCGACCTCAGCCTCCCGCAACAGGCCCACACGTTCATCCCCGAGCGTCTGTCGGCCCACTCTGGTACCTATCCCTTTTCCGAGAAAGTCCCGCCAGCGGAGCACAGCAGTCTGTTGGTTCTCGCGCAACCGAGCATCCCATTGCCGTATCGGCATATCCAGACGTAGGTTGGGGTCGCGAAAGAGCCCCAGCAAGGGGAGGGAAGCACCTACACTGTCCTTGCCAGCCAGCAGAAACTTGGCTAGCTGCTCGACGGATGGGTAAACTATATCTAGCAGCAATGTCAACCGACTGCGCTCATCCTGATTGTATGACTCGGGCAGGAATCCATCAACGGCCAGCCGCTCAACCAGTGCCTTGGCGATCTCGTCCTCGGTGTAGAGCCGGAACGCATTTAGTGACTCGCGCTCTCGAATTTCAGCCCGGTAAAAGACCACCAGGACAGGAATGCTAGGATCGTTACGGGCGCTGACAACATCCACTCCTGCCTGTGTAACACGGACATCCCACTCGGGTCGAGTTCGTTCTTCAAAGTCTGGATAGAGATTGGATACCCCCTTGAACAGCACCCGCTTCGGCTGGTCAGGAACCTTATTCACAAGATCGATCAAAAGCGTCACTAATAGCTCGTCTGCAGTGCTCATTGTCTATTCCCCTTGCCTAATCGCGCAGGATGACCCACGGAAAGTCATCCGAGTTCTTGAGCAATCGCCCGCGCACAGAGAGCATCTCGTTGAAACGTCGCTGGTTCGCCTCGTTGAGGGCCTCTGGATTGCCCAAGCCGCGAAAGTTGGCGTGGTAAGCATCCTCCCACGACTCATCGATCAGCAGTGCCAGGCCATAGCGATCTCGCCAGTCGCGTAACAGATCTACGACCAACATCTGGTCACCACCCAAGCGAGGGCGACTTGCCAGCAGCAGTGTCTCAACCAACGATGGCGCTAGCCAGTAATAGTGCCATCTGCTGTACCGGCTGCGTGAGTTGGCGATGCCGGCCTTCTTGGACAAATTTAACTGTGCAGCATGTATCTGCCGCAGGAAACGACTACTTGCACCGCTGCGCCGCCAGTAATAGTAGTAAGAAACACCACAGAGATCCCCGTGCTCGTTACGCAGGGCATCATAGTACGCTTGTTCGGGAGGCACGACATTGGCGTTGTAATGGAAAATGCTCTTGGTCAGGCAGCGTGCTTGATCAGCGTCCAGTACATCGGCGTCGCCTCCTGCTTCCTCAACGGCTTCCTGGTACAGCTTCTGGAACTGGCGATGCAGTGCTCGCTCGAACAGCGCTCGGTGCACCTCGATGGCTTCGTGAGCTAGAGCCCTTACGCCTTCGTGCGTATCTGCCGCTGGCGCGATATAGATCGGCAGCGACATCTCGACTTTGCCCTGAGTCAGGAAAAAGCGCGCCAAAGCCAAGGCTAACAACCGCCCAGCATGGTCGCTAAAGCTCTGCATACCACTTACCTCCCCGGCCAAAGCGAGGAGGTCCTCGCGCGTCTGGTTCAGGACCTTGACCGAAGCAGGCGTGAGACCTGGATCGTCGACTGGACCCACTTGCTCGACTGTCCTCCAAGACATCGTTTCAGTGTCTTCTGTCTGCCAATCTACCAGGTCATAGACCACCTGCTCGAACGGCGGCAGGCTTTCCCATAGCCGCTCATGCAACAGCTGCCGTTCATCGGAGGAAAAGGTCCGCACCAATGTCAGCATAAAGCCATCCACACGCGGTTCCTCTCGGTTGAGTGGACGGGAAAGCACCGGATGGATAGGATAGAAAGAGACACCGCGGGTGCGTTGTCCCAGCACTGCATATCTCCACAGCCAGGCCGCGAACGCTCCCCGTTTAGCTCCGGTAAGTCCCTTGAGCCGTCCGCTTCTCAGCGCTTGCACCAAATCAGTGACGGTCGCGGGAAGTCGTTCCTCGCTTGAGTAGTAGAGCCGCGACAGAAACAGCCGAGCAAGATCGGCTGGCTCGGACATCTCGCGGCGGGCACGGTACAGGGTCGCAAACTTTTCTGACACTCTAGCCATCACAAAGTCTCCCTATGTCACTTTGACGCTCTGCTTCTTGGCGTTGTGCGCCAGCTTGAGCTCATTATCTTGATCGATGGAGATGACAAACTGGGCTACTGGGGTTTTTTTTACCTTCCGATTGAGCGCCCCCATAAACCGCGCCACGACATAGCGTTCCTTTGTCCATAGCGTGGCCGGGAACCCACTCTCCGGGCTGGCTGCCCCCATCAGCACCTCATGAAGCAATAGCGAGACTGGAAGGTGAATCTGTGCCTCCGGTTCGGCATTGGCTGGATAGCCGAGGTAAAGCCGTCTTGGATGACGCTCAAGATAGGCATTGGTCTCATCATCCTCTGGCAGATCACTAGTCAGTGAAAAGTCATCATAGGATACCTGTGTGTTGCTATAGATAACGGACTGATCCGAAGTGGCCAGATCGCTTGTGTGATACAGGTTCAGGTTGAACTCGTCGTCAACGCGGCCACCAGATAGCAAAAGATTCAATCCCTTGACCAAGACAGTCACCCTCTCTTCCAGATCCTCAGCCGGCAGGCTCAAAGCTTCGACATAGTCACCAAAGTATCGGAATGGGAAATATGCGTTGTGACCTTTTTTACTAAACAAGGCATACCAACGCCGGGCGTAGCGCATAAAGACAGACGTACGCTGCCGGTATCCAGTGTCTGACCTTTCGCCTGGCTGTATGACCAGCTCTGTATGCCAATAGTCCAAGAGTTCGTCCGGCGGGCGGGGATCGAGCTGATCGAGCTGCGTCAGCAGTCGAAGATCTGCCTCTGGGTTAGCTGCAACACCAGGATCGAAGCGAAACATCCACATGAGTAGCTTTTCCCCTGGCAGGCCACGGCCTCCATGGATATAGCCATCTGGTTCGCTAAAGAGCGTGTTGAACACCAGGTAGCCTAACACAGCTCGGGCATCGCCCGATACCTGCTTGGCTTCTTCCAGTGCCAGATCCCCAGTCAGGACATAGGCTAGAAAAGAAAGTAATTCCCTGACGGTGATAGGCTCCCCCATCAAGTAGGACAGTAGCAGATAGTGACGTACGTTTTCCTTGACGATGGGATCTTGCAGCCAAGCACGGTTTCGTGCCAGGACATGTGCTTCATCGAGATCCACCGAGTCCCAGAACGGCGCGTCCAGCACCCCTTGCCAGACACGTTCCCACGCCTCCGGGCTGACCAATGCCCGCTGGCTGAGATTGATGCGTAGCGGTGTCTGGGGGATATTCAGTCCCGCGCTACGGAACCGTTCCTCCAGCTCGGATAGTTTGCCCTCGTTGGCACAGGTGAGCGTGAGCTTGTCTGGCGCGCTAAGAACCTGATGCAGTCTCTGAACGCGTCCGTCTGTGAGAGCGCCTGCTGAAAGATCCAGATCGATGTAAACGCCATCCTGGTCGTAGCCGAGATCTTTTTGAGCAGCACGTATCTGAGCATGATCCAGTTCCAGGGCATCAATGACGCGGTAGGCCAGATAGGTCTTGCCATCGCCAGCAGTGCCCGTCAAGATCACGGACTTGACTTGCCCAGCGCGAATGTCTTCGACTAGGTCAAGCACTCGAAAGTCGATGTCAATACCAGGCGTACCTGCTTTCTGCAGCTCCACTGTCGCCCGGTGACCTCCCAGGCGATAGCCTTGTAAAATCTCTACTGGATGCATATGTTCTCCCATACTTCAAGCTGTAGCGCTAGCCTGCGATCATGGTCCCATTCCACAGACTATGCAGAGCCTGGCGCCAGCTCTTGTTTTGTCTGGCAGGAAGGACAGAGGTACCTTTCTGCCGAGATTCTTGATGCTTCTGTCTGGGTATAGGCCAGGGCGTCTTTCCTGCTGTGAAACTCATCAAGCTTGCTGAGCTGCCTCAAACAATGGTCGCTGCTCTGGTGCCATCAAGACTTGCCGTACGTCTGGATCAAACACCCGTTTCTCTCTGGCAGTCTCTAATTTTCTCACCAAGTCGAATGTGCGTGCGTGCGCTTGACGCAGTACAGTGCTGTAGGGCCTTGTATAGACCACTGTATGGTGTCCTTCAGAGACCGAGTCCTTTGCTTCTTCTGCTACCGTTGTACCCAACACGAATCCTACCATTGCTGTCGTTTTTTGGATCTTGCCACTTTTTCTTATCTCGCTTGCATAGTCTAGGGCTTGCTGTCTCTCTTTGCGGGTGACTTTGAACCCGCCTCTCTTGAGTTCCACGATGAGAACTTTGGAGATACCGCACACTTCTGAACGTTCATCGTAGGCATCGCTGGAATAGACGCAGATCGACGAGTTGGGCAGTGCGATAAAGTCAGGTCTTCTCAAAGGCTTTTCGATAACTGTACCCTGATCTTGGAGGAATTCCTTTACTATGGTAGAGAGGGCACGGTTCGACATAAATCCTATTGATTCATATTCTGGACCAAAGATCCATAAACCGCGATCGAAAAGTGGATGGATGTCATGCAATTCGTCGCTGGACTTGCTCTCGAGAAGTGTCTCAAGCCTCTCAATGAGTTTCAGTCGCCAGTCCAACTCGTTGAGCACAACCTGAGCATCGTGAACCGTCCACTGGTCCAGAAACAAGCTAATTTCATCAAGATCCTGAGAATCAAGACTTGCGAGCTGTTCCAAAAGTGTGTAGCCGGAACGGCTTTGCTCCAGATTCGACAAGACCTCAACAGTATCCGAGAGTTCTTTTTGTCCCATTGTTGGGCAACGAATCTGGATTTTCTCTAGAAATCTTCCTACGTGGTGTTGAGACAGGGGAGATAGCTCTCCCAAGAGTTGCCTATGTTCCTCAAGAGCTGCCCGCTTCCGTGACTTGCGCACATCCTGCATCAGTTCTTGGAGTCGCCGAAGGATGTGTCCCTTAACTGTCGAGACAATCGTGTTCGTTTTCTCCGAAGCGTGAAACCAACTCCAATCTGCTTTCACCTGGTCAGCCAAGATATCGACTTCGGCAACAAATGTGTAGCGCTTGGCCTCAGACGTTCTGGCATCCAAATACGCACCCTCAAGGTGTCTCCACGAAGGATCACCTACAAGGCGTTTGTTAACCCACCAGGCAACGCCGTGCTGCTTGCTGGTCCTTCCTGTCTTTTGGCTATCAAAGCGGCGTAGGAGCACACTACCCCATCCGTCAATGTCGATCTCTTCCTTCTCACACAAGTGTTCCAGATCTGTTAACTGTACGACTTGGTCGTTCACATAGATCTGGAAGGCAGGATCTGCCACAAACTTGGATCCGATCAAGTCGCGGATATCGGTAATGGGCAGAGGGTTGAAAACGAGCATAGTCGAAATCCTGGTCCCGTGACCTTCCCGTTCATAGCCATCCACCTTTGTTATTGTGAACGGTGTTCTGCCGGTTGAGCGGGCGACTTTGAATAGATTAGCATATCCGTCCCTCCACGTTTCCACCGAGTATTCATCGGCAAAGCAAAACATACTATGTCGCCCTTTGCCGTTTCTGCCGAAAGCTTTTCTGTGGCTCTGGCGATTGCCTGATGGAAACACGACGTCATCTCCCTGTGCTTCCACGCGATTGTAGTTGAGTTCGCGCCATCGCTCAGTGAACTCATCGTAGGTCATACCGGTACCATCATCCTCGATCGCCATGAAACCCGAGCTGACGTCATGAGACCACTCGGGCCAGGTTATATCTACTCGGTCAGCACCGGCATCCCAAGAGTTGGCAACAAGCTCCACGATCGCAATTTTTGGGTCGGTCATGATCAGGCCAGCATGATCTTGGAGAAACCCATTGCCAAATGATAGAAGCAGCAATTGAGTCCTTTGTTCTGCTGGAGCAGTTTCCATAGTCGAATTCTTTCTATTCAATGATCTCGAATAGCAGGAGTTTGACCGCGTTAGATTCCTATGGTGTAAAGATGATGTGAGTAGCGGCGACTTACTGTCGCGCTCTGTTATCTGGGAATCTTTACAGGCTTTCTTCTAACTGAACCGTCGGAGCATCATCCAACAGCAGTGAGCACATATGCAGTCACTATCTTACCTCCAGACATGCCAGCAACTGGGTGGAATACGTCGCTCCTTCCGGAAGCATACCGGCGTATTCGATCTGCCGATGGAGCATTTCGGTGGTCTTGCCGTTTACTAACTGGCGCACCTGCTGTTGTTCTAAGCCGGCCTGTTGCACTGGCTTGAGATCCAATAGAGAACTAGCCAATCGCTCTAAATGTGGTGCCCGATATCCGTCGGCATTTATCCCTAGACGGATAATCTGTTGATGCACTTGTCCGCCTGGTGCTTCTATCGTGACTCGCCAGATAGTAACTAAGCCTGGGCCTGCACCATTACCGTCGAACCGTCCTACAACTCCACGATGTTCTGGGGCTAGATCCGTATAGCGGTCAAGCCATGTTTTCACTATAGGGTGTTCTAATCCCAGTAACTCTAGTCGATCATTCTTCAATGCCTCGTCTCGATCGATCGAGAAATGTACCAGTGGCTGCTCAGGGCGAAACAGCGCATAGATGGTCTCATTTTCGGGTCTGAATCGAGCGCCATCCAGCGTGGCAGCACGCTGTACAAAGGCTACGAGACGTCGCATTCCTGCGCCACCGTCATCAAACTGGAAATAGTCGCTGAGATTGAACCTGTCTAGATCCTGAAACAACTCAAATACCACTTCCCGAGCCAGTCGGGCATTGTCCATAGCCACTTCGATCTCTTGAATGGTGCGTTTAAGCGAATGATCTGCAAGTGCCTCACGGTACAGTTTGTCATAGTTGAGCCGGCTGCTGAGCTGCCCAAGGACCTGACCGCGAAGGTCTTCGGTGACTTGGCCACGATCGTCAACCTTGCCCATCGTCTCGGCGATATCTTGGAGTTTTTCCTCCAAGAGTAAGAAAATCTCGCCTTCGATTGTATCCTGTGCTACCAGGTTGTAGACTTGAGCTGTCTGCTCTTGTCCGTAGCGATGGATACGTCCGATGCGCTGTTCGAGATCCATCGGGTTCCAGGGCAGGTCGTAGTTAAAGAGGATATGAGCATACTGGAGGTTGATCCCCTCCCGACCGGCAGCCGTACAGAGCAAAACTTGGGGGCCCTTTGCGCGCTTGAACCGCCGTTGAGCGGCAACCTTGGCACCATGGTCTCCGCCTTTAAGTATCTCGACCCCACAGTCGGGGAATGTCGTCTCGATTGCTGTCTTGATGGCATCAATGCTCCCCAAGTAGGTGGCAAAGACAACCACCTTTTCGTATGGTTTGACTTGCCATAACTGCCTCAGTGCATCGAGCAATTTTCGAGTCTTGGTCTCGATAATGTTTTCAGGAAAGAGTACCAATAGTTCGCGAATGTGCTGTCTTTCTTCGGGCAAAGCGATAGAAACGAGGGCTATAGCCGATTCTTCACCGGCTTCTGCCACGCGTTCGTTATCGCCATAGCTTTCCGCGCGTTGGACATAGGTCGAAGCCTCCTGGCGCTTTTTCAGGATCTGCACACGTGCGTCAGCCAGGATCTGGTCGGCCTGCGCTCGACCAATTGGATCGTTGCCTAGGTTGTGCATCTCTTGAATGAGTGTGCGCGCTTGTTTCAAGGCCCGCTCACGACCATCCACATCCAAGAGTTCGTCACATTCGACGGCCTCTTGGATGGTCAGCATGAGTAAACGACGGTGCAGTGTGGCTTTGACGGCTGCAAAGCTGCTGGCAGCGATCTTTTGAAAGATGGTCATCACAAAGCCCAGTGCACGACCTTGTCCTCCTTGCTTCCGTGCCAAATTGTACCCTTCTTGCAGGTACTCGCGCAGTGCGTCGTAGAACATACGTTCTTGGGGTGAAAGTGAAAAAGCTTCAGTATGCACCATGCGGCGGGCAAAGAGAGGATCGCCATTGGCGTCACAGGCATCGGCCTTGGTGCGGCGCGCTACGACGGTATTGAGTCGATAGCGATTCTCCATCATATCGTACTCGTCGGTGAATAAAGCGGGATCGAGAAGCCGGATCAGGCTCCAGAAACGAAAGTGGTCACCTTGATGTGGTGTGGCTGAAAGAAGCAGCATATCACGGCAGTGATCTCGCAGCGCTTCGGCCAGTTTGAAATTCTCGGTCTTGCGCAACTTGTTTCCAGTTTTGTACACGCTCAGGTGATGGGCTTCGTCAAAGACCACCAGATCCCACTGCGGAGCTTGGAGCAATCTACGCACGCGAGCGCGGCGCTTGAGGGTATCGATCGAGGCAATCAAGCGGTTGTGGCGAACAAAAGCGTTCGACCGGCGGTCGGTCACATCGCCCTCGGAGCCAAACACCTCAAAGTCCAGGTTAAAGACCTCGTTCATCTCACGCCGCCAGTTGTCCACCAATCCTGCCGGGGCGATAATGAGCACCCGCTCCAGCTCTCCCCGGTAGGCTAGTTCGCGCAGTACCAGTGCGGATTCGATCGTCTTGCCTAATCCAACCTCATCGGCGATGAGGAAACGGCGTGGTCGCGCTTGAGCGATGCGGTGCACGAGGACGACCTGGTGGGGGAGCAGGTCCACTTTGGCTGAAGTGAGCGTGGCCGCGCTTTCCATCAGTGGTAGTTCGGCGGCTTCGATGGCCAGCCAAAGCCGCTCCAAGGCTTGCGGTGTGACTGGTTGCAGCCCGGTAATGACCCGATCCGTCCAACTCTGCGCGCCTGCCAAGTCGTCTGGCGGGACCTGCCGTTCACCGACGTTGAGGAAAAAGACGCGCACAAAGCCGGTTGGCTCGATGCCGGTGATAACGCCTTCTCCCAGTTCGGGATGGAGGACCCTTTGACCGAGGTTCAGCTCAAGAGATGCGTCTGACATGATATCCAATGACCTTGTCATCTTGGAGCAACTGCGTCACGTTCAGCGTTGCACTGCCATCCCACATAGCATATGATAGCCGTACTTGTTTCCGGTCGCGCCGCACAAACGTGAGCTCTTCGCTTGCTGACGAGACTGCAAACGTTTGAGCGGATGCGCTGATACCAAAGACCAATCCGCACTCAGGCCATTGATCCTGAAACTCGAGGACCATCGGCTTGATGCGATGGCGAAGGAATTCCTCAGCTTCTTGCACCGACAGCATATCGAGACACGTGCCCAGACCGCCTACGAGCACCGTACGGCTGTGGCTACCACAAGGCGGGTCGACCGGCCGGTGAGCGGACCAGCTCAAGGCTTCTCTTAGCGAGACCGGCTGGGTCTGGATCAGATTGGCCAGCACGTCTCTGTCAAAGATGATGCTGGATCCCTGACGTTGCCAACTGCTACTGGACATTTGTCTCATCGCTATTCTTCCTCGTCCAGACGCTCCAGGAAACTGAACTGAACCGGTTTGGTCGACTTGTGCGGGCGTGATCGCCAGTGTGTAACCAGCTTGTGTGCTGTTCCCGCTGCCTGGCGGACACTAGGATCGATGTCTGTTTGCGTGTACCATTCTAGAATCGCGTCAACCGAGTGCTTGGGCTGAAATGTCTCGTTGTCAAGCTCGCGGGTAATGTCCACGCCGCTATGTGGCATCGCCGCGCCAGCCAGGAAATGAGCTTGATCGAGGTCAGTTTTGAGGATCTTGCGCGTGCGCCCAGGCGCGGTAAAGAATTCGAACCGTTTGGCCACCGGTATCACATAGACTGTGGTGCGCACTGCCTGGATCCATCCCATCGCTTCCAGGTCATCTGGCGAGAATCCGGTTCCACGCAGCATTTTGTGCAACTCGTCGCGATCCATCTCGGATTTGCCCTGGACGATGCTCAGGAAAAGCCGGGAGAGAGGTTCTGCATCGTTGGGTGGACGCAACTTGATCTCTTCGCCAACGCCCTGAAGAAGGTCATCGAGGATCTGGTTGATGCCCAGCAGAGCGTCACGCACACTCAAGATAGACTCGTCGCCGGTGTATACCTGTCTATAATGACGGCTGTAAAACTCGAGCGCCTTTCCTCTCAAGATCACACGTAGGTCTGACTCGGGCAGTTCCTGTCCATGAGACAGTTCCAGCAGACTCTGCAAACGCAAGACCTCGTCCTTGACCCAGCGGCGCATCTTGGCCCAACTCACCGGCTCTGGTGTCTTCAGCCGCTTGCGGCAGACGTGGATGATGTCGTACTCGATCTTGCGTGAGCCAAATGCCCCGCCCTCGCCTTTGGTCTCGTCGCTCCTAATAGGGTATGTTGCCACCAGGATGTATCCAGCATTGAAAAGCGCCTCGAGCACATCGATCCAAGGTGTATCTTCGCTATGGTGAAAGGTGAAGGCCATCAGTCCACCTGGCTTTAGTAATCGTGCTCCTTCTGCCCAACATGCGGTCAGGGTCTGTTGGTAAAAATCTGAAGCCGGTTCAGGGCGGTAAAGGGGATTAGGGTCATCGGCCTGTAGAGTTTGCTCTCCGCTCAAGTGGCGAATCACCTTAAGATGCTTCTGAGGAATTCGTGTGTGTGTTTCCCAATCTTGTCGATCGTCTGGGTGCTCTAGGGTATTGCGAATCGCCTCTAGCGCGTGCGGGGTTTGTTGTGACTCGAAGTAGGCCTGCTCGGGCTTACCTTCATACCACCTAAGCAGAGGTATTCGAAGCCATACATAGAAAAAATCAGCGAGATCTGCATAGAACAGGTTGTCCCCAAACGGTGGATCAGTAATTACGAGATCGAAAGAGTTTTCAGTTCCCAAGATAGCTAGATCGGTAGACGATCTATTCATCGTAGAGACAACATCAGGCTTAACTGGATCTCCCAAGCTGAGACGAAGGCTCTTCGGACCTTTGTGAGGATTGATCACGGCTTCCCAGGGATCGCTAGCCCATTCTACTCCTTCCAAAACTGCCGAAACATCGGATTCCCAGTTTCCTCTGCCGATGCCAGCAAATACGTTATTCTCTACTACCTGCTGTTTAGGATGGTAGTTGGCGTTAGACATATGTGGAGCAAGACAATCGCGGGAAAAATCCCAGAAGCAAAACATGTTTTGGTTTCTTAAGTATTGCTGAAATGCTCCAAGTACTTGCTCTCGGATCTTGAGGGAGTACTTGGCTCCCAGATCCGAAATAGCACGCAACAGATTTGCGTGAACCAACAGTTGGCGCGGATTAAACATCTTCCACCAATGTGTATACCCCCAATTGGGGATGCCTCCATTGAGGCGATAGGTCATGTAAGCTGGCAGCAATTCTTCACGCGGCCAATATGCTCTCAAATCTGTTTTGCTTCGATCTGCCCATTCTCGTTCGGTACCAATCAAACGTTCGATGTCGTACTCGTCAGGTAGCTTGAAGTAACGTCCATTATAGTTGTACCCTTCTGATGCGCAGTCTGGGCAATAGCACTGCAGCGCATATACCGCGACCGGTGCTGTATGGCCAGTGGCCTTGACAGATTCGAGGATGTTCTGCTGCCGACCACAGGAACGACAGATGAAATGCGCCTGGCGCGGCATCGTGCCTTCGCATGTTTGAATTTTCGAACCGTTTTCCAGCACGATCTCTTTGGGTAGTTTACGGCCTCGCACTTCAAGCAATCGTAGTCCTTTCAGGCGATGTCGGTACCATTCAGCAGTGGCTTCCACCGGTGCGCCGGCATATCCTCCTAACTCCTGCCCATCTTGATCGTAACCAGGGTCACCTTCCATCCACTCGGGGTGAACAAGCAAACTGTGTATTTTGTAGCGCTTAATTCCAAAGTGACGTTTGTTGATGTCGCTAACACGAGACGCTTCGGCGTGCTTTTCCAGCGTCTCTTTGACTTTGTCTCCGGCAAACGCACTACACCTCGGGCAGCGCAGTCCTGTCTCGTCCTCTACTTGCTCGTACAACGCTTCAATGCGCGCACGCTTGTCGTCGGCTCGGCCCATGTTGTACGCGCTGAGCAGTGCGCTGAAGGATTGGGAGAGCACCGTGAAGCGGGGTTCGTCAGGCAGTACGATGTACTCGGCCCCAGGCGCGATCCGCGTCTCACCCAACTCGGCGCGGAAGGACTCACCACATTCCGCACACTTGAGGGGGATATAGTTGGTGGTCAGCGTCTTTTCGGCGATCACCGGGTTTTTAAAGATCGGCGTCCGGTGCCCACATCCCGGCGCTTGGCATGGGCCGTGTTTGACCCAAAAAGTGTAGATGACTTCAGGTCCTTCCCAACGATATCGCTTGCGCTCTTCGGGCGGCAGATCCAATGGTTCCACATCAGCAACCTGGCCAGTTTCCACATCGATCCAGTGCCCCTTGTGCCCACGGGGACAGGTAGTGGTGTAAAAAGGCTGCACCAATGGTTTGACCTCGGTTTCGATTTCGTCAAAGAATGCCTTGACCGGCTCGGGATCGGTGCCTGCCACTTCGTTCTTGGTCACAAACCACGCCACGGGATTCAAGTCGACGCCGGTCACTTGAAAGCCCAGCCGCGCCCCCTCGACCAACGTCGTACCACCACCCATAAATGGATCGAGCACGCGCAGTCCCTCAAAGTGCTTTGCTTTTTGATGATTAGCATAGTAATGTTCCCACACCAGCTTGGCCGCTTCTTCGGGCTTTTTCGGTGCCTTGAGCGCAGCGGCAATCAGCATACTACGGAACACGCTGGATCGTCGTCGTGCCCACCACTTGGACATCTGGTAGATCGGTTTACCGGCATTGCCTTCCAAGTAAGATAGTTCATTGATGGGCAGAATGGGGAAATCGACCTCCAGGCAGACCGGCGGCCGGTCGGGGTCATCAAAGTTGGGCACGTCCAGATGAATGGCTTTGCCCAGGTTGGGGGGCTCGTACCCGCGTTTTTTCTTGCGCGAGCGCTTGGGCTTTGATTGTGATTCAGTGGCTTCCATATCAGGAAACAATTTGGACTGTTCTGTCATCAAGACTCCAAAATATCATATCCGGGCATATGTCGGTTGCCTGGGGTCGTTTTCAGCAGAATATCGAGCAGGAAATTGGTGGGAATGCGTGAAACTACAATGCGGGCAATTTCACATAAGGTACCGCTACTTCACATAGGCTCAGGCCACCATGGCACAGATGCGGAAATCCCCCCTGCACCTTCCACTTGCGCGGTCCGATCACGACATGGTGCTTGTTGGTTGTGACGACCAGCGGTGGCATGAACACATGCGACCATGATTCTGCGGCTGGTTTGCATCGCGAAGCGCCAAAGACGTTGCGCAGCGCCTCAATGGCAGCGCTATCCTGTTCGTTGGTGAATCGCTTGCTTACTGCGTATCCGTGATCCGAGGTGATAATCAGTTCGCGTCCCTGGCGCAACCGGTCAACAAAGGCCCAGAATCCATCCCTTTGTAGCGTCTTGGTGGCAAGCTGGGCAATATGATTAGGAGATTTATGATAGACATGGATTTGATCATCCAACCATGAATGCCAGATAACGAGTTGCTTTTCGTTTGGTATGGAAATCACACAGTCTTCAAAGGGTAGGTTGAACACATCCGTATACGTATGGTCTCTATCCAGAACAAAGCCACCAGGCGCATGGTTGTTGGCCAAGCTGCTGCGTGAAGGTACCCCCAGTGCCTGTGCAAACTGATCGGTTTCGGAAGGGACCTCTGAGCCGGTCACCTGGACGGTCACGTTTTCCACGCTACGTGCTTTTGCTCCGGCCAACAGAGCCGGTAGCTCTTGAACGGAAAATGCATCCAGGATCAGCGCTGCTTTTCCCCAGGTTGAGGGTGTATGCCACCATGCCTGCAGCGCTCGAGATGTCCTGGGAAAATCGTTCTCGTGGGCATAGGCTGACCACAATTCCCACGCGCACTCGGCCAACAATCGATCGCCCAGCGCTATTTGCTTTTGCAGGGCTGCCGGTGTTGGTACGGCAGTTGCCAGTTCTGCCAAGCGTGCGAAAAGGGTTTGCCACGCTTCGGAAGCCGAAGCGCTCGAAAAAAGCCACGATAGCCAGTCGCTTGCGGCGCTCATTGTTCCTCCTCCTCTACATAGGCAACATCCAACATAGCGCGGAACGTCGGTGGGATGCGCTGCAGGATCTGCTTCATCTCTTGTACGCTCACGTCGGTAAACTCAAGACGCGCTCGGGTCAACCTCTTTGAGGTGGGAATGCCCCATTTTTCGAACGATCCGGACAGATTGATGCCAGTATTGGGTGACTCGGTGGACTGTGTGCGCTCTATACCTTGAGTTTGGACGGTCTCAGGTGGCGTTACTTGGGTCACAACAGGGGTCGCCGTGCTCCCTTGGTCGGGGGCATAGGTTCCGTCATCGCCTGCCGTTTCTTTGGCTGGTGAACCGGCAGTTGTGTGTGTCGGGACCTGAGTCCAAGCCGTGGGGGTGGTCTGCACGGGTTCCGGCTCGCTTCCTTTCACCGTTGCTCCCCCCATAGCCTCGGGCAGACCTAACTCGATCTGGCGCTTGTTCAACCCCAACTGCGAGGCCGACTTGCGCACGCGACTTAGCGCGGTTTCGTCGTCAACAGCGTCATCTGGCCGTCCGACCCAATTGCCAGCTATGTTCAAGACGATGTCTCCCTTGGACACGATCTTGAGGATCTCTTGAAAAGCAACGTTCTCGCCCAGGAAGGGAATAGCATCTTGATCGCTGGACGCTGGCGGTTCAGATAGTTCGTCCAACACTTCACCAAACGTCTTGGACACTTGGGCATACTCTATGATTCGTCGCTGGAAATCGGCCGGGTCGAACAGATCCTTTTTGATCTTGTCTCTGATCTCAAAGGTCGTTTTGACGCCCTGCGCGCCGATATACTCGACGTCAAACACGCAGCGATCGGGGTGCGGGTAGTCCCAACGCCGCAGAATGGCAAACCGGTCGTACCGTTCCTGCAACCTATCTTGGAGCGGTTTCATAAACTCGCCCTGCAGTTTGCGGTACTTGGCGTCGCCATTCCAGGCTTTTTGGGTCAGAAAAGAACACCGGGCGTAAAAGAGAATCTCGCTGTCCTGGTATACATCAACGCTGCTTGCTGCCGGCAGCAGAAAGCGTGTTGTATTACGCTTGAACGGCACATGTTGAGCTAGCCACTCGCCGAGCCCTACGACGTGGTTCTGTTCGGTCACATCAAGTGCAGTGGGGATGACGATCAATACAGGACGGTCCCAGTTTTTGGGTTGTTGTGCTTCGTCTACTTCAGACCAGGGATCTTGGCGCCAGTTGGGACCGAGTACGACCACAGCCGAAGGTGTTTCACGTCCCATTGGCACCAAGATGTAACGAAGCATGCTCTTGAGATAGGCCAGGTCTTCGCCTGGATAGTAGGACTGTCCGGCCACAAGACCCGTCGCGCCATGGGTCCACAGTTTGTCGTTCCGCGCGGTGGCACGCACTTTGGTGCGCGGGTTCTCTTCCAAGCCAAAATACAGGCGACCATTCTGCTCGCTGTCACCGTGGATGTTGATGCTGTTCTCGATCAGCGTGTCGAGTTCAACCTGAAACGCGTTACCGTCTAGGGCGGAATCACGGGTGATGTCCAGTTGCAGCTCGTTCCGCAAGGCGCCTTTCTGCTTGCCAGGTGACATAGAGCGCATCCACAGTGCGCTCACTAGTTCGCGTGTGTGGACAAGCGATTCCAATTGTGCATCGAGCACTTCCTCAAGGTTGCGTTGCGCGATCTCGCGTAGTTTCTCCTGCTCGCCAATTGTGGCGATCGAGTCGAGTAAGGACTGGACGCCGCAGGAGTCATCATCGACAAAAAAGTCTGCTGGCGTGATCAATGGCACCGCATCTCCGCGTGCACGATACACCTGGGCGAGGATCCGGATCAAGTCACGTGTCTCCTGAGCGGCTTCGGCCATCAGGATGTGGTCTTCGAGCAACTCGGTCAACTCTGGGGCAAAGGGCCAGCCACCAACGACCTCCTGTACGATGCGCCCCCGCTCACCATCCGTCAAGTGTGTGAATCGCAGTCGAAAGCGCTCATCGGCATATGTGGTAACCATATGCCGGATGCCGTTCACCGGAATCTGATCGCGGTTTGCGAACAAGCGGTGCAGCACGAGGTTCAGGCGATCTTCTTTGGCCGTTGGACCGCGAAAATCAATCAGGATGGGATGGTTGCGATGAATTTGCCTGAACGCTTCGGTCTGGTTATTCAAGACAGACACCACCAAGATTAGGATGTCTGGTCGTTCGGCGGAGAGTTCGGACAAGATCTGGACAAAGTTGTATGCCCATTGGTTGGGCATCCGTCCCTGAGCATCTTGTTCAGGGAGTCCGTCAAACCAGGTCTGAAACTCATCCAGGATGAGTGCGGTGGGTTGGGCGGCGAACATGCTTTCCAACAGTGAGCGAGAAGGAATATAGTGCCCACCAGCCGCGAATTGCCCTCTATAGTACTCTCCTTTGGGATGGCGATCAAAGATCAGGTCCCACAGAAATGGGTACTCTTGGTTGTGGACAGGCTCAGAAATGGGCACGAATCCGCCTTGCAGACTCAATGACTGCAAGGCCTGAGCGCTCAATCGACTGCCCCAATCCCTGGTCCAGGTCTGCACCGTCTCTGTCGACTCGATTGCGTGGTGCATCACGGCCATAATGTGGGACTTGCCCCGACCGCGCTCTCCCATCAGCACGATGGGCCGCTGTTCTCGCTCGGCGCTCAATGCTCGCAATGCAGTTTGGACGTCTGCTGTTGGATAGGTGATAGAGAGGATATGCTCCGGCTTTTGCTGCACCGCTCCCGTGTTATCCTTGCGGCGCAGCGCAATTGCGGTACCTTTCATCTGAGAGCCAAGGAATTCGTCGCGGAGTTTCAGTCCCAACATGTACTAGCCTCCAACATGCGTTCTTGTATCATCATAGAAAACCCGCCGCGCCGGGATTTGCTGCGGGCGGGCTGGTGTGTGGATGTTTATGTCCTTTAGAATACCAGTACCTTGGGTATCGCGTCGCCCCGGCGTTTGCTTCCGACTTGTAACCTTCAAGTTTTATCTTGTTGTGTCATGCACAGACATTATACCACTTTAGCCGGTTTCTCACAAGGTGGTTAAACATAATCAACCAATTCGAGCCCTTGCGCATTATCCTGTTTGGCTCTCGGGCGCGCGGGGATGCTGGCG
>CAZYSK010000097.1:0-20001 GCA_964649415.1 uncultured Anaerolineales bacterium
GTGTTTTCCACAAGCTGACCAGTCTTTCCCCGAGCGAGTTCAGAGAACGGCCCAAACCCTGATGGCAGCGGAAACTTATACGAAGGCTTCCGTTTTGCGGCATCAATGTCATTGTAACAGCCGTCGGTGGTGAGAACTCACCATCCGGGGCCGAACGCTTTGAACGGGATGTGCTGACGCTCAATCCTTCAATCATTACCATCGACTACGGTGTGAACGACCGGGTCTGCGGTCTCGAAAAGCCCGGTATTTCTCAATCGTTCGTTGATTGCACGACGCTAGACATGATCGAACCAGATAACAACAAGCCCATCAGATCGCCCATCGGGGGGTGCCCCACGATTGGCTTTCTCACCGCGTCTCGCGATCAGTTCTTCCACCTGATGTGGTGCGGCATCGCCGACGTGGCCCGGGAACAAAACGTCAACGCCATCAGCTTTGTTGGCCAGTACGTGCGCGACCCTGAGGGCTTCAAAGCCCAGGCCAACATCCTCTACGACCTGGTAGACGCAGAGCGTTTGGATGGACTGGTCATCTGGAGCCTTGTGTGCAATTTGCTTGACCCTGACGAGAACCGGCAGTTTTATGAGCGCTACCGCTCCCTGCCGATGGTCAGCATAGCGCGGCCAATGGAAGGAGTGACCAATATACTGGCCGATAACTACGGCGGTATGCGCGAAGCGATTGTACACCTGATTGAGGTCCACGGCTGCCGCCGCATTGCCTATGTCAAGGGGCTGCCCAATTTCCAGGAGCATGACGACCGGTATCAGGCCTATGTTGATGTGCTGGCCGAGTATGGTCTGCCGTTTGACCCGGCGCGGGTGGCGGTGCCCCGCGACACAGCGGAAATGGAGCAACCCGATTGGGGGCAGGTGGCTTTGCGCCGGTTGCTCGACGAACAGAAGGCGGATTTTGACGCTCTGGTGACCAATGATGATCGCTTTGCCCACGGGTTGTTGCCGGAATTGCAGGCGCGGGGCGTTCGGGTGCCGGACGATATAGCTTTGGTCAGCTTTGACGATACGGAGGGGAGTGATTGCCTGACCCCGCCGCTGACCACCGTACCGTTCCCGATGTATGAGTTGGGCCGGCAGGCGGCTGAGACGCTGTTGGCTCAACTGGAAGGCCAGAAAGTGCTCGAACAGGTACAAGTCCCCGCCCGGTTGGTTGTGCGCCAGTCGTGTGGGTGTCTGGATCCCAAAGTGACGCAAGTGGTCGCCGGGCCGGTGGAAAGAACAAAGACAGCAGAGCCGTTGGAGGTCAGCCTGGCGGGGCAGCGGGAAAGCATCGTGGCCGAGATGATCCGGGCAGCGGAGAACGCTGCGGTCGGGGTCACTCCCGGCTGGGCAGGACAACTATTGGACGGGCTTGTCGCTGCCCTGACCACCCCCGAGGCCGGGAAGGCATCGGCCCGCTTTCTGTCAACCCTGGATGAAATCTTGCGCCGGCTGCTAGCAGCCGGGGGCGACATCGAGGTGTGGCCGCAGGTGCTGTCGGCCCTGCGCCGGCAACTCCTGCCCTATCTCAGTGTCGACGAAGCCGGGACGTCGTCTCGATGTCGGGCTGAGGATCTGTGGCTACAGGCTCAGATGATGATTGGCGAGGTCCGACAGCGGGCGCAGGCGTATCGAGACCTGCGGGCTGAACGACGAAGGCGCATTCTGAACGAGATCGGCATAGCCCTGGCCACCAACTATGACCTAGACGACCTGGCGGATATTTTGGCCCGGGAGTTGCCCCGTCTGGGCATTTCGCGGGGGTATCTGTCTCTATACGAGAATCCGCAGCCCTATCGGTATCCCCAGCCCGCCCCGGAATATTCGCGGTTGGTGCTGGCCTATGACCAGGAGAACCCGGCAGGTTCGTCGCGGGTTGAGTTGGAAGCGGGCGGGCGGCGTTTCCCTTCCCGGCAACTGGTGCCGCCGGAAATCCTACCGCAGCAAGGGCCATACAACTTGATGGTTCAGGCGCTCTATTTCCAAAATGAACAGATAGGCTTTGCCGTATTTGACCCGGGGCCGGACGACGGAGAGATCTATGCGCTCCTGCGCGCCCAGATCAGCAGTGCGCTCAAAGGCGCTTCGTTGCTTCGGGAAGCGCAACAAGCCCGGCAGGCGGCAGAAAAAGCCGATCGGATCAAGACGCGCCTGCTGGCCAACGTCAGTCACGAATTGCGCACCCCGTTGAACATTATTCTGGGTTATTCCCGCGACGCGATGGGGACGCCCAATCCGTATGGCATGGCGCCGCCTCAAGCACTGTTGGATGACCTTGAACATATTCACAGTTGCGCCGAGCACCAACTGCGCGTTGTCAACGATCTACTCGACCTCTCGCGCGCCGAGATAGACGAATTGGATCTCTATCTGGAACTGCTTGACCCGCGCCCGTTGCTGCAAGATGCCTTTGACAGCATTGCCCATTCAGTGACCGAGCCGGCCGTGACCTGGCAGTTGCAATTGCCCGATCGCTTGCCGTTGGTCCAGGCTGACCCCGTGCGGCTACGCCAGGTTCTGCTCAACCTGCTCAGCAACGCACGCAAGTTCACGGATCACGGAGAGGTTGTCCTTGGCGCTCAAGTCGAACCGCCGCACCTGCACCTGTGGGTTCAGGATACGGGCGAAGGCATATCGCCCGACATGCAAGAGCGCATCTTTGAACCGTTTGTGACGGCGGAACACGCGAGTCGAAGACTGGAGGGGATTGGCCTGGGCTTGTCCATTACGCGCCGTCTGGTTGCACTGCACCGTGGTTCGATGAAGCTGGAGAGCCGGCCCGGGCGCGGTAGCACGTTTCACGTTTACCTGCCCTTGCCCAACCTGGCCGACAAGACAGCGCCTGTCACCGAACCGACCCAACCCGTGTTGCTGTCGATCACAGCTACAGATCAGCCCAATGCCGAGATCGTCGAATTGGGCCGGCGCCAGGGGCTTGTCATTCAAAGGCTGCAAGCCGGCGATGACCTGGATGCCGTGCTATGCACTGTTCAGCCGGCTGCCCTGGCGTGGGATTTGGCAGGAGCCGGTTCAGACGATTGGGCGATGGTGCGCCGGATACGCAATCATCCCCGCTTGAGCCAGTTGCCGTTCATCCTGTACGGACAAGGCGAGCCAGCCAGGCGCTCAATAGGGCTGACCGGCGTGGTCGTCAAGCCCATCAGCGCCCCCACCCTGTTGGACGCGATCAATGCCTTATGCCCCCAAGAGCTGACTGGCCCCATCCTGATTGTGGACGACGACCCCGTTGCGCGGCAGGCGCACCGGGATGTGATCGCGCAAGGGCTGCCGGGCTATCCCGTCTGCGCCGCGAATGACGGCGCGGCGGCGGTGGCGGCTATGGCCGGCCAGACCCCCAGCCTGGTCTTGCTGGACTTGATGATGCCGGAGATGGATGGCTTTGACGTACTCGATCGCATGCGGGCTGATCCGCGCACCCGTGCTGTGCCCGTCGTCATTCTCACCAGCAAAGTGCTCAATCTCGATGACATCAAACGTATCGAGCAGCACACGCGCGTCGTCGTGCACAGCAAAGGCGTCCCGGTCGATGCCGAGATCGTTGCCACGTTACATCGTTCCGTGTTTGGCGCCGAATCGCTGCCGCCGCAAACCAGCGCGCTGGTCAAACGCGCCGTCGCCTATATGCACCAGAACTATACTCGCCCTCTGGCGCGGTGGGAGATCGCTGAGGCGATTGGTGTGAGCGAAAACTATCTCAGCCACCTGTTCAAGCGGGAACTGGGTCTCTCCCCATGGGATTACCTGAACCGCTTTCGCGTCCGTCAGGCGAAAGAACTGCTCCGCCGCACCGGCGGTAGCGTCAAGCGTATTGCCGGCCAGGTCGGATTCAAAGACCCGAAATACTTTAGCCGTGTTTTCCACAAGCTGACCAGTCTTTCCCCGAGCGAGTTCAGAGAACGGCCCAATCCCTGAATGTCTCTGCTTTTTGTCCACCCTTTGTGTTCCCCAGTCCACCCCCAATACGATATACTAGACTTGCGTCAGTAGCCGGTCGGCTCGATACCCATTTGTGGCCAGCAGTGAGGCCATATCCAAACTGGAGAGAAACAACACAGATGAGTGTCACAATGTCCGTTTCCGTAGAGGGAACGACTGATTCTGGCCAGTTGAGCGATCAGAAAGAGCAGGAGCCGGGCGTTGATTCATGGTCAGTTCGCATGGCAGACTCTTGCATGAAGAGGCGCCCCATCTTGGCCGACGGCTGGAGCTATGAGTCAGGAGTGGTACTCAAAGGGATTGAGCAAGTCTGGCTTGACACGGGCAACGAAGAGTACCTGGAGTACATCCGGCGCAACATTGCGCAGTTCGTGGAGCCAGACGGCAACATTCGCACGTACCACTTGCAGGACTACAACCTCGACCAAATCAATACCGGCAAACTCTGTTTCCGTTTGTATCAGGAGACGGGCGACGAGCGATACCGGCAAGCCCTCCACCTGCTGATGACACAACTCAAGTCACAACCCCGAACGAGTGAGGGAGGCTTTTGGCACAAGAAGATCTATCCTTACCAGATGTGGCTTGACGGCATCTATATGGCCTCCCCGTTCTACGCCCAGTACGCCGATCGTTTTGATGAACCCGGCGGATTTGACGATGCGGCTCATCAAATCCTGCTGATCGCACGGCATACCCGCGATCACAAGACCGGTTTGTACTATCACGCTTGGGACGAGAGCAAAATGCAAAAATGGGCCAATCCCCAGACAGGTTGTTCACCGCATTTCTGGGGGAGAGCCATGGGCTGGTACGCCATGGCGATTGTGGACGTCTTGGATTTCCTGCCACCATCACACCAGGCCAGAAACAGGATCGTGACCATCTTTGAAAGAATGATCCATGCGTTGGTGCTCGTTCAGGACACAGACACAGGTCTGTGGTATCAGGTACTGGATCGAGGCAGTTGCGAGGGGAACTATACCGAAGCCTCGGCCTCTTGCATGTTCGTCTATGCCATGGCAAAAGGGATCAGAAAGGGCTACCTCGACCCCACGTACTTGGAGGCGGCCCAAAGAGGATACGCTGGCATCATTGAGCACCTGATTGAGGTAGATGAACACGGGCAGGTGAACCTGACGAGGATCTGCGCTGTCGCAGGTTTGGGCGGAGAGCAACAGCGCGATGGCTCGTATGAATACTATATCGGTGAACCCGTGAAGGCCAACGATCACAAGGGGGTGGGAGCTTTTCTCCTGACCGGCGCGGAGATGGAGAGACTCAGCAAGCCGGCGTGAGCCCAATCCTACTGCAATCCGAGACCGAGGTCATCCAACTGCACCCACAACCATACAAGATCGGATGACTGTGAACATGAGGTGTCGTCTCAAAGAACTTCTGGTTCAAGAAGGAGAAGGAAAACGTATACTTGAATGCAATCCATAGTGGTAGATGGAACTATGGCTGACGTAGAAATGGAGGTGACCATGACCTGATCCTGTTGCAAAGAACTTGGCAAGTTGCGATACTCACACATATGCGTAAGGAGAAGAACAGTGAAAAGGCAAAAACCATTTCTGCTGGTGTTGTTGATCGGTTTAGTGCTAATCTCTGCTGCTTGTGGCGGTCCTGCAGTCGATACCGCTGCGCTTGATGCGGCTCAGGCCGAAGCTGAAGCAGCCCAAGCTGAACTGGAAGAAGCTTTGGCCGCCCTGGAAGAAGCCGAAGCTGCGGCCGATGCCAGCGATGAAGAAATCGCGGCCGCCCAGACTGCTGCTGAGGAAGCCAAAGCTGCAGCCGAAGCGGCTGAGGCCGAGGCGGAAGCGGCCAAAGCCGGGGCTGAAGCGGCTATGGCAGAAGAAGTCGTGATGACAGATGTCGGTACGCCACGACACGAGACACTGATATTCCAGACGTTCGACCGGCAAACTCCAGACCCAGATAATCACAATCCAATGCAGGCTTATGCGCGCTGGCGCGGGTTCAGAGAGCTTGCTTGGGGTTGGCTCTACGAGACGGATACCGGAACCGGCGAGTCCTACGGGGAACTGGCTGCCGAGATGCCTGAAGTGCTCAACGAGGAACACACCAAGTTCAGAATCAAGCTCAAAGAGGGCATCTACTGGAGTGACGGTGTCGAGTTCACGGCCGATGACGTGATCTATACGTTCAAGACCAATTTCGAATGTCAAGACCGAGCTACACGCATAGGGTCAGTTATCACTTACTTCAAAGAAGACAGTTGGAAGAAAATCGACGACTACACCTTCGAAATCGAGACGAATAACCCGGCTTATGACCTCCCACAGAATATAGGTGTTCGCACATGGGGATCGATCTTTGTGCCGCTGCCCAAGCACGTTTTTGAGCCGCTGGAGCCTGACCATTGCGAGTACAAGAACACCTATCCGGTTACCCTGGGGCCATACGTGGTCAAGGAATTCGACCCCAACGGGTTCTGGCATTTGTGGGAGCTGCGTGAAGACTGGGAACGTTCGGCGTGGGGTGACTTGGATCAAGACGGCTATATGCCAAAATACGTGCTCTACAAGGACTATGGTCCGGAGGAAGTACGCTCCCTGTCCTTCGTCCAGAATGCCTATGACGTCGACACCTTCATGAGCCCCGACACGATCAAAGCCGTTCAGGATCTCAACGAGCACGTCACAACCTTCGCGCCCACTTTGCCGTACCACAACATGGATGATGCCTGTGTCTATGGCATGTTGATCAACCTGCAGAAGTCCCCCTATGACCTGGAGGAAGTTCGCTGGGCGATGGCCCTGTCGATGGACCTGAAGACAATCGGCATGAACGCCGTAAACGGTGAAATGATCGTCAACCCGTTGCCGATAGCCGATACCCAGATTCTGCGGCCCATCTACGTCGAACCTCTGGTCCCGTTCCTGGAGGAATTCACCCTGGACGACGGTTACAAACCGTTTGACGCTAACTTTGGGGCAGATTTGGCCGCTATGCTCGAGGAATCCGGCGTGGACCCGGCGGAACTCCCCGCGGACACCACCGACTTCGGCGTTGGCTGGTGGAAGTACGATGTCGAAGAAGCTGCTAAGCTGCTGGAGTCGGTCGGCTTTACCAAGAATGCCGACGGCAACTGGCTGTTGCCCAGTGGCGAAGAGTGGGTTGTGCAGTTGATGATTCCCGGTGACTGGAACAAGGTCATGCAGCGGACCGGCTTCGCGGTGGCCGACAGTTGGCGCGCAGCGGGTATCCAGGTGAACGTCCAGCAGGTCGAAAGCGCTGAGAATTCTACGGCTCAACGGCAGAATAACCTGCGTGACGTTCAGTACCAGTGGATGAACTGCATCTTCACGCCAGACTGGCTGGGCGCCTGGCGGGAGATTCAACCCGGCCATATCAAACCGGGTGATTCCGAAGAACGGAATGCCGGCAACCGGTATCAGTGGGATACCCCCACTGTATACGCGTTGGTTGAAGAATCCCTATCACTGGAAACCACTTCAGAGCAGTTCTATGAAAACGGCCGCCTGATCTTGAAGGAATTCATCAATGATATGTCTTACATCAATATGATGAACATTCCGACCACCATCCCCACCAACGAATACTACTGGACGGGCTTCCCCAAGGCAGACAACTACTACGCAGTACCATATTCCTGGTGGAGTTCGGCCAAGGAGATGGTCGCCAACGTTGAACCAACAGGGAATAAGTAGGCATCACATCACAAGGGAGCAGACCAAACAGGTCTGCTCCCTGATTTGTCTAAGAATAACCACTACTTGAAACCGGAGACGGATATGAGATTGTTACAATATCTCACTAGCAGGATTGGGTCGTATCTTGTGGTGCTGTTCATTGGCCTGACCATCACCTTTTTCTTGCCCAGGCTTTTGCCCAGCGATCCAATTGAGAACTACATTGTCCAACTCGAGGCACAGGCCGGACAGTCCATGTCGCCTGAGGAGGTGGAGGCAATTCGCGCGACACTGCAACAGATTTATGGCCTTGAGGGCAGTCTCTTTTCTCAATATGTGGGTTACCTCGAGAACGTCGTACTGCATTTCGATTTTGGACCTTCACTCGCGAATTTTCCCACGCCTGTAAATGAACTCATACTCAACGCACTTCCATGGACGGTGGGATTAATGGGGATATCGGTCGTCATCTCCTGGGCTATCGGCAATCTGGTTGGCTTACTGGCTGGCTTCTTTCATGATCACCCTGTCGCAACAGCGCTGGAGGTTCTCGGGGTCATCCTGTATCCGATACCTGCTTACATTGTGGCACTCGTTCTCATCATGCTTTTTGCTTACGTATGGCCCATCTTTCCCCTATCGACGACCATTCGTCCGGGGCCATTGACGTTTAGAAAGATCCGTGTCATTCTCTACATGTCGTTTCTGCCCGCGCTGGCCAATACTCTGACCCGACTTGGCTGGAACATCCTTAGTATGAAAGCGGTTTCCTTCGCGAATAAGGAAGAAGCCTATGTGACCTATGCCAGGCTGAAAGGGACGCAGCCACTGAAGATCATGACTGGATACGTGGCCAGAAACTCGATCCTGCCTCAAATTACCCGGCTTTCGCTGTCTCTCGGTGCGATTTTCAGTGGTACCGTGCTCATTGAAATTCTCTTCTCCTACCCGGGCTTGGGCTTGCTCATGCGCACTGCCTCTGGTACCTGCGATTACAACTTGCTTTATGGCACGATCACCATCACTATCGTTGCCGTGGCCACGGCTGCGCTAGCGATTGATTTGCTATATCCGCTGTTTGATCCAAGAATTCGCCTCAGGTGAATGTCATGAAAATGAACATCCGCTTAAAGATTGGTCTCGTTATCCTCGCCATCTTCACCTTAGGAAGTCTTATCCTACCGTTCCTTATGGAGATCGACCCCAGCAGGCAAGGGTCATATCCCAAGAATTTGCCTCCCAGCCTTGAGCATCCGCTGGGGACCAACAGCCTGGGCCAGAGTATTTTCTGGTTCCTGGTTATCGCTATCCGTAATTCGCTTTTGCTTGGGGTCTCGGTGAGTTGTGTCACGACCCTGACGGCTGGTATAACGGGGCTGCTTGCAGGATATGTTGGCGGCTGGCTTGATAGGGTTCTTACGGCTCTGATGGATACATTTATCGCCATACCCGCGTTCCCGATCCTGATCGTATTGAGCACACTCGTGCGAGGAAATACATCCTTCTTGATTGTAGGCGTTATCCTGGTGTTCTTTGGCTGGCCCTGGAGTGCCCGGACGGTTCGAGCCATGGCGCTGTCCATCCGAGAACGGGAATTCATTAGCATGGCGAGATTCTCAGGTGCTTCGACGCTGGAAATCGTTTTCAAAGAAGTGTTTCCCTATGTATATCCCCTCCTGGTCGTTGCTTATATCGACGCCATCCTCTGGGTGACCACTACAGAAGCAGCACTGGCGGTTATCGGCTTGTCGAAAGTTGAGATTCCCACGCTCGGCTCAATCATCTTCTGGGCATTGAGCTTTAATGCCCTGTTTATTGGCCAGTACATGTGGGTCGTGGCTCCTGTTGTGGCGACGATCATTCTGTTTCTGGGGATATTCCTGACATCGACGGGCTACAATCAGATGTATGCAACCAGGAGGGGCCACGACGTATGATACGGCTGAACAATGTAGTCGCTACCTATACGACTGTTCGCGGGCAAGTCGACGCGGTTGACGGCGTCGATCTTACCATCCCAGGTGGGAAAATCGTTGGCGTGGCGGGAGAATCCGGCTGCGGCAAATCGACCTTGCTGAAAGTCATCTATGGCGATCTGGTTTATCCCCTTGCGCTTCGACAGGGTAGTGTGGAATACGGAGTCGACGACGTGGAATACACAGTCGAAACCAAGAACGGAAGACGGGTCACGACCAGCAACATCAAGGATTACTGGTTCAAGTACATATCGTATATTCCACAAAGCTCGATGAGTTCCCTAAACCCGGTCGTCCGCATCCGCAAGCAGTTTGTCGACTTCATGGACGCAGAGCAACGCAAGGCCAATGTTCTTGAAGGAATCCGGGAATATGTCAAGAGTCTTGACCTGCCGCCGGAGGCTATCGATGCCTACCCACACCAGCTATCGGGTGGTATGAGACAGCGAATCATGGTGGCAATGGCGACCTTCTTCAAGCCCGACATCATTCTGGCGGATGAACCCACGACCGCGCTGGATGTGGTCGTCCAAAAGGGCATTCTGCTGCTGTTGATGGACATTCAAGCGCATATGAACAATACGATCATCATTGTTTCTCACGATATGGGGGTGCACTACCAGACCGCCCACAAGATGCTCATCATGTATGCGGCAAAGGCGGTCGAGTTTGGCGATTCAGAAGAAGCGTTCCAGGCTCCGCTGCATCCCTATACAAAGATGCTGATCGAATCCCTTCCCACGATTGGCGACGACCGGATGCGCAAAGGGATCGCCGGTAGGCCCCCCAGCCTGTGGGAGGAACTGCGCGGCTGCCGCTTTGCGCCACGCTGTCCCCTGGCGACTGAACTGTGCCTGGCACAGGAACCCGAGTTGATCGAGCACAAGCCGGGACACTTTGCAGCTTGCCATTACGCTGGAAATACACATCAATAGATGGGATAGCGAAACACCATGAATACCATCCTGAAAACCAGTCATCTGAACAAAGTATATAGACTAGGCAGTTTATTCAACAGAGTCAGAATTAATGCGCTGGACGATGTTAATCTGACAATTGAGAGCGACGAACCGGTGATTATTAGTATCGTGGGCGAGTCGGGTAGTGGAAAAACCACCCTGGCCAAGGTGCTTCTTCGCCTGGTCAAACCGACGTCTGGTAGCGCCCTCGTTTATGATCGGCTGATTGTAGGAAAAGGCGAAGAACCGTCGAACCGTGAATTCTTCAGCACAGTACAGCCAATCTTTCAAAACCCGTTTGAGGCGTTTAGCAGTCACCGCACGGTAGACACCTACCTTCTTGGAACGGCTGTTCGTGTCGCCAATCTGAGCAAAACAGAGGCCGTTGATGCTGTGTCGGAAGCGTTGAGATTGGTGGGGCTTGAATATCGAGACGTTCGTGGCAAGTACCCGAATCAGTTCTCCGGCGGTGAGTTGCAAAGGGTTTCCGTTGCTCGCGCCTTGATACCTGATCCCAAGATCATTGTGGCCGATGAACCGGTCAGTATGATTGACGCTTCTATGCGAATGAACGTCATCAATCTCTTCCTGTCGTTAAAAGAAGAGTTTCAGAGGAGTTTCCTGTACATTACCCACGACCTGGCTACCGCCTATTACATCAGTGATTATATTGGGGTGATGTATCGGGGCTGCATCGTTGAATTTGGTGATGCCAGGACAATTCTGGCTGACCCCCGACACCCCTACACGCAATTGCTACTCGACTCCATCGCTGACATTGGCCGAAAGTGGGAGAAGAAGAAAATCGCTTTGTCAGACATCGAGGCCAAAGAATTCCAGTTTGAAGGCTGTCGATTCTATAATCGCTGTCCTCATAGTTCAGATAGGTGTATGCTCGAAAGACCGCCTGCAAAAAGAATGCCTGATGGGAGAGATGTCTACTGCCATTTATCCTGGCTCTCTCCTAAACTCTAAGCATATTATACGAACCAGGAGCTAGAAACATTGAATCCCAAGACAAATGATATCGAACGCTGGGGGATTTTCGAACTTGTTCTAGAAGGCCCTGCAAGCGGCAATCCCTTTATTGATGTGACGATCTATGCACAATTTGCCCACCAAGACCGCGAGGTGGAGGTACGTGGTTTTTATGACGGTAACGGGGTTTACCTGGTCCGCTTTATGCCGGATGTTCCCGGGGTATGGAATTACGTAACGCGCAGCAACGTGCCTGAACTGGATGGTCAGCAAGGCGAGTTTACCTGTGTCGAGGCGCTTGAGGGGGTCCACGGACCAGTTTCCGTCCATAATACACATCACTTTGCTTACGCGGATGGTACACCCTACTATCCTTTCGGCACAACTTGCTACGCCTGGACACATCAGGGTGATTCCCTGGAGGAACAAACGCTGGAAACCCTCAAAGGTGCACCCTTCAACAAGATACGCATGTGCGTTTTTCCGAAAGATTACCCATTCAACAAGAATGAGCCGGTTTACTATCCTTTTGAACGTAATGAAGCTGGCGAGAACGATTTCACCCGCTTTAATCCGACGTTCTTCCGCCACTTTGAGCAAAGGTTAGCCCAGTTGGCGGAGTTGGGTATCGAAGCCGATATCATTGTCTGGCACCCCTATGACCGCTGGGGATATGCAACAATGGACGAGGAAAGCGATTTCAGGTATTTGCGGTATCTGATTGCGCGCCTGTCTGCTTTCCGTCATGTCTGGTGGTCACTGGCCAATGAATATGATTTCATGGATAAACCTATGGAACGCTGGGACCGCTTCTTCGAGATTTTGCAGCAGGAAGATCCCTATAAACACCTGCGTTCGATCCATAATGGATATCCTGAAGACATGTACGATCACACCAAACCTGGTGTGACCCATGTCTGTATCCAGCACTTCAATATAAAGCAAGTTGTAGAATGGCGCGAGACCTTCGGCAAGCCCATTGTTAACGATGAGTTGGAATATGAGGGAGATATTACCTATCCCTGGGGCGGGATCAGCGCACAAGAGGAAGTGCACCGATTCTGGATCATGGTCGTCAACGGTGGGTATGCGGGACATGGCGAGACTTACGTGCACCCAGAAGACATCCTTTGGTGGTCAAAGGGCGGCGTTTTGCATGGTGAAAGCTGGAAACGAATCAGTTTTCTGCGTGAGATCATTGAGGCTGCACCGGAGGGTGGGCTATCACCACAGCGCGGTTTGTCAGGGCATTTGTTTCAAGATGGGACGATGTTTGGTGACTATCTTTGCCAGAGGTTTTCAGGTGGCCGGATCGGCGATTACCAACTCGTTTACCTGGAAAACTATCAACCCAGATTCCTGCCAATCTGGTTGCCGGAAGGCAATTATCAGATCGACCTGATTGATCCCTGGGAGATGACGATTTCACCAGCAAAGGTTAATCTGCTCAGCGGCCCTCCAAGCTACAGTTACAGTGTTCCGACTGCTGTGGATCCAAGCCATGAGATTGAGCTGCCTGGCAAACCGCGTATGGCAATTCGGATAATAAAACAAAGAATTCCAGTTTGAGGGTTGTACATGCTTCAATCGCTGTCCTATTGCCGGCTGCATTCTCGATCATGCCCCCGATAGAGCTCTCATAGCATCATCTTCGCCCCTAGGGGACGCGCAAACTCACACCCTTGGCTGGAACAACCAGAAGCCGCCGCGCTTTAGCGTATGCGCGAGTGTCACAGCAAAATTGATTGCCCATTGTGTCCACTGTCTCTATCCCGATGATGACGGTGTTTGTCGCATTCGCTTTATGCTGAATACGCCAGGGGAATGGCGTTGTGTCACTCAAAGCAATGTTCTCGAACTGGATGGACAGCAGGGAAAGGAGGTGATGGAGGCAGAAGAATCGGACAAAGGAAAGATGGGTACAGATCATCACTCCTGCCCTTGCCTGGATAGAAGGAAGACCTGCACCCACAGCCTGTGTGGAGCAAAACCCCACACAGTGCATAAGTCTACAAGACATGTGCAGAAAGTCAAGGAGGTAGAAAATGAACGGCAAAGAGTTAAGCCGACGGGAGTTCTTGCGCATCAGCGCTCTGACCGCTGCGGGCGCGGCTTTGGCGGGTTGTCGTCCCCCAACAGAAGCGCCCCCGGCATCGGAGCCAGAAGCGGCGCCAACCGAGCCGCCTCCGGCAGAGGAGGTGACTCTGGAGGTTATCGCCAGCCAGCCCGAGTACATTGATGCCGAGCGGCAGATCTGGGACGTTTTCGAAGCGGAGAACCCAGGTATCAAAGTCAAGCTGTTCGCGGTGAACGAGGATACGGTGGCCGCATTCCGGGCGAAGGTCGCCGGTGGAGAGATGCCGGCCATCGTTCAACCCTGGGTTATCGCAGACGCGGGAGTTACGGCGGACAACCATGAAACCTTTATGGACCTGGGTAAAACTGACTTCCCGTGGTGGGATCGCTGGACGTATGACGTGAAGAATGCGTTCACCGATGTATACGAGCTGCCCGGCCCTCGCTCTCTGGAGGTCTTCGCCGGATTCCTCTTCACCTGGCAATATCGCTCGGACCTGATGGAAGAGGCCGGCCTGGATCCCCGTAATGACGTCAAGACCTGGGACGACCTGAAGGCATTCCTCGAAGCGGGAACGGCATGGGTCAAGGACAATCCCGAGGTGGACCACTTCTGGGACATGGGCTGGCACGGCTGGGTCTGGGGCTACAACTATCTGTCTACGCTTCCGCTGGCTTTCGCGGACGGTCAGGTGGAGGATCAGCGCAAATGCTGGTTGGGCGAAGCCAAGTTCAATGACGCAGACTCGCCGTTCCGGTACACCTTTGAGTTCCTCAAAGAGGCTTATGAGAAGGGATGGCTGCCCGAGAACTGCTGGACCCGGGAATGGGAAAGTGACATGGAGGCCAGCTTCATCGCCAACAAGTCGGTCATGATGCTCCATGGCCCGTGGGTGTGGGACAAGTTGCTGGCTGCTGATCCCGATGCGGACCAGTCAGGCTTCCCGGCCACTCCGCCGGCAGAAGGACAGGCGACGTGGATGCAGTACATGAGCCGGCTGGATGTCACCGCCCGCAATGGCTTCTGTTTGCTGGAGGGCGTGCAGGAGCTGCCCGAATGGGAGCAGATCAAGACCGCCTTCTACTGGATGTTCAGCCCGCCTGCCGTCAAGATGTATGCCGAGGTGGCCGGACGCGATGTCCTGTACGAGCTGGATGAGCCTCTCGAAATCACGGGGCCTCAGTGGCTGGGCGTGGCGAAGGATATCGGCACCCCCGGTGGCTTGTGGGAGGATGCACAGTACGTGGATGCGAGCCGATGGGGAGAGATCGCGGCCGAAGCTCACCGCATTGGCGGATCGCCCGGGGTCTGGGACTATGATGGCGATGGTACTGGCCTGGCCAACGCAATGCAGGGCCTGATGACGGGAGAGATGTCGGTTCAGGACGTTTTGGATTGGGCGCAAGACAACTACGAAGCAAGCTACGAACTATGATCTAGGGCAAGTGAACGGAGCAGCCAGGTGTCGGTCGGCTGCTGAAGTGGGTTGCCCGGGAGAGGTGTCTCTTCCGGGCAGCCTCCATCCGGCTTGGTATCATCAGAGATTTATGGGGGGACCATCATGATGGGGACAAGAAGACACCCGAGCAGGCGAAAGTGGCGCCGCATATTGGGAGACTATGTTTTTCTGTCACCTCAACTCATATTGTATCTTGTCTTCACCATCATCCCCTTCTTCGTGGCCGTGCCCATCCTATTTACCGACAGGCTCACTTTCTTCGACAATACCGTGGATTACGTGGGGCTGGCTAACTTTAAGCAGATCTTGGTAGAGGGAAGTACCACTGCCAAGGATTTCTGGCCTGCCCTGGAAAGGACGGTTAGATTCACTGTTCTGAACTATGTGATGGTCTACGTCTTCGGATTGACGCTGGCGCTCTTGATGTACCAGGTAGGATTCCGGGGTGGGTTTTTCACCATCATCTATCTACCCATGATGCTTTCCGGGCTGGCCACAGGTTTTATAGCAACCATGCTTTTTTCCCGATCGACGGGCACCGTGAACCTGCTTCTGTTGGAACTGGGTTGGATTCAAAATCCCATTGACCTCAAGCTGCCCACAGGCACCACTGTCCTCCTGCCCATTCTCGTCGGTTGGAGATATGCGGGATTTAACCTGGCGATTTTCTTATCCGGCCTCGTGAGTATTCCTACGGAGACTATTGAAGCATCCATCATGGATGGCGCTTCCTACTGGCAGAGGCTCATCAAGGTCTATTTCCCGCAGATGGTGCCCTCCTTCATCATCGCCACCATCTTCTGCCTCATCGGCTCTTTTGGCATTTTTGACGAGCTGGTAGCGATGGGGGCCATGTATGGGAACCAACAGGCACTCTTTCTCTCTATCCTCTTCTTTAGATACGGTTTTTCGCAAGGACGCCTGGCCTTGGGGATGACGTTGGCCATGGAGGTGGGCATCCCTCTGGTCATTCTGGGTGTTCTGCTGCAACGTCTACAGAAGCGCCTGCAATATTAGGACGGAGAAACCATGATGGAATCAACGTTTCGCCCGGGGAAAGGGCGATTGCGTCTCACTGTCTCGCAACAGAAGAGGTTCCTCGATTTGGCTGTGGCCCTCTTTCTGCTTCTCTATACTGTGATCACGCTCTTCCCTTTTTACGTGCTCTTTGTGAGAACCTTCATCGCCACCAAGGAATCCACGGATTTGCATCTCTGGATTCCGCCGGCGGAAGAGATCAGTATGGACGCGCAGTTAGGAAATCTGGCCGTCTATTACAATCTGGATATCGGGGAGTTTAAGGAGGATCTGGGCATACCGGTCACCGACTATATCCCGGCCCGCACCACGCTGGAGCAGATTTCCCAAGAGTACAGCATTCCCATGGAAAAGATGCAGAGGTACTTTGCCGGGTTTTCGACGTATAGCGGTTGGATAACGCTTTTTTCACGAGGAGAACTCTGGGGGCCTGTGTTTAGAACATTGTTGATCACCATCGCCAGCCTGGTGGGTCTAAATGCTCTTTCCATTCTCACCGGGTACGGCCTGGCGGGGTTGCGGCGCAAGGATCAAATGTTCATCTATGGTCTTTACCTTCTACAGATGGTCATCCCGCCCATGCTCATCATCCTGCCTCAATTCATGATTGTGCAGCGGTTGGTGAGACTCTTACCTCACTCGGACGTGGCCGGGCCCACGCGCTATGCGGCCCAGATTCTGTCGGTTGTCCTGCTGAACATCCAGGGTGGAGCGCTGACCACGATGATCTATACCTCCACCATAGCCACCATCCCCCCGGACCTGGAAGAGTCGGCTATGATCGACGGAGCCAGCCGCTGGCAGTATCTCCGCCACATCCTGCTACCGCTCCTGAAGGTTCCCGTCGCGGCCGTGACGGTCACCATGCTCCCCACCATTTGGAATCAATTCCTCCAGCCTTACATCTATCTGGATGTGGCCAACACCACCTTGCTGCCATTTATCCAGCAGTACACGGGGCAGTACACCACCAACTTCCAGGTGGTTTACACTGGGGTATTTGTCTCTGTCCTACCGCTAGTGATCGTCTATGTGGTCTTCCGGCGGTGGTTCGTCAGTGGGGTAATGGCCGGGGCCGTCAAGGGCTAACAGCTTTCAGCGGCATGAGCGGTGGGTGGAGCGGCCCCAATCCACCGTATTCAGAGGCTCTGCCTCATCGACAACAAATCGCGACGTCACAATGAGAGAAAGGAGAATATGTACTATCGGTCGTGTCACTGCGACGATAGTACGAAACATACTATGGCCAATCTAACCGTTTCCAAAACCAGCGATTGCTTCGAGCGTGAGGGCAAGAGATTTTTCTACCTGGCCGATGCCGTCTGGCCGGCCCTCGCCAAGATCTCTTTTGCGGAATGGGAGGAATATCTGGAATACAGGAAAACGCAGGGGTTCAACGTGCTGCAAATCTGGATGCAGAACCGGAGCATTTTTGGCAATTGCCCGGCTGCCTTCCGGTTTGATGCCCAGGGGAATCCCGATTACTATACCATGGACGAGGAATACTTCGAAAGAGCCAGGAAGATACTGGCAATAGCCGTCCAAAAGGGGTTCATTCCTGCCTTGGCAGTGCTTTGGTCGGATAAGGTCAAAGACACGTGGATGTCTAGGCAGTACAAGCCTGATCATATTATGCCGCTAGACGCGGTTCAGCGGTACGCCGAGTATGTGGCCAAGGCCTTCGCTGAATTTGAGCCTATCTATCTGGTCAGCGGAGATACCAACTTTGAATCTGAAGAAACAAGCCAGGCCTATTTGATAGCCCTCGACACGATCAAGTCAATCTGTCCTGATGCTTTGACCACCATGCACATCTGGGGTGATTCTTCCTACTTGCCGGACGAGATCGTGCAATCAAGAATCGATTTCTACACCTACCAGTCAGGCCACAAGAGGCATTTGCAGCACTTCGCCTATCAATTTGCTCAAGATTTCTATCATCTGCCGGTCAAGAGACCCATCGTCAACGGCGAGCCATGCTTCGAGGGGTTGCATGGTTTGCTGGATTGGGGCGAGATCGAACAGGCCAGGTTTAGCGCCTTCGATGTGAGGAAAGCGATTTGGTCCAGTCTCTTGTCGGGGGCCAAGGCCGGCGTTGGCTACGGAGCCTTTGGCATATGGCCCTGGCACACCACGAATGGGCCGTGGTGGGAGCATTGGCTGCCGGGGGAGAGACCATGGGAGGGAGCAGAGTATTTTGGCCAACCCTATCCCTGGAAAACCGCGCTTAGATTCAGGGGCGCCTGGGATGCGTCGTTTGCCAAGTGGATATTTGAGACTTACAACCTGTTTGACATCGAGCCCCATTCCGGTATCTCGAATAAGACAGATGAGATAAGGATGTCCACCTCGGCCGACCTGGACAAAGTGCTAATCTATATTCCGTGTGCTGTTGAGGTTGAGGTGGGGCTAGATTTGAGTGACTACGATTGGACGCTTGTGAATCTTACGGATAGAGACATGGCCAAACCGGACATCGAGGTTAGCAAGGATTCATCAACCATCAAGATGCACCGTTTCAACTCCGATGTGCTGGCGATAGGGGTGAGGGATTAGTCCAGCGTCTGCGCTGCGAAACAGTTCAAGAAAGGAGTCGAGCAAATGCATTTCAAGCAAGTATGCGTTTGGGTCACAATGCTGCTGGCATTGCCGGTGTTTGCACTGGCATGCGCCCCATCTTCCACCCCGACTCCTGCGCCAACTCTAGCACCCACGCCTTCCTCTGGCGGCTGGACAGCCTACAACGCGGACAACGGCCTGGGAGGCAATATAGTTGCTGCTCTCGTTGTGGGGCCGGACGGCGCGTTGTGGGTCGGCCTGCGGGACGAAGACAACACCGCCGGCGTTTCGCGTTTCGATCCTTCGACAGGCCCAGGACAAAGTGGGGAGAATCTGACCCGCTACACCATGGACGACGGCCTCCCCTACCGCATGGTCTTGTCCATCGCCGCCGCGCCGGACGGCGTGATGTGGTTTGGGACCTTTGGCGCCGGCGTCGCGCGCTTCGATGGGGAAAACTGGACCACTTACAAGAAGGAAGAAGGCCTTCCCCACAACGAAATCCGTTCCATCGCCGTAGGCTCGGATGACACGGTGTGGCTCGCGACCAAGCGCGGCGTCGCGCGCTTCGATGGGCAGGACTGGACCATCTACACCACCGAAGACGGCCTGGCAAATGATAACGTCTACGCCGTCGTGGAAGCCCCGGACGGAGCGGTGTGGTTCGGTACTGAAGGCGGCGGCGTCTCGCGCTTCGATGGAGAAAGCTGGACCACCTACACCACCAGAGATGGCCTGGCGAACGACAATGTTCGGTCTGCGGCTGTCGGCCTGGACGAGGCGTTGTGGTTTGGCACTCTGGGGGGCGGCGTCTCCCGCTTCGATGGAGAAACCTGGACCACCTACACCACCGCAGAGGGCCTGGCGTCGAATATCGTCTACGCCATCACGGTGAGTCCCGAGGGCGCGCTTTGGTTCGGAACCTATGGCGGCGGCGTCTCCCGCTTCGATGGGGAGAACTGGACCACCTTCACCGAGAAGGACGGGTTGGCGGACAATGACGTTCAGGCCGTCGCCGTGAGCCCGGATGGCGCGGTGTGGATCGGCACGGAGGATAGTCTCTCCCGTTATGTGCCGGTTGAATAATCCAATCAAAGCAATCAAAGAAGCGCGCGTTTCGCGTCTCTAGATGAGTAGACAGTATCTAGGCGGTCGTTCAACAATAACCTCGCATTCTGGTATAATCCCCTCACATCAGAGTGGAGGGAAGCAGGATGTCGAAATACTTTGCGTCGCTCTCATTGATCCCGCTCGGCTTCACCCACCGGGAGAAAAGCGCATGAGTCGGGCAAAGATCCTTCCAGGGTATTGGTATGGCC
>CAZYSK010000098.1:0-19729 GCA_964649415.1 uncultured Anaerolineales bacterium
GCCGGGTCACGGCGGCGCGCACCATGCGCCCGATCCACTCGTACCTGCCGCTGGCCACGGCCACCAGCGCGTCGTCGTGTGCGCGCAGGATGTCGTGGACCCTGTCCCATTGCTCATCCAGCAGGCATTCCTGCATCATGCGCGTGATCTCGCGGTCCCCCTCCAACAGCTTCAGCGCCACCCATTCCTGAGGATAGGGGGCTGGCACACACCCTGCAATCACCTTCTCGACCTGGTCCAGCACCGCTCGATGGTCCGCCCGAATCTGAGGGGATTTGGGCTCAGGGATGACCTCCGCGTTGGCCACCCGGTCCACCGTCTCTAGGAGCTCCCGGACGCCCACGTTCTTGGCGGCGACCATCGGCACCACCGGCACGCCCATCGCCGCCTCAAGCACCTCGGGCTCGATCTGCATCCCCTCCTGCCGCGCCACGTCCATCATGTTCAAGCCTATGACCACCGGCGCGGGCAGGGGGATCAGCTCCGCCACCAGGTAAAGGCTCCGCTCCAGGATCGCCGCGTCTACCAATGCCACGACGACGTCCGGCTGCTCGCGGATGATGAACTCGCGGGCGATGACCTCCTCGGCGGAGTTGGCGGTCAGGCTGTAGGTGCCAGGCAGATCGACCAGCCGGTAGGTCGTCCCGTTGTGCGCGAACGTGCCTTCCTTTCGCTCGACCGTCTTGCCCGGCCAGTTCCCCACGTGCTGATTCAGGCCGGTGAGCACGTTGAACACAGTGGACTTGCCCACGTTGGGCTGCCCGGCCAGCGCCACGAGGATGGTCTTCGACGCCTCACGAGCCTCTGATCCATCACTCCGCCGCTCCGTCCCTGACGCGTACGTCTCGGCGGAGGTGGTTTCCTCCGGATGCAGTCTATCCGCCGGATGCAGTCTATCCGCCGGATGCAGTCTATCCGCTACGGCCTCCAGGATGTTCATCGTGACCTCCTGCGCACGTACAGGCGTCCCGCTTCACCGCGCCCCAGGGCAATGCGCGCGTTACGCACCACCGCGATGAGAGGCCCCCGTCCGAAGTTCTGCGCCACGACGACCTCCGCCCCGGGCGTGAATCCCAGGGAGGCCATGCGGCACAACAGTCCTCGGCCACCAGCCAGTTGAACCACCACACCCCGCTCTCCGGGATGAAGGGCACTCAATGGTACAACGTCCGTCCCATCAGGCCCGGGCGGTGGCGGCGACCGGCGAATTCTGGACCGATTTGTCATTGCTACTCTGTCCTCCTGCATTGTATTGGCCACTACGTTTGGCTTGACATTGGGCACAGTAACCGGTCATGTACAGATGTGTACTGACCACCCGTACCCCGCTCTGCTTGCACAGTTTCTGATTGATCTGCGCCACCAGGGGGGTGCCGAACTCGATCACCTTGCCACAGCCCAGGCAGATGAAATGATAATGCGGCTTGTCCCGTACCCGCTCGTAGTGACTATGCTCCTCACCCAGGCGGTGCTCCTCCACCAGCGCCATGTCCTTCAGGATGGCCAGTGTACGATAGACCGTCGCCAGGCTGATCTCCGGGTCGTGCTGCCTGGCGCGCTCGTAGACGGCTTCTGCGTCGAGGTGTTCATCGCTCTCGTCCAGCACGTCCAGGATCAGAGAGCGCTGGTGAGTCAGGCGCAGGCCTGCCTCCCGGAACACGTCTCGCAGGTGCTCTTTCGACTCACTCATTTTCCATCCCCCCGCCTTACAGGGGGCAGGCACAAGACCTGCCCCTACTTATTGAGAATGATTCGCATTATCAAATTATACACCGGAATGGGATTTTGGCAAGTGACACCTGGCATCGCTTACAGGTGATGGCCGTCATAGTGGGGCGTGGGGCGTGTCACGTATTGCGTGTTGCGTATTGCGTGGGGGCAGGCCGATCAGTGGGCCAGAGCGCGCTCAGGTCGGCCAGAGCGTCAACTGGCGCGGGGGACGGCGGCCGTCCAGGAGGATGAAGGGGGTCGCCCGGCCGGGGGCGACGCCGATCTTGCGCAGGTCGCTCAGATCGCGCAGCCGCCCGCGCCGGCGCTCGCGCAGGATACGCTCGGCCCCCTTGGGGCCGATGCCCGGCACGCGCAGAAGGTCGCGCCGCCCGGCGGTGTTGAGCTCGACCGGGGCCTGGGCCAGGTGCTGACGCGCCCAGGCCAGCTTGGGGTCGCACTCCAGCGGCAGGTTGCCCTCCGCGCCGAAGGGCAGATCCTCGACGGTGAAGCCGTAGTCGCGCAGGAGGAACGAGGACTGGTAGAGGCGGTGCTCGCGCACGGCGGACGAGGGCGGGTGGTTCTCCAGCGGCGTATCACGCACCGGCGAGAAGCTGCTGAAGTAGGCGCGCGCCAGCCCGGCGCTGCGGTGCAGGAACTCGGTCGTGGTCAGCAGCTCCACGTCCGTCTCGTCCACCGCGCCGACGACGAACTGGGTGGTCGAGCTGGGCCAGTGCCCCGGCACCTCGCGCCGTATCGCCTCGATCCAGCGCAGCCGCTGCAAGAGCTCCTCGTCGAAGACCTTGCGCGGAGCCAGGCGGGCCAGGCGCGCGCTGTTGGGCGCCTCCAGGTTGACCGAGACCCGGTCGGCCAGGCCCATGGCCGCCGCGATCTGATCCCGCTCCGCGCCCGGCATGATCTTGAGGTGGATGTAGCCCTGGAAGCCGCGGCGGCGACGCAGGATCTCGGCCGTGGCGATGATGCGGTCCTGGGTGCGCGCGCCCCCACCGGCCACGCCGGAGCTGAGGAACACGCCCTCGGCCACGCCTCTTCGATACAGCCGCATGAAGAGGTCGGCCAGCTCGTCGGGCGTGAACGTGGCGCGCCGGAAATCGCGCCCCTGGCGGAACGCGCAGTAGGTGCAGTCCCGCTCGCAGGCCGAGGTGACCATCGTCTTGAGCAGCGCGATGCGCTTCCCGCCGGGCATGACCGCGTTGTGGATCGCGCCGGACAGGTCGTCATCCTGGCAGGCGTGCGCCTGGCTCACGCCCACCTCCTCGGCGGGCTCGAAGCAGGTCGGCGGTCCCAGCAGTTTGAGCTTCTCGAGGGCGTCCATTCGCATTCAGGTCCATTCAGGCCAGACAGGCGCGGATTATTCCAATCCGTCGAGACCTGCCCCTACAGACGAAATCACCCAACTCCTTCAGACCCTAAAGGTTTTCTGAAACCTTTAGGGTCTAGACCGCATAACCTGGTCGTAGCGGAAGCAATACAACACGTGGTCGTTGACCATGCCAACCGCCTGCATAAAGGCATAGCAGATCGTCGGCCCGACGAAGCTGAAGCCGCGCTGCAACAGGTCCTTGCTCAGGGCGACGGATTCAGGCGTCTGGGTGGGGATCTCGTCCAGGGTGCGCCAGGCGTTCTTCCGGGGCGCGCCACCGACGAAGCGCCACACGTAGGCGTCGAAGCTGCCGAACTCCTCCTGCACGGCCAGGAAGGCGCTGGCATTCCGAATGGCAGACGCGATCTTGCGCTTGTTACGAACGATGCCCGGGTTGGCCAGCAGCTCGTCGACCTTGCGTTGGTCGTACGCCGCGACGACGGCGGGGTCGAAATGGTCGAAGGCCACGCGGTAGTTGTCCCGTTTCTTCAGGATGGTCTCCCAGCTCAGGCCAGCCTGCGCCCCTTCGAGGACCAGGAACTCGAACAAGGCCCGATCGTCGTGCAGGGGCACGCCCCACTCCTCGTCGTGGTAGGCGATAGACAGATCGGTTGTGGCCCAGTCACAGCGTCGCATGTGCTCCCCACTCGTCAGACCCCACTCCTTCAGACCCTAAAGGTTTCAGAAAACCTTTAGGGTCTGGATTCTACCCCACTTCGCCCGCCCGTGCAACCTGGGTTCAGCCACCCGCTGGGGCAATTGCATATCTTCTGCTACGAAGACGGCAAGCAGAAGCCGTCCCTGGACAGGATTTACAGGATTCACAAGATTCCGACCTATAACTATCCTGTACATCCTGTTAATCCTGTCTGTTCAGTATGAGTCCGATTGCTCCGGGCTTTCAGGCCATCACGCGTCTTCCGGCAGGTGAATGGCGACTTCGCACAGGTCGTCACCCTTGAGCAACGAGCGGACCAGATCGACCCGCACGGGCCGTTCCAGGACATCCTCCCACAGTTGCCGGTACCAGCCGGTGCCGCAGTAACAGAACATCGTCGAAAACGCGTCGAGGTGTCCACGGATCATGCTACAGTGGCAGAAGGCCCGGCGCTTCTCGGCCTCGGTCGTCGCCGCTTCGTAGCGCTCGTGATCGAAGGGCTTCTTCTTGACGTAGATCACGTCGCCCTCCCGCACCGGGTTGGCGAACCAGCCCGGGTCCTTGGCCATCTCTGCCAGGACCTCGGCGACGTCGTGGTTGCGCCTGTAGATCGCGCGCAGGTGGGCGATCCGCTCCTGGGGGAAGACGTGCGCGCAGCGGGACAGGATCTCGAAGCGCTGATCGTCGTCAGCCAGGGCCTCCAGGCGACCGATCGCGGCCTGGAGCCAGGCCGCCCGCCGGTCGGGGCCGCAGGTGGGCGTGATCGCCTCGACGCCCTGCATCACTTCGTCCCGGGCCGCCGCGCCCAGCACGCGCTCGACGCCTTCGGCCAGCAGCTCGTTCCAACGGTGCAGCGGCACCTGGATCTCGGTCACGTTCTCCTCGGGCGTCTGGCCCCTCACGAGGTAGACCTCGCGCTCGTACATGCCGCCCGGCAGCCCCTGCGCCGCCACGAACTGCCACAGCTTCCGGTAGCTCTCGCCCAGCGTGTCGTAAGGCCCCCGGTGCACGATAGTCAGCGCGTCAAAACCCGCCAGGGTCCTGCTCTTGACGTCGCCGGTCTCCACGGGCCGTGCTACCGGGAAACCGACCTCGATGTCGGCACCCGGCTCGTGGCTGGTGCCATAGCGGTAGAGCGCGAAGCCCGGTCCCGCGATCACGTCCTCGCACTGTGCGTACAAGGTCTCGAAGTGCTTCCCCGCCTCCTGATGCTCCCCAATGAAGCGGATGCTGGCGATGAGCGTATCGTCGATCCGCTTGTGTACGATCTCTGCTTGCTGCGGCATGTTGCCTCCTGATGCTGGCTTGCCTCTTCACTCCTGGTCTATTGTATCACCTATACTTGTCATAATATGTCATATTTAGCACATTTGATCTTGTCAGGATGGCGCTTGCTGTGAGACAGGCTGTGACGACGGTCTCCCCTATCCTTACAAACGCAACATTCTGATGGCGCGCTATTCTTCTGGTAGGTACACAGGCAAGCCCCACACAATATTTTGTGACTGTTCGACAACTGGTAGAATTGATGTAGGATTAGTGCCAGACCAAGCCGGGGGGCAAACAAGAAATGAGGCTGCACCTGATACTGCCACGCGTGGAGCCCGATGAGATCAAGCCGCCGTCTGAGTGCCCGTATGAGGGTTGCGATGGCACTCACTTCCAGTTCATTCAGGCAGTTGAGAAGCCGCTGCGCGATACCAAGTATCCACAAGTAGAGGCTCACCGCTATCAGTGTCTGCGCTGTTTTCGCACCCATCGCGTCTATCCCAAGGGGGTCAGTCAGGATCACATATCGCAGCGGGTGAAGGGACTGAGCATCTTGCTGTATCTGTTGGGGCTGAGCTATGGAGCAGTGTCTCTAGCATTGGATGCGCTGGGAGTCTACATGTGCAAGAGCCGCGTGTATGATACGGTCCAGAAGGCTACGGAACGTGTGCCGGGTATGAAGCGTGACCAGGTCTTCGAGCGTGTGCGCACGCCAGCGTTGGGAGGAGATGTGACGTTGGTGAAAGTGAAAGGGGAGTGGTACCCCTTGGGAGTGACGGTGGATGACACGACGGGCCTGGTACTGACAGTGGATGGATTGTCGGGAGAGGATGCAGCCACGCTTGAGGAATGGATGGCACCCATCGCGGAGGCAGTAGGCGCCGAGATTCTGGTGACGGACGATGCCGATGCATTCAAGATGGTGGCTGACAACGTGGGACGAGACCACCAAGTCTGCAAGAGCCACGTCAAACGCAACACAGAGAGCCTGATTGAGAATCTGCAGTCGGCTGTGGAGACGGAAGCGGATGGGTCCCTGGCTGCCATTGGAGTTACCCCAGAGCAAGCCCAAGTCGACCTGAGGCGGTTGGGCGAACTGATCATCAGGCGGAAGCCACAGGACGTGGACGAATTGCAGACTATGCATTACCGCTACCTTGCAGCCTCCCCTCCGGGCGCGGGGGGGGTCACCACGGCCTATCGCTTGCGATTGCTTTTCTTGGACCGCTGGAACCTGTAGCCGCGCTTGACGAAATATCGTACCTGGCAAGGCGCTAACGGTGAGATGTTGGATGGGACCAACAACAGCAGCGAACGCACCATTGGATGGTGGATCAAGGAACGCTATCGCACTATGCGCGGCTACAAGCGACGGAAATCGGCAGTCAACGTCAGCCGGCTGCTGGCCTGGTGTGGCAATCATTGGAACTGCGGTGGGGCAGACTTATCCCTTCTGCTCCCATAGGACAGGCAGGCGGGTAAGGCTATAAGCCACGGCGCCTATTCCTCCCTTTTGCCAAAGTTCGAATAGTCACGGCGTCACTCGGCGAGGGGGCTATCTGGAGGCGGACCGCAAGGGGAGGGGCTTCCGCTTGACCCAGAACCGGCGCGAGCAGGTTTTCAACGCGATGCTGGTCTATCAGAAGCGTCTTGCCGAGGAAGATACGATGGATTGGGGGGATGTTCCCCGTCGCATGTGGCACTGGATCGAGGAAGGAAAGGTCAAGCCGCCCCAATACGACGTTGTCATGGTCGATGAGGTGCAGTTCTTTGCCCCCATCTGGTTCGACATCGTGCGGCATCTGGTTCGGCCCGAGACCGGCTATCTCTTCGTCGCCGCCGATCCGACGCAGGGCTTCTTGCGCCAGGGTGAGTCGTGGAGGTCCATCGCCGGGCTGGAGGTGCGCGGCCACACGCATCGACTGCGTCAGAGCTACCGTACGACACAAGCGATTCTGGCCTGCGCTTTGAGCTTCTACCGCCAGCGGCTGCCGAATGACGACGAGGAGCTCGTGTCGCCGGAACTTGAAGGGACACAGAAGGGTAAGCCGCCACGGCTCTTGCGATTTGACAGTCCCCAGGACGAGAGGGCGCGTATCGTGAACGAGATCGCGCGGGTGGTCGAGCAAGGAATGTCCTTGCGCCACATACTGGTATTATTCGCCTCCTGGCAAGGGGTCGAGGCACTGCAGGAGGCGCTGAACCAGCGCCTTGGGCGCAACACAACGAAGGATCCCAAGGACACGCCCCCTGGGGACTTCATCCGCGTCACCACGATCAACGCCAGCACTGGCCTAGAGAGCCCCATCGTATTTGTGGCCGGGATCCACGAGATGTTTGAGCAAGAGGGTAGTTTACTCCTGGGTGAGAATGAACGGGCGAAACTGGTCCGCGAAAACACGCGCAAGCCGTACATGGCTTTCACCCGTCGCGGTCAGCGGTTGATCCTGACCTGTGTGGGAGATGTACCTGCACCTCTACAGGCGTTGGCTCAGAAAGACTTGCTTGATACGGGCTAGTCTCCCGGTCGAGAATGACCGGCGCGACGATTTGCATTTTGCCAACCAGGGTGTAGAATATGTGTTCTAGGGCGCTTTGTTCGACCAGATTTCCCGGACGAGACAGCGGGAGGAAGTGATGCCCCACCATGAGTTTGGCGGTGACTGGACGGCGGAAAAACTGGAGCGGGTGCGCAAGTACCTCTCAGCCTACACAACCATCTTCAATAGCAACCCACGTGCGCAGAAACTGACTTGGTTCTATGTAGATGCCTTTGCTGGCACAGGCTACCGTTCCAAGCGCCGGCGTCCACGTGCCCAGAGCCAGCTTATACCCGAACTGGCGGAACCGGAGACCGAGGCCTTCCTGAAAGGCAGCGCCCGGATAGCGCTGGAGGTCGAGCCGCCCTTCAAGCATTATCTGTTTATCGAACAAGATCTGGAGCGCGCCAGGGAACTGGAACAGATCAAGGCTGACTTCCCCGCCAAGGCCAGCAGGATACAGATCGAGGTGGCCGACGCGAATGATTTCCTTATGCAGTGGTGTGCGGATACCGACTGGCGGTTCAACCGCGCCGTGGTGTTCCTCGACCCCTATGGCATGCAGGTGGAATGGCCTCTGCTCGAAGCGATTGCCAAGACTCAAGCCATAGATTTGTGGATATTGTTTCCGCTGGGAGTGGCAGTCAACCGGCTGCTGACCAAGGCCTCACCGCCGCCCGATGAATGGGCGCAGGCATTGACTCGCGCTCTGGGAACGGATAGCTGGCGGAGTGCCTTCTATCCGCAGCAGACAGTAATGACGTTATTCGGCGAACAAGACCTGCACAGCAAACAGGCGAACTTTGACCAGATCGGCAAGTTCTTCGTAGAGCGTCTAAAAACCGTGTTCACTGCAGTGGCCGACAACCCGCTGCCGCTCTGCAACTCCAAGAACGTGCCCCTGTACCTGCTGTGTTTTGCCGCTGGAAATCCAAAAGGAGCACCAACCGCTGTCAAGATCGCCCAGCATATATTGAGTAGGTGACGATGGCTGCCGAGAGCAAGATCGAGTGGACTGAAATGACGTGGAACCCCGTCACGGGGTGCACCAAGGTTAGCGCGGGTTGCCAGCACTGCTACGCCGAGCGCATGGCCAAGCGCCTGCAGGCAATGGGCGTCGAGCGCTATCGCAATGCATTCCAATTGACCCTGCACGAGGATCTGATTGAACTGCCGCTCAGGTGGAAGCGACCGCGCCTGGTCTTTGTGAACTCAATGAGCGATCTGTTTCACGAGGACGTGCCGCTGGACTTTATTCAGCGCGTGTTTGAGACGATGGTGCGCTGCCCGCAGCACAATTTCCAGGTGCTGACGAAGCGAAGCCGCCGATTACGCGAGTTGGCGTGTCGCATGCCCTGGCCGTCAAATGTGTGGATTGGTGTGACTATAGAAGATGCCAGCGTCGTCTACCGCATCCACGACCTACGCGCCGTGCCCGCGGCCATTCGTTTCTTGTCCTGCGAACCCCTTCTCGAACCATTGGACAACCTGCCGCTGGACGGCATCCAGTGGGTGATCGTGGGTGGTGAATCAGGTCCCGGAGCGCGACCTATGCGCCCTGAGTGGGTGGAATCCATTATGCGTCAATGCCGCGTTGCCGACGTGCCGTTTTTCTTCAAGCAATGGGGCGGCGTGAGGAAAAAGCGCGCCGGGCGTCGGTTGCACGGTCGAACCTACGACGAGATGCCTGCTGCATTCTTCGACCGGCCGACGGCTCAATCGCAGTTGGGGCCATAGGTGAAGTCGGGAGAGTCGAGCGAAAGCTGCAGCGGCCGGGGCATTGGCTCCCCCCCTCTCACTGCGCAGGGTGATTGTCCTCAATACTTCTCGGATGAAAAGCTTCCGGCAGAAGGCTGGTATCTACCCCAGGCTCAACCAGTACCTGTACGCCTCCAGCCACTCCGCGCCGGCCGAATCCGGGTCCACGAACTCCAACTCGGCTAAGCCCACTCGGTATTCTTTTCTTTCTCGACGCACACGAGCCATGTCAAGAGCCGGACGTAAATGCACCATTGATGTTCACAGAGACTCCACCACCTATGTTCACCAAGAATGCGCCACTCATGTTCACCGGAAATGCACCGCCGATGTGCAGCCAAATGCACCATCCTCCCAGAGCCCGCCAGGGCGAGATCCGGTAGGCGGCAGCGAACGAGACTCACTTCATCAACATGATGCAAAGTCGGGTACTCTCCCTCAACTGTGTTGGTGGGCCAGAAAGGCGTGACTCAAAGGAGGCACAGCCGTGAACCGTCGCTGTCTTGGCATTGTCTTGCTTGTGACTCTTCTCTTGAGCGCGTGTGCCACCCCGGCCACACCATCGGCAACCACACGATCAGCACACAGGTCCACGCAAACGCCAACTCCCACCGCCGGGGCCACTCAAGAGCCTGCGGCGACCTCCACAGCGACGTCAACAACGAAGCCGACAATCTCAACGCTCAAACCAACCCCTGCGGCAACACCGACGCCTAACCCGTCCTTGCGTGACCTGGCTCAAGCTCGCGAAATCGCGATTGGCGCTGCGGTTTCAGCAGAACCCCTGCAAGATGAGGCCCTATACGCCGAGACACTTGCCCGCGAGTTCAACATGCTGACTCCGGAGAACGCGATGAAGTTCGAACCTCTGCGACCGAGCAGAGAGCGCTACGATTTTGACCATGCGGATGCCCTGGTTGACTTCGCGGAGAAACACGCGATGCAAGTGCGCGGCCACACTCTCGTGTGGCACCAGCAACTGCCTTCCTGGCTGACGGAGAGGGACTGGACGCGCGACGAATTGATCGAAATCCTGCGGGAACACATCACGACAGTTGTGGGGCGCTACCGGGGACGGGTCGCGGCGTGGGACGTGGTGAACGAGGCGGTTGCCGACGACGGTTCGCTGAGAGATACGATATGGCGGCAAGTCATTGGGCCTGAATACATCGACATGGCCTTCCGCTGGGCACACGAGGCAGACCCAGACGCGCTGCTCTTCTACAACGACTACGGTGGCGAAGTGTTGGGGCCAAAGTCCGACGCGATCTACGCACTGGTTCGAGATCTTCTGCAGCGCGATGTGCCCATACACGGCGTCGGTTTGCAGACGCATGTGAGCCTGGACTGGTTCCCAGAGCCGCAGGATATTGCTGCCAACGTAGACAGCCTGTCTGCCAACATGGACCGCCTATCTGCCCTGGGTTTGGTGGTTCACATCACGGAGACGGACGTGAGGATTGAGCGTCCTATCACGGAGGATGAACTCGCCAAGCAGGCTCGCATCTACGGCGCTGCGCTCGAAGCGTGCCTGTCTGCCCAGAACTGCAAGGCGCTGGTGCTATGGGGATTTACCGACCGTCATTCCTGGATTCCATACGCTTTCCCAGGAACAGGTGCCGCGCTGGTTTTCGACGATGCCTATCGCCCCAAACCCGCTTACCATAGCCTCATAGATGGGTTTGCCGGGCACTGAGTTGAATGCCTCTCCAGGCCTGCCAAGGGACCGTTACTCCTGGCCCTTCCGCAGCGTCTTGACCGCGCTCTCGACCGAGCGGCGATCCCGGGCGCTCAGGGACGGGTCGGCGGCCCACTGCTCGTAGCGGGGCAGCAGGGGCGCGAACTCCGGCAGCAGCTTCTTGCCCATGCTACGTATAGCGTCGCACAACACCCAGGTGGCCGCCGGATCCTCGGGCGGCACGTGTTGGGCCAGGAAATCGCGCACGGGCGCGACCTCTCCCCGGGCGGCCAGGCGGATGGCGAAGCTGACGGCCCGCTTGACGTCAGTCTCCTCGTCATGCAGCAGCCGCCCGATCAGCTCCAGGCAGCGCGCCGTGTAGCCGGGCTGCTTCATCGGCAGCCGGCCGAGTACGGTGACGCCGGCGCGCCGCACCCACTTGTTCTCGTCGGCCAGCCAGGGCTCCACGGCCGGAAGCCACGTCTCCGGATCGCGGCGCACGATGGGTTCGAGCGCGTTCATCGCCAGCCGGTCGGCGTCCTCCCAGGTGATGCAGGTGCGGCACAGCGCCATCACCAGGGGCAGGATCGTCTCCGGATCGGCCAATTCCATCTTGCCCAGGGGCACGAGGGCCACGACGCGCCCCTCCCGCCCGTACGCGTCCCACAACAGGCGCACCAGGGGGACGAAATCGGCGACCCGCTTGCGGGCCAGCTTGCCGATCTCCTTGCCGATGGCGCTGAGCTCCGAGACTGAGATGCCGACGGTCTCCTGCTGGGCCCGTTGCTCGGCCTTGATCCCCGCGATGCTCTTATGCTCGAGCTGAAGCCAGAGCTCGCGCAGCGCGTCGGCCGTGGCCTGCGGCTCGGCCGGGTCGTAGGCCCCAAGGATTGGGCCAACCTGTTCTGCGATCTTCGCTCCCATCGCTGTCTCCTTTCTCCGTCAAGATGGCCTATGCTGCGGATGTGCGGTGCAAATCCCAAACCCCAAAGCCCAAGCATCAACGCCCGAATCTCAGGCCCCCGGCCGGGTCGGACAGCCGGGAGCCTGAGACGTGCGCCGCTTACGCCTTCTCCACGGGGAACTGTATCTCCGTGATGTAGGTCGACGGATCGGGGCCGGACTCCGGCCCCTGGAGGTACACCTCCCGCACCGGGCCGGCCACGCGATAGCCGTTGGCCTCGGCCCAGGCCATCAACTGGCCGTACGTCCCGCCCACGGTCTCATAGCCGCCCGCGTGGATGAGGCACGCCATCTGCTCGACGGCCGGCAGCTCCCGCGCCTGCACGCGCTCGTCCGCGGGCACCGCCCCGGCAACCGGCGCGGCGATCTCGGTGTCCATCTTCCCCTCGCGGAACTCCTCATCGTAGTAGATTGCGAAGGGAGGGCCGGCCGGGGCGATGCTGTGTCGGCAAAGGTGGCCGAAGACCTCGTCGAAGAGCTGGCTGATGCCGCTGACTGGAACGGTATCCCGGACCGAGACGACCGCCTGGGCCGGGATGCTCTTGATCACGACTTCCTGGGTAGACATGGCTTCCTCCTGTTCGATCTGTCTCAGCCGCCACTCGACGCGCGCCAGCCGCGCCTGTTCCTCCTCTAACCGCCCCTGGATCTCGACCTGCTTCAGCCGAAGCATACCGCGGATCTGATCTGGCGACAGGTCGCCGTCGATCAGTTGAGCGATCTGCTCCAGCGAAAGCCCCAGGTCCTTGAGCGCCAGGATGCGGTTGAGGCGGGGCAACTGGCTGGCCGAGTAGTAGCGGTAACCGGTGAAGCGGTCTATCTCTGCCGGCTTGAGCAGACCGATCTTGTCGTAGTAGCGCAGTGTCTTCACCGTCACCCGGCTGAACCTAGAGAACTGACCAATCTTGAACATGTATCCTCTCCGTGCACGACTTGAACTGAAGGCCTTCTGCGTGAAAGCCCAGACATCCGCATCGGCCACGTCCCGGGCTCTCACGCTCCATTATACACCCTCCAGTAGGGGGAGAGTCAAGACCCAACAGGCAGGATTTCGCCACCAGTGGGCATCTCCTCATCCCAGAAACCAGGTTTTTCGGAAAAAACCTGGTTTCTAGCAATCGCACGAACAAAAGTTCTAATGTCAAGCGATTGGTACCGGGGAATCGTATTGCTTCATCAGACAGGATTAACATCATTTACAGGATGATAGGTTGCAATCTTGTGAATCCTGTAAATCCTGTCCAGGTCGGCGGTTTCACGGCGTGCCCAGGGCCACGTTCCGATAGTTGTTGTTCGAGTTCCAGGCGAACATCGCAGCCAGCGGGCTTCTGGTTCCCAGCAGCGTGCGCATCGCCTTCCAGGCTAACACGGGACGGGCATACATGCGCCGGTTGGACGCGTGCATCGCCTGCGCCAACGCATCGGCGGATATGTCCTGGGGCCGGTGGGTCACCTCGGTCATGTCGTAGCGATCCCAATCTCGCGGAAAATCGCCGTAGAGCAAGCGCCCTTCCTCCTGGAAGCGGCTGAACAGGTACGTCCCCGGCAGGGGCGTCAGGTAGGTCGTCTGCATGACGTCCACCCCGCTGCGGATCATGTAGCTGGCGCGGCGGCGCAGTCTCTCGGGCGTGTCGCCGTCCATCCCGAAGATGAAGGCCCCCAGGACGGCGATGCCCGCCCGGTGGATGCGGCGGAAGGCTTCCCTGTAACTCTCCACGCCGCGCTGGAGGTTGAGCCGCTTGTTGACCGTCGCCAGCGCGTCCACCTCCTCCGCCTCCAGCCCCAGGAAGACCATTTTGCAGCCCGCCCGTCCCGCCCAGTGGAGCACTTCCTCGTCGTCGGCGAAGTTGAGCGACGCCTGGCAGAACCACCACTTGTCCAGGCCACGCTCGACCATGCCCTTGAAGATCGCCAGCGCTTGGTCGCGGGAGCGCTCGCCGTAGCCGATGAGGTTGTCGTCCACGAAGAAGAGCAGCTTCTGCGGGATGGTCTCCAGCTCGTCGAGCACGTCCTGCGGCGGCCGGCGGCGATAGCGCCGCCCGTTGAAGGCCGTGACCGAGCAGAACTCGCAGTCCATGGGGCAGCCGCGCGAGGTCTGCACCGAGGCGAACATGTAGCCGGGGTGGAACAGGTCGCGGCGCGGGTGGGGCAGGTCGGCCAGCTCACCCCACGCGCCGGCGTAGACCCGCTGGAGCCGGCCCGCCTCCACGTCGGCCACCACCTGGGGCCAGGCCGCCTCCGCCTCCCCCACGACCACCGCGTCCACGAAGCGCAGCGCCTCGTCGGTGCACATCGAGGCGTGGATGCCGCCCATCACCACAGGCACGCCCCGCCCGCGATAGGCGGCGGCGATCTCGTAGGCCCGGTTGGCCGAGGCGGTGAAGGCCGTGATCCCCACCAGGTCAGCCTCCCGGTAGGCGAAGGGCGTCCAGTTCTCGTCCACCAGTTCCACGTCCCAGCGCGCCGGCGTCAGCGCGGCGACGATGCCCAGCCCCAGCGGCGGGAAGCGCGAGCTTTCGTTGACCGTCAAGCCCGTGCGCACCGGGTTGACCGGGTTGACCAGGACCAGCTTACGCGTCATCTTGCTATTGTTGTTCTTACCAATCATTGTAATATCCAATCATCAGGCAAAAAAGAGAACGCCCTACTGCCAATCGAAGCCCAGGCTGTGAGAGGCTTTGAGCACCAGCCGGTGCAACTCGCGCTGCTCGTCCACGCTCAGCGCCGCGAGGAACTCACGCGTGTAATCCGCCGCGATCGCGACCACCTCTCCGGCGGCCGTCTGTCCCGGCTCGGTGAGCGTCAGCCACCAGTTGCGCCGGTCATCGCTGTCCTGCTCCCGCCGGACCAGGCCTTTCTCCGCCAGGCGCTGGACGTACACGGAGATGGTGCCGGGGTTGATGTCCATAATGCGCGAAAGCTGCGCCGCGTTGAGGGGCGCGAACTGGCGCAGGACCATGAGCACCGAGCAGTCGGAGAGCGCCAGGTCGAGCACGTTGCGCTCCGCCTCACCGGCCATGCGCGTCTCATACGCGTGCGTCAGGCTAAAGAGCGCCTGGTTGATCTGCAGGTATTCCTTGTCCGAAAGGTCGCCTGAAAGGTCATCTGACGTGGTCAAGGAGGACATATCTCCATCTTGAATAGTTGTTTAGTCCAACGATTTGATTATACAACCAATTGGCGGAAACGTCAAGCCGGACAAGGCCATGTCCTATGCCTCTTCTCACTCGTACGCCAGCGCCTCGCGCACGCTGATGCGCGCGGCGCGCCGGGCCGGCAGGAGGCTCGCCACGGCAGAGACGACCACCGCCAGTGCCAGCCAGAGCCAGACGCCCGCGAAGGAGAACACGTACTCGATCCACACATCCATGAAGGCCATCCCCACGCCACCGCTGAGGAGTTTGCCGACCGGGAAGGACAGCAGCGCCCCCAGGACCCAGCTAAACGCGCCGATGAGCATGCCCTCGACGACGATGATGCCCCACAGCGCGCCGTTGGACGCGCCGATGGCCCGCAGGACGCCGATCTCGCGCGTGCGCTCCAGCACGTTCAGGCTCATCGTCGCCGCCAGCCCCAACCCGCCGACGACGGCCAGCATCATCGCCACGATCAGGAGCAGGTACGTGACCAGGTTAACCTGATTCACGTTCGCGAACACGCTGTCGTGAATCGTCTCCGCCGCGTACACGGGCAGGCCGGAGCGCTCGTACTGCTCCTCCAACGCGCGGGCGATCGACTCCTGGGCCAGCGGGTTGTCCGCGTCCTCGATCTGGAAGACGGCGCGGCAGGCGCGGCCGGTCTGCCCCGCGGCGTCCGCCAGCGCAGGGGAGTTGGCATACGCCATGTCGCCCGTCATCAGTACGACTCCGACGATCTCCCAGTCCGACTCGCGCTCCTCGATCTCGACGCGCACCTCGTCGCCCAGGGCCAGGCCCGGGATCTGGCGCAGCATCTCGCTGGAGACGACGAGCGCGCGCTCATCCTCAGGCACCAGCCAGCGCCCCTCCAGGATCTTGGGCACGACGGTCTCCTGATCCGGTGGCAGGCCGTAGATGGGGAAGCTCGCACCCATCTGCTCATCCGGGAGGACCTGCGTGGCGTCCACGGCCACCCAGCTCTCCACCCGCGTGATGCCCGGCACGCGCGCCGCCACAGCCTCGATGCGCTGGGGCCGGACCGGCTCCTTGAACAGCACGTGCACCTCGTAGCTGAACAAGCTGAAGATGTCGTCGAACAGCCCTAGCATGGACTGCTGCGTGCTAAAGACGCCGATGAAGATCGCGCCCGCCAGCGACAACGCGCCCAAGGTGAGCGCCAGCCGCCCCTTGCGCCGGAAGGTATTCCGCAGTGAGAGCATCAGCGGACGTGGCAGGCCATGCACGTGGACCATGAGCCGGTCGAACAGGCCAATGCGCACGCCGCCGATGCCGTAGTCGCTTATGGCCTCGCGCACCGTCATGCGCGTCCCGGCGCAGATGGGGATCAGGGCCGCCACGGCAGGGACGCCCAGCGCCATGGCCACCTGCAAGCCCACCACCCACGGCACCAGGCCATAGCTAACGATGTCGTAGTTCATCACGTTGCCGCCGTAGTCGGCAAAGAAGCGTCCGGACAACAGGCTCAGCGGCACGGCGATGAGCAGCGCCAGCCCACCGTACATGAACACGGTGGACAGGTAGATGCCCATCACCTGGGAGCGGCGCGCGCCGACGGCCTTCATCACGCCGATCTGGCGCGTCTCCTGGGCCAGCAGGGCCATGGTCGTGTTCACCACCAGGAACCCGCTGAGCAGCAGGGAAAGTGCGCCTACCGAGCTCAGCACCATCATCAGCGCCGAGAAGAAGTCGTAGGCCCAGTGCTTGCCTGGCCGGGTCAGGTAGTCGTCGTAGTCGGTCACCTTGTACCCGCATCGCTCCAGCCGGTCAATCGCCCGGTTTCGCACCCGCTCCAGGTGGGCCGGGTCGCTCGCGTCGTGCGCAACGGTGACGTAGAGCCGGTTGTACTTGGGGATCACGCCCAACCACTCCAGCGTGTCCAGGGTGACGAAGCCCCGCGCCCAGCGGCTGATGTACGATGAGAGATCGTTGAACTCGTGCACAAAGCCCGTCACCGGCAGCCGCTTCTGCGTGCCGCTGGGCATCTCGACGAGGAGCACATCGCCCGCCGCCACGTCGAAGAGCACAGGCGTCGAGCGCTCCAGCAGCATCTCGCGCCGCCCCGGCGGCCAGTCGCCGCTCTCCGGCCTGACGACGCCGATACGGGAGTCGTCGTAGTCGTGGAGAGCCGTCAGCTCCAGGTTGACCCAACCGTCGCCGGCCTGCACGCGGGCGTTGAGCACGCTGCGCGGCTCGACGTCGGCCACCTCCGGCATGTCGCGCACGATGGAGAGCACGTCCTCATCGAAGGGCTCCAGGTACAGCAGGATGTTGGGCGGGACGTTGCGCCAGTAGCCCGCGTACATGTCGACCATGCTCGCCTCCCGGGCCGTGAGGACCGTCCCGAAGGTGGCCACGCCGACGGCGATGGCGAGCACGACCAGCACACTGCGCGCCTTGTGCCGCCAGACGTCCCGCAGCACCTTGTTCCAGCGTAGTCTCGACAACATAGCTCGTCCGCCTGACCTCTCTTATCCCCTCTTCGCGCCGCTCCACGTGCCGCCGGCGCGACCTACCCCACCTCACGCTGCGCCCGCCTGAAGAGCACGGCGAGCAGGCCCGTAGCAATGGGAAACTCGATGCACCACAGAGCAAGCCCCAGGAATACCACCGTCACGTGGCCGAACGCATAGGCCACCACGCCGCCGATGCCTATGAAGCCGTTGGCCAGGAACAGCCAGCGCACCCACCGCTCGACTCCCTCTCGACCGAAGAGCGGGGCAGCGACGAGCGTGGACAGGCTCATGAAGCCGTATGCCACCGCCTCCAGCGCGAAGAACAGGGAGCGCATGTTGGGCATCGCCCACAGCGCGAGCCCGTCCGTCACGCCGCCCAGGATGTTCTGCCGCACCACGGTCAGTTGGACGTAGTCAATGATCCAGATGATGGCCGCGTAGACGACGGAGAACGACAGCGCCGACAGGCTGAGGACCTTCCGCTCATCCGCGACGCAGCGGTGGACGGACGCCATCAGGACGACGAAGGCGGGCGCCAGCAGGAGCGGCGGCACAACCGGGATGACGTCGAGCGTGCGGAATGCCGCCGCATACGCCTCGATGCCCTGCCAATCCGCCACCGGAACCACCAGAGACGAAAGCACGGCCGTGATCACGAACGCGACGCTGAACACGGTCGCCAGGACCGCCGCCCAGAATCCGACCCGGTTCACCAACTGGTCGCCGGCATACGCCTCCTGTCGCATCACCATTTGACTGACTCGACCGTGCCTCTGGACTGTTCCGAGCATTTCGTCTTCACCTCCCTGGGCACGGAAACCGTGCCCCTACTATGTGTGACATCTGTGGGTATCATGACACATTCCTACCCAACCTGCCTATCCACCAACCAGCAGCTACCCATCAGCCGGTCATCCCCCTGGGCCGGAGGAGGCACGCGCGCCCTGCACTTGCTGCCGGCGGAGCGGTTTCGTAGCCGGCCTCCGAACGGTAGTAGAGATAGATGAAGCCGATCACGGCAGCCATCAGCACGTGCCACACCGCGTGGCCCTGGAACCAACTGCCGGGCGAGCAGAGCACCCGGGTGACGTCCAGTATCCACATAGTACAGGCTCCAACCAGGCTGGCAAGCGCCCCGTACAGAAACGCCGCGTTGACCTTCGGACGGCGCGTCCTGCGCACGGCCCACTCGGAAGCCAGGGCCGCCACCATCAGGACGACGAAGATGTAGCGCCGCAGGACGGGCCACGCGATGGACACGTATCCCAGCGCGACGTTCGCCACCAGGTAGCTGGCGAGGAACGTCCTGTCGCTCAGGCGGCGCATGCGGGACACGTTGTAGATCACCATGAAGGTGGTCATCAGGTACATGGAGATGACGTCAACGACCTGCCCGGCGAACGCGAGAGAACTGTGGTAGAACATGGAGCCGATGCCGATGAGCACCGCGGCGGTTCCATACACGGCCGGGTAGACCAGCCGCGTCCGAATGAGGTTCGACGTGCCCCACCGGGCCGCCCGAGGCAGGTCGTGGCGGGCTATCGCAATGGCCAGCAGCCCGACGAAGACGAAGCCCAGGTTGGACCACGTGTTCACCGGCTGGCGGATCGCCCCGGCATGGATGGGCTCACAGAAGCAGTGCTCAGGCATACAGGTCGCGGGCCGCCACCCATCCCACGAGTAGTCCAGCAGCCTGGCGGCGGCCGGGTCCGCACCGCCGCGGCCCCCGGCAGTGCGGGGCGCGACCGCGGCCCCGCCCCCAAGCCGGGCGTCGGCAGCGGTAGCCGCGTGGTCCAGAGCCTCCGGGGTCGATCCGACGCACGCGGCCTGCTTGAGCAAGGCGGCAAGAACGAGCAGGCTGATCACCAATACGAGTTTGCGCTTCATCGTGTAACTCCCTGTTTCGGGCAAAGATGTGTCATAGCCGTGGCACACACGACCGGCCACATCATCGCACACCCCCGAGCAAGATGCCTATCCACCGGCTAACAGGCTTCTATCAGGTTGCCGCTCTCGCAGCGACCCCGTTCGTAGTGAGGGCGGATGCAGGCATCCGCCACGTCCGCCGGAGTGCCGTCGGACGCTACTCCGCGGACTCCGTAGCTCACTACGAACGCCGATCGTTCCCTGTTCGTAGTGAGGGCGGATGCAGACATCCGTC
>CAZYSK010000099.1:0-19593 GCA_964649415.1 uncultured Anaerolineales bacterium
CCAAGCTGGCCATCCTGGAGGTGCCCATTCCCTCCCAATTCCTGCTCATGGCCCCTTACCTGGTGACAATGGTCGTCCTGGCGGGTGTCGTGGGCGAGGCCATCCCGCCCGCCGCCGACGGGGAGCCGTACGAGAAGTAGGAAGAAGCAAGAAGCAGGAAGCGCCGAAACCAGGTTTTTTCTGGAAAACCTGGTTTCTTGTTTCGTGCCCCCTGCATCCACACCCGCATCTCCCCCGCCTCTCGATTCGCCCACACGCAGTACGGGACCGCCCTGAACGTGAACGCCTCCATCGTGTGCCTCCTTTCCCCGAACAACGCGCCATCGCCGCCCTGGAGGCCCGCCGTCGTAGAGACGCATGTAGAGACGCATGTAGAGACGCAAGATTTTGCGTCTCTACGGTATCCACGATATCCACGATATCCACGGTCTCTACGGTCGCCGTCACAATCACGTTCACATTCACTCAATAGGACAGACACCATGGAAGAATACAAAGGCAGATATCGCATTCCCAGCGCGCGTTGGGTGGTGTGGGACTATGGCAGCAATGCCGCGTATTTCGTCACCATCTGCATCGCCGACCGCACGCACGGTTTTGGCGAGGTCGTCGACGGTGAAATGGTACTGACCCCGTTGGGCCAGGCAGCGGCAGATTGTTGGCAGGCCATCCCCGACCATTTCCCGTTCGTGGTATTGGATGGGTTCGTTGCCATGCCCAACCACGTCCATGGGATCATCATCATTAACAAACCCGATGGCGGCGACGGGGACGGACCGAACCGGTTCGGCCCCCAGTCCAAAAACCTGGCTTCCATCGTGCGCGGGTACAAAATCGGCGTGACCAAATTCGCCCGCCAACACAACATCGCATTCAAATGGCAGGCGCGTTACCACGATCACGTCATCCGCAACGCAGGCGAATACGAACGCATCCAGAAATACATCGACGAAAACCCGCAAAGATGGGGCGAAGATAGATATTATGCGCCATCATCGTAGAGACGCAAAATCTTGCGTCTCTACTGCGTACCACGGGATCCTGCCGCCGTGCAGGCGCCGTACAGACGCAAAATCTTGCGTCTCTACCACGGTTATGCTATACTGGGCGCAGGTAGGCACCGCTGTACCATGTGAGGGCTTGATGTCGCTGAACGAGGCCGACACGCGGGTATTGCTGATCGAACCCCGGCTCCAGGCCGCCGGCTGGAGGGGTACCCGGGTCACTCGCGAGCACTACTACCGCCGCGATCAAGCCTACACCGCCGGGCGCATCTACCTGCGCGGCGACCGCGCCCGGCGTGGGGAGCCCCGCAGCGTGGACTATCTACAGTATGGCTCCAAGGAGTGCTTCAACGACTTCAGTCGTGTCTTCCTCCACCTTGTCGACCATGCTGCCTTGCGCCGGGTCGACTTTGACTTGCTCGCCGGTGACCTCTTCGAGAAGCGCACCATCGACCCTCTGGCCCTGAGCTTCGCCAGGGATCGGAAGGCGAACGATTCGTGATTTGACATGGGAGGTGAGTTCTTGCAAGCAGTAGATGATGCTATTCGACAGCGGATTGATGGCTATCCTGATGAGTTTTGGGCTTCGGCGGAGCGGGATCCACGGGCGGAAGTGCATGCCTACTTGCAGTACCCGGCTATGATGGTGCCAGAAATCCAACGTGAAGTCATCAAGGTAGTATATGAGGTACAGACTGGTATTAAGAACGTTCTGGACCCGTTCATGGGTGCCGCGACTACGATGACTAGTTGTATGTCATTTGGCCTCAACTTCACAGGCCAGGACATAAATCCTTTGGCTGTGCTAGTCTCCCGTGCCAAGATGGGACCTTTTGACCCGCACGAGCTGGAGGATAGTAGAGGAAAGATTCTCGCTTCCATTGCAGAGGACGGGTCAGGGGGAGTTGAGACGTGCCTAACGAATGTTGATAAGTGGTTCAAGCCACCAGTCCAGATTGAGCTAAGCAAAATCCGTCGTGCTATTCGAGCAGAGGGTGAATTGTGGGTGCGACGGTTCTTCTGGGTTGCACTGGCCGAAACGGTACGTCTAACAAGTAATTCACGCACTTCAACATACAAGCTGCACATCCGGCCTGTGCAGGAGATTCAATCCAGAAGGCTGTCACCGATACAAGTATTTCAGGATGTGGTCTTGCAGAATCTTGAAGACTTGAAATTGTTCAGGCGCGCCTTGTGCAAGCATCTGGAGGGGAACGTCTACAAGGGGCAACTTGCTGTCCATTTGCAGGACACGTCGAAGAAGGTACACAAGCCACCTAATGCAACCCAATGTGATTTATTGATTACATCTCCTCCCTATGGTGACAATCTAAGCACTGTCACTTATGGCCAGTTCTCCTATTTGCCGCTTCAATGGATTGACCTTGATGACATTGATGCGAAGGCTGCCGACGGTGATTGGCTGCGTACCACCCAGGAAATCGATCGTAGAAGCCTGGGCGGGAAAAAACTCCCTGACCTAGAATCTGCGACGGCTTACCTTGCGGAACGATCAAGTGCTTATAGAATGACTATCGGAGAGCTTCGAAACCTACCTGAAGACCGTCCTGCACGCGTGACTACCTTTTTGTGTGATTTGGAAGAGACTCTTGTTCCGGTAGTTAGCATCATGCGCCCGAACGCATACCTTATTTGGATTGTTGGCAATCGTCATGTGGGGGGGAAGGAGATCCCGACAGACAAAATCCTGGAAGAGCTATTGAGGCCACTAAACGTTGGATTAGTGAAGCGAGTTAAGCGCCAAATTCTCTACCGTCGTATGGCCGCCCGTAACCGATATGCTGGTATGATGCGCAAGGAATACGTCCTAGTCTTCAGAAAGCGGAGTGAATAGATGGCAGCTAAACAACCCCAGGCGCGATACGAATTTGAGATTGACGCCTCAGTGGTCTATCAGCTGGGCGAGGCGTTGATCTCTGACGAAGTACAAGCGTTAGTGGAGCTCGTGAAGAACTCGTATGACGCAGATGCTACCTATGCCAATATCGTTGTTCAGACAAGTGGCACACTTGGACAACAGAGCACTACGTTTCCAGATGCGAGGGGGTATATTCTTGTCGAAGACGATGGTATAGGAATGGGTTGGGGAGAGATTAAGGGGGGCTGGTTGACGATTTCCAGTTCTCCTAAGCGCGAGATGAAACGCAAAGGCAAAGCTACCAAGAAAGGTCGAACGCCGCTGGGCGATAAGGGGTTGGGTCGTTTGGGAACGCAACGTCTGGGACGCTATCTGGAACTCTGGAGTACTGCAGAAGAGACTAATCATGAGTTCTATGTCGGCATTGATTGGGGAGATTTCAGGGATAGATTGCTCTCAAAGGTACCTGCTTACATCGATGAATCTCAGAGTTCTTGTAGAGGCACTAGGTTGCTGATTGCTGGATTGAGAGCGCCCGAGGTGTGGATTGGTGGTGCTCAGGACGATTTGGTGAAGCAACTGTCGCAGCTCATCTCACCTTTTGAGTCTCTTCGTCGATTCGAAGTCTTCTTGGAGATTGATGGCAAGAGACTAGAGTTGGACAGAGTTGCGCGTTCTGTTCTGGATGTGGCAGATGTGCAGATTCGGTTTTCGTTCGATGGGCAGTGTCTTTACGTAATCGGCAAGTATCGTCCGACCTTATTGCAGGCGGCAGGACAAGGCAAAGACGTAACTAGGCAATATCAAGAGCTGATTGTGGTTGACAAGGGAGCTGATTTCTTTTCCTTCTTGGTTTCAGGAAACCAAACCGCATCTCCTGAGATCATTTGGGAGGAGCAGCAAGGATGGTTTGTTTCTTTTAGGCACCAAATCGAGTTGGCCGATATCTCGGGAACGCAGCTAGTAGGGAAGACTGCACTAAGCGCCTATAATCCTGATCAGACTGAGCAAGGAGCGATAGCGAATCCAGGTCCCTTTCACGGTGAAATGTATCTTCTTCCCCGCCGTGCTCCTGACCTTGAGGTGATCGAGGTGTTTAGTAACGTGTCCGAGTACCGTAGGTATCTGGATAGGCTTGCAGGAGTTCGTGTATTCCGGGATGGTTTCGGAATTCGGCCGTTTGGATTAGAAGGCAATGATTGGCTTGGGTTAGGAAAAGCCTGGACGGGTGGAGCTTCTTGGTATGGGCTACGCCCGAAGAATACCATGGGTTACGTAGCTTTGACAGCCAGACACAATAACCACTTGGAAGAAACCACTGATAGGGAGTATTTTGTGAAGAACTCCTATTCCCATAACTTCTATCTCCTGATGGAGAAAGTGGTTAGTACGGTGAATGGCGTCAACGAGCTGTTGCGTCGTGGGTATAACGAATACCGAAAGCTAAAGGCGGAAAGGGATCTAGGGATTGCTTCTCAAGGCGTTGATACGCTCTTCACGCAGATGAGAACTGCTGGGGCTAAGTCTGAGGATTTGGCGCATCAGGTTGTCGTCACTCACCAGAGGCTCGAAGAGACTTCAAGACGTGTAGAGCGGGTGACAGAGGATATCGTTTCTTCGCCTTTATTTCACACTGAAGACGAACGTGAGGTCACGCCGTTGCTGCAGGAGATCAGTCAGACGTTGTTGGAGGCCAAATCTATGCTAAGACAAGTTGAGGCTATTCTGTCTGAAACTCGAAAGCTGGGCAGTATTGCTGATGTTATTGAGCCAGACCTTCAGCATTTGCGGGACCAACTTGTACAATTCTCGGAATTGGCTGCCTTGGGGCTTACTGCAGAGGCTCTTTCGCACGAGATGAAGACTATTGCCGACGGGTTGGCTGCGAGAACTACTAATCTTATCTCAAGACATAGAGCCAACCGGACTGTTGATCCTCAAGTCTTGGCGTACACCGAGTTTGTTCACACGACGATAGCCGGATTCAGAAAGCAGTTGAGCCATCTCGACCCTTCTCTGCGCTATGTGCGGGAAAAGCGAGAAGAAATCCGCATGACGGTCTTTTGGAGGGAAATCCAAGAGTTCTACCACGAACGCTTTGCACGCAATCATATCAGCCTAGCGCTCGTGGAACCCTGTAAGGATTTCACCGTTCTGTTGAATAGAGGGCAACTCACCCAGGTAGTTGATAATCTGTTACTGAATTCAGAGTATTGGCTGCAGGAGGGCTTGCGTATGGGGAGTATTCAGGAAGCTAGAATCCATGTACGGATTCAAGACCCTTTTGTAGAGGTGTATGACACTGGGCGCGGCGTATCTCCATCGGTTGAACATCGATTGTTTCAGCCTTTTGTCACCACCAAACCCAAGGGAGTGGGGCGCGGGTTGGGCCTTTTTGTCAACCGTCAATTGCTTGAGGCGAGCAATTGTCAGATATTGCTCTTACCCGACAGGAATGGTTTCAATCGTCGCTTTGTTTTCCGCGTCGACTTTACGGGAGCATTACTTGATGAATGAAACACGTATTACTGTTCAGCAGATAGTTGGAAAAATCTTATCTGCGATAGGAATCCGAAAAGTGGTTTCCATTGATGATTTCTATGCTACTGCTGACTCTTGCTATGAAGATGCTGTTACTTTGTTCCAAACAGCTCGCTTAAACAAAGACGTAGAATACGGTGACTCAATCCCACAGCATATCCTTGATGCCGAGGAGAGTATCTGGACCCGTCAGTTGAGATCTTTCTGGTTTGGAATAGAGCCAGATGCGAGACTAGCGATATTGGGCGAACTTGCGGCGGCAACAGAGTATAGGGGATCACTCAGTGATGTGAGGGACTTGTCGCTCCTAAGAGGTCTTATTCCAGAAGGTCTGCTTGTAGCCCTATCTCCCGACGATTGGGATCGAAAACGGGAAGGCATTCTATCAGAGGCCCGAGCAGACCATAGAATACTGTGTCTGTTTGATCAAGACTTGCATATGGTAAACCGCTCCGAGGCTGCCGGAATAGCGCTTCTACAGCAAGCACTGAACGAACAAGGCGGAGAAAGTTACGTGATTTGTGGCTTGCTTACTCAGACTCTTGGGAAGAATGACGAGACACGAAAGGCAAGAGAGTTCGCCGAAGAGTTCAAACTGAGCCTGGATCAGTTTCTACCTCTATCGAAAGACAGATTGCGTGGCGATCCTATGGAGTTTGCCGACGGTCTAAAGATGACCATCTTGAACTATGCGCGTGAGCGGTTGTCTAGGCAGGTCAGGGATTTGACCGAGCAGGCAAGTGAAGAAGCTCAGAGGCAAATGAACGATATCGACGTTTACGATTTCGAGCACATTGTCATCCGGTCTTCTGAAGGGGAAGGTGTATGGGAGCCCGATACCTTATTCAGGCTGTTTGATCTTTTCCGTTACAATGCTTTCAAAACCGAAGCACTTGATCCTGAGAAGCGCACATCCATTTATGGTGTCATTGAAGGCATGCGTGCAATTCGCAACATCAAAACTCTTGAACTGCAGCAAGAAAGGCCCTCAGATGAAGTGCATAAGATCCGGCATATTGAGCTGTTTGAGGATGCAGACTCACTCAACCCAGCTCATCAACCCATAGACTTGGGTGATATATTTGAAGTTGGTTTGGGACAGTACTATATCTTGCTCACACAACCCTGTGATCTTATGATTCGCAGCAGTCGTGGCAAGAGGGGTGTTAAACTTGCCTGTTTGGTGCAGATTAGTGCACTTGGCGCGAATCAGGAAGAACCCAAGAGCATTTCAAGCTTTCAACTGGATCATTTTGATGGTCAACTTGGTCAAAGAACCTACGTCAAGTTCAGGAACTCCTTCCAGATCTCATTAGCTATATTGGATTTAGCCGCGTTCAATGACGACGGGAAATGCCGAATATCTTTGTCTGGAATGGATGGTACTGGATTCTCAACACTTCATGTACCCTGGCGCAGACGCTTCGAAGTACTTCAAAGGCTTTATCAAAGCACGCATAAAGAATTCGCAAAGATACCATATCATCAGGCGTCGAATTACCAAAAGAAGGCACTGAAATACCTATTGGTCTGTTCGAACAAGGATGTTGATCTTCAATATGATGTTGATGGTACTTTCGAGTTTGGCATACGCCGAATAGCGAGACTACGCAGGCCGCTCTCAGTGGAGCTCTTGAGTGCCTATTTCTCTTTCCTTTCCCGCAATCCTCGAGAGCATGACTTCACAAGAACTGACGGCGTGTGCTAACGCCAGCGAGACGAAGTCCTGCCCTTCGAGCCATCCGAGCGTGGACGGGACAATCTGTTCAAGACGTGATGAGTGGGACCGACTGGCTCAGTTCACACCTTCACTCAGTACCCTTGTAGACAACAGGTGATCCAATGCACGACCAAATCCACTCCCTCCACCACCAACTCGCCGAAACCGAGGAGCACCTGCGTCTGATCCAAGAGCGCAAGGGCCAGTACGTCCTGGATACCGACGTGCCGCTGCAACTCGTCAAGGACCAGCGGCGGCTGGTGGCGCAGATAGCTGACCTGCGGGCGCGGCTGGACCGGCTGGCCGAGATCCCCTGCCCCTACCGAGGGCTAGAGCCCTTCGAGGCCCGGCACGCCAACGTGTATTTTGGCCGGGACGCGATGGTCGAGCGGCTGGTGGCGCAGGTGGGCCAGGTGCCCCTCGTCGCCGTGGTGGGGCCGTCGGGCTGCGGCAAGTCGTCGCTGGTGCGCGCCGGGCTGGTTACGGCGCTGCGCGATGGCGCGCCATCGGAATGGCGCCGTCTGAAGAAGAAAGGTGCGCTGCCCGAAAGCCGCGACTGGGCCGTGCGTATCTTCCGCCCCGGTCGGGACCCGCTGCGCGCGCTGGCCGCGCCTCTGGTGGCCCTGCTAGAGCCGGGTGCTTCGGAGGTGGACCGCCTGGCCGAGGCGCGCAAGCTGGCCGGCCACCTGCGCGAGGGGACGCTGGCGGTGGGCGACGTGGTCACCCGGTTGCGCCAGACCCGGCCCGAGATCCTGCACCTGTTGTTGGTGGTTGACCAGTTCGAGGAGCTGTACACCGAGTGCGACGAGGAGGCGTGCCGCCGGGCCTTCGTGCGCGCGCTGCTGGCGGCGGCCGAACTGGATTGGGTCAGCGTGCTGCTCACGCTGCGGGCCGACTTCTACGGCCGGGTGCTGGAGCACCGCGCCCTGGGGGAGCGGGTGGACGCCGGCCTGGTGAACGTGCTGCCCATGGACCAGGCCGAGCGACGGGCCGCGATCAAGGGGCCGACGCTGGCCGCCGGGCGGACCTTCGAGGCCGGGCTGGTGGAACGCATCCTCGACGACGTGGCCGAGGAGCCGGGCAACCTGCCGCTGCTGGAGTTCGCGCTCACCGAGCTGTGGGCGCAGCAGACGGCGCGCGGCGTGCTGACCCACGCGGCCTACGATGCCATCGGCCAGGTCCAGGGCGCGGTGGCCCGACGGGCCGAGGCGGTCTACGGGGAACTGGAGCGGGAGGGCCGGGGGGACACCGCGCGGCACGTCTTCCTGCGGCTGATCCACTACGGCGCTGGGGCCGAGTCGACCCGTTGCCGGGCCGCGCTGGACGAGATGGTGACGCCGCGCACGCGCCGCGCGGCGCTGGAGCCGGTGTGCCAGGCCCTGGCCGACGCCCGTCTGCTGGTCACCGGGCGCGAGGAGGCCACCGGTGCGCCCACGATAGAGGTGGCCCACGAGGCCCTCATCCAGGGCTGGGAGCGGCTGCGGCGCTGGCTGGACGAGGACCGGGCCTTCGGCCTGTGGCGTGAGCGGCTGGCGGCGGCGCGGCGGGCGTGGAGGGACGTGGGGCGGGACGCGGGCGCTCTCCTGCGGGGCGCGCCGCTGGCCGAGGCCGAGGGCTGGCTGGCCGGGCGGGGCGACGACTTGAACGAGGCCGAGCGCGCCTTCATCGAGGAGAGCCTGGCCTTGCGCGAGGGGGAGCGGGCGGCGCGGGAGCGTCGCCGTCGCCGGCTCACCCTGTCGACGGTGGGGGCAGCCGCGATCTTCCTCGTTCTGGCCCTGCTGGCCTGGGGACAGCGGCAAACGGCAGTGGACGAAGCCCATACACGCGCGACCGCCCAGGCTCAGGCAGAGCATTCGCAAGCCACTGCTGTAGTCGAAGCAAAGGTACGTTCGACGGCCCAAGCCCAGGCTGAGTACTCACAGGCCACTGCCGTGGCCGAGGCGGAGGTGCGTGCCACGGCGCAGGCCCAGGCCGAGCGACAAGCCCGCGTAGCTCGGATCAGAGCCCTGGCCGGCCAGGCACAATCCGTATTGGAGCAGCACCCCCAACGCAGTCTGCTCCTGGCCCTGGAGGCGTTCGACCGGGCTTTGGGATCGAGCCCGGGCGAGCCTTACATCCCGGCAGCGGAACAAGCCCTGCGCGATGCCCTGGGCACGGTGGGAGGGCGCGGCCTGTCGGGCCACGAGCGTGATGTTGGAGCCGTGGCCTTCAGCCCGGATGGCCGCTGGTTGGCTACCGGCAGTTGGGACGACACCGCTCGGTTGTGGGACCTTAAGGCGACCGGCCCTGCCACTGAGCCCATCATCTTGCGCGGCCACGAAGGTCCGGTCGTGGCGCTCGCTTTCAGCCTCCCCAGTGAGCCAGCGGAAGGGCATAGCCGCTGGCTGGCAACCGGAAGTTGGGATGACACCGTTCGGCTGTGGGACCTCACCGCTTCCGACCCCGCCGCCGAGCCAATCGTCCTGCGCGGCCATAAAGGTGGGGTTCGGGCCGTCGCCTTCAGTCCAGAAGGGCGCTGGCTAGCCTCAGGCAGTGGGGACGACACCGCTCGGCTATGGGACCTGAAGGCATCTGACCTCCTCGCCAAGCCGCTCGCCCTACACGACCATGAGAGTGACATTGTGGCAGTGGCCTTCAGTCCAAATGGACGTTGGCTGGCAACCGGCAGTCTAGACGCCACAGCCCGGCTGTGGGACTTGGCTGCGTCGGAGCCCGCCGCCGAGCCCATCGTCCTGCAGGGACACGAGCGTCTTGTCAATGCTATCGCATTCAGCTCAGATGGGCGCTGGCTGGTGACCGCCAGCAGTTATGACACTGCCGCCCGGCTGTGGGACCTGAGCGCGCCCGACCCCGCCGCCGAGCCTCTCGTCCTGCAGGGCCACAAGAGTACTGTCGAGGCCGTGGCCTTCAGTCCGGATGGGCGCTGGCTGGCGACGACCGGCGGTTGGGACGCCACCGCCCGGCTGTGGGACCTGACCGCCGACGGCGCCGGCGCCGAGCCCATCGTCCTGCGCGGTCACGAGGGTTGGGTCGAGGCTGTGACCTTCACTTCAGACGGCCACTGGCTAGCCACTGGCAGTGGTGATGCCACCGTCCGGCTGTGGGATCTGACCGCGTCCGACCCCGCCGCCGAGCCCATCATCCTGCGCGGCCACGAGGGTCAGATCAATGCAATCGCCTCCAGCCCCGATGGGCACTGGCTAGCAACCGGCAGTGGGGATGAGACAGCTCGGCTGTGGAATCTGTCTTTATCAAGCCCTACAGCCGAACCTCTCGTTCTGTACGGCCACAGTAGTAATGCATATGCCGTCGCCTTCAGCCCAGACGGGCATTGGCTGGCCACCGGCAGTGCAGACGGTACCGCCCGACTATGGGACTTGACCGTGTGCGACCCCGGCGCCGAGCCCCTCATCCTACGTGGCCACGGGTATACTGTGAACGATGTCGCCTTCGGCCCGCATAAGCACTGGCTAGCCACTGCAGGGTGTGATGAGATCCAAGAGGGCCTCTGTGTTGCTAGCACAGCTCGGTTGTGGGACCTGACAGCATCCAATCTTGCCGGCGAGTCGCTTGTCCTGCACAGCCATGAGGATTGGGTCAATGCCGTGGCCTTCAGCCCGAATGGGCGATGGCTGGCTACCGGCAGTGGGGACAACACCGCCCGGCTTTGGGATCTGAGTGCACCCGACCCCGGCGCCGAGCCGCTCGTCCTGCGCGGCCACGAGAACAGCGTCAGGGCCCTTGCATTCAGTCCAGATGGGTGCTGGTTGGCCTCCGGCAGTGAGGACTTCACCGCTCGGCTGTGGGACCTGACCGCGCTCGATTCCGCCGTGGATCCCCTTCAGTTGCGTGGCCACGAGGGTGGCATTCAGGCCGTGGCCTTCAGCCCGGATGGGCGATGGCTGGCTACCGGCAGTTATGATGGTACCGCCCGGCTGTGGAACCTGACAGCATCCGGCCCTGGCGCCCAATCCCTCGCTCTGCGCGGTCATGAGGACGGTGTCCAGGCTGTAGCCTTTAGCCCGGATGGGCGATGGCTAGCTACCGGCAGTCGGGACCAAACTGCCCGGATCTGGGACCTAAGTGCGTCCGACCCCGCCGGTGAGCCTCTTGTGCTGCGTGGCCACGAGAGCGGTGTCCAGGCGGTGGCCTTCAGCCCGGATGGGTGTCGGCTGGCGACGGGAAGTCTGGATGGCACAGCCCGATTGTGGACGCTCCGGCCGGACGACCTGGTGGAACTGGTCTGCCGCACGGCCGGGCGCAACCTCACGCGCAGCGAGTGGGACCTGTATTATCCCGGCGAGGACTATCGCCCCACCTGCCCCGGGCTGCCGGTACCTGGGGAGTGAAGCGGTGGTCCATTGGATTACTGAGCCATTGATCATCACTGAAGACACTGAGGCACAGTTTCAGTGGTGTCAGTGCCCCTCAGTGGCGTCAGTGGTTCCAATCCGACGGGCGCTGAGCCATTGAACCACTGAAGCGCTGATCATCACGGAAGAGACTGAAGCGAGATTTCAGTGATCTCATCGCCCCTCAGTGATTCCAATCCGCGGCCGACCGCCAGCAAGAATAGGAGGTTTCCCATGACACGCGTTGCCTTTGTCAAGACCCAAGACCGGGCCACCGGCGTGGACACAGCGCTGGATTTGCTCGGCGTCAGCCCGATGGCGGGCCGGGACGTGTTCCTCAAGCCCAACTTCAACAGCGCCGATCCCTTTCCCGGCTCCACCCACAACGACACGCTCGTCGCCTTGGTGCGCGCGCTCCGGGCCCGGGGCGCCGGCCCGATCACCGTCGGAGACCGCAGCGGCATGGGCGACACCCGGCAGGTGATGGAGCAGAAGGGCATCTTTCGCCTGGCCGGCGAACTGGGCTTCGAGACGCTGGTCTTCGACGAGCTGGACGCCAGCGGATGGGAGAAGATGGATAGCCCAGGGAGCCATTGGAGCCGGGGCTTCGCCGTCGCCCGGCCCGTGCTCGAGGCCGGCAGCGTCGTCCAGACCTGTTGCCTCAAGACGCATCGCTACGGCGGGCACTTCACCATGTGCCTCAAGAACTCCGTCGGCCTCGTCGCCAAGTGGGTGCCCGGAGACCCCTACAACTACATGCAGGAGCTCCACAGCTCCCCGCACCAGCGGCGCATGATCGCCGAGGTCAACGCCGCCTACGAGTCCGACCTGATCCTGTTGGACGGCCTCGCGGCCTTCGTGGAGGGCGGGCCGGCGCGCGGCAAGCAGGTCGAGCCGGGCGTCATCCTGGCCGGCACCGACCGCGTGGCCATCGACGCCGTCGGCGTGGCCATCCTGCGCCACTTCGGCACCACGCCCGCGGTCAGCCAGGGACCGATCTTCCAGCAGGAGCAGATCGCCCGCGCTGTCGAACTGGGCCTGGGCGTGGACGCCCCCGAGCAGATCGAGCTCCTCACCGGCGATCCCGAGAGCGAGGCCTTTGCCGCCCAGGTGCGGGAGGTCCTGCTGCGCAGGTAGACGGCCCATCACCGGCTCTTCCAGGCCGGTGGGCGTCACCGCCGATCCCGAGAGCGAGGCCTTTGCCGCCCAGATTCGGGAGATCCTGCTGCGCAGGCAGGGTGAGCCACTGAACCACTGAGACGCTGATGACGCTGAAGACACCGAGGCGGGATTTCAGTGCTTCTCTTTGGACAGGATTCACATTCGTTGCTTTCTCAGTTCGTTGTAGTCCCCCGCGTCCCAACAACACAACAACGAATGGAGAAAGAAACGAATGGGGAAAGAAACAAATGGGGAAAGAAACGAATGCTCCTGTCGTCCGCATCCGAAATTCGTTCCTTTCCAAATTCGCTGTTGTGAGCTGCTGAACCACTGAGACGCTGATGACGCTGAAGACACCGAGGCGAGATTTCAGTGCTCCTCTTTGGGCAGGATTCACATTCGTTGCTTCCTCAATTCGTTGTAGTCCCCCGCGTTCCAACAACATTCGTTCTTTTCCCGATTCGTTCCTTTCCCAATTCGTTGTTGTCCGTCGCTTGCGCCAGCGGCCGGAAAGGGGTAGAATCCGGCACTGAACGCACCGGTATCCCATCTCTACATACGATGAGGAGGCCCCATGCGCACGCTGATCCGCAACGTAACGGCGATCACGCTGGACGACGAGGACCGCATTCTCCCCAACGTGGACATCGCCATCGAGGATGCTCGCATCGTGGACATCGGAAGCGACCCGGTCTTCCCCAGGAGCCGGGTCTACACCACGGCCGAGGTCATCGACGGGCGCGACATGGTGGCGCTGCCCGCTTTCTTCAACGCCCACACCCACGCGGCCATGACGCTCGAGCGCGGCTGGGCCGAGGACCTGCCCTTCGAGCGCTGGCTCGACGAGAAGATCTGGGTGGCCGAGTCGGCGCTGGAGGAGGAGGACGTCTACTGGGGCGCGGCGCTGGCCTGCTGCGAGATGCTGCGCGCCGGCGTGGTCGGCTTCGCCGATCACTACTTCTGGATGGACCAGACCGCCCGCGCCGTCGAGGAGAGCGGCATGAAGGCCCTCCTGGCCTGGTGCCACTTCGGCATCGGCACCGAGCACGAGCTGGGCGGCAAGACGCTCGAGGAGACGGTGGCCTTCGCCGAGCGCTGGAAGGGCGCGGCCAAGGGGCGCATCCGCACGACGATGGGGCCGCACTCTACGTACATGGACCCACCCGAGGTGCTGCGGCGCTTCGCCGAGGAGGCCCGCCGCGTGGGCGTGGGCGCCCACTTCCACCTGAGCGAGTCCCACGCGCAGGTCGAGCGCTCCATCGAACGCCACGGCGAGACGCCCGTGGCGCTCGCGGGCTCGCTGGGGCTCCTGGATCTGCCGGAGCCCACGCTCGTGGCCCACTGCAACGTGGCGACGGACGACGACCTGGCGCTGCTGGCGGACAAAGGGACCTGGGTGGCCCACACGCCCAAGACCTACCAGAAGCTGGCCATGGAGATGCCGCCGGTGGCGCGCATGCTGGCCCGCGGCGTCAAGCTCGCGCTGGGTACCGACGGCCCGGCCTCCAACAGCGACCTCAACATGCTGGAGGTGATGCGCGCCATGGGGCTGGCCCAGAAGGACGCCCAGAAGGACTCGGAGGCGATGCCGCGCACGCAACTCCTGCGGCTGGCGACCCAGGCCCCGGCCGCGGCTATGGGCTTCGCCGAGAGCGGGGTGCTGGCCCCGGGCCGCCCGGCCGACGTCATACTCATCGACACCACGGCCGCGCACTGGATCCCCCGGCACGACCTGGCCGCGGGCGTGGTCTACACGGCCCACCCGGGAGACGTGGCCTTCGTGTGGTGCGACGGCAAACTTCTCTACCGCCGGGGCCAATACCAGACGCTGGACGTCGAGCGCATCCGCTATGAGGCCGAGCGGCGCGCTTTCCGCATGGTGGGCAAGCCGATGCGCCAGGTGCGCGCCTATCGCGCGTAGCCTGTTTTCTTCTCCTCTACTCCACGCACGACCGGGCCTGGTATGTCGCTGCGTGAGTGAAGCCCTGAGAGCACACGATCACGTGTGCTGACGGGTATCGTACTTGAAGGGAGCGAATGGTGAAACGATCCTTTGCCTTGCTGGCGACGAGTGGGTGGGCGCTATTGCCTGTGTTCGGGTTGATGCTGGCCCTGGCCGGTCGCGCTCCTGTGGCCCGCGCCGGCTCCCGCGTCGAGTCCCTTGCCCTCGCCGGGCATGCGCGCCCCCGCGCGGCTTGCGCGGTGCGCCTGAACGACACCCCATACCCGACCGTTCAGGCTGCGCTGGCCGCTGCCCAGGACGGCGACACGGTCAAGGTCTCGGGCACTTGCCACGAGCACGATCTGCTGGTGACGCGGACGCTGACACTCGAGGGGGGCTGGAACAGCCTGTTCACGGTCCGTGATCCGGTGCTGTACCTGACGACCATCGACGCCCAGATGGCCGGGCGAGTGCTGGCGATAGATGGCCAGGGCCGGATCATTGCCCCCACGCTGCGGGACCTGACGTTGATCAACGGGCGCGCGGCCAGCGCCCCGGTTGGGCCGGGCCTGGGGGGCGGCCTCTACGCTGTCGATGCCGAACCGCTCATCGTGGGCAACGTCGTCTCCAACTGCGTGGCCTACATGGGCACCCAAAGCGGCCTGGGACGGGGTGGGGGCGCGTACGTCGCCAGCGCCGGGGCGGGCACGCTCGTCAGCGGCAATCTGTTCGTGAATGACACCGCGCTCGCCGCCCCAGGCGAGGGGACCAGCGGCGCTGGCGGCGGGCTCTACTTCTCCGGGGTGGGCACCGTGCAGGCCAATACCTTTCGGGACAACACCGGGGCCGCTGACAGCTACAATCCGGGCTGGGGCGGCAGGCTGTATCTGAGCGGTGGGCCGGTGAAGGTGTTGTCCAACACGGTGCAGGGCAACCTCGCCTCGTGGAACTCCTCTGGCTACGGGGGCGGCGTGGCGCTGAGCGGGGTAGCGGCCGGCAGCCTGATCGCCGGCAACGTCATCAGTGCCAACGAGAGCAGTTGGGGGATGGGCCTGTGGGTCTACGGCATCGGCGGTGGGGTGTATCAGCAGCATGGCGGCCTGGTGACCTGGCAGGACAATCAGGTCGTGAACAACTGGGGCAACGAGGAGTGCGGAGGTGGCGGCGGCTGGGGCGGGGGCTTCCATCTGGCCTCCACCGAGGCCCTGTTCACCGGCACGCATGTGATACAGGGTAACTGCCCCGGCCCGTGGGCGGACAAGGGCGGCGGGCTGTACGTGGTGGGGGAGAGCAGCGTGGTCACGATCAGCGGGGCCGCCATCCTTAGCAACACGGCCGCCGGTTCTACCTCGAACCCGGCGTTAGGCGGCGGCATCTATCTGGGCGCCGGGCGGCTGACGTTGCAGGATTCCACCGTACAGGGCAACAGTGTCGCCGGCTCGGGCGTGGCGAACAAAGGGGGCGGCTTGTACGCCGAGGGGGGGACGCTGCGTGTGGAGCGGAGCTTGATCCAGGGCAACACCGCGCCCCAGTGGGGCAACGGCGTGGGTGGCGGGCTGGCGCTGGAGGGCAACGTGGACGCTGTGCTGAACGCCAACCGTATCCTGGGCAACAGCGCCAGCAAGCAGAGCGGGACGGGCCACGGCGGCGGCGTGTACGTGGACAGCAGCGGCGCGGTGGCGATGACCAACGACGTGATCGCCGCCAACTACGCGCGGACGGGCGGGTCGGCGCTCTACGCGCTGAGCCAGGTGCGCATGCTCCACAACACGGTGGCCGAGAACACCGGCCCCAGTGGGCTGGTCGCCGGCGCGGGGGGGACGCTGGCGTTGACCAACACGCTCGTCGCCAGCCACACCCTGGGCATCACGGCCACCGGTGGTACCGTTCTACCCATGCGCACACTCTTCTGGCAGGACGGCCCCGGCGGCGTGCGTGGCACCGACCCGCTCGACGGCGCTCCGGCTTTTGTGGACCCGGCGGTGGGTGACTATCACATCCGCTTCGAGAGCGAGGCCCGCGACCAGGGGGTGGACGCCGGCGTGGCCGACGACCTGGACGGCCAGGCCCGAGGCGGCTTGCCTGACATCGGCGCCGACGAATGGGTCAGCGAGGGGCTGCATGAACACCTCTACCTCCCACTTGTGCTGAGGTAGTTCCGCTGCCAGAGAACTGCATCGGGCGGTCGTCCCTTGCTCCCGTGACGCGCGAAAGGTGGGTGCGAATAACAGCCTGGAAGAGCGTAGGTCTGTCATCGAACAGAGAATCACTCAACCAGGAGGCAACAAGGTGAAAACGATCAAAACGGCTCGATTTCTTGTCTCGCTCGCACTCGCGCTCGGACTGGGTCTGGTCCTGGGGCTGCTGACGCTGTTGCGCGTCGAAGCACCCGCAGCCCGCGCCAACAATGTATTCCTCGTTCGCCCGCCGGACGTCGGCTGCGGGGCGTTCCTCAACTGCCGCACGTCTGTCCAGGCGGCGCTGCACATCGCCGGTGACGGCGACGAGATCCACGTCGCCACCGGTACCTACACCGACGCGGGAGGCACCGTGGCCGTCATCACCAAGACCGTGTGGCTGCAGGGCGGTTGGGACCTGGATTTCACGGAGCAGGACCCAGAGGCGTATCCCACCACGCTCGACGGCCAGGGACTGGGCCAGGTGGTGGCCATCACCGGCGCGACGTCGGCCCCCACCATTAGCCCCACCATCGAGGGCTTCCGCATCACCGGCGGAGACGCGGCCCTCGCCCCCGGCTATCAGGCCGGTCGGGGTGGGGGCGTCTTCGCCTACCGCGCTGACCCGCGCCTGCTGGGTAACACGATCTGGGGCAACACGGCCACCTCCAGCGGCACCGGCGAGGGCGGGGGTGTCTTCGTCGAGCAAGCCGCCGGCTCCAGCGTCATCAGCGGCAATGTGATCTACTCCAACACCGCCGCTGTAGGGCAGCCGGGGGTCGGCGGCGGCATCGGCACCCGCTTCGCCGAGATGATCTTGGTGAACAACCACGTGCTCTCCAACACTGCCTGCGTCACGCACGGAGATGGGGGCGGTGTTCACGTGCTGGCGGGCGCGGTCACTGTCACCGGCAACCTCATTCGCGGCAACGTCGCGTCCGTGAACGGGAACGGCAACGGCGGCGGCATCAACTTCAGCTATGGCCGCCACCGGCTGGTCAACAACCAGATTCTGAGCAACACGGCCAGCCTGGGGACCTCGGCCAATGCCGGCGCCGGTGGCGTTGGCGTCGCGACGTACGTCCTGATCCAGGACAACGTCATCGCCTACAACCGCGCGGGGGTAGGCGCGACCGCCAACGAGGGCGGCGGCATCAACCTGGGCGGATCTGAACCGGTGACCGTCACCGGCAACCTGATCGCCCACAACGTCTGTGGCCCCACCGCCGGTCACGGCGGCGGCCTCTCCGTTCACCTGGCCGGCTCCATCATCGACGACAACCGCATCCTGGACAACGTCGCCGCCGAGACGGGGTGGGGGGAGGGCGGCGGGATCTGGATCGACACGCCGACCGTCACCGTGCGCGCCAACCTGGTGCAGGGGAACGTGGCCGGCGTCTCCGGGGACGTGCGCGGAGGCGGGCTCTACGCCTGGCGCTACGCGGGCCTCGTCGTCGAAGCCAACCGCTTCTTCTCCAACACCGCGCTCGAGGGCGGTGGCCTGATGCTGCACAGCGTCGCTTTCACCGTGGCCAACAATTTCGTCGCCGCCAACCAGGCCACGACCGGCGCGGGCATCCGGGTGACCGGCGACGGGACCAACCCCGACAGCGACGGGTGCCTGTACCACAACACCGTTGCCGGCCACGCCGGGCAGGGGGTGGCCGTGGGCGACCACGCCACCGTGATCGCCGCGAACAACATCCTGGCGGACAACACCGTCGGCATCACGCTGACCGGCAGCGTCAGTGCCACGCTGGGCCACAACAGCACGCTGTTCTGGCCCGACGATAGCGGCAGCTTCGCCGGCATGGAGCCCACTCCCCGCATCGGCGATCCGGCTTTCGTGGACGCCGCCCGGTGGGACTACCACATCGGACCGGGCTCGGCCGCCATTGACGACGCGCGCGTGAACGTGCTGGACAGCGACATAGACGGGCAGGCGCGGCCCTATCCCTCGCCAGGAGTCAATGACATCGGCGCCGACGAGTACCCGCCTGACTACGTGGTCTCGTCGTCGCCGGGCGACACAGCCTCGGCCCAGGCCGGGACGCAGGTCACCTACACCCACTTCGTGACGAACGTGGGCCGCCTGTCCGACACCTACACCGTTACGGCTGAGACAGACGCTCCCGGCTGGTCGGTCGAGGTCGCGCCGGCAGTGCTAGGGCCGCTCGATGCCCAGAAGGCCGGCACCGTCGTCGTCACCGTCAGCGTGCCCGCGTCGGCCCCGGCCGGCGGGAGCGGCGCGACCCGTGTCGCTGCCACGTCGCAGGCCACGCCCACCGTTCGCGCCGTCGTCACCGATACGACCTCTGTCGCCTGCACGCCCTTCTCCTCCGCCGGCATCGACTACGCGCCGTCCGCGCCCGAGACGGGCAGGCCGGTGTGTTTCACCGGGACGGTCAGTGCCGGGGCCTCGGCGCCCTTGACCTTCACCTGGGCCTTTGGCGATGGGGCGACCGCCCTGGGCCAGGTCGTGACCCACACCTACGCCCACAGCGCCACCTACACCGTGTGGCTCACCGCGACCAACCCCTGCGGTTGGGCGAACGCGAGCCAGGTGCTCTCCGTAGCCCCAGGCCAGCGCGTGTACCTGCCCGTGCTTCTCAGATAATCCGTAGCGGAGTCGTGCTCTCGGAGCCTGCCGCGCGACGTCCAGCGCCCCGCCCCTCTCGGGCGGGGCGTCAGCCTCGCGCGGCCATCCTCGGACCGCGAGCATCTTGCTCGCATGCCCGGCGACCACGGTAAGCCGGGGGTAAGCGGGCTTTCGCAGCGAATAGCGCAACCCAGCTAGACCGAAGCCGCAACCCAGGG
>CAZYSK010000100.1:0-18646 GCA_964649415.1 uncultured Anaerolineales bacterium
TGGTTGTTAAAGTGCACGTAGATACCGAGGGTATTTTATACAAGGAGGTGGCATGATGACCGAGATCAAGGTGGACTGCCGGGGAGAGACGTGCCCTGTGCCGTTGGTGGAAGTGCGCAAGGCCTTGCGCAAGGCCGCGCCAGGCGATATCGTTGAGGTAGTTGGCACTCACCCGGCCTCCAAGAAGGAGATCCCGATGGCAGTAGAGGCGCTGAGGTTGGAACTCCTGAGCGTCGAGGGGTCTGACACCGACTGGACGATACGCATTCGGCGCTGAGATTCGCGCCGTTGGGAGGGTGAGATGGAACGGCATGAAGGTGCGGCACAGCGAACGACCATCGTACTGCACAGCGGCGATATGGACAAGGTGTATAGTGCCCTGATCATCGCCAACGGGGCACTGGCGATGGGCATGGAAGCCTCCATTTACTTCACGTTTTGGGGACTCCAGCGGCTCCGGAAGGGTGCATTGGAGAAAGGCCCGCTTTCGAAGATGAATCTGCTGGGGCTGGGGAGATGGATGGTGAAGCAGCGGATGAAACGGGCCAATGTCGCCTCGCTGGACAAGCTCCTTCAGGATTTCAAAGAGTTGGGGGGCAAGATCATTGCATGCGAGATGACCATGGAGATCATGGGCATCCGTCGCCAGGATTTGCGCGAGGATTTGATTGACGAGTACGGTGCTGTGGGTTCCTATATCCAGGAGGCGCGCAACTCCGAGGTCACGTTGTTCATCTAGGTGTCCCTTGCGACGTCTACGACCTCGTAGATACGGGTGGGGGCTACGCGCCCCCTGACGCGGATGGTGGGCAGCGGATTCACCTGCACCCTGTCTCGTACCAGCTTCCACGTCTCGTGGCTGATGATAATCTGGCTGGGCTGAGCAGTTTCCTGTATTCGCTTGGCCAGGTTGACAGTGTCACCGATAGCCGTGTATTCCATGCGATCTTCCGTACCTACGTTGCCGACCACGGCCTCCCCGGTGCAGATGCCTGTGCCCAGGAACAACCGCTCCTCCGGGGGCACCCGGCGGTGGTGGGATACCACAGCGTTCTTCAGCGCCCAGGCTGCCTGCACTGCTTGCCAGGCGTGATCTTCTTCCTCTATAAGCGGTGTGTTGAAAAGTGCCATGACAGCGTCCCCCATGTACTTGTCCACAATGCCCTGGTTGAAGCGGACCGCTGCCTCAGCCAGGGTCAGGTAGCCGTTGAGCACCTCCATAACCCACTCGGGTGCGTGGGCCTCGCTGAGACCGGTGAAGCCCCGGATGTCGGCGAACAGTGCGGTGATGATCTGCCGTTCTCCACGTAGGCCCAGTTCAGCCAGATCGTGCGGCAGTTGGTCCATCAGCCCATGCGGCAGATACCGGCTGATCATAGCCCGCTCACGCTCGTACTGACGCTTCTCGGTCACGTCGTCTACTACAATCGCCACCCCTAGCGGTTCCCCCTCGCTGCCTTGGAGTGTGGACACGCTCACGTTGAGCAGGATCTGATGTTTCCGAGGTGCACCGATGCTGATCTCCTGATTCACGTAGGTCGTGTGGTGCCGGCGCACATCCTCGATCAGTGCGGGTAGCGAGGTGCCGTGCAGAAAACCCAGCGCCTGGTAATAGGGCCGGTTGATGACCCGCTGGGCTGGCACGAGCAAGATTGCCTCGGCAGCTCGATTGAACGTGGTGATGATGTCGTTGAGATTGGTGGTGATGACGCCACTGGTGACACTGGCGAATATGTTGTCCATATAGCGCTTCATGATCGCGATTTCGTCTCGCTGCTGCCGTACGCTGTCGAAGAGGCGGGCGTTTTCCAGGGAGATGGCAGCTTGCCAGCTCAGCGCGGAGAGCAGTTTCTCATCGCCTGCTGTGAACATCGCTCCCTCAGTCTTGCCGGCCAAGACGATGGCCCCGAGGGGTTGTGCAGAGGCGCGCAGCGGGACAGCCAGCAGTGTTTTCTGCTGCTCCCCGCCGGTGGACGGGCCATAGTCGTTGGCGATCCAGGGTCTCCCCATACGAATCACCTCTTCTGCCAACCTGCGTCCCTCCGCGATGGACAGCGATGGTTCCTCCGTCGTCCCCGTGCTTGCGGCAGTGACCAACTCGTCCCTTTCATCATATAGCAGTACCGCGCCCTGCTGGGCGTGGATGATCTGGCACGCCTCGGTCAGCACCCGTTCCAGGAGTTCGTCCACGTTCAGGCACGTCGCCAACGTCTCCCCCATGTCATATAGCAGGTTGATCTCCCGGTAGCGATCCAACGTCTCACGGGCGATGGCCCGTTTCTCAAGCGCAGCCCCCGCCAGGGATTCCATGGCACGCCTCAACGCGGTCAGCGCGGCCCTCGTCTGGGCTGGTGGGGCCAGCCGACCGGTCGCCAGGATCAACCCGACCTGCCGCTCCTGGGCGCGCAGCGGTGTTACTGCTCCGTGCACCGTGATCGCAACGTTTTCTTCTTCGACGGCTTGAGTTGGCTGCCGAGTCGCGGCGTCCCAGAGAATCTGAACGACCTCAGGTGGGAATGCGCCGTGGGTGCCCAGCAGGCGGCCGCCCGCGTCGCATACCGCCAGGGCGACCTCTGGTCCAAGGAGCGGCGCGAAGTCTCCCAGCACCGTCGTGATCTGTTCAGGATGCAGAAGCCTTTTCAGGCGAGGTATGCTTCCCACGTTCATTGTCCGCTCGTTTCGGCAAGATTGGATTCTCATCTGCTGCCGGGTTCATAGCGTGTGAGGGTTCTACCGGTAGAGCAAATGAGAATGTGCTGCCCTTGCCTGGCTTACTCCTTACCCAGATGCGTCCTCCGTGTTGCTCGATAATCTCCTTGCAGATCGCCAATCCCAGGCCGGTGCCTTGGGGTTTGCCCGTCAGCGTGTCGCCTCCCTGAGTGAATCTGTCGAAGATGTGTGGGGCTTCCTCCGGCCCGATGCCCGTGCCTGTGTCGGTCACACTCACCACCGCCCAATCCCCTGGCGTCAGGGCGTCAGTGTCTGGGTTGCGATTGTCGGGATAGATGGCACCGTCGCTGGTGACGTGGGGGGCGTGCGCTGATATGCTGATCTGTCCGTGCTCGGTGAACTTGATGGCGTTGGAGAGTAGGTTGGTCATCACCTGCACCATCCGGTCCATATCAGCCCGTACGGCAGGTAGCCCGTCCGGTGGCAGGTTAACTTGGATGGGCAGGCCTTTCTCCTCGGCCAGAGGCGTGGCTGCACTGCTAGCCCGCTTGATGATGTCGGCCAGGTCCGTCGAGTCCATGCGCCATTCCATCTGCCCCGCTTCCATCTTGGCGATGTCCAGGACGTTGTTGATAAGCCGGGTAAGGCGCAGACTCTGGCCTTCGATGATGACCAGGTTCTCCAGGATGCGCTCAGCGACCTGTCGTGCGGTGGTGTTGGCTTCCACGTGGGGACTGATCCAGTTGCGGAAATCCCGCTGAATCAGGCTGGCGAAACCGAGGATTGAGGTGAGGGGGGACCGCAGTTCGTGGGACACAGCCGATATGAAATCGGTCTTCATGCGGTCCACTTCGACCTCGTGGGTGATGTCCCTCAGGACGGCGACGACCCCGGCGATCTGCTCTTCTTGCTCTGGCTCGAGGATCGGCGGCGGGATCCGCAGGGCAGTGGCTGATGCCAGTAGCACGCGCCCATCAGGCGGTTCCAGGTTTTCGGTGAATATCCTGCCGGGTGCTTCCAGGGCCTGGCTGGTGAGGCGGGATAGCCCGGCAGCGGGGAAGGACTCGGCCAGCAGGCCCCCCTGCAAAGAACGGGCCGACGGCAGGCCGGACATCTCCCGGAAGGCTGGGTTGCTCAGGATGATGCGGTGGGCTGGGTCGGTCACCACCAGGCCATCGGCGATGTTGTTGAGAATGGCGTCCAGTTTACTCGACTCCTCGGTCAGTTCCTGACTCTTGCGACTCAAGGCACGCCGCTGCTGCTGCACGTGTTGCAGGAGCCGAGCATTGGCGACGGCCACGGCTGCCTGGCTGGCTACCGTCTGGCATATCTCCGTTTCCTCATCGGAAAAGGCGCGGCGCTGATTCTGCGACGCGAGGAACAGGATGCCGATCATATCGCGGCGCGCGACCAAGGGCACCAGGAGCAAGGATTGGACCGCTAGCTGGGCGATCTGTTCCCGCAGGGGCTCCAGGAGTGGATGGCTGGTGGCATCTTCGACCGCGTAGGGTATGCCCAGCTCCAGCGACCGCTGCACCGAGACGGGGCGGGGAAACGACAGCCGGACGTCGCCCAGGGTCTGGACAGGATGCTCGGCGACGATCCGCCCGTGCGCACCGTCCTGTTCGAAGATGAGTGCCCCGCCGTAGTCCACGTTGCTCAATTCTACCAGGTGTCTGACGGTCATGCTGAGGATTTCGTCCGCATCGAGGGACGAGGTCAGCGTCGTGGATATGCGGTTGATCAGCATTAAGTTGTGCGCCCGTCGCTCCAGCGCTATCGCATCTGCCTGACTCCCCTGTAGTAGATGAACCGCCTCAATGGCTGCCGCTGCCTGGTTGGCAAGGGCAGTCATCAACCGCACGTCCTGTTCTCCGAGCGCGTTGCTTCGCTCGCTTTCCACCTCGAGTATACCCACCAGGCGCCCGCCGACGCGCATCGGCGCGCAGATCTTGGCGCGGACTTCGGGACCGCTGGTCGTGCACCGTGTGTCCTGGCCCACGTCCGGGATCAGGAGAGACTCCCGGGCAGCACGGGCCGTGGCTTGTTCAGACCCGATTCTGAAACGGCTGTCTTGCGCCTCTGAGGGCATCGGGAGGGCCGAGGCAGCCAGGTAGAGTTCCTCTCTTTCCTCGTCCGCCAGGTAGATGAGGGCATTGTGGTAGCCGAAGTTTGAGCGCACGCTGTGCACCAACTCGTCCAGCAGCGGGCCCAGTTCGAAGATGGTGCTGACACGGGAGGAGATCTGCTGGAGGATGAGCAGGCCCTGGTATTCTCGCTGGAGCGTCTCTTGCTGCATGGGTATGCTTCCCCTGGTGCCGTCGAGTGCGTGCGCCGGGTCGTCGCTCTCGTCCAGGGAGGGGCGCAGGCGAGCGATGAACGGGAGGGCCGGCTTCAGTTGCCTGCGGACCAGCAGTGCCCAGGCGAGCATTACGATGGCGGTGGTGGCGACGAGCTGGAGCGCCTGGAAGCAGTGGCGCGATGGCCAGTGGCTGGGGGTGAGGATCGCCCCTATCAGGATGCCAAGAAGGGACGCCAGGATGGTGATTCCTAGCGTGATAGCGAAGAGATGGAACGGTGCGTCAAGCGCGACCCGGCGGGCCTGGCGGATCGCTGCCGCCGGCAATGGGTCCTTGCCCTGGCGCACGAGGTGGCCCAGTTGGGTGATGGGAGCCAGGTATCGGTGGACCAGCACCAGCAATGATGCTACCCACAGCGGGGCGAGGATGAGATTGAGCAGGCGAGATAGTCGCGCTGCCTCAGGGGCGAAGCCGGCCACGGTCGCGGGGCCCCCCACGAGATACAACAGCGAGATGGTGAGGCTGGCGGCCAGCAGGGCCAACAGGATATTGCGGCGCACTCGGAGCAGTGTCCGTTCCATCACCGCGCTCTATATACTGACTCCGAGGGCGTTGGCTGCGCGTCTGACGAGGTCGTCTGGCTGGAAGGGTTTCGTGACGTACTCATCGGCCCCCACCTCGATGCTGCGCAGCCGGTCTGCCTCCTGACCCTTCGCAGTGAGCATGATGACGTGGGTGCCTGAAAGAGCCGGGTCGCTCTTGATGCGCTGGCATATCTCGAAGCCAGAGAGGCCGGGCAGCATCACGTCCAGGATGAGCAGGTCGGGCTGTGTGGCCTGGACCGTGGCCCAGGCCTCCTCACCATCGCCGACCGAAAGCAGCTCGACGCCAGCGCCCTCGAAATCCTCCAGCGTCTGCTCCAGCAACACCCGGATGAAGATCTCGTCGTCCACGATCAGAATCTTCTTAGACATGTCGTTCCCCCTGGACTCGTCTGGAGAAGCCCGGTTGGGGCGGATAGACTGTCGCTCGTTGTGTGCTGCGTTGTGTGGAGCGGCGTGTTGGGCGACCAACAACCGGGTTTCTGAACCACTCCCTGGCCGGTTTGCGTGCGGCCAGTCACGGTCCTGCGTTCCAAACGGACGAAGGCCGCGCTCGATCGGCACACGGTCACAACAGAGTATATACTAGCTGGGGGAAACAAGCAAGTCATCATGCGCCCACTTGAGCGGGCAGAACCCCGCACGTTCTATGGGACGCATCGGGTCTTCGGCCAGCAGAATAGTTGACAGTTTCATCCCTTCCGGCTACAATAGCGCCCGACTTGATGCAGTGACCGGTATGAGTCTATTCGAGGCCTCCCTGGCTACATCGATGCGAGGATTCAGTGTTGGGGATTAGCGGGGATGCCGGTGGGGGAACCAAGATATCCATGAAAAACGCGACGAGCGCCGAGGTGCGCCAGAGTTTCCTCGATTTCTTCGCCCAGCGTGACCATACCGTTGTGCCCAGCGCGAGCTTGGTGCCGGTTGGTGATCCGACTTTGCTCTTCACCAACGCTGGCATGAACCAGTTCAAGGACATCTTCCTTGGCGTGGGTAGCCGGCCGTACTCTCGGGCCGTTGATACGCAGCGCTGTATGCGTGTCTCTGGTAAGCACAACGACCTGGAGGACGTGGGCCGGGACGGCACGCATCATACGCTCTTTGAGATGCTGGGCAACTGGTCCTTTGGTGACTACTACAAACAAGAGGCTATTGCCTGGGCTTGGGAGTATCTGACGGAGGTTGTGGGGCTGCCGGGCGAGCGGCTGTGGGCTACCGTGTTCAGGGACGACCTGGGTGAGCTAGACCCCGACGAGGAAGCGGCTGGGTACTGGCGCTCGCAGACCAGCATAGATCCTGATCACATTCGGTATTTCGGTCGGAAGGACAATTTCTGGGAGATGGCCGACACCGGGCCGTGCGGACCCTGCAGCGAGATTCACTACGACAGAGGCCCTGAAGCCTGCAATCGGCGGGGGGAACCCGGGCACGTGTGTCAGGTCAACGGGGACTGCGACCGTTTCACAGAGCTGTGGAACCTGGTTTTCATCCAGTACGAGAAAGACGCCGACGGCACCTTGCACCCGCTGCCGGCCAGGCACGTGGACACGGGCCTGGGTTTCGAACGGCTGCTCTCCATCATTCAGGGCGTAGATTCCAACTACGACACCGACTTGTTCACGCCGATTATCAGCCGCGTTCAGGAGATGATGGGGCACACGGATGCCGAGGTCGATGAGAACTCCGTTGCTTATCGCGTCATCGCTGACCATGGGCGGGCGATCACTTTTCTCATCGGCGATGGCGTCATCCCAGGCAACGAGGGGCGCAACTACGTGCTGCGCATGATCCTGCGCCGGGCAGCCCGTTTTGGGCGCAAACTGGGCTTCACGGAGCCTTTCCTGGCCGAGGTGGCCAAGGTCGTGATCGCCATCATGGGCATGCAGTTCCCGGAGCTCACGAGCCGCCAGCCGTTCATTCTCACCACGATTACCCAGGAGGAGGATCGTTTCCTGCGCACGCTCGACCTGGGGCTGGGTCGCTTGGATGAGGTTTTGGCTGCACTGAAGACCGATGGCGAGAAGACCATGCCCGGTGATGCGGCCTTCCACCTTTACGATACGTTCGGTCTGCCGCTCGAGATCACGCGCGACGTGGCCGAGGAGCAGGGCCTGAGTGTGGATGAGACAGGCTACCAGGCGGCGTTGGAAGAGCAGCGGCAGCGCGCCCGGCGAGCGGATACGTTCGAGGCTCCTGACGAGGAGGCGCTCCTGCGGTATCAAGCGGTCCTGGCCGGGCTGCAAGAGCGGGGCGTGCTGGGTGAAGGTGGCGTGCAGCACGATCCCTATTCGGGCACCGAGATAAGGTCCACGGTCTCCGCGCTGCTGTGCCAGGGAGAACAGGTCCAGTCCGTTGCGGAGGGGGATGAGGTTGAAATCGTGCTCTCGGAGACGAACTTCTACGTCGAGTCCGGTGGTCAGGTTTCCGATTCCGGTGCTGTGGCTGCCTATGGTGAAGGGGAAGAGGCGGGCGACGGGAGTGAGCCGATAGGGCTCGTCGAGGTGCAGAACGTGCACCGTCCGGTCGCTGGCCTGATTGTCCACGCTGGCGTCGTTCGCGAGGGACGCCTCAAGGTCGGTGACCGTGTGTGGGCCGTCGTGGACGCCGAGCGCCGGATGGACATCGCGCGCAACCACACAGCAACTCATCTCTTGCACTACGCGCTGCGCCACGTCCTTGGCGAGCACGTGCAGCAGGCGGGGTCGCTGGTCGCGCCGGATCGGCTGCGCTTCGATTTCACACACCCGGCTATGTTGACCCAGGATGAACTGGACGCGGTGACGCATATCGTCAACGGTGCCGTGTTGGCCAATTACCCTGTGCGGGTCAGCGAGGAACGGTATCGCCAGGCAGTGAAGGAAGGGGTCATCGCGCTGTTCGGCGAGAAGTACGGGGACGTTGTGCGTGTCGTGCGAACCGGGTGGTCTGGAGAGCCTATCAGTCAGGAGCTGTGCGGTGGGACGCACGTGAGCCAGACGGGCGTGATCGGGCTGTTTCACATCGTCTCTGAGGAGGCGGTGGGGGCAGGGGTGCGCCGTATCGAGGCGGTGACCGGTCGCGGGGCGGTGGATTTGGTCGAGCGGCAACAGGGCGTCCTCAAGCGCGCGGCGGCTTACGTGGGCGTGGCTCCAGATGAGGTGGATCGAAAGACGCTGGATCTTCTGGATGACGTGCAGTCCGCCCGCAAGGAGGTCGCGCGGCTCCAGCAGCAGTTGGCGCGCCAGGAGTTCGAGTCTTTGCTGGATCAGGCGCACTCGGTGGCGGGTGTCACGCTGCTCAGTGCCCGGGTGAGCGCGCCCAGCATGGAGGTGCTGCGTGAGATGACGGACTGGTTCCGTGACCGCCTGGGTTCTGCCGTTATTGTCCTCGGTACCGTGCTGGGTGAGCGACCGGCTCTGGTGGCTGCTGTTACGCCAGACCTGGTGGAGCGCGGTTTGGACGCGGCCAAGCTGGTGCGCGGTGCGGCTCGCATCGTGGGCGGAGGTGGGGGGGGCAAGCCAACTCTGGCCCAGGCAGGTGGCCGTGATCGCAGCCGTCTTGACGAGGCGCTGGGGCAGGTGCCTGCCATGCTAGAGGACGTGCTGGGCCTGTAGGAGCGCGGTCTCCGCGCCTTCTGTTGGTGGCTATGGGTATTGGGTCTTGTGCCGTTGTTGAGCTACAGAATCAGGACGATCTCTCCTCTATCCTCAATTGGCTCGCCTGGCTGGACAGCGGCCGCGTTGCACTTGTTCTCCCCTGGGACATTCGCTTCCTGAGCGCTGAGTTGGATTTCGGCCTCGTGCGGCGCGAGGCCGAGCGGCGGCAACTCGAGATTGCCATCGTTTCCCTCGATCCCGAGCGGCGGGGGCTTGCTCGCCGGTGCGGCTTCCCAGCGTTCGCCAGCGTGGAGGAGGCACAGAGGACCGATGTCTGGGGTGGCCGTTCGCCGCGATGTGTGGAGCCGCCGCCCCGTAGTTGGTGGGAACCGGAGGTGGACCTGCGGCCGCGACCGGTCCGCCCCCATGGGCGGTGGCTCGACTGGGTCAAGGCTGGGGTGCGTGTGCTCATTTTCCTCCTGGCTCTGATGGTTCTAGCCGCCAGTGCCTATGCAATTGTCCCGAGCGGCACCGTGACCCTCGTGCCGGCCGGCAGGGAGTTCAGCACGATCGTGCCCGTCTCGGTGGACCCCGATCTGGAGACTGTGGATCAGGTGTCTCGTGTCGTGCCCGCGCGCCGGGTTGGCATCGAGGTCGAGGGCTACACTGAGGTTGAGACGACGGGTGTCGTGGAGGTGCCGCTGGGGCGGGCGACCGGCGTTGTGATGTTCACCAACCTGCTGGCGCAGGACTACGTTGTGCCCGTTGGTACGATGGTTCGTACTTCCTCCACCAGCTACCCCATCCGTTTCCGCACTACCGCGGACGTGGCTGTTCCGGCCGGTGGCCAGGCCACCGCGCCGATTGAGGCGTTGGAGCAGGGGATTGGGAACGTAGGCATATTCCAGATCAATCGAGTGGAGGGCGTGGCTGCCTCTGCCGTGCGGGTGATCAACCCGGAGCCAACCACTGGCGCGGAGCCCCAGGAGACGCGCATCGTGAGCCAGGCCGACTACGACCGCGTGCGCGCGCTGTTGATGCACCAGTTGCTCGACCAGGCGTATGTTGAAATGGGCAGCTTGCTCGAGTCCACCGAGGTGCTCCTGCGCCAATCATTGCGTATTGAGGCCGTGCCCAAAGAGGCCTACACGCGTTTCGTCACCGAGCAGGCCGACACCGTGGGCCTTGACATGCGGCTGCTTATAAGCGGGCTGGCCGTGGACGTGGACAACGCGGAGGCTGTGGCCTACACGAACCTCGCGCGTCGCTTGCCGCTGGATTATTCGCTGGTGGACGCCGATTTCGAGTTGGGCCAGGTGGCCGAGGAGGACATCGGCCCGGGCCAGTTCACGTTTTTCGTCACCGCTCGTGGCTACGCTGCTGCGGGGCTGGACGTGGAGGAGGCGGTCTCCCTGGTTCAGGGGCAGCGTCTGGTCGACGCGCGTGAGCGTTTGATGCAGGAGTTCCCGCTGGCCGAGCCCCCACAGCTCACGATTTGGCCCGAACAGGTAGAGCGCATGCCCTTGCTTCCGCTCCGCATCAGCGTGGAGGTCTCGCCCCTGGGTCATGCAGCCGGCCAGGCTGCGTTGACCACGAGGTGAAGCGGTGCGTGTCCTGGCGCTGGACCTGGGGGAGCGACGCGTAGGGGTCGCCATCAGCGATCCCAGCGGTACTGTCGCGCGGCCGTTGCAGACGTTGGAACGGCGCTCGCGGAAGGAGGATTTCGCTGCCATCGCTGCCCTCGTGGCCGAGCACGACGTTGAGTTGGTCGTAGTTGGCCAGCCGCTCAGCCTGGACGGGACGGAAGGGCCGCAGGCGCGGCGGGCAGCGCGGTACGCGAGGGCTCTGGCCGCCCATCTGACCGTCCGGCTTGTCTCGTGGGATGAACGCTTCACGACGGCGGTCGCCACGGACATCATCCGGCAGAGTCGCACCAAGAAGCGGAGGCGGAACGCGCGCGCTGCCGGGGAAGTGGACGCCGTTGCGGCGGCCGTGATCTTGCAGAGCTACCTGGATAGCATGTAGATCCTATCCGCCTGTGCTCGATTCTGGACGCCACTGGATGGGAATGGTCCCTGGACGCAGCCCTCCCGCGTCATCAGGGAATTGCAGAGTTGAACGCTTGTTCGCAAGCAGCCAAATTCAAGGAGAGCGATCTTGTTGAAGAACGTAGGCCGGGCCTTCGTGTTCGTACTGGGTTTGGGGGCCGTTGTGGCCATCGTGCTCAGCGTCATCTCGTTCGTCGACCAATCGGCGCCCGGCGGTGAAGGTGATTCTCCCAGCCTGGGTGGCCTGTCTTTGCCGAATGAGGCGCTTATCGGCCTGTACCTGGACGCGAAGGCTGATGATCTGAAGCAGGCGGCAGGGAGTGATGACACCCCTGTGCTATTCGTCGTCGAGGCCGGAGAGACGGTGAAGGAAATCGCCGCGCAGTTGGAGGGCGATGGATTGATCTCTGATGCGCAACTGTTTCGCCGCTACGTGCAATACCACGGGCTGGACGCCGGCATTGAGGCCGGGGAATTCACATTGCGCCGGACGATGACTGTGCCCGAGATCGCCCGCGCGCTGCAAGAGGGGCAGCGTCCCGAGCAGGTCGTCACCGTACCCGAGGGATTGCGGCTGGAGCAGGTCGCAGCCGTGGTGGCGGGGCAGACAAGCATAGCGCAGGACGAGTTTCTAGCCCTGGTGACGACCGGCTGGTCAGACATGGGCCTGGGATTCGGATTCCTGGCAGGTGTCCCGCCGACCGCGACGCTTGAGGGGTTCCTCTTCCCCGAGACGTACCGTCTGCCCGAGAATGCGACTGCCCGAGACCTGCTCGCGCGTATGCTGGAGACCTTCGATGAGCGTGTGACCTCTGAGATGCAGGCAGCAGCGGCCAACCGTGGATTGGACATCTACGAATTGATCGCATTGGCTTCCATCGTCGAGCGCGAGGCGGTGCTGGACGAGGAACGCCCGGTCATCGCCGGCGTCTATGCCAACCGTCTCGACGCAGGATGGCTCCTCAGTGCCTGTCCCACTGTCCAATACGGCATGGGAGGGCCCGATGACTGGTGGCCTGCGCTTACGCTGGATGACCTGGATTGGGAATCGCCCTACAATACGTACCGCAACCTGGGGTTGCCGCCCGGCCCGATCTGTAGCCCGGGCCTGGCTTCGATCCAGGCCAGCGCGTATCCGTCAGACACCGAGTACTACTTCTTCCTCGTGGACTGCAACAGGGCCGACGGCAGTCACCTATTTGCCACGACGGAGCAGGAGCACATCAGTAATTACGATATGTGCGGTGGGGGCGTGCCGTAGCGCAGCGGGCTGCAATATGCAAGAGGCAAGAAGCAGGACGCGATATGTGGGGCGCGGCTTGTTGCCTACTGACTGTCGTGCTGGGGCTGCCCTCGTCCTCTGTCTTTCGCTTGTCCTGACGTCCTGCGTCGTGCCCCACACGCGCCTCCCGGGCGCGGTGCGGCCGACGGTCAAGATTGGCCTGGTAGCGCCCTTTGAGGGCCGCTACCGCTACATCGGCTACGATGTCATCTATGCGGTGCGCCTGGCGCTGCGGGAGGCCAATGCCTCCGCCGGGCCGGCGGGCTACAGCGTCGAGCTGGTCGCCTACGACGACGGCGCCGATCCTGCGATGGCCGTTGAACAGGCCCGCAAGCTGGCGGCTGATCCAGAGGTCATCGCCGCCATCGGCCATTTCCGCGAGGAGACGACCTCTTCCGCTGTGAGCGCCTACGCCGGGGCAGGTATCCCCCTCGTCGCCCCGGCGGTGTTCCTCCCGGCGCTCACCGACGACGCGGGCACCTACCGCCTGGGTCCCCCGGCCGAGGCAGTGGCGTGTGAGCTGTTCGAGCGCCTCGATGCGCTGGAACGACCCTCAGTGGCGCTGGTGACCTCCGGTGGCGCGTTGGGAGCAGCACTGGACCGGGGAGCGCACGCGTGTGACTTCCAGGGCGCTTCTGGCTCCTGGCATCTGGGGCCATCCGTCTCGCCGCAGGATCAGGATGGGTTGCAGGAGTTGGCGGCGTCGGGTGTGGGTGCGGTCATATGCGATGCCGATCCGGTGACGGCGGCTGAGATCGTCGTCGCGCTACGCGGCGCTGGCTGGGAGGGGCGATTCCTGGGTGGTCCGGAAATGGCCGCGGCGGATTTCTGCGCCGTCGCGGGTGACTCCGCCGATGGGGCGATCTTCGTCACGCCCTGGCCTTTCCCGGCGCAGGTTCTGGGCGGTTCCGTTTCCGTCGCTCTGGAGCAGTTTGCCCGCGATTATCGGGCTGTTTCCAACGGCGTGTCGCCCGGTCCACTGGCTCTCCCGGCCTATGAGGCCACGTGGGTGCTTTTGGAGGCGCTGGGCCGGGACGTCGCTGCGGGTGGGACACCGACGCGCCGGGGGGTAAGCGCGGCACTCCTTGCTACAGACCGGGAGGGGCTGCTCGGCTCCATCGTATTCGACGAGGCGCGTGGATGGAACGCAGCCCCGGTGTACGCGTATCGGATCGGCGCAGGTGGTGCGATCGAGCTCGTGCGCTAGTGCGGCCCTGTCCGGACCCGGGCACGGCACTCCGGCGGACCTGGCGGATGCAGACATCCGGGCCTTACTACGAAAGGGGGCGAGGCCCTAGCTGGCGACCCGCCGGTAGAAGAGCGGTTGTCGGTGGACAGGAGAATCGCTGAATGTGTGCGCCGCCAACAGCCGTTCGCGCGCGGCCACCAGTCTGTCCTCGTCGTTGGCGTGAATAGTGAAAAGGGGAGTGTCCCTCTGGACCAGATCGCCCACCTTGTAGTGCACGATCACACCGACGCTGTGGTCAATCGAGTTGGTTTTCTGTTTTCGCCCACCCCCCAGGTCGACCACGGTCATCCCGACCTCGGCGGCGTTCAGGCCAGCCAGATACCCGCTGCGCGGTGCGGGCACAGGCTCGATCAGCCGGGCGTGCGGCAGCCGTTCCGGCTCTTCTATGTAGCGCAGGTCACCGCCTTGGGCTTCTACCATCTCCATGAATTTGTGCCAGGCTGCCCCAGAGGCCAGGGTCTCCAGCGCCAGCGTGAGTGCTGCGTTGGTGTCGCTGGCCTTGTCGGCCAGCATCAACAGCTCCGCAGCCACGACCATACAGTGCTCGTGGAAGTCGGCGGGGCCGCCCTCGTGCAGCATGTTGATCGCCTCTCGTACCTCGAGCGCGTTGCCCACTGCCCAGCCCAACGGCTGGTTCATGTCAGAGATGAGGGCGACCACTTTCTGCCCGGCCTGTTTCCCCAGGCGGACCATGGCCTCGGCAAGCGTCTCCGCGTCCTCTAGCGTCTTCATGAACGCGCCGCTGCCTGTCTTGACGTCCAGCACGATTGCGTCAGCGCCAGCGGCCATTTTCTTGCTCATGATTGAGCTGACGATGAGGGGGATAGACTCGACCGTGGCGGTCACGTCACGCAGCGAGTAGAGTTTGCGATCGGCGGGTGCCAGTTCTCCGCTCTGTCCAGTCAGGACGATGCCGATCTCCTTGAGTTGGGCCTTGAACTCCGTCTCGCTCAGGTCTGCGCGGTAGCCCGGGATGGACTCAAGCTTGTCCACCGTGCCGCCGCTGAAGCCCAGTCCCCTTCCAGTCATCTTGCCGATCGAGACGCCGCAGGCCGCGATCAGGGGGGCGACGACGAGGCTCACCTTGTCACCAACCCCGCCCGTGGAGTGCTTGTCCACGGTAAACGGGGCCACGTCTTTCAAGTCGAGCATGTGGCCCGAATGTGCCATCGCTAACGTCAGATCGTGCGTCTCGCGATCGCTCATGCCGTGGATGTAAACGGCCATCAGCCAGGCGGCCGCTTGATAGTCGGGAATTGCACCCTGGGTATACCCCTGGATGAAGAACTCAATCTCCTCCCCCGAGAGCTCGCCGCCGTCGCGTTTCTTGGCAATCACGTCTGATGCTTGCATGGCCCCCCTCGCTTTGGTGCTGAAAGGTATGCGCTCTGACGGGGCCATTATATCACAAACTCGCGGAGTTGGGGAGAGTGCGCAAGATTGCATCGGGGTACGATTCGGACTATAATGTACCAATTTAGACCATCGCGGACACGCAGATCCAGGGACACTGGTGCGCCATCGGAATGGCGCCTTTGCGGGGGTGGTGGTGCGCCATCGGAATGGCGCCTTTGTAGGGACGGCGGTGCGCCATCGGAATGGCGCCTTTGTGGGCGTGGTGGTGCGCCATCGGAATGGCGCCTTTGTGGGGACGGCGGCGGAAGTCTAGTTGTCGTACTACGAACAGGGGATGGGCTATGAGCGATGCGAGGACTCAGATAAAGGTTGACGTGATCCTGAGCGGTGGTAGCGTCGCCACGATGAGCGACGGCTTTGACCTCTTCGATCCGGGGGCGATCGCCGTCCGTGGTGGGATCATTGAGGCTGTCGGTCCGGTCGAACGTATCACGTCCGCATACAGCGCCGATGACGTGGTGGACTGCAGCGGGTGTGTCGTCATCCCGGGCCTGGTCAACGGCCACACCCACGCGCCGATGACGCTGCTCAGGGGCCTGGCCGATGATCTGCGGCTGGACGTCTGGCTGATGGGATACATCATGCCGGTGGAGCAGGAGTTCGTGCGACCGGATTTCTGTTGGCTAGGCGCGCAACTGGCATGCGCCGAGATGATTCGCTCTGGCACAACCTGCTACGCCGACATGTACTACTACGAGGAAGCCGTCGCCGATGCCACGGCGCAGGTGGGGCTTCGCGCCATCTGCGGCGAGACGGTGCTCAAGTTCCCCTCGCCTGATGCCCAGAGCTACGACGAGAGCCTGGGATACGCGCGCGACTTTATCCAGCGTTGGAAAGGGCACCCGCTGATCATGCCGGCCGTGGCACCCCACGCGCCCTATACGGTGACGCCAGAACTGCTGCGGGCGTGCGCCGCCCTGGCGCTGGAATCCGACGTGCCGCTGCACATTCACATTGCGGAGACCGCACAGGAGGTGGAGGAACACCGCGCCGAATATGGGATGCGCATGGTGCCCTGGGTGGAGGAACACGGCGTCTTCGACGCGAAGGTCACCGCCGCTCACTGTGTGCACCTGGACGAGGCGGAGATGGTCACGTTGTTGCGCCACGGCGTCGGCGTGACGCACAACCCCAGCAGTAATCTCAAGCTGGCCAGTGGCTTCGCCCCGGTAGCGCGGATGCTGGAGCTAGGGCTCAACGTAGGGCTTGGCACCGACGGCCCGGCCAGCAACAACGACCTGGATATGTGGGAGGAAACGCGGCTGGCGGCCCTGCTGGCCAAGGGGGTGAGCGCTGACCCCACCGCGCTGCCGGCGCGGCAGGCTCTGGCCATGGCGACGATCGGTGGTGCGCGGGCACTGCACGTGGACGAGTACATCGGCTCGCTGGAACCGGGCAAGCGGGCCGATCTCGTCGTGGTCGACCTCCAAAGCGTGCACAACACGCCCAGATTCACGCGCGATGCCGACGCGCTGTATGCCCAACTGGTCTATGCCACGAAGGGGGCTGACGTCAGGGATGTAATGTGCCAGGGACGGTGGCTGATGCGCGAGCGGCGGCTGCTCACTGTGGACGAAGACGCGTTGATGCAGGAGGCGGCCGACCTCGCCTCCAAGATTGATGCCTTCCTCATTCCTCGTGAGGAGAGCGTGCTCAGCAAGTTGCTGGCCATCGGACAGGTGGCTCAGAAGAAGACCTTCGAGGTCCAGGTGAAGGTGCTCCTGACGGACGAATCGGCCGTTATGGATTTTCTGAACAGCCCGGACGTTCTAATCGTCAAGCCGTCCCGGCGTCGCCAGTACGATACCTACTTCCTGTTCGACGATTCCTGGCACAGTCGCATTCGCTACCGTGAGGACGAGGTGTTGGGCGAGGACGGAAAGGTGCAGGATGTGGTCTACCGGCTGACGCTGATTGGCGAGACGAAGGAGCGGGAATACGCCAAGTCGGTGCTGCTTTCGCGCTCGCGTTTCGATGCTCCTGCGACGCGCAGCCTGCGTTTCTATCGGGAGTACTTCAAGCCGGCCAGGGAGATCGAGGTGCACAAGGAACGCTGGCGCTACCGCATCCGCTACGGTGGCACGGACTTCGCGATCAACCTGGATCACGTGATGAAGCCGGAGTTGTCGGGTGTGTTTCTGGAGATCAAGAGCCGCACCTGGTCGCGCCAGGATGCCGAGCGGAAGGCGGAGCTGATCGGCGACCTGTTGGACCGGTTGCAGGTGCAGGAGCAGGACTCGGTCAAGCAGGAGTACGTCGTTCTGGCCGTGGAGGTTGAGCGGCTGGCGACGGCCGGCTCAACCTCGTAGCGAGATCTGTCGGGTTCCCCGGACGCGAGGGACCCTCAGGCTATCTGGAAAGGGACGAAGGAGGATACATATGAGCACGGACATCATGGGCCTGTTGGGTGCAGAGGCCGGGGACTTGTTGAATCACACGTGTGAGGGCGTCCCAAGCGATGTGTTGCACCTGCCCGGGCCAGACTTCGTGGATCGGGTGATGGTTCATACGGATCGCCCGGCTGCGGTGCTGCGCAACATGCAGATGGTCTTCAACACGGGACGGCTGGGGGGGACAGGCTATCTGTCCATCCTGCCTGTGGATCAGGGAATCGAGCACTCGGCTGGCGCTTCTTTTGCCCCCAATCCGATCTACTTCGACCCCGAGAACATCGTCAGACTGGCCCTTGAGGGAGAATGCAACGCCGTGGCCTCTACGCTGGGCGTGCTGGGGGCCGTGTCACGCAAGTACGCGCACAAGATCCCCTTTATCGTCAAGATCAACCACAACGAGTTGCTGACATATCCCAGTTTCCACGATCAGACGATATTCGCCAGCGTGCAGCAGGCTTTCGACCTCGGCGCGGTGGCCATCGGTGCGACGGTATACTTCGGCTCGCCCGAGTCGCGGCGGCAGATTCAGGAGGTGAGCGAGGCGTTTGCCTATGCGCACGAACTGGGCATGGTGGCCGTGCTGTGGGCCTATCTGCGCAACCCGGCCTTCAAGCACGAGGGCGTGGACTATCACACTGCTGCCGATATGACTGGGCAGGCCAATCACCTGGCGGTCACCATCGAGGCCGACCTCGTCAAGCAGAAGCAGGCCCAGCGCAACGGCGGCTTCGTGGCCATCGGTTTCGGCCGCACGCACCCCAAGGTCTACGACGAGCTGGGTGGCGACCATCCCATTGATTGGGTGCGCTACCAGGTGGTCAACTGCTACATGGGGCGAATCGGCATGATCAACTCGGGCGGAGCCTCGGGGGACAACGACCTGGCGCAGGCGGTGCGCACGGCAGTGATCAACAAGCGGGCGGGTGGTATGGGCCTCATCTCTGGGCGCAAGGCGTTCCAGAAGCCGATGGACGAGGGCGTCCGGCTGCTCCGTGCGATTCAGGACGTGTACCTGTCGGACGAGGTGCGCATCGCCTGAAGGGCCTATGGCGCGCGCCATCGGAATGGCGCCTTTGTAGGGCCTATGGTGCGCCATCGGAATGGCGCC
>CAZYSK010000101.1:0-18372 GCA_964649415.1 uncultured Anaerolineales bacterium
CCATACGCGCCGTCCGCCCGCCCGAATCGTCGGTCATTGTAGGGCGCGTTTCCATACGCGCCGTCGGCTATGGAAAGCCGACCTACGAAGCCAACAACGGATCATCCGCCACGGGTTCCAACCCGGCCTCTTCCAGTTGCGCGCGCAGCTTGCGGATCACGTCCTTCAGGTCGGCCATGCGCACCTCGCGCCCGGCCATGGCGTTGACCAGCTTGCGCAGGTCGGCAGTGCGCTCGGCGACCACTTCCTCCAGGTGCTCGCGGTGCTTGCGCAGTTCCTCCTCCGCTTGCTTGCGCTCGGTGATGTCGCGGCCGATGCAGTACATCACACCCTCATCGCGAAGCGATGTGGCTGTCCATAGGATGTGGCGAATTGAACCATCCTTGCACACGTATCGGTTCTCGAAATCAACCGTCTTGAGCCCCTGAGCCAGTCTGGCAACCTCGGCGTCATTCCGTCCGTGGTCATCGGGATGTATGAAGTCGAGAAACGGCCTTAGCAGCAATTCCTGGGTGGAGTAACCTAGCGATTGCTCCCAGGCCGGATTGACATACTTGAAGAAGCCGTCCATTCCCGCAGTGCAGATCAGATCCTGCGAAAGAGAGAGAATCCGGTCCCGTTCCTCCTCCGCCCGCTTGCGCTCGGTGATATCTTGTCCGGTACCGTGCATGACAGGCGGTCTGCCTTCGTCGCCCCGTTCCGTCTGCCCCGCTCCACGAATGACGCGCTCGCGCCCATCCGGCAAAGCGACTCGGAACTCAGACTCATACCGGACGCCGTCTCCCATGGCTCTTTCAAGCGCCCGCCTCACCCGATCGCGGTCTTCGGGATGAATTCGCTCTATGACTTCTTGGAGCGTCAGACTACCTTTTTCCGGGCGATACCCCCAAATCCTGAGCATTTCGTTCGAGCATACGACCTCGTCGCTCTCCAGATTCCAGACCCAACTGCCGACGTGCGCGATTCGCTGTGCCTCCAATAGATCGTGTTCACTCGCCCGTAAGGCCTCTTCTACCCGCTTGCGTTCCTCCTCCAATCCTATGTTGTGGAGGGCAAAGGCGACGTCTTCGCCAACTTCTCGGAGCAAGGCTTGCTCTTCCTCGTCCGCAACAAGGTGGGCCGGAATGGAAGTGCACAGCAAGCCGTAGACCTTGCCCCTGTGTTCCAGGCGAACCGTCATTACTCCCCATCCGACGCAACTCGTGGCCAGGGGACAGTCGGCACATGTGGAGGGTGGATCTTCGGTGAACACGGCCTCCGGTTGCGCCAGCGCCCGCCGCCCGCAGTCGGTCAACTCGCCGTACTCGAGTTGCTCAGCCAGTGGGGAGAACGCCTCGCCCAGCCCCGCCTCAGTGGTCGTCGCCAACTCCCCGGTCTCGTCGAATATGGCGACCCAGGCGCTATGGTAACCGCGCGTCTCTATCAGGCTCTCGCAAACCCCCTGAATCAATTGCTCGGGTTCCTTTACCTCAGTGGTGAGTCGGTTGACGCTGCGGATCGCGCGCAGCACGGCGTTGAGGTGCGCTATCCTCTCCTGCGCCTGCCGCTTCTCCGCAACCAGGCGCTGCTTATCCAGAACCTCTCTGACCGTGGCCAGCACTGCATCCATATTCAATGGTTTGGTGATATACCCCGCGGCGCCCTCGTTCAGAGCCTGCACCGCATTCTCAATTGAGGCATAGGCGGTGGCCATAATCAGTTCCATCGCGGGGTGCATTTGCTTCAAAGGCGCTAGCAACTCCACTCCGACCACGTCAGGCAGCCGGATGTCCAGGACCGCCAGGTTGAAGAATCTCTCCCGCGCCTTCTCCAGCGCTTCTTGCCCTGCCGCAGCCGTTTCCGTCTCATACCCCTGCCTGTCGAATATGAGCGTCAGGGTTCTACGGGTGCTCTCGTCGTCGTCGACGATCAGAATGCTAGGCTTGTCCCTCATCGGATGCCTCCCCTTACGCCACATTCAATGCGCTCGGTTGTTGAACGTGAGACAGAGAAGGTGAAACGCATTGCGTATTTGGGTTTCCTCTCGTCATTCTGTCCCCTCATCATCCTGTCTCCCCCGCTTCTTCTCCCAGATGTCGCCCACCAATATGAGCAGCCGCTCGATGTCGAAAGGTTTGTAGAGACAGGTATAGGCGTGGTTTCGCCAAGCCTCCTCCACCAGGTCGCCCATCTCCTGACGGTAGCCGGTGATTATGATGGTCACCACTTGTGGGTCAATCTCTCTAATGGCCAGATAGGTCTCCAGGCCGTTGATCGTCGGCAGTTTCATGTCAATGAAGATGATGCCATACGCTTTCTCTCGCGCTGCGGCGATGGCTTCCTCGCCGGTATGAGCGACGTTTACCTCGTAGCTTCTCCTGGCCAGGATGTTCCTCAAGGTGATGCACGTCGCCGGATCGTCGTCAACCACCAGGACGAGCATGCCTTCCCGGGTCGTCCTGGCCTCCTCAATCGTGGCGATCACCCGTTCGATGTCCAGTGGCTTGTAGAAGATCCCGTAGACTCCCTCTTCCAACGCTTGCTGAACCAGGTCCTCCACGGCGTAAGCGGTCATCATCATCATCACCATGGCTTGGGGCCGGATTTCCTTGATCCTGCGGTACGTCTCTACCCCATCCATAGCGGGCATCTTGATGTCCATGAAGATCATGTCGAAGGGGCGCTCTTTGACCTTTTCGATGGCCTCCTGGCCGTCTTGAGCGGTGGCGACCGCGTATCCCCTGCGTCTCAGGATCAGGGCGGTGGTGCGCACCGTGCCGGCGTCGTCGTCAACGACCAGAATGCTAGGCTTGCTGTTCGCCACACTCATCTACTCCTTGGGGACGTGCAACGTATTGCGTATTGGGTGTTGCGTATTCCCCCTGTTCCTTCGCCAGCGGCAACCGTACCGTGAAGGTGCTACCTTTTCCGACCGCACTTTGCACCTCAATGGTGCCCCCGTGTCCTTCCACCAGGGTCTTGGCCAGCGCCAGCCCCAGCCCGATGCCCTTGGCCTTGGTCGTGAACAGCGGCTCGAATATCTTCTCCCGGTTCTCCTCCGAGATGCCCACCCCGGTGTCGGTGATAGAGACGGTCAGCCACTCTGGGTCCTCCATCCCGGCTTGCACGACAAGGCGACCGCCGTCCGGCATCGCCTGCACCCCGTTGCGGATCAGGTTGCCGAATACCTGATCGAGCTGATGGGGGTCGGCCAGGATGGGGGGCAACTCCTTGTCCAGTTGCGCCACCGTCTCGACGCTCTCCGGTATCTCGGTGCGAGACAGCGCCGCCTGGACGACCTGGTTGAGGTCCGCCTTCCGCCGGGTGGGCTGCTTGGCACGGGCAAAGTCGAGCAGGTCGCTGATGATCCGCTCCGACGTTCCCACTTCCTTCTCCAGGATCTCCAGCGTCTCTTGCACGTGGGAATCGGGCTGCCGCTCTGCAAGGACCATGTTCAGGAAGTAGGCGGCGTTCTTGATCGCCCCCAGGGGGTTGCGTAGTTCATGAGCCACGCCGCCGGCCAGTTGCCCCAGCACGGCCAGCTTTTCCCTGCGCACCAACTGCTCCTGGGCCTCCTGGAGTTCCCGAGTGCGTGCGTCGACCATCACTTCCAATCGTGCCGAGTAGGCTTTCAGAGCCTCCTCCGCCCGCACCCGCTCGGTGATGTCCTGCCCGATGGTAAGCAGCCCCACGACGTTCCCATCGCCATCTTTGAGCGTCTTGTCATTCCACCTGATTGTGCGCTCCTGTCCGTCTTTCGTCACAATGGGATTCTCATTGCCCCGCGCCTGGATGTCGCCAACGGCCCTCTCGAACAGTTCTCGAATCCTTGTATGGTCTTGCGCGGACAGGAAGGTGCTGAACCAGTCCTTGCCCCGAACTTCTTCCAATCGATATCCCGAAAGCGCTTCCATAAAGGGATTGAATCGGACGATCCGGCCCTCTGTATCCAGAACCAGCACAATCGCTTGTGCTGTGTCTATCAAACTCTCGGCAAAGTCACGCTCCTGACGCAGCGCCTCGGTACGCGCGGCCACCTTTCGCTCCAGACTGCCTACCAGGTCGCTGATGCGCGTCGCCATGTCATTGAAGCTGTCGGCCAGTTGACCAAGTTCGTCGGTGCTCTCGATGCGGGCGCGCGCTTGCAGGTTGCCCGCCTGCAATTCGCTGGCGAATTGCGTTAGCTTGACCACATTGTGGGTAATGCCGTTGTTCAACACTTGAGCGATCCCGAACGCCGATGCTAACCCCACCGACGCGGCGACCACCACCATGCGTGTTACCAACCGATTTGTCCGGTTGATCTGAACGCGGGCGCGCGCGACTTCTTGGTCCGCCAGGGCGATCAGTTCCGCAGAGATGTGGTCAACCGCCTCGGCTTGAAGATCGAACTCGCTGAATTTGCTCGCGATGGCTGCATCGAGCTCGAGAGTCTCTGCGGCTACAGCCAGGTAGTTGTCCAGATGTCCCAACACTCGAGTCTTCTGGTCTGCGTCAAGCGTGGTCACCGCCTCAATCGCCTCCCGCAAGGGGATGGCGGCATTGAAAGCCGACTGCATGAATGGGCGCCGACGTGCAAGCAAGTAATCCTTTTCCAGAGACTGCATTTCGTAATACAGGATCATCAAGCCAGAATCACCGGCTAGCTGTAGTGTCTTCTCCAGTAGGGACGAGTACCCCGCCAACTGCGCTTGCAGGCCGGTCTCGGCAGCGGCCTTGGACGCGAAAGCATCTTCATCGCTGGCTAACCTGGCAATCAACGCCGCTGCCTCCTCCACCGTTGCTGCGTGACGCCCTGCCGCCGAGAGATACAGATTCAGGTTGGCGTCGCTCTGGCGCCAAGCGTCACTCACGTCGGCTTCGGAGACGATGTGTTGCAATTCGGCGCTGAGGGCCCTGACCTGAGCGATCTGCTCTTGTGCGGGTTCTGCGTACGTCTGGAAGGCCGCCGAGTAGCCGATGGTTGGATAGCGCCAGAAGAAGTCCTTCTCCAGGCGACGGGCTTCCTGCAATCCTGCGTCCATCTCCAGCACCAGGCGCTGGATTCCCGTACTGGTCACGATGGCGTTCTCTGTCTCGCGACGGACGAGTATCAGCGCCACGACGCTGAGCGTCGCTATCAGTGCCATCAGAATTAGCAGCAGGCCAAAGGCTGTCGTGAACTTGGTGGTGATGCCAAGGTCTTGCCAGAGCCGGAATACCGTTCTCTGTCTGTTCATTCTCTCGCCTCCAGAGATGCACGCTCCTGCTATTGCTCCGACGTGCAGGCAAAGACCACGTTTGACAGTAGTCCTTCGAGCCCGGCGGCAGGGTCGTCCAGACGCATCACCTTGGCTTGCTCCGTGCTACAATCCCCGTACTTGTTGCACGTAAACGTGCCCGACACACCCTCAAACCCGGTGGTCACATATAGCGCCTCGCGCAAGGCTTGACGACCAATGTGGAGCGTCCCGTCCGCGTCTTGCACAGCCACAGTCTCTATCCCGTTCAGGAGCAAACTGGCCGCATCGAAGGCTGGACCAGGCGTATTCGTGCGCGGCGACTTGCCATATCTGGCCTCGTATGCTGAGGCCAGTTCATCGAAGACCGGACCTTCGAGTGGCACCCGGCCGACCACATATGTCCCCACGCCAGCGTCGCCCACGGACTCGATGAAGCTGTCGGTCAGCAGCGCCCCACCACCTATGAGGAGGACGCTTTCCAAGCCGGCCACTTCCCTCGCTTGCAGGACAATGAGATTGGCTTCCGGTGGAAAGATGGGCAAGAAGATGGCTCCAGCACCTGAGATAGCAACAGCGGTCAGAACTGGATGCATGTCCTTGTCTCCCTTGTCCACAGCAGTGGCCAGGACAACCTCGCCGCCCAAATCGGTGAACGCTTGTTCGAACACCTCGGCAAACTCACGTGTGTACGGATCACCATCGTGGATGGTGGCGGCCTGGGTCCGGCCAAGCTCACGAAAGACGAATGTCGCGACCGCCTCCGCTACCACCGAGTCATTTGTAGCAACGCGGAGGTAGCCCGGCTGCCAATCAGTGCCGGGCTCTCCCCCGATGGCGGTCAGACTGGGGGCGGTGTTCAGGCCCGAAACCATCGCCAGCCCCGCCTCGGACATAACTTGGGCGGCGGTTGTTGCGGATCCGGAGCAGGTGGTTCCGAGAATGGCCACCACCTGGGGGTCGGCGACGACCTTCATCGCGGCAATGGTGCCTCCCTCAGATGTGCAATGCGCATCCTCGATTTGCAGTTTGATCGGATGACCTAGCAGCCGGCCCTCCCGCGCCGCGAGGGCAAGTTCGATCCCTCTAACCTGATCAGCGCCGATGGACGCCATGCCACCGCTCAATGCCTGTATCACCCCCAGTTTGAGCGGCTCGCCCGGGCCAATGTCCACGCAGCCGATCGCGTCCGTACATTCAAAGGGCAAGGGCGCTGATTGGCAAGCACCCAGCAGGACACCCGCCAATACAACAGCACACAAGGCGCACAAGCTACACTTGAGGGTCATTGTCTTCCTTTCCACTCTAGACTCCGTAATCCTCTTGGCCACACCATCACACCTACGAAGGCGCCATTCTGATGGCGCGACATTCTCTCAGTTCCCTCTCCGAAGCCAGGCGCGTGACGGTCGTTCCGACCAGGCCGGCAACAGCCACCAGGTATACGCTGAGCAGGTTTCTTGGAAGCGGCTCGGACATCCTGTGGCCTACCAGCATCACGGCCGTGACTTGGCTTTCCTGTGTGATGGGCAGGAACGCCAGGGAGAGAGGCTCGGGGGTGGAAATGAGGCGCGATGTGAGGAAGCCGCTCTCCAGCGTTTCAGCGATTGCTTCCCGTAGGTCCGATCCAACGTCGTTCGGGCCGGAATCTGCCCGGCCGAGCGCCTCGACTGAGCTGGACGAGGTCGCGCTGAGGTCTTGATCGGAGGTAGGGGCAGCGCCTTGTGCCTGTCCTAGGATCCAATCGTGTGTGACGGTCTCTCCATCGGCGCGGCGTTCCCCGAAGGCAACCAGATCTGCGTCAAAGAAGCTAACCAGCGCTTTTCCGGCCTCGCTCCACACGGCCTGTTGGGTGGTCAGGCCAGCCAGGTACTGGGCCATCTTGACAACCTGGTAGTCCTCTTGGGAATGCCATAGCTTCGCCATCGTTCACTCTCTTCACGCGGACTGGGGACACAGATTCTCCACAACTCGCCCGACCATATTGTCCCTGATTGCCGTACCTTGATCAAACGGCTTTGCTGGTCCGATGATGGGCATGAGGCAGATGACTCACTCCCATCCGATCTCATCGAACCATGATCCCGACAGCAGATGATGCTCTATGGCTCGACGCACGAAGGGTATGATGTTCTTCGGAAGCGTGTTGAGTGGGCACCATCTTAGTTCGTCGCACTCGGCTCGTGGATAGGGTTCACCCCGCCACCGCTTTGTGCTCAGGAAGAAGTCTATGCCCTCGCCCGTGGGAGAGATGTAGTGGGTGACGCCAACAACCTCCAAATCGGCTTGATCGACCTCCACTCCTATTTCTTCCCGGCATTCGCGGATGGCTGCCTGCCTGATGGACTCAACCCCCTCGAGGTGTCCTCCAACCGGACCATAGTTGCCGTCTTCAAACCCGGTACCGGCTCGCCTAATCAGAAGAACTGAGCCGCAGCGCAGCAAGAAGGTGTGAGCAACAACTGGTAGCTTGGCCTCTTCCATCGGACCGTCAACTCCTGGTCATCGTTGGTCAGCCGACGAGAAACGCTATCTCCGCTGGGTTGGATGTGTCTGGGATTTCCGAGCGAGAACATGCCCGCTACCTTCCACACTCCGCAGCCTGGGGTGGAGTAGGCGTCGTATTTACCTCGGCTGTCACCTTGGATTATACGGCATATTGATCATTAGGCATAGCATCCTGAAAAACGATCCCCATTGATTCCATCTCTACCGTCTCAATGTGTCGCCAGCCCTAGCCGAGTACATTGGTAGAGGGCTGTTCTATGTGCTAATATAGAGGTGTGTCTGTTGAGCATGAGATTGGAGGTGACAAGACATGCCACGCTACGGAGTTGAGACCAAGTTAAGTCCTGAAGAGGCCATCAAAGCGGCGGTGGCCTGCTTCGGGGAAGGCGGACTGGGTCTGAAGGCGGAAGAACAGGGTCCCTGCTGCGTCTACTTCGAGGGTGGAGGCGGATTCGTCCGCGTCACGGCCAGCCAAGAGGCAGAGCGAACGACGGTGGACCTGGAGACCCGCGAGTGGGACTATCACGTCAAGCGGTTTGTGCGCCAGGTCGGGTAGGCGCGTCTTCTCGACAGATAGGGAAAGGGTGGGCCCGGCGACGAGGATGCGGGCGCGCTGCCGGGTGTCTGTCCCATCTGCAAGGCCAAACGAGATGGCCTGGAGCGCTTCTGGTGAACGTTAGTCCAGGGAGGTGTGATGCCATGAGCTTGAAACGTACGATTCGTGTGTTCATACTGCTGCTCGGTCTGGCCCTGGGAGGCTGCCGGTCGGCACAGACCCTGTTCCACGCAACGCTTGAGGAGACTCCCGCGCCGACCACAGTACCGCTCCCCACGGCCCGGCCTACCGTCGAACCGGCGACCCACGTCCCCACCGCGACTCAGCTGCCTGAGGCAACGGCCACGGCTGAGCCCTCTCCGACGCGTGTCATTCCACCACAGGAGGCGATCAGCCTGCCGCCGGGTTTCGGCGTCTCGACTTTCGTCCAGGGGCTCAGTGACCCACGCATGATGGCCCTGGGGCCGGATGGCGAGTTGTACGTCGCCGAGCGCGGCGCTGGGCGCATCGTCCGCCTGCCCGATCGGGACGACGATGGCGTGGCCGACGGGGTGGAGGTCGTTGCTGCAGGATTACGCGCTCCCAGCAGTATCGCCTTCTACAGGGATGGATCGCTCTACGTCGGCGAGACGACGCGCATCCTGCGGTTGAGCGATCCGGATGAGAAGGGGGCCTTCCAGGCGCAGGAGACCGTGATCGGCGACCTGCCCAGCGGTGGGCACAATACCCGCACGGTCCTGTTCAGCCCGGATGGGCAGTACCTCTATGTCTCCATTGGTTCCTCATGCAACGTGTGCGTGGAGGGCGATGAGCGCCGCGCGACCGTGATGCGGTATGAGCCGGACGGGAGCGGAGGGGAGATCTATGCGCGCGGGCTGCGCAACGCCGTGGGGATCACGTTCCGCCCGGGGACGGATGAACTGTGGGCCACGAACAATGGGCGGGATTGGCTGGGCGACGATCAGCCGCCGGAGACGATCTACAAGGTGAAAATCGGCGACGACGCAGGCTGGCCACGTTGTCACGCCGGCCGGATCGTGGACCCCGACCTCGGCGGTCCGGGAGACTGCGAAGGAGTGGCCGAGCCCGTGGTCGAGATGCAGGCGCATTCGGCGCCGCTGGGGCTGGCGTTCTACACCGGCGAGCAGTTTCCCAGCGAGTACCGGGGCGACCTGTTCGTGGCCTTTCACGGCTCGTGGAATCGTAGCGTGCCGACGGGGTACAAGGTCGTGCGTATCCCTATAGAAGGTGGGGAGCCTGCGCCCGTTCAGGACTTTGCGGTCGGCTGGCTGCGCGAGGATGGTTCCCAGTGGGGCCGTCCCGTCGACGTGCTCACCGGGCCAGATGGCAGCCTGTTTGTCTCCGATGACGCAGGGGGCGTGATCTACCGGGTCTTCTATGTCGCTGAGTAGGCGTGCGAAGTAGGCCTAGTCAAATTCCCTTCTGCTCATCAAGCAAGAACTCCAACGCTGTGGCTTCTATTGTTTCCATGGTTCTGATATCGATGTTTCTTTCAACATATTCGACCACCAAGCTAAGTTTCCCAGCGCAAGTCACTGCGCCTAGTACAAGATTGACATTCGCCAAAGGAAAGGCACCGCCGGGTTTCATGATCAGGCGATCCAGCTCCAATGGCCCGTACCTTCTCGGAAAATCCATCCTCGTGAGATTGGTTACCGCCGTCCCCATGGCTATTCGATCGAGGGAGTCCATCTTCTCCCTCTTGAGAATCGCCAGGACGACGTCATCCCGTGCGCTGAAGGCCGACATCTTCTCATACCTGGGAGAATGCTGGGGGACAAGCCGGCCCACTTTCTTGAAATGGATCGACTCCAGGATGGACGGTTCGAGATAACACCACGTGAGAGGATCTTCAAAGAGCTTCTTGTTCGTGAAGAGGGGGCGTACCTTTCGGTGAAACCGGCGAGCGTTGTCCCAGAATCCACGATCACTATGGTATTTGACCTTCAGCGTCACTACCGCGGCATAGAAACCCATGACCTCCCCCACAGGTCTCTGCACGCGATTTCTCAGGCTGGCGGCAACACCGATGCTCGCATGATGGGGTTCTTCGCCCTGGACCGTGGTCTGCGCCCCGACAAAGGCGGCGGCCAACGCAGAGTTAACCGTGACTCCCTCATTCCTACACCGATCGACCAATGCAGAAGTCTGAGCCTCGGATAGTTCAAGGGATCGCATTTGATGGTCGTAGTGCATCCAGTAGGCTTCGTTCAGGTTTCTGTAGTCCTCTTGATCGAATACGATCTTCTCATCTTGCCACTTCCTGTTTATCCGATTGATAAGGAACCTGACAACCGCGTTCAGTGAGACATCCTTTGGCATGTTGTCTCTGTCAATGGGAACCGGATCAGGCAGCACCTCGACCTCTCGAGTTGGATCCCCAAGATGTTCCATCAAGTCCCTGGCGAGATAGGCCAAAGACAGCCCGTCGCAGATGATGTGATGGCACAGGATGATCAACTCGGATTTGCCGGGAGATTGAACCAGGATGAAGCGTATCGCCGGCCGTACATCGAACTCAAAAGGGAACTTACTTGCTTTCTGAACCACCCTTATCCAATGGTCATCAGATTCTCGGGGTACGATCTCTACTGGGATTTCCCCTGCCCCGTCCGATGTAAACCATGGATTGTGATCTTCGTCCTCGACAATCCGAACCCTGAGGTTTGGGTGCCGCTGTCGGACTTTGGAAACGGCACGTCTCAGCATGCCTTCGGAAACACTTCCCCTGATCCTGGCTACCATCGTCACGATGGAGTAGGGGGATCGTGTAAAGAGACGTTCTATTGGCGTGATTTCTCTTTCGTATTTCTTGACTCGGTGATTCTGTGACATGGTTCTTGGGTCCTTTCGATGGTCAGTTGGAGTTTCTGCTGTCCTCTGAGCCACGCGCCACACAGATGACTGAAATCATCTTTCGGGGGGAGATGAGTATTCCTCTTGACTGGCTAGGTCTTGCTATTATGCCCCACAGTGATGACCACGTTTCCCTTCTTCTGCCCTGTTTCGACATACCGGTGAGCCTCGGCGATTTGCTCCAGCGGATACCGTCTATCTATGACCGTTCTTAGCTTTCCCGCCTCGATGAGCCCTCTCAGGAAAACTAGATCTGCGATCGTTCCACTTGCTGCCTCCATAATCACTTTCCTGCTGCTCGTCATTCTGGCCCACGGCCCCTGAACCATCTGTGACCGCATAGGATTAGCCAGGAGATAGGTTCCATCTTGCGCTATCGACCTCTTGCTGCGTGAAAACGAAACCGTGCCAACCACGTCGAAGATCACGTCGTAGACCTCACCCCTCTTGGTGAAATCCTCTCGTGTGTAGTCAATGACCTGGTCTGCACCAAGCCAGCGCAGCATGTCCAACTTCGCCGTGCTATCCACAGCAGCCACTTCAGCCCCAAAGTACTTGGCAAGCTGTATCGCGAAAGTCCCTATGCTTCCACCCGCACCATTGATCAGAATCTTCTGTCCGCTCTGGACGCCTCCTCTCCTTAGAAAATGCAATGCATCTCGTCCCCCAAAAGGAACGGTGGCGGCTTCCTCGTAGGTCATATTGGCCGGCTTTATTGTTACCCCTCCTTCCATCTCTCCCGGTTCTTCAGGCAGACATACGTACTCGGCATTGGCGCCAAAACGCAAACCGGCAGATCCGAAGACCTGGTCACCTTCTTTGAAGTGCGTCACATCCTTGCCTACTGCTTCAATCTTTCCAGCCAGCTCGGTTCCCAGGATGGAAGTCCCTCTTGGTTTCAATAGACCCCGCCATAATCGCATCACAAGACTGAAGTAGATCGGGAATCTGAGGCTTCGTATCTCACAGTCCCCGGCAGTTACGGTTGTCGCGCAGATTCTTATCAGTACCTCATCGTCCTTGGGAGTAGGTTTCTCTACTTCTCTCAGTTCAAGAACATCCGGTGGTCCGTATCGTGTCCACACAACCGCTTTCATGATTCCCCTCCCTGCACCGCATCACCAATCGAACGCTGGCTAGACCAGGAATTGGAGTATGGGGCATGATTTCCCGATACGCGCAGACTGCTCCCGAGCGCTCGCACAGGCACTCGTCACCACGTTGTAGCTATGAACGAGATGACCATTGAGTCATTCAGCTTCCATACCGCCAGTCTCCCCCGCCTAGTGAGTCTTGTGCGGGAAGCTGGGAGCCGTTCGGGCTAGATGATCCTCGCGACTGCTCGGATCCGCCGGAGGGCGGCGATCAATCCCCAGCAGAGGGCCAGTCCACCGAAGAACACGATGGCGCCCTTCACGACGGCCGGGAGATCGATCCGCAGCACCGCATACTGCAGCCAGATCACAACCAGGTAGTGGATGATGTAGATCCCGTAGCTGTTCGCGCTCAGGCTGTCAAGAACAGGGACATGCCGTCGGGCAAACCGAACGAAGACCGTAGTGAGGCCCAGGACTGCGAGCGCCATCTCGACGACGAATATGTACTTGGCCAGCGGGGATTGCGGTGCCAACACGAACGCCAGCGTCAGACCAGCGTACGAAAGCAGCCACGCGAGGAGCCAGGCCCACCAGCGCTTGGCGAATGGGCCGTCGGCCCGAAACGCGCTTCGCTCCAAGCCACGAGCCCCAATCGCAACACCCGCTCCGAAGTACAGCAGGTATACGAAGACGCGGACGATCTCCATCTCGAACGCCCCGATCCCCAGCCATTGCCCTGGAGCGAAGGCGCCTCGCATGGGGAGGTAGGCAGCGAACGACAACCCGATCAGTGCCAGGGCGAAGAGCAACGAGTTGTCGAGAACGGAAGACGGTCGTGGCTCCGATCCAGAGCCGGCCCTGCGGAAGACCAGGTGCGAGAGCGCAGCGAGGCAATCGAACGCCAGAAGGAGCCACAGGAACCACAGCGGACCCGGTGGGGCGAAACCCCTCCGGGCGAAATCGATCCAGAACTCCCCAAAGCTCTGACTCACTCCGTGCACGAGCTCGATCTCGAGCATGGTCGGGTAGTAGGCCACGGGATTGAGCACGATCACGCCGATGAGGAATGGGATCCCCAGCCGCGTCAGCCTGCCGCGCAAGAAGCGAGCCGCGCCTTTGCGCTCAAGACTGCGCCAGACGAACAGACCTGAGACGAAGAACATGAGCGGCATGAAGAACGTGTCGTTGAGCAAGACGACGAGATCGAAGCCGGCCCACTTCGCGCTGTCCACAATTGGGCTGAACGTCTCCGTTGGATCCGCCGGATTGAGAAAGCCAAACGTCACGTAGGCGAGCGCGGCGTGGTGCAAAAGCACCAGTAGAACACCGAACGATCGCAGGTAGTCGAAGGCCGGGATTCGCCCTGTTTTCAAGGGTTCTGCCTGACCGGCGCTACCATCAGGGGTCCTGTTTGCCATTTGCAGCCTCCTTCGTTCGCGAGCGAGTTTGCGATACTACTCTCTCTTCTGGTATGAGTTTGCGAACCATGCTATCTGCAACCCGAAAGACTGGTCGCAGGTCCATCGAGTCAGCTCCCTTATACACCCAAGATGCTGTTGGCGCAACTGGCGTAGACCGACCGCGACACCCGACCTGAGTCAACTGCGCCCGGCTGCCAGTCAGCCGGAACCAGCCTACCCGTCACTTCCTCGGTTTAGCAATCCACAACTTTCGATTATAACTCCAGATGTGGAACACGTGCGTTGTAATGCGCATCACTTGCGGGAGTTGATCTTCATCGAGGAGCAATACGAGCAAGCATGGGCCGAGAAGATGAGCGAGTTGCTGGTCGAGAACAAGGAAGCGGTGGAGGAGGCGAAAGAACAGGAGCAGATCATCTTGCCAGATTCGTAGTTACATCTCTACAGCCCGAAAGAATGGGCAGCGTGTACTCGAAGCATACGGGTTGGGTGGGTCTTGGTAGGTCAAAACCCTCACATCGCGGCAGGTCCTGTGAATCAGATGTGGTCGAGCCCATTTGCTCGCGCGATGGCGCCGAGCCACCGGGCGCTCGGCTTAACGGTGCGTGCTTGGGTCTCTCTATCTACGGCGATCAAGCCAAAGGTAGGCCGGTAACCTTGCATCCACTCAAAGTTGTCGAATGCGGACCAGTAGGTGTACCCGCGCACGTCCAGACCGTCTCTGAGGCAATTGACTACCCCCTGCAACGCGCGTTCGATATACTCAATGCGGCGTGTGTCGTCAGTGGTGGCCAAGCCATTCTCAGTCACAATGACCGGAATACCTGCCACGTCGGCGGCGTAGCGGATGGTTGCCTCCAGCGCCTCCGGCCAGAATTCATAGTGCATTTGAGTCAATTCCACGCCCTCCTCGGGTGGCAAGGGCGCTTTGGGGCCAAAACGCATGCGTGAATAAGTCTGCACACCGACAAAATCGTCGTCACGTAAATTCTCTAGATAGACGTCGTTGATCGTCCGGCGCATTTGAACCGCCAATTCCTCGCCACCTGCGCCGGCCTGAATGTCCTGTAGAGCCAGGGTCAAACCTACCGGAAAATCGCCCGGCCCGGCCTTTATGGCCTCCACTGCCTGGTGATGGGCAGTCAAGATGGTTTCCACAGCTTGGTCGGAAGCTGCAAACAAGAATGGCACCAGCTGGTCGGGCGTGATACCCAAAGCATCGGCCGCAGCTAGCTGCCACGGCGCAGGTCGTTGCGGGTCGAGTGGTGGTACGACCCCGGATTTGGTCAGCAGCAGTGCGATGTTGGGCTCATTTAAGGTGCAGGCAGCGCCGATGAGGTCACCTAAGTATCGCGTGGCGTGTTCGCAATAGCGGGAGAACCTATTTGGTGTGTCCTCACCTTCCCAGCCTCCGGCCGCGATCAACCAGCGCGGCGATGTGAAATGGTGGAAGCTCACCATCGGGGTGAGGCCGTGCTCGTGGCACGTCGCCAGCATACGCCGGTAGTGTTCCAGACTGGCTTTCGAGAACTCGCCTTCTTCCGGTTCGATGCGCGACCACTCGATGGAGAAGCGATACATGTTGAAGCCCAGTTCCGCCAGCAAGGCGATGTCTTCTGGATAGCGGTGGTAGTGGTCACAAGCATCGCCGGATGGCTCTGTGTAGACCGTCCCCAGCACGTGTTCGAGCAGCCAATTGTCGTTGTAGACGTTATTTCCCTCGACCTGGTGCGCCGCGGTAGCCGTACCCCACAGGAACCCTATTGGGAATTTCAAATGCTTGCCTCCTGTTCAGGCTCTGGGCTTGATATGCTACCCAGATGATATCTCGCCTTCAAAGTCGACACTCTCCACGAGGTGAATATCGCGGGACGAACTGCCTACCAATATCTGGAACTCGCCCGCTTCGACTACCCAGCGTTTAGGTTTTGGATCGTAATATGCTAGAGCTTCTTTGTCCAGTGTGAACGTGACCGTCTTGGTTTCGCCTGGCTCGAGCGCGACCTTGGTGAATGCCTTCAACTCCTTTTCAGGTCGCACCGAGCGCGATCGGACATCGCGTACATACACTTGAACGATTTCCTCGCCGGCCCGGCTTCCCGTGTTTTCCACGTCCACACTGAACTGAATCGTGTCGTCGGCGGCATACTTGAGCTTGCTCAGCTTCAGATTGCGATAGGCAAACGTCGTGTAGGAGAGCCCGTAACCAAACGGGAACAGAGGGGCGATGTCTTTCTTGTCATAGTATCGGTAGCCGACAAATAGCCCTTCGCCGTACAGCACCTGGCCGTTCTCGCCGGGGTAGTTGAGGTAGGCCGGGTTGTCCTGCAAGCACCTGGGAAAAGTTGTCGGCAGTTTGCCGGAGGGGTTCACGTCGCCAAACAGCACGTCGGCGATCGCGTTGCCCGTTTCCTGGCCCAGATACCACGCTTGTAACACCGCCGCGACGTCGTCCAGCCACTTCATGTTCAGCGGCGAACCGACATTTAGGACGACGATGGTGTTCGGGTTGACGGCCGCTACTTGCTCGATCAACTTGGCCTGATTGCCTGGCAGCTCCATATCCGGACGATCGAACCCTTCGCTCTCCCATTCATCTGTCAGTCCGGCAAACACGATCGCTACGTCAGATTTCGCGGCCAGCGCGACTGCCTGCTGAATCGAGTCAGCCGGTATCTTGGGCGCGCAGCCGACGCGCAGGTTGCGGAATAGCGAGCCCGGTTCCGAAGCGTACTCGATCTGCAACTGGTGCAGTTTGTCTATTGCCAGAGCGATCTCTGTGCTTCCACTCCGCCTCTCTGAAGGTGCATCGTCCCAAAGATCGACGACCAGATCGCCGTCGACGAACAGCTGGCTTTTGCCGATGCTCGATAGATTCAATGCGTAGGTCCCGCTTTCTGGCACCGAGAATTCTCCCGTCAAGCGGACTGAGAAGTTGGCTAGATCAATGGTGGGCACGGTATCGCCCAACCAGACCATTTCTGGTTTGTCCGTTGTGCCCGTGTGAACGGGGTCGCCGGTCAGATTCCGATTGGAAAAGTACTGAAGGGTGACGCCATCGGCAAGCCAGCTCTTGTCGAATATGGGCAGCTCCTTGTGGGTGGCGCAGCCCAAGGTGTAGCTAACCTGCACAGACTCGCCCACTCGATTCTGGATGCCTTCGAGCGGCGAGATCACATAGTGCGGGCGCACGCGACAACTGCCGCCCCCAATAAAAGAAGGCCGCTTGGCGTTCTCACCGATCACGGCGATGGACTTGTGTGCGTTTGTATCGAGCGGCAGAAGCGACTTGTTGTTCTTGAGCAGAACGATGGCTTCGGCCGCAACCTCGCGCGCTAGGCGGCGATGCTCCGGATCATCTATTGCTTGCTCGGGTTGTAGCTCAGGGCGCTCAAAGAGACCTGCCTTGTGCAAAGTCCGCAGCAAACGGCGGACCTTGTCGTCGATCGTTTCTTCGCTGACCTCGCGGCTTTGAACTGCTTCCAATGCCTTCTCACCCATCCAACGCGCCGGCCCGGGCATCTCTAAGTCCAACCCGCCTTTGGCGACGCTAGGACTGTACGTCCCAAACCAATCGGATATGACGATGCCCTCAAAGCCCCATTCGCCTTTCAGGATGTCCAACAGTAGATAGCCGTTTTCGCTGGCATAGGTACCGTTGATGCGATTGTAGGCCGACATCACCGCCCACGGTTTGGCGTCGCGAACGGCGATTGCGAACGGGCGCAGGTAGATCTCTCGCAGGGCGCGCTCGCTCACCTCGGAGCTGTTGGAGTGACGCTCGAACTCGGAATCGTTGCACACAAAGTGCTTGATACACGCGCCCACGCCTCCACTCTGCAGCCCGGTGATGTAGGCCGTGGCCAGCCGGCCCGTGAGATGAGGGTCTTCTGAATAGCACTCGAAATTGCGGCCCGCCAGCGGAGAGCGGTGCATGTTCACGGTAGGGGCCAGTAGGATGTGTGCGCCTTTGGAGCGGGTTTCCTCGGCCAGTGCCTTGCCCACGCGCTCCACCAGGTCCGGATTCCAGGTCGCGGCCAGAGCAACTCCGGCCGGGAAGCAGGCTGAAGTGGGCCCATCTGAGAAAGCGGCGCCGCGTGCACCTACCGGGCCGTCCGTCACTTTCATCGCTGGAATACCCAACCGCTTCACAGGGACAGTGTGCCAGAAATCAGCCCCTGCCAGCAAAGAAATCTTTTCTCCCAATGTCATCTGAGCTAGCAGGGATCCAATCTTGGTCATTTTTCCTCTTCTTTAGTCTTTGAATTAATGGTGCGGCGATCGAGTGCGCTATTGTGTTCTTGCTACTGCTTCAGCTACCACCTCGCGTTGAGCCATGCTCAGGACACCCCAACCGTGCAGGCGAGGCACGTCAGCCAGCAACTGCCTAGTCTATTCGTGCTGGTGAGGGGGACCAGAGGTCAGCGGAATTACCCGCCATGTTTGTAGGGGAGTACAGTTGAGAGATCCCACTCTTCGTAGATCTTTGGTACATCATCGATCAGGCGTTTGGTGTATGCCCCTTTCGGACGCAGAATCACATCATCGGCAGATCCGTGTTCAACAAATCTTCCACGCTCCATGATGTATACGCTGTCAGAGACATAATACGCCAGTCCGATATCATGGGTGATGAAAATAATCGTCATCCCGATTTCGTCACGCAATTGCATCAGCATATCCAGGATGGTCGCGCGTGAACAGGCATCAATCAT
>CAZYSK010000102.1:0-17997 GCA_964649415.1 uncultured Anaerolineales bacterium
CGAACGCCTGCCCCCGTTTTCCTCACCCCTTTGTCCCCTCCGTGATACGCTCACATTCAGTCGCTTTGCGGCTTGGCAATCACCTTGACATGTCGTTGAATCCCGACCAGAGCACAACAAGGACACCGGCAAGCCGTCCCTGACGGTTATCTCCTCTTCCTCTTCCGGCTGCACGCTGCCTGCCCCGGCTATGATGGCCGGGGCAGGCGACGCACCTTCCACATCATCGCACCAGGCATGCCATCTCAAAAGCCTTGAAGCCGTCTTGCCAACAGGACAGGGCGTCGTGGACCGGGGAAGGGAGATCAAGCAGGGGCACTATCTAGGGAATCTCACATACCACAGAGATATGGCAGCGCCTTAAGCAGGCATCCGACGAGGAGCCACATCACCTGCGCAGTCTCTCGGCAACGCATGGAGCGGCAAGGGCTCAAGTGAAGCAGGCAGGGAGAGAAACGCGGGTCTGGGTCACTGGCATCTCACAAACACAAACCCGGGCTGGACGCACCGTGCGCACCGAATACCATCTAAGCCACCGGCTTCAACAGGGCGATGGCATAGCCCTTCTCCTCTCCAATGACGTGCATCCCCGACGAGGTGAAGCGAACGTCGCCCGTGTTGGCATCACGTTCAAACCGCCCTCCCACCCAATCCTCGCCTGTCCACAAGACCCCCAGTCCCTCTTTGGTGATCTGAGTCTCTCTCCGCACGAGCGCATAGTCGCCCTTCTTGCTGGAGGAATCAAGCCAGCCATCCCTGGGCACAGGCAGTGCAAAGTGCACAGCGCCTGCTTTGAGTTCCAACCTGCTCTTGGGCACACCGCTGAGGGGATGCAGATAGTAGGCACGGCCCTCGACGAGAAACTCTCCCGTCGCCACATATCCCACTACATTGGAGCGTTCAAAGACGTCTCTGCTCGGCGCATCGGACAGGCACAGAATGGGAATGGAATCCAAGAGACGACAGATCTGCTCGAATCGCCTCGCGATCGCTGTGGCAACGTCGGTCATGGCGCTCTGGATCTCCATGGCGACTCGTCCATAGAGAGTCTCCTCAAGCCGCGCGGCACTCCTGTCTTCAGCTTGGAGTCTCCGACAAGTATCGAGTGCCTTCTGGTAGAACCATCGCGCGTTGTCTAGACGCCGCAGTGAGCGTTCGAGACGCGCTACCAACAGATACGCAACCATGGCATTGTGGCTGGAGCCGCCCATCCCGAAGACCTCGGCCGCGCGCCGGGCCAGGTCGGCCCCCTTGGCCAACTGCCCAACCCTTGCGTGTGCATCCGCCAGGTAGAGTTGAGCCAGCGCGGTGCCCGGTATGTCGTTCGCACGCTCGGCACAGCGCATAGCTGCGCGACAGTAGTGAAGTGCTTCGTCCTTGTCGGCGCGAGTCCAAGCTTTCGCGGCCCCGTCTAGAAGAACCTGGACCGGCTCTTCGGGACTAGGCCGTGCAAGAGACAACGGGTTGTTGATGTCAATCACCTGAACACCACCCCGGATCGCGCACTATTCCTGATCCGCTTCACCGCTCGGGAGCGCATACTCCCGCTTGACCATATGCTGCAAGTACTCCAGCGTCCGGACTGCATCAAAGGGGACAACGGCCCCCCGGCTGCGAATCCACGCCTGGCGCAGTGACTCGATGAACCGCATGGCGATGAACTCGGCCGACAGACTGGTACCCTGCTCGACGGCGTCCTGGAATCCCCGCGTGAGGGCCAGTATGATCTCCATCTGCGCATAGGCCCGGGCCAGGCCGCGCTCTCGGATCGCCTCCGCCTCCCCCTTCGCTCGCTCTTTCTGTGCCTCGCTTTTCCAGACCGCCTGCCAGCTCGCGACACGCCTTCTCTTCACCTCGTCCCGGATCTTGTCCGACGCCGGTTCCAAAGCGCCCATCCGCACTTCCAGAACCTGCGCCCCGAACTCGCGGGCCGAGGCATCCAACCCCTGGCGAAGCCGCTCGGAAATCTCACCCCGTGGGTCACGCTCAGGTGCGTACGGCTCCAGCAGTTCGTCCAGCCGATAACCCGCGACAATGGTCCGCAGTGTACTGCCCACGTCGCTCATGACTCCCTCGGGCCAATGGTTGACGCGCCCCTGGCCTGTATCCAGCATGATCGAGCGCGAGTGGCGCTGCCCCGCCTGCGTCCAAGCCCACCGATAGACCGAGCGCAGAGCCCCACCGGACGGTGGGGACATGCTCGGCCGCGGGCGCGCCAACTGAAACCGTACCTGAACCTCGGCCCGTACAAGGATGCCGTCCCGGGTCAATGCCGTCGCTTCCTCGCTCCGCTCCTGCGGGCGCAGGTCCAGCACCTCACGGATGCGCTCAAAGCGCCGCAGGAAGACCGCCCCCGGCCCAGCGACCCGCACGAAGCGCCCGAACCGTTCCAGGACGATCGCGCTGTCGTTGAATACGACCACGTTGCCAGGGCCGCCAAAACGGGCGAGGGGCGTGTCCTGATGCTCTTCGCTTATCTGCCCTTCCCGCACCACCACGCTGGGATAGGGAGCAGCAGGTGGCGCCGAGAACGAGGACAGGCCCAGAATGCCGAAAATGTCCTTTCGCGAACCCGCACCCAGGTCAAGTGCAGAGCGGGGGGCGCGGCCAAACAGCAGTAGCCAAACGTATCCCAGAGCGGCGCGCCAATCGCCTATGTCGTAGACGTCTTGCACGAAGGCAACCGAAGCGGCAAACATAGCCACCAACCCCAACCACCCCGGCACCATCCCGCCCAAGCAGCGCCAGATACTCATGGCCGTCCCGCTGACTCGGGCGCGCACGAATTCCAGACCCCAACCCAATACGACAATGGCCAACACCCCAGCCCCAAACAGCGCGAAGCGCATCAGGGTGCGGATCGTGTGACGCCTCGTCAACTCGCGCTGATCCGGGTACTCCTGCACCGACTCAGCGGCCCAGAAGTCCATGCCAAGTTGCCCAAGACTTGCAGTCACTTCGATACCTCAGTTACTCGCGGTCTCGCCCGTGCTACGGGACTCACCCGCGGTGGCGCCAGGCTGCATCAAGAGACGCAATTGGCCCGGAATGCCCTGGGTGGTCGCCGGGAGCCACCGCTGGACGTCAGGCGACGCGGCCATCTCATCCAGAACGTCAATGAAACGGAGGGCAATCACGTGGGGCGGGACGGGGGTCCCCGTATCCGCGAGTTGCTGGAATGCCTCCGTGATCGCCACGATCATCTGGCGCTGCGCGTCCGCGCGGGCTTCCTCGATGAGCCGCGTGGCCTCCGCATCTCCCTGGGCCTCTCTTTCGAGCCTGCGTCGCTCCCAGCGCGCCGCCCAGCTTTCGACGCGCTGGTCAAGCACGCTCTCATCTTCAACCTCGATGTTGCCTATGCCAACGGCCAGGACGTGAACGCGCAGCGGCCCCAGGCTGGCCTGCAGATCCTTCGCCACCCGTGCGCGCAGCGCTTCACGGGCAGGTACCCCATCTCCGCTCTCGCTTTCCAAGAGCTGATCCAGAAGCATGCGGGCGATCTCACCACGCAAGAGGTCGGCGGCCCGCTCGGTGACGAACTGATCCCACCCGATTTCCTTTCGCTCTTCCCCCTGCTCAGGGCCAACCCCCCGGGCCTGTACGGCTGTGAACACGGCTTCCGGGTCGAACGAATACGCTCCCTCATCCATCGCCTTCCGACTGTCAAGCTTGAAGATGGCGAACATCATGACGCTGACCGGGATGCCATCACGTGTGAGCGCATGCACCGCCTTGCCGCAAACCTGAACGCGCAGATCTACCAGAGGGCCGGGTTGCTCCTTGCGCCTGGTGAAAACCAGTCCATGCCCACCGATCCGTGTGTAGTGCGTGCCCACCGTGAGGGGGATGGCATAGTGGCTGCTCGCCATCACAAAGCCAGGCCCGCCCTCGCGCAGCGAGGCCTTGCCATCCACGATCTTCTCGACTTCCCCGTCCTCTTCACGATAGAAGGGGTAGTTCAGGCCCCACATGTACGCGCGAAGCGTGCGCCCAGCCTTCTCCCGGTGCTCGCGGCGGGTGGGCATCGCCGGGAGGAGGAAAATGCCGCTGAAGCGGAGAGCCCGGCGGAACAGCCGCCACATCGGAAGGAAAAGTACGAGCGTGCCCAGGAGGCCCCATCCCACTGTGTGCCAGGACCAGAACAATACATCGTCACCGGCCACCGTCCGCCCTGCCGTCACCCCCATCATCAACGACCAGTCGAACGCGAACAGATAGCCAGCCGCGGTCAGCCGTCCACGCCGACCACCCAGGATGCCGTATTGGATGACGACCACGTGCACCAGCAGCAAGCCCAGCGGAACCAGGATGACCGTACCCTGTGTTTGGATTAGGAAGTCGAGCAGCACCTGGTCCATTCTACTCCTTGCGAGACACGCTCGTGATGCAGCCCCAGGCGTCCGCCTGCACCTCGTAGACGGTTCGTACGGAACGCTTGATGACCTGACCTGTGATGCTTTCCTCTTCCTTGGTGTCCGCTACGACCGCCGTCATCCGGACCCCGCCATCATCCCTTCGATCCATCTCGTCCCAGGTCCAGACCCTTGATACCAGCCCCATCGTTGCGGATGTCCCCGTGTGGCGAGATTCCTCCAACGGGTTACCCCGTTGGGCAATGTGCTCGGCCTCACGTCGCACGACATCCACCAGCAGGGCCTCCCGCATGAAAATCGGCTGCGGCACGCGCTCATTCAGCCGTCTGGCATATTCCTCCGCCACCTTCGTCGAAGAATAGTAGGCTAGCGTGGGGGGAACCGAGACGTAGGCAATCAGACACATCAGAGGAAAAGCGCGCACAACCCTCTCGCGGGTAGACAGGTCATGTTCCTGTTCAGGTGTTCCATCGATCTGTGAAGCACTCGACGAGTCATCAAACACAAACCAGTCTGCTAGTTCCCACAGGAAGGAACTCCTCACCAGGAGGACTGTGAGAGCCCCTGTCACGACGATTGCGATAGCAGGCGCAAGAAAGGCCAAAGCCGGCCTCGCTGCCCCAGCTCTTCTCGCTTTCCCCCGCCTGACCCGTTGAAGCAAGGCATCCTCTCGCAGAGCGTAGCGGGCCGCGTAGACATCCTGGGCCGTTAGCACACTGAGAACGACGGTGAGCAAGATGGCCAAGACCAGGAAGGGCGGCTTGACCCCTCCCCAAGGCCAGACAATACCAATCAAGCCGAAGAGCAATGCCCATCCGGCGATCACCCACGGCATGTAGAAATGAAGCGCGAGAAAACGCAGCAGCGGCCACCGCGTATTGCGTTCTCCACGCTGCCAATCCTCCCAGGCTCGATTATCGGCACCACAACGCCCACAGGGACGCCCGGCTTCGTAGTATCCCTTGCAGACAATACATTCAGGCATGCGGCCTTGTCCCCCGCCTCCAACGTCACTGTTGTTGACTTTAGAATATCACAGATTCACCCCAAGGGCAAGTGCTGTTGCCGAGCATCCGTCAGCCCCTCGCGCCAGGTGGAGAGATCAACTCGGGCCGGGTGCAGGAAGCAAAACAGCGGGAGGAGGCAATGCCTCTTCCCGCTGTCTCTTACAGCCAGATAACGGACTCGATTACGCCAAATGGACCCCAGATAAGGACCAGCTACGACACCAAGTCGGATTGGAACTGCGGCACAGGCTGGGCCTCGCTTCGGACCTCCTCCAGCTCAAGCAGCCCTTCTCTCACCTCCAACCAGGCGCGCAGCCACGGCGCAAGCAGCGTCATACTGGCCGGAACCAACGTCACGCCAGCCAGATACAGCAGATACGGATGCGGCCCCACGATGCCCAGCAGACAGACGATACCGATTGCGGGCAACAGCAGCCACAACGCCGCAGCGATCAGCGTATGCTCCGGGGTAATCACACATTTCGAAGTGATACGGTGCATCCTCTAACCTCCACCTCCGATCTCATAACCATGCTAGCAGCGATCTGTGTCATCATCCGTGTCACACAACGTGTCAACCGGCGTGTCAAAGCACCGGATACCCAAACAACCCCGCCGTCCCACCCGTGTGCCAGAACAACACGCGCTCCCCTGGATGGAACGCCCCCCGCCGGACCAGATCCAGGAGGCCGCCAAAGGCCCGGCCGGTGTAGACCGGGTCGAGCAGTATCCCCTCAGCGCGTGCCATGACGCGGATCGCGTCCCGCTCCAGATCGCCGATGACAGCGTACCCGCCGCCCACGTAGCCGTCGTCCACCGCGACGTCCGTGGGCGCGAACGTGAGGTCCAAGCCCAGGTGGTCCGCCGTAGCTGCCGCCAGGCCAGCAAGTAGGTGCCGGAGCGCGTCGGCCTCCAGGTCCACGCTGATGCCTAGGAGCCGGCCATCGTACGCCAACGCGCGCGCCCCCACCATCAGCCCAGCCTGCGTGCCGCCGCTCGACGAGGGAATCACGATGTGGTCGAAATGCACGTCGCGCTCGGCGCACTGCGCTACGAGCTCCTCCATGGCAGCCATGTAGCCGCTGGCCCCGGTCGGGTTGCTCCCGCCGTAGGGGATGACATAAGGAGAATGTCCCGTCTCTTGCATCTCCTGAGCCACCTGCCCCATCACCTCGACCAGCGGCCGATCCCCTGCCCACACCACGTCCGCACCCAGCAGACGATCCAGGAGCAGATTGCCCTGGGTCTGTGCCGGTTCCTCCCCTCGCAGCACCAGCGTGCTTTCCAGGCCAAACTTGGCCGCCGCCGCCGCGGTCTGGCGCGCGTGATTGGACTGGGCCGCACCGCCCGTGATGAGCACATCGGCCCGCCGTGCCAGCGCGTCGGCCACCAGGAACTCTAGTTTGCGGGCCTTGTTGCCGCCCGTCGCCAGTCCGGTCTGGTCATCCCGCTTGATCCACAGCTCGGGTCCACCCAGTTGCTCCGTCAGGCGCGATAATGGCTCCAGCGGGGTAGGCAGGTGGGCGATGGACACCCGGGCCAGTCTGTCGGTCAACACAGCGTCACCTCCCTGGTTTAGATTGCGCTCTCATGGACCTGCAACGCTACCGTAACACAGATGAAACTCTGAAAATCCCAGTTCCAGGTTATACTTGCGTCATTACCAGTCGCCGGCGTGCCCGGACGGCACCTCGAACGACGTGCGGCATATTGTAGCACAGACCGTCGAACTGTCCACGCGCGAAAGCGGGGCCTTCCTTGGCCTTGCACGAGGCGGCGGGTCAAGCCCGATAGTACGGCGGATCAAATCAATGGTATAATGACTAGCAAATCCGTATGCAGGGCTCGCGGCAGATGCCGCGGACATTGACCCCGATCGTCTGCGGTCGGCTGCGTCCGCGGACAATGGGACCGCGGCCATCCTGGCCGCATCCGCACGTCCCACCAGATCGCCTCCGCGCAGGACAGTGAGTCCAACAAGGTCCGCACTTGGGACCGCCGCCATCCTGGCGGCAACAAGAGGATTGAAGATGAACACACTCCACCGTGTCGCAGGTGTGATACTTGCAAGCCTACTGCTGGCAAGCACAGGCGTGCCCGCGTTTGCTTCTCCGCCTGCCGGCAGGCCCACAGAGGAGACCTACCGGCAGGGAGCAGGGCCGGATTCCCCTCCCCATCGGGAAACACCAACGGAAACATCCGCGCCGGACGCGCTCGCACCCGCGTGGCTTTCACCCACTCCCGGATCGCTCGGGCAGACGAAGTGGGAGGGAGCCCCCCTTGAGCCAGAACTGCTGCACGCCCTGGCAGACGCGAAACCCGATGAACACGTGCGCGTTATCGTCTACCTGCACGAGCAAGTCGACCTCAAGGTAGCAGCCAGTGGCGCGCGCGAGGATGTCCCGGCGAAGAGTACGGACGAGGTTCGCTTCCGCATCGTTACCGCGCTGCAGACCGAAGCCGCCCGTTCCCAGGCCCCCCTTCGAGCATACCTGGCGGGTGCAAGAGCGGCCGGATCAGTACGATCCTACACGCCCTTCTGGATCTTCAACGGCATCGCCGTCCAGGCCCATCCATCGCTCGTTTATGCCCTCGCCGCCCACCCGACCGTCGCCATAGTTCGCCTGGATCATTATCGCAAGTGGGTCGACACGGCGACTCCTGGCACTGAATTCTCCGCCCACCTGGACCGCCGCCTGGTGGACGGCGGCCATCCTGATCGCATCCACAGCCGTGCACGATCCGAAGCGGTCGAGTGGAACGTCGCCCACATCCGCGCCGATCAGGTCTGGGCCTCGCTCCAGGTCTCGGGCACCGGTGCCGTCGTCGCGGGAATGGACACGGGGGTAGATTGGATTCACCCGGCCCTGCAGGCCAATTACCGCGGCTACAATCCCCCAGGTCCGAGCAACCACACCTACAGTTGGCACGACGCCACAGGCGACGGCGCGCTGTACCCGGTGGACGGGCACGGGCACGGCACCCACACGCTGGGCACCGCCGTCGGACAGGGAGGTATCGGCGTCGCGCCGGGGGCACGCTGGATCGGCGTCAGAGCGCTCGACGCGCAGGGTCACGGCTACGACTCGTGGATCCACGACGGCTTCCAGTGGCTCCTGGCCCCCGGCGGCGAGTCCTCGAAAGCCCCTGACGTGGTCAACTGCTCGTGGGGCAACACCGCCGCTTCCATGACCACGTTTCGGCCTGACCTCCAGGCACTGCGGGCGGCGGGGATTATGCCCGTCTTCGCCAACGGGAACGACGGCCCGGCGGCTGGCACGGTACACTCACCGGCCTCCCTATCCGAAGCTTTCGCTGTAGGCGCTACAGATTCCAACGACATGGTGGCAGCGTTCTCCAGCCGGGGGCCCTCCCCATGGGGAGAGGTTCGCCCGCACGTTGCCGCGCCAGGGGCGCTGGTGCGCTCCAGCCTGCCGGGAGGCGCGTACGGGCAGGCGAACGGCACGTCGATGGCCACACCTCACGTCGCCGGCATCGCAGCCCTGCTGCGCTCGGTCAGCCCCACACTGAGCATCACGCGCGCCGCACTCATCATCACCAGCACCGCCGTCCCGTTGAGTACCACGCTTCCCAACAACGACAGTGGCTGGGGGCGGGTGGATGCCCACGCCGCCGTCGCCGCCCTGGCCCAGCCCGGGTTCATCGCCGGGACGCTGAGCCGGTCGGGAGGTGGCGACCCTATCGCCGGAGCGACGATCACCGCGGCCCCCCGCGAGGGCGGCGGCGGAATGGCCACGAGCGACAGCGAGGGGAACTACCTGCTGACACTGGCTCCTGCCACCTATGACCTGACCGCCTCCGCCTTCGGATACGAATCATCTACGGCCTGGGGCATCGTAGTGGCGGCCGGTGCGACGCACGTACAGGACTTCGTCCTCAATCCACTGCCCACCGGCACGCTGCGCGGCCAGATAACCGACGCCGCCACAGGCGCGCCGCTCGTCGCCACCGTACTCGTGTCGGGCACTCCGCTCGAGGTGACTGCCAACTCCTTCGAATTCTCCCTTCCCGCGGGCACCTACACGGTGCGCGCCTATCGCTCGGAATACCGCGTGGTCACCACCACCGTGGACATCACCGTTGGTGAGGTCACGAGTGCTGACCTTGCCTTAACCCCAGGCCCCTCTATCCTGCTGATAGATAGCGGCCCGTGGCACTACCATAGCCAGATCGCCTACTTCCGCCAGGCGCTGGACGACCTGGCGTACACCTACGACGAATGGTCCATCAACAGCCTCCCAAATGGCGTCCCGACGGCAGACGACCTGTCGCCCTACGAAGTGGTCGTGTGGAGCGCACCGAAGGACGCTCCCGGCTACATCGGCGCAGGGGGAACCATCACCGGCTATCTCTCCACCGGCGGACGGCTGCTGCTGAGCGGTCAGGAGGTCGGTTTCCTGGACGGCGGAGGTCTGGCGTTCGAGCCCTACTACCGGGACTACCTGAAGGCTCAGTGGGTACGCGACAGCGCTCAAGTTTGGACGCTGCAAGGCACCCCCGGAGATCTCTATGCCGGCTTGACGATCACGATTAGCGGTTCGGGTGGGGCGGACAACCAGGAGAGTCCCGACGAAATCGCAGTCCTTGGTCCCGACACTACCGTGCCGGTCATCGCCTATCGCGGGAACGGGTGTGGCGGGGTGCGGGCAGGCACGTGCGTAGACTATCGCGCCGTCTATCTATCGTTCGGCTTCGAGGCCATCAACGATCGGACTTCCCGTCAGGCGATAATGGGCCGGGCGCTAGACTGGCTGACAGCACCACCGCCAAACGCCGGGTTGGAACTCAGGCCCAGCGTTGAGACAGGTATCGGAACGCCCGGATCCGTCATCACCTACCCTTTGAGGGTGCGACATACGGGGCAGGCAGGAGGCACCGACGCGGTCAGCCTGTCGCTGGATGGCGCATCCTGGCCTGTGCGCCTCAGCGCGCCCGCGCTTTCACTGGCACCCTGCACCTCGGCGACCGTCGTATTGAGCGTCACGGTACCTCCAACCGCCGGGTGGAACGTGCACGATATCGTCACACTCACCGCCAGATCCTCGCTCTCCCCCACCCTGGCCCCGACCGTCGTCATCACGTCGAAGACCGCGGCCCCCGTTCTGCTGGTGGACGATGATCGCTGGTACGACCAGGAGGACAAATACAAGGCAGCTTTGACAGACGCCGGCTTCTCCTACGATCTCTGGGACACGGGTGGTCCCACAACCGGAGCGCCGGGGGGCAGCCCTCCGGTGCACGTCCTGCAACGCTACCCCATCGTCGTCTGGTTCACCGGCTACGACTGGCATGAGCCGGTGACCGCTGAGGAGGAGACAGCGCTGGCGGCGTACCTCGACGGCGGCGGGCGGCTTTTCCTCTCATCCCAGGACTTCCTCTACTACCACCTGGACACCGCATTCAGCCAGGAGCACCTGGGGGTGATGGGCTACACCGAGTATGTCACACCGACGTTGGCCAGTGGCGTGCCGGAGGACCCCATCGGCGGTCCGTTGGGGACCTACGCGCTGGATTTCCCGTTTCAGAACTGGTCGGACGCGCTCCTGCCCACTCCGGGCACTGCCGTTCCCTTCCGTGACCAGGAGCGCCGCGCCATCGCGGTGGCGCAGCACGGAGAGGACTTCAAGTCGGTCTTCTTCTCGTTCCCGTTTGAAGCACTGGAGGCGACTGGGCGAGGTGAAGTCATGAAACAGATACTCGGCTGGCTGAGCTGGCTGGGCGATTCGTCACTGGCTTCCGACCGCGCCGCGGTCTCCGGTGGCGACGTGCTCACCTACTCCATCGCGTTGCACAACGACAGCTCCACGACAGCCAGCACAACACTCTCCAACACGGTGCCCGCCGACCTTGCGTTGGTTGCCGGCAGCCTCACCGGACCGGCTGTCTATCATTCAGCTACGCGGCGGTTCTCCTGGGCGGGGCCACTGGAACCAGGAGAGACGCTTACGTTCACGTACCAAACCACGCTGACGCAGGGCCTGCCCGCGGGCACACCCATCACCAACACAGTTCGCGTCGGATCGGAGGATCAGGAGTTTCACTTCTTCCGCACCGCGCTGGTGCGGGTGGACGCACCGGACCTCTCTCCCTCGACCCTCCAGTGTGACCCATCGTCCGCGCGTCCGGGTACGTTGGTGACCTGTACGCTGGCCCTCGCCAACGCCGGTACTGGTGACGCGCCCCAGGCATCAGCTATCCACGCCGCCCCAGCGGATGCCTGGCTCGTTCCCAGTTCCCTATCTCAGATCGGTGGAGGCGCTACGGAGATATCCACGGGGACCGTGCAGTGGGCCGGCGTGCTGAGTGCCGGGGCACAGGTGACGCTGACCTACGCGCTCACCCTGCCAACCAACCCGGTCAGTCCGCCCCTGTACAGCGTGGCATTTGTAGAAGATGGAACAGGGCAGGCCTGGGAACGAGCGGCATGGCTCTTCCCGGAGCCATGTCGACTCTACATGCCGACCACGTCAAGCGTCAAGCGTCAAACGTCAGGCGAAGGCATCGGCGTCGGCGACATCCGCCCGTAGCGCAGTGGCCTGATATCAGCGCTCAGACTTGCGCCCGACGGCGCACGTACCACCAGGCGACCAGCGCCCCCAGGAGCACGATGAAGGCCAGCACCAGGTACGGGGTCACGATGGCCAGCACGGACATCACCAGGGAGATCGTATCCTCCACCGTGCTCACGATCGGATTGCCCACACCCGCCGTTGTAGCCGCCACTATAGGTCGCCCTCCCGACTTGACGACGTGCACGCCGCCGGCCAAGATCACCCCGCAGACCGCCCCCAAGACCGGGTGAATGCCAATCGTCTTCGTGCTGGCAGCGAAGAGAATCGCGCCTGCGGCCGGGCGGATGAAGGTCTGGATAATATCGTTGGCGGTGTCAGCGGCAGGCACCTTGTCCACAAAGATCTCGACAAGCAACAGCACGGCCAGTATAGCGATGACCCACCAACTGGCCAGTGCGTCGTACGGCTCGCTGAGGGTGATCAGCGACGTAAACCGGGCCAGGACCGCCACGACCAGAAGCGGGATGTAGGCGTTCAGACCCGCAGAGGTCGAAAGACCAAAAGCAGTCGCCAGGCTCATAAACGCTTGTGCGATCATCTTGGATCCTCCAAATCAGACGCCCCACGGATTGGAACAAGCCCATCCCCAGAAACCAGGGCTTTGGCGATACGGACGCTGCGTCCGCTCATCCTACAAAGGCGCCATTCCGATGGCGCACCACCACCCTACAAAGGCGCCATTCTGATGGCGCACCACCACCCTACAAAGGCGCCATTCTGATGGCGCGCCAGCACCCTACAAAGGCGCCATTCCGATGGCGCGCCAGCACCCTACAAAGGCGCCATTCCGATGGCGCGCCAGCGCATGAGAAATCCGGTTTCTCTGGTTCCCGTGCCTTGTCCTATTGGGCCTCCAGCGCGTGTATCCCGGCACGGTGGCCAATCTGGCCATACAGATGCGCAGAGAAAACCATCAGCCAGACAGAGAACGGCAACATCAGCAAGCCCAGCGCGCCGCCCAGAATCCACCCACAGATCGGGATGACGGCTAGAATGGTGGCTGCCGTGCTGACCACCAACCCAACCACTATACTCGCCAGCCACACGACCACCTGGGAGATGACGATATTCCCAATATCGGAGAATAGGAACTGGAAGATCTCTCCAAAGCGCAGGCAGGCCCCGATCTCACCGGTTTCGGCGTAGCGCACTTGCAGCACGGGCGTCAGCAAGCTCATCAGGATACCGTACAGCCCTCCCAGGCAGCCCAGCCCCAGGCTCACGAGCCCGGACACCCCAGCCAGAATCGCCACCAAGTCCTCCTCCTCGCCACCAAGCGCCGGCAGAATCCAGACGACCGCCATAGGGCAGAGCACGATGAAGAGGGGAATGGAGTAGATCATCATGACGACCCAGAACATCAGACCGTCCATGAAAAAGCGCCCTATGTCCTGCCAGGCCGGCAATGGATGGGATTCACCGGCCATAAGATTGCGTGTGACAGCGATGGCGTACCCCATGACCACAAACCAGCCAAAGATGGGGATCAGAAAGAGCACCGCCCCCAACAAGAGCTTAGTCAGCCACTCTTCGTCTTCGAACACATACCCAAGTGCTTTGCCGATATCCATCCTGTCCCCCCTTCTTCATTGTCCACAGGTCAACGCACGTTCAATGGACCGCCGGCATCCCGTCCGCGGATGCACGACCAATGCCCGCACCCATCGCGGGGCCCAAACTCGCCCACAGTACACCCGCCGCGCCCTGCTCGATCCGTCCCCTGGAGCACTGCACGACGACGGCGAGCACGCCGATGGGCACATTATAGTCCAAATGCCCACACGCGACAACCATCACTGAAAAGGTGGCAGGCCCTCCAGCGTGCCGGTCAGCCTGTACCTGACAGCGCCAATGGCCATGATCTGTATCAGGCTCACCGTGAAGCCGGCCAGCAGTGGGACGACGGCCTCACGCCAGTCGTTCACTGTGTTCTCGCGTCGCACGAGTGTCAGGAGCAGCACGCTGTTGACGATAGTGAGAAGTCCCGACACACCCACGGCACTGAACAGTGCCAGTGGGACGAGCAAGAGAGACCAACGCGTCAGCACCAGGCCAACCATGCCGGCCTCAAGCAACAGCAACACGCCCAGGTCGCGCAGATTCCGTATCGCTGGTTCCGGGACGGACTGCCGCCAGAACGTGAAGTTGAAAATCGGGTGCACGAGCGCGCTGATCAGCAGTCCATTCAACGCGCCGGTGGTCAGCCGGAGCCAGTTCTGAGGTTCATACACGTGCGGTGCGTTGGGGAAAAGCGTCAGGTAGGAGTTCAGGCCGTCCGCTGCCCAGAGCAGGAAGAAGCCCACAAGGACGACGATGACCAGAGGAGACGGAAACTCGGCAGCGCGACGGCGGCGCAGTACCCAGGCCTGGCCAAAGAATCCGGTCAGCGCACCCAAGAAGGTGCCGCTACAGCGCGCGCACAGTGGAAGCTGGCGTCCGGCGATGGTGAAGGAATGCGACGTGATACGATGACACACGGCGTAGGCGACCATGTCCGTCTTGGTCAGGAACCCACCCGGTGTCACGAGTATAAACACCACGAAGACCAATGCCGCCAACGCGACGACGAGCCAGGGCCATGGAGAGGTCCGCCCGCGAGCATCATCGCCGGACACAGACGCACGGACAGACGCAGCCGACCGCAGACGGTCGGGATCAATGTCCGCAGAATCCTGCATATCCATGAAGATCAGCTTTCTCTGCAGAGCAGCGATCAATCTAGCGGACGTGACGAAACGTCCACAAGCGGTTGATGAAGAAGTTCCAGAACAGCACCACCCCTGTGGCGATCGCTTTCGCGCCGTTGTAGGCCAGGTCGAAATGGGCCATACCGACGGCGTGGGCCAGTGCGCCAACAGGCCCAGCCAGCAGGCCCGCCTCACCCAGGAACAAGCGATCAGAGACATAGAAGATCAGCGTGTTGATCGCCAGCCCGGCCACGTTGACCACGGCGAACTGGACAAACTGCTTGCGCAGCGGATCAGCGCGCGTCTCCGGATACACCCACAGCCGGTTCCAGACAAAGTTGCTGATGACGGCAGCCGTGAACGAGAAGACGTTGGCGATCAGCTTGGGAACGCCCACCAGTTGGACCAGCAGGTTGAGCGCGCCGAAGTCTATGACGGCCCCCAGCGCACCGACAGCGGAGAACTTGAAGAAGCGAACGACATCACGTTGATTGGTTCGGACAAGGGTGGTCAGTTTCGCAATCATGGTTGGCTAGTTGGTTCCTTGTGTTGGTTTTCTCGTCGGTCTGCAGGCCAATGAAGGCCAGGATACCCAGCAGGACGCCGATGTGCAGGTGAACGTTGTTGACGTACAGGTTGTCGAGGAAGTGATGGACGCTGAGGTGGGTCCAGGCCCCCAGAAGGCCGATGGCGACGCCGCGCAAGAACCCGTCAGCGCGGCGAGTGACCCGCCACGTCTGCCACAGGACCGCGCCCCAGAGGAGCAGGTAAGCGAGCGTGCCGACCAGGCCAGTCTCAGCGGCGATATTCAGATAGTAGTTGTGCGCGTGCCCCAGCGCGATGGGCCAGTTGACGAGCGCAAAACGCGGGTATGCCGGCTCATAGCAGCCGAGGCCTACGCCGGTCCACAGGTTGTAACGAAGCATCTCCAGTGCCGCCTGCCAGTGAGCCAGCCGCTCAATGACCGCGTAGTTGGCGTCGTTGATGCCTATCCCGCGCACATCCTCAAAGCGCACGTCCTGCGCAAAGCCGGTCAAGCGCGCAACAAAAGAAGCAGGCAGCAGCCCTGTCGCATACAGGCCCAGTGCCCCGACGGCGAGCACGCCGACCAGCAGCACTCCCCAGCGCGTCTTGCGCGGCAGCGCAAACGCCATCGCTGAGGCCGCGGCACCGAAGCCCAGCCATCCCCCCCGGCTCCACGACATGCCCAGGGCAGCACCCAGGGCCACGGAGATCGTCACGCAGGCGAAGACCTGAAAGGTTTTCCGAAACCTTTCAGGTCTGGATGTCCGCGCTTTCACTCGTCGCTCCCGTCCCCACCCGGCGAGCGCTCCAAGCACCGTCCCTATCGCCAGCGAGAGCGTCACGCCCAGGTACCCCGCGTACGGATTCGGCTGCTCGAAGGTGCCATAGGCACGGTAGAAGCGCTCGCCGAGGGCCAAGACCGCGAAGTGATCCGGCCCCTCACCACGCAGCCCGAACTGCCATGCCCCCATGCCGGCCTGAAAGAGCCCGGTGACCAGCAGTGCTCCCAGCAACCAGTGCAAGCGCCGGGGTGTGAGGCGATCGCTGACGAACAAGAACAGCAGCAGAATCTGAACCCACTTGGCCAGTTCAGTGACGCCGTAGACCGGCAGTTCAACCGCGTCCCACAGGGAAAGCAGCACCGCGCCGACAAAGACCAGCAACGGCAGCAACAGCGGGGCGGCCTTGCGACCGCCCGGTCCGCAGCAAGCGCGGTAACCGACCCCCGCCGACTGTCTGCACGTCGATGTAGGCCACATCCATCCGCATCGCAATGAAGTGCCACCCAGCGGGTAGGGGATACGCAGATTCCGACGTGCCAGGCCCTGCGCCAGCCAGGCAGCCACGGCCATCAGAACGAAGACGTGGGCAATTTGGGCTGGCACCTGCGGCACCTCGGCATGCAGGTAGGCGCGCAGTGGACCGAGGAAAAGCGCGGCAGCCAAGCCCACCAGGGGTTCAACCACAGTCGCCACGCCGAGGATGGCCAGCCCGGCGAAGAGCGCTCCGTCTAGCGGGGAGAGTTGCACGAGCAACAGCCCGGCCACAAGGGCCAGCGCCAACCCGAGAAGTGTGAATAGCGGCCCGTTCCAGGCCAGCGCGCGACGCAACGCCAGGCGACTCACGACGGCACTCCGCCAGACCTCGACGGATGTCCGCATCCGCGATGCCCGCATCCGCGGTGTCCGCATCCGCGAGCACACGGACGGGCGATCAGCACCCGCAATGTCCGCCCTCGCTACGAACCAACACACGCTCCCGGAAGTGGTCGATTGTGTGCTGAAGCCCTTCCTCCAGCGGGACCTTGGGCTCCCATCCCAGCACACGCCGCGCCTTGCCGATATCTGGACAGCGCACCTTGGGATCGTCGGCGGTACGAGCGTCGGCAGGAGTGACAAACGTCACGGGCGAGTCACTGCGGGTCAATTCTAACACTACGTGGGCGAAGTCCAAGATCGTCATCTCGTCCGGGTTGCCCAGGTTAACCGGTGTGGTCTCACTCGAGTGGAGGAGACTCACGAGTCCTTCGACCAGATCGGAGACAAAGCAAAAAGAACGCGTGCGAGAGCCGTGGTCGTACACGGTGAGCGGATCACCCCGCAGCGCCTGGCAGACAAAGTTGGGCACCACCCGCCCGTCATCCATCCGCATTCGCGGTCCGTAGGTGTTAAAAATGCGGGCGATGCGCGTATCCACACCGTGGTAGTTGTGATAGGCCATCGTCAGTGCCTCGGCGAAGCGCTTGCTCTCGTCGTAGACGCCACGCGGGCCGACAGGATTGACATTGCCCCAGTAATCCTCGGGTTGGGGATGCACCAGGGGGTCGCCGTAGACCTCCGATGTGGAGGCCAACAGGAAACGAGCCTCCTTCTCCATCGCCAGACCCAAGGTCTTGTGCGTGCCCAACGCACCGACCTTGAGCGTCTGGATGGGGTAGTTCAGGTAGTCCACCGGGCTGGGCAAGCTGGCCAGATGGAATACTGCATCGAGGGCGCCCTCGATGAAAATGTAGTTGGTCACATCGTGCTTGACGAAGCGAAAACGCTCATGCCCGGCCAAGTGCGCGATATTGTCCACGCTGCCGGTGCTCAGATTGTCCATCGCGATGACCTCGTGGCCATCGACCAACAAGCGGTCGCATAGATGAGAACCGATGAAGCCGGCCCCGCCTGTGATCAGAATGCGCATAAGCCTCCCTTCAGAATGTGAAGTCGAGGGGATTATACCGCAGGGTAGCGGAGTTGGGTAGTTGCCGTCTGCGACCGTCACACATTGGGGACAAGCTCCTGAAAAGCCAGGCTGGGCCACTGGA
>CAZYSK010000103.1:0-17971 GCA_964649415.1 uncultured Anaerolineales bacterium
GCTCTGTGGTTGTTAAAGTGCACGTAGATACCGAGGGTATTTTATACAAGGAGGTTCAAGTGAAACTGCTGGTCTGTGACCCAACGGATCCCAAGGCTATCGCGGCGATGCGCGAGGCCGGGATCGAGGTAGAGGTGCGAGATGACATCTCGCCGGATGAACTGGAGGAGGTCATCGCTGGCTACCAGGCGATGGTCGTCCGTAGTCGCACCAAGGTGCGCGAGCCCTTGATTGACCGGGCCACCAACATGGAGGTGATCATCCGGGGCGGTGTGGGACTGGACAACATCGACGTGGACTATGCCGAATCGAAAGGCATCGCTGTGCGCAACACGCCCGCTGCGTCCTCCAATTCGGTGGCCGAGTTGACCATCGGCTTTCTCCTGGCATTGGTGCGCCAGATTCCCCAGGCCACGGCCTCTATGTGGGCTGGGAAGTGGGAGAAGAAGGCGCTCAGTAAAGGTTCGGAACTGGCGGGCAAGACGTTGGGCCTGCTCGGCTGCGGGCGTATCGGCATCCTGGTGGCCCAGAAGGCGGCCGCGCTGGGGATGGAGGTGCTCTTCCACCGCCGCACGCAGGTGGACGTGCCTGGCGCGACCCAGGTTTCGTTGGATGAACTCCTCTCGCGCTCGGACTTCCTCTCGCTCCACGTGCCGCACACGCCCGAGACGCACCACGTCATCGACGCGGACGCGCTGGCGAAGATGAAGGACGGCGTGTACGTCGTCAACTGTGGGCGCGGTGGTACGCTGGACGAGGCGGCCCTGTATGATGCGCTCGTCGGCGGCAAGGTGGCCGGAGCAGCACTGGACGTCTTCGAGGACGAGAAAGAGGAGCGAGGACGGCGGCTGATGGCGCTGCCTCAGGTGATCGGTTCACCCCACATCGGCGCGGGGACGGGAGAGGCTAAGGCGCGGGTGGGGGACGAAGTGGCCCGCATTGCGATCGAGTTCGCCCATAAGTGACCTGTGGAATGGAGTTGAGAATGGCAACGGTTCGACCTTTCAGAGGTGTGCGCTACAATCCGGACAAGATAAGCGATCTCTCTACCGTCATCAGCCAGCCCTACGACAGGGTGCGGCACGGACTGCAGGATAAGTACTATGATCTGAGCCCCTACAACATCGTGCGCATTATCAAGGGGAAAGCGCATGAGGGGGACGGCGAGGGAGACAACGTCTACACCCGCGCGCGAGATGCCTATACATCGTGGCTCCAGGAGGGGGTCCTGATGCGGGAGCAGTCACCTGCTCTGTACGTCCTCCATCAGACCGTCACCCTTCCCGACGGCGGCACGCGGACGCGCAAGGGTCTCATCGCCGCGTTTGAGTTGAGCCGCTTCGATGAAGGCGTCGTATTGCCCCACGAGCGTACCCTGTCTGGACCCAAGGTGGATCGGCTCAACCTGATGCGTGCCACAGGGGTCAATTTCGGTCACATCTTCATGCTGTACCCTGGTGGTGGGATCAACGAGTTGCTGCAGAGTGCCATTGGGGAGCAACCTGCCTTTGAGGTGAGGGAGCTTTTTGAGCACGACGTGTCGCAGCGGTTCTGGACGGTGACTGATCCAGACGTGATCAACGCCGTGGTCGAGGAGATGGCCCCCAGGCGGAACCTGATTATCGCCGACGGCCATCATCGCTACGAGACGGCGCTCAACTACCGGGATGAGATGCATCGCGCGGTTCCCGATGCCCCGCCCAACGCCGGTTTCAACTACCGCATGGTGACGCTGGTCAGCATGGAGGATCCAGGGCTAGTCATCCTGCCCACCCACCGCTTGATTCATTCCTACGGGCGAATGGGCGGGCCGGAGGTGCTGGAGCGGGCACAGGAGTACTTCGAGGTGACACCGGTGGCGGATCGGGCTGCGCTTGAGACAGCGCTCGCGCAGGCAGAGGCCGCGCACCCGCGAATCGGTTTCTACGGACGGATTGCTTCAATCCGCCGGATTGCTTCAATCCGCGGGAGCTACGCGGTGCTCACACTGGGCGACCCGGCCATCCTCGAGACGTTGCTCCCGGACCGGGCCGCCGACTGGCGCATGCTCGATGTATCGGTACTCCATGAGCTATTCATCGAGCGCGTCCTGGGGATTGACAAGCCAGCCGTCGAACGCAAGGAGAACATCAGCTATCTGCGGGACCCGCAGATGGGATACGACGCTGTGGAGCAGGGAGAGGCGGAGTTTCTGATGGTGATGAATCCGACGCGCATGAGCCAGGTGCAGGCCTGCACAGCCGCCGGTGAGAAGATGCCTCAGAAGTCCACGGATTTCTACCCCAAGGTAATCAGTGGGTTGGTCGCGATGCCCATTGGTGCTGAAGAACGGCTGTAGATATAGAGCCCGGCACGACACGGCGGGTGTTCTTCGTAGAGACCCTAAAGGTAGACCCTAAAGGTTTTCTTAAACCTTTAGGGTCTGGTCTTTCTTACCCCTCCTGCACGAGCTTCTCGTACGCGCCCTGCCAAAGCGTTGGCTTGCGCGTCATCTTCTTGACCCTGACGTCGGCGAAGTGGGGCATCAGTTGGGCCAGAGTGCCTGCCAGTTCTGCCCACCGACCCTCGTACATGACCGCGCTCAGTTCGTCGGTCATAGGTTCCAGCCAGCGCCACTTTTCGCGAAAGCGCTCAGCCTTCAAGAAGTAGTCGCGCCTTTCCCAGGCATCGATCGTTTGGTCGACCGTGTTGGCCATACCGAGGAGAGAGAAGACGATGAGAGCAGCCAGATCCTTGGCCTCTTCATCCAGGTCCGGCTTCTGGCTCAGACGGCGCAGTGCCTCGGCGATGGTGCGACGGTGTTGGTTGCGGATCGTGCCTGGGCTCTCGGTAGATATGATTCGACTCATTTGCACGTTACCTCATCAGGATCAGGGAATGCGCGGCTTGGCCAGGATCTCCCGAACCTGCAGCTCGTGAAAGGTGCGCGGGTAGGCGGGCATGCACACGATGGCGGTGTCGGCACCACTCCCCGAGCCGCCGATGGCGATGGCTTCCTCGTTCACGTTCAGCAGTCCGGCCTCTGCGGCCATGAGCAGGCACTCGACGGCGACCTTCATGCCCTGCGAGAAGCGATACAGCGTGTCGCGCACAACTTCGTCCGGTGCGCGCCCGCCGTATTTCTCGCAGAAAGCCGTGCCCACGCCGTCACCCAACGCGTGGATGCCGGTATGTACGACGATGCCCATATCCTCCAGTTCTGCCCTGGTCTCTGCTGACATGGTCCAGCCCTTGTTCTCCCAACCGTGGCCGATAGATACGGCGACGACCTTGACGCCTGCCGGGCCGAACAGGGCCTGCGCCTTGCGGGCCGTATCCCCGTGTGATGAGGCCACCACGATCTGCTTGATTCCCAGCGCCGCCGCCCGCTCTCCGGCGATCTGGAGCGTAGCGTCGGTGTTATGTGCCCCTCCCTTTTCGAAGATCAGGGTCTTGAGTTCCATGGTATTCTCCTCTCGATCAAGTTGTGTGACGCTTGACGCATTTACACTGAGTCACACAGAGGAGACACAGAGACACGCAGAGAGATATAGAGGAATGGTTAGGTCATGATGAAACGACGGATACCATCCTTGAGCAGTTTGACGTTGAAGTTGAGCAGTAGGCCAACCCTGCACCCAGAAAACCTCAGGTACGAGAGCACTTGAGCCTCGTGAACCGGCGTGATTTGATCAACCACTTTGAGCTCTACAACCCCCTGTCGCTCCACGAGCAAATCGACGCGGTATCCCTGATCCAGACGCACCTCCCTGTAAACCAGGGGCAATGCCCTTTGTCGTTCGAAGGCCAAACCTCGTTCCTGCAGTTCGTATGCCAGGCAAGTTTCATACGCTGATTCCAGCAACCCCGGCCCCAAATGGCGATGTACTTCAATTGCCGCGCCTATGATCTGTCTTGTCAGCTCACTCAACCCGGGAAGATCGCGCCCACCTGCGGACTCATCATTTCTCATATTTCTCTCTGTGTATTCTCTGCGTATCTCTGTGTGTTCTCTGCGTAACTCTGTGTAAACGTCTGACGCGCGAGTTGGAGATCGTGGCTACAGCGTCGGCTCGGGACTAGTCGTGCCCTCCCATCGCCATGCGCACCCCCTCCTGTTCCGGGAAGCGTGTCAGCACTGTTGCATTCACCGGCAGCGCCACCCGCCGGCCGCGCATCAGCGCCTCCTCCAGCGATTTGCCGCCCAGGGGGAAGATCGCGATCGGCGTCTCGGGCACGTTGTATCGCTTCTCGACGATCGCCAACCCCAACAGGTATCCATCCACGTCGATGGAACAGCTGGTAACCTGGCCGATGTGTTGTCCTTTCCGGTTGACCACCGGGTCGCCGGTGTGTGGACGGCGTACCCCTTTGTGGTTGACCCGGAAGCGCATGATCTCCCGATCTCGGCTCTGCTCCCGCGCGAGTAGCGCGTCCCGGCCGACGAAGAAGGGCTTGTGGTACTTGACGTATCCGGGGAAGCCGGCCTCGATGGGGGAGATGCCGAATGGCCCGGCCAGCTCGTGGCCGTAGAGAGGTAGCCCGGCCTCGGTGCGCGTGGAGTCACGCGCTGCCAGTCCCGCCGGTTTCACGCCGAGGGGCCCCCCTGCCTCCAGAATCGCCTCCCACAGCCGGACGCAGTCGTCGGGATGGACGAGAATCTCGTATCCCCACTCCTCGCCGGTGTAGCCGGTGCGCGCGATCACCAGAGGGATGTCGGAGAGTTCGCACTCCATCACCTCAGTGCGGCGAAGTCGGGCCAGCGCGGCCTGTAGCTCAGGATCGTCCGTCAGTGCCTGCAGCGTCGCCAGGGATGCCGGCCCCTGCAGCGCCAGGTCGCGTTTCTGTCCCTCTCCTGCCGCCGGGTCCTTCAGGTTGCGCAGGGTCGCCTGTGCCTCGACCTGCATCCACGGGCGCTCCCGGTCAATGCACACGCGCCGCTCGTTCACCGCGTTCAGCCAGTCCCAGTCTTTGTCCTCGTTCGAGGCGTTGACCACCATCAGGTAGTGATTGGGCCGCAGGCGGTAGATCATCACGTCGTCGATCACCTCGCTGCCGGGGTCGAGCAGGTAGCCATAGCACGATTGCCCGTCCTCAAGCCAGGGCACGTAGTTGGAGCAGACCGCGTCCAGGAAGGCCGTCGCGTGAGGCCCCTCGATCTCGAAAGCCCCCATGTGGGCCACGTCGAACAGCCCCGCTGCCTCTCGGACGGCCTGATGTTCCTCGCTCACCGAGGTGTACCAGACTGGCATCTCCCACCCCGCGAAGGGGACGATTTTCGCCCCCATCTGCTTGTGGACTTCGTACAGGGGCGTGCGCTTGAGCGGCGAATCCGGCTCGTCCCAATGCCACGTCTCGCTGCTGGCCGGCGGTGCGGATCCCTCCAGGTGTTTCTGCCCGACGAAATACACCTTCGTCAGGTCAAACGCCTCCGGGCAGGCGGCGAACAACTCGGTGGCCGGGGTACCACTCTCCTCGCCTTCCTCTCCCCGGCGACCGTCTGCCGCAGGCATCACCTTGTCCCCCTGTCTCCCTGTCCCCTTGTCTTCTGGTAGCTCCACTTCCTCCACGATGACCGGTCCCTCAACCTTGCGGAAGATGTCCGCATCGTCGAATAGGATGTAACCGTCGGCCAGCCCTCGCAGCCACGAGGCGACGTGGGTTGCGTTCTGCGGGCTGGGCGCGATCAGGTAACGGTCCCGCCCCCACTCGTCTGGCTCCTGCCGCGCCACGGTCACCTGGTCCATCAGTGTGCCGTCCCGGTTGAGCATATACGTCGAGATAGATGAGCCCGGCGTGAGTTCGGCCACGTTGGCAGTGACGACCTGCTGGACGAACGGACGCGCCCGCCAGCCGGTCACCAGCAGCCCGGTGGGTTTGGGTGCGGGGTCATCCGGCAGGATCATGTAGTGCGGGTAGTCGCTGTGCTCGTACGCGAAGTCAACGCCGGCCTTCGCCGCCAGCGCCGCCACTCCCTGCCGCACCTCCTCCAGCACGTCCAGCTCGATCTTGCCACGGGGGAGCGTGCCGATGAGCCCGTTGTAGGCAAACGGCTTGATGTGGGTCAGGGTGCGGTGGATCAGCCCGGCAAGCCGGTCCATGTCGGCCTCGTCCAAACCACGCTGGGTTACCCAAGGCGTGCCCAGGCGGACGCCCGTCGCCAGCGATGTCTCGACGTCGCCGGGGATGGTGTTCTTATTCGCCACGATGCCGGCTAGGTCCAGGATGCGCACGGCGGGCTCACCCCAGACGGGGAATCCGGTGTCGGAGGGGATGGACTTGAGGTCCACCAGCAGAAGATGGGTGTCCGTCCCGCCATACGCGAGGCGGACGCCGCGACTCGTCAGGCCCGCTGCCAGGGCCTGGGCGTTGGCGATGATCTGGCGTTGTAGTTGGCGGAACGGCTCGCTCTGGGCGATGCTGAACGCGACCGCCAATGCCGCAAACTTGTTGCAGTGGGGGCCGCCCTGCTCGCCGGGGAAGACGGCCATGTCAATCGTCTGGGCCAGTTCCTCGTCCGTCGTGAGGATCACTGCGCCCCGAGGGCCGCAGATGGTCTTGTGTGTGGTGAACGTGGTGACGTGGGCAGTACCGACCGGGTTGGGATAGACCCCGGCGGCGGCCATCCCGGCGGCGTGGGCGATGTCGGCCATCAGGTACGCCCCCACCTCGTCGGCGATAGCGCGCAAGGCCTTCCAGTCGGGTGCCCAGGAGTAGGAGGTGTAGCCGGCGACGATCACCCGGGGCCGGTGTTCGTGCGCCATCTCGCGGATCGCGTCGTAGTCCAGCTGCTCGGTGCGGGGGTCCACACCGTAGGAGACCACGCGGTAGCGTTGCCCGGAAATGTTGAACTCCGATCCGTGGGTCAGGTGCCCTCCCTGGAAGAGATCCAGTCCCATCAGCGTGTCCCCCGGCTCCATCAATGCCCAGTAGACAGCCAGGTTGGCCGCCGCGCCTGAGAGGGGTTGGACGTTGACGTGGATGTGCTCCGGGTGGATGGCATCGTGGGCGAAGAGTTCGGCGCATCGCCGTTGAGCCAGGCATTCGACGAAGTGCACGTAGTCCACTCCCTTGTAGAAGCGCCGGTCGGCATAGCGCCGGTAGAAGACCAACTGCCAAGGCACGTCACGCAGCCGCTCTTCCGGGTCACGCGTCATGCGCAGCGGCGGGTAGCCTTCTGCATAGATGTTTTGGAAGACGGAACCCAACGCCTGGCGGATGGCCTTGGGAGCGGAGGACTCAGACGGAATGAGGATCAGCTTGCGAGCCTGGCGTTCCTCTTCCCAATGGATGAGTTCGTTTACGAACGGGGCCACATCTTCCAGGTCAGCGCGGAGAAGGAAATCGGATGAGGAACTCGCTGTTGCCTTCTGCATTTCGTGATGCTCCTTTGGTTGATGATCGGTGCGGATGGTTGATCATGAGTACAGACATCCCGCTTCACAGACGCCGGAAACCAGGTTTTTTCATGCGATGGCACATCGCCAAAGACCTGGTTTCTCTTGGTTAATCCTCACGCGCCTTGGCCGGCACGGCGGACCCCGCTTCAGCGGGGGCCTGCGGGCACCTGGTGCCCCGATATTGTAACATTGACAGGTGATGCGGGCAAGGTGCCGATATCGGCCACTCACATGCGCAATTGGGCACATCGCCAATCTACCAACCTACCAACAACGTCCGCCTTGACGCAATTACATCACATTTCCCTTACCTCTTCATAATTCCTTCATAGGTCTGTGGCATACTGGGGCCAGATTGAAGAAAGCCAGACGGCACTACACTAAGGAGGTGCGACCATGCAGGTAGCGAACCGGACTTCGGCAAGTGGTAGAATGACCCTTATGGCCCGTGTGATCGTCGGACTGGTCTTGCTGGCCGTGGTGACCGGACTGTGGGTCTGCCTTTGGGTGCCGCCCGGGCTGACATTCTAGCCAACATACAATCCCAGGAGGTGAAATGGAAATGGCTAAAGACAAGAATTGGTTTCTGTGGAGAGCGCTGGCATCATTGGTCTTGGTTGGTCTATTGATCGCAGGAGGCGTGGCGCTTCACTACGCGGGGTGGGCGCAGGGTTACCAGGCAGGCCAACTGGTGACTGAGGGTGAGGAAGCAGCAGCGTCGGTGTATCCGCCCTACGTGGGCCGGCCCTTTGGATTCGTGCCCTATCTGTTCGGGGCGGGGGTCTTGGTCAAGGTCGTGCTCTTGCTGGCGTTCATCGGTATCGTTGGGAAGCTCATTCGCCTGTTCATCTGGGGCGCGGCCTGGCGGCCGGCGATGGCCGGGCCGTGGCCGGGGCATTGGCACCGTGGCTACTCGCATCGCGCTGCACGCTGGCACAGGCCGCACGGCCCCGTCCCGCCCTGGTACTGGGGGTGGTACGGCCCGTCCGGCGAGGAGATGGGGGAACCCGACGCCGAGGCGGACGCGCAGGCGTAGGGCCGGGTGGGAACGCGCGGGGGGTCCGGCGGACTGGAGCAATCCGGCGGATCACCCGCGCGTTTGCTCGGATTGGGTAGGGGCGCGTGTGTACCTGCCCGGTAAGGAGGTATCATGATCGAGTCTGTAGACAAGCGTATGCCCAATGTGATGTTCAAGGGAATGGCTTTCATGTTCAGGTTGCGCGACTTCCTGGAGCCGCGCAGCAAGGTCCTGGACGAGGTGGAGATCAAGCCAGGATACCACGTGCTCGACTACGGCTGCGGCCCCGGCGGGTACATTGCGGAGACGGCGGAGCGAGTCGGAGAATCGGGGATGATCTACGCGCTGGACATCCACCCGCTGGCGCTCCAGAGCGTTGCCGGCATCGCCCGTCGGGAGGGGCTGACGAACGTAGAGACCATCCTGTCTGAGTGCAAGACCGGATTGCCCGACGGCAGTCTGGACCTGGTCCTGTTGTACGACATCTTCCACATGCTGAGCGATCCCCAGGCTATCCTGACGGAGTTGCACCGCGTGTTGAAGGCCGGCGGCGCGCTGTCGTTTCACGATCCGCACATGCGGGAGGACGACATCGTCGCCGGGGTGACGGGCAGTCATCTGTTCAGGCTGGCGCAGAAGGGTGAGTACATCTACGGCTTCGCGCCGATTTGATGGTTGGCGGTCTCCCCTTAGGCACCCTGCAGGGCGCGGTATCGTCGTGCCGGGTGCTGGGGGAGATTCCCACGTACTGGGCGGTGCGAGTCTTCCGAAGTGCGGGGACGAGAAGGAGGAGGCGATGGGGCGGGACCAATCCGTCGGCCAGGAGGCTGGCAGGCAAGAGGACTGGCTGGCGTTGTTCGATGCGTACGGTGTACAGTACGTGGCCCTCGACCGCAGCGATGATCGCGAACTGATGGCGCTTCTCCGGTCGGAATCCGGGTGGCGTGTTGACTTCGAGGACGGGGAGGCGGTTCTGTTCGTGCGTTCCAGGGGTGCTCGGGGGCCTGGCCGCGGCGCGTGAGCGCGCGGGATTTGCGTATTCGGCAGGTTTGTGATAGAAAGGGCGTTCAGTGTGATGAGACATGAAGGGGATAATCCTCGTCGTAGACGACGAACCGAAGATCGTTAGGCAGGCGTACGATTACCTGGAGAAGGGCGGCTACGGGGTGGTCACGGCCGGTGACGGAAAGACGGCGCTGGCCGTGGCGCGACACGAGCGACCCGATTTGGTCGTGCTCGATCTGAACCTGCCAGGGATGGACGGCCTGGATGTATGCCGGGCGCTGCGGCGGGAGTCGGACGTGCCGATCATCATGCTCACCGCCCGCGTCGAGGAGACCGACCGGTTGATCGGGCTAGAGCTGGGCGCAGACGACTATATCACGAAGCCGTTCTCCCCGCGCGAGCTGGTGGCCCGCGTGCGGGCGGTCCTGCGCCGCGTGCAGGGGGGCGTCCGCACGCCTGGCCTCATTCGAGCGGGTGATCTGGAGATCGACCTGCACGGGCACGCCGTCACGCGCGCGGGTGAGCAGATCCACCTGACCCGCACCGAGTTCAACCTGCTGGCGACGCTGGCACAGCACCCGGGCCAGGCCTTCAGCCGGGCCCAGCTCCTGGATCGGGTGCACGGTGTCGCCTACGATGGCTATGACCGCAGCATCGATGCCCACATCAAGAACATGCGCCGCAAGCTGGAGCCGGATCTGTCGGAGCCACGCTACGTGCTCACCGTGTACGGTATCGGCTACAAGTTCGCCGACGAGGTGTGACTGTGCGACCCAGCAAGCACGGGGACGAGGAGCGTTGGACCGGGCCCTGGCCGGAGGAGGATTGGGACTGGCACCATCGACCGTTCAGAGGGCGGCGGATGCATTTCCACAGGCACACGCCTCCCCGGTGGATGGGGCGGCCCAGTCCTGGCGAACTGCGCGAGTGGCGAAGGAAATGGCGGGAGAGCTACCGCCACAAGCGTGCCCCGCTCTTTCTCCGCTTCATCGCCATCTTTGGCCTCATCGTCCTGCTCGTGCTGGGCGGGATGGCGGCGCTGGCGTTTGTGCTCACGCGGGTGTTTGGCGGCACGGGCCAGACGGCGGCGCTCGTATGGGTTGGGGGCATCGTGCTGGCGCTGGGGTTGCCGTTTCTGGCGATTGCCTTCGCCGTGGAGGCCTTTCAGGACATCGCCACGCCGTTGGCCGACCTGGTGACGGCGGCCGAGCAGGTCGCCAAGGGAGATCTCGGCGTGCGCGTGGAGGTCAAGAAGCGTGGGCAGTTCAACCGCCTGGCTGCTTCCTTCAACCGCATGCTCGAGGAGTTGGAGCGGGCCGATCAGCGACGCCGCAACCTCACTGCCGACGTGGCCCACGAACTGCGCACGCCCCTGCACATCATCCAGGGTAACCTCGAAGGTATCCTCGACCGCGTGTACGATCCGACGGACGAGCACGTCGAGGCCACCTTGGATGAGACCCGGTCGCTGGCGCGCCTGGTAGACGATCTGCGGACGCTTTCGCTTGCTGAGGCGGGTCAACTGCCGCTGCTGTCCGAGCCGGTGGACGTGGCCGAGCTGTTGGCCGACGTGCGTACCAGCTTCAGCGGCCAGGCTGAGGCGGCGGGACTCGAACTCACTCTCGACCTCGATGGTGACCCGTCTGAGCTGAGGATCACCGGCGACGTCGGGCGTCTGGACCAGGTGCTGGGCAACCTCATGGCCAACGCGGTGCGCCATACCGCCGCCGGGGGCTCCATCACGCTGCGGGCGCGCCCAATGGACGGCGCGGTGCTCATAGCTGTGCAGGATACCGGCGGGGGCATCCCGGCCGAGGATCTGCCCTACATCTTCGATCGCTTCTGGCGCGGCGACCGCTCCCGCTCGCGGGCTGAGGGCGCGGGCAGCGGCCTGGGACTGGCCATTGCCCGGCAATTGGTGCAGTCTCATGGCGGCCAGATCAGCGTGGAGAGCCGGGTGGGCCAGGGGACGACCTTCTCCATCCAGCTACCAGTTCGTAGTAGGCGCGGATGAAGCGGACATCGGTCGTATGACAGAGGACTCTATGACAACGAAGCCAGCTTTTCAGTTTGACCTGCTCGCGACCGACGGTCGCGCCCGCGCTGGGCTGCTCCATACGCCCCACGGGCAGGTGCCCACGCCTATCTTCATGCCCGTGGGCACTCAGGCCACCGTCAAGGCGGTCTCGCCGCGCGACCTCGAGAACCTTGAGGCCAGGGTCGTCCTGGCCAACACGTACCATCTCTACCTGCGCCCGGGCGATGAACGCATCGCGCGCCTGGGCGGTCTGCACGCGTTCATGGGATGGGATGGCCCTATCCTGACCGACTCCGGCGGCTATCAGGTCTACAGCCTGGCCGAGCGGCGCCAGGTTGACGCCGACGGCGTCACGTTCCGCTCCCACATAGATGGCTCCGAGCACCGATTCACGCCGGAAAAGGTCATCGCCATTCAGGAGAACCTTGGAGCGGACATCATCGTCTGCCTCGATGAGTGCACTGTGCCCTCGGATTACGACTACAACGTCGAGGCGCTGGCGCGCACCCACGCCTGGGCCGAGCGCTGCCAGGCTGCCCAGACCCGCGACGACCAGGCCCTGTTCGGCATCGTCCAGGGGGGCGTCTTCCCGGATCTGCGGGAGCAGTCGGCCCGCTTTCTCACCGCCCGGGGTTTCACCGGCTACGCAATCGGCGGCCTGAGCGTCGGCGAGACCAAGATGGAGATGCACGCCATGCTCGAGGTGGTGGATCCGCTGCTGCCGGTCCGCCGGCCACGCTACCTGATGGGCGTGGGCACCCCGGAGGACTTGGTGGAGGGAGTGGCTCGTGGCGTCGACATGTTCGACTGCGTCCTGCCCACCCGGATGGCGCGCACTGGCACGGCGCTGACGCACACAGGGCGCATCAACCTGCGCAATGCCCGTTTCGCCGATGACCCGCGCCCGATTGAGGCCGGCTGCGCCTGCTACGCGTGCACCCACTTCAGCCGCGGCTACATCCGTCACCTGGTCCACGCCCGGGAGATCCTGGCCCACCAGTTGCTCTCGATCCACAATCTCCACGTGCTGCTGGCGATTGCCCGCGAACTCCGCGAGGCGATCCTGGCGGGCGGGTTCCAGGCGTACCGGGAGGGCTTCTGGCAGGCGGTAGCTGCGGGCACTGGGGACGAGGCAAGCGGCCAGGATGGCCGCGGTCCGGTTGGTCGTGTGCCCGGCAAGTGACAGCCAGCACGTAGCACTGCGCCTCCTTCCGCGCCTGCTGGCACTGCTCGTCCTGGCGCTGTTACCCCGTTCCATTCCGATCTTTCCCTGGCAAGTCTACACTTTTCGCGCCGGTTCCTTCACCGTTCACGCCCCCCGCCACCTCCTGCCTCCTGCTTCTTGTATCCTGCCCCCTGCCTCTTCCCACCTGCCCCCCGACTGGCACGTCACCGCCTCCGTGTTGGCCGACGTCACCTACGATGGCGTCCCCGAGTGGGTGCTGGTTGTCTGGAGGCCCTGGCGCGACTGGCCCATCCAGCGCTGGCTGCCGGTCCCCAGTCCCATCGCCGGTTTCCACGACGCGGCGGGGGATAGCTGTCACCTGATCCTTATCGATCCAGACGACGGACGTGAGATCTGGGCCGGGTCCGCGTTGCCCGTGCCGCTCGTCACCATAGCCGTCGGCGATGTGGACGGCGATGGGCGCAACGAGGTCGTGACGCTGGAGGGGGACTACCGGACCGGACGCGGCGGTCGCGCCACCCACGTCGGCGTCTGGCGCTGGGAGGACTTCGGCTTCGTGATGGAATGGCGCTCACCCGCTGGCACCTTCGAGGGCGCGATTTCCGGGCCTCCAAGGCTCTGCTTGACCGACGTGGACAAAGACGGTATACTGGACGTTGCCGTTCGCTGAGGCGCAGGCTGCCGGTCTCAACATCGTGCCTGGACCGCCGCCATTCTGATGGGATGTTCAAGTCTAGGGTAGATACCGGACGGACCGCGGGCATCCGTCGGATTGGAACAATCCGCGCCCGCTCGTCCGGTGATTGGGAGGTGTCGCGATGTTTAAGTCTAGAGTCAGTGTCATAGCATTGGTCATTCTCGTCGCCGCTACGCTGGCCTGCAACCTGCCAGCGCCAACACCGTCTGCGCCGACGCCGACCGAGTTGCAGGCTACTGCTGAAGTCCTGCCGACCGAGCCGCCGCCCACCACGACGCCTATCAAGCCGCCGGCAAACGTGCGTGGGCCGGGCTTCGCCGACTACCCGAAGATCACCGTCGCGCTGCCCTCGGCCTACGTGGGATACGACCTGCCGGTCGACCTGGCAACCTTGGGCAACTACGGCCAGTTTGAGCTCGACGATGCACAGGCCGCGCTCCTGGCACAGAACGGTTTCGTCGTCAGGCCGGGTGAGTGGTTGGAGTTCTTCTCGCTCTACGAGAACGCGCGCTACCAGGAGATCCCGGTGTTCGTCACCACGGACTCGGTTTACCACGTCTATCACCTGCTCTTCGACAAGATGCTGCGCGACCTGGAGCGGGAGCGCTTCGAGCCTGATATTCGGGCGCTCAGCGCTGCCTGCGTGGAGGCGGCTCAGGCCCTGCACGTCGAACTGGCGGGTACCGAGTTGGAACAGGACGCCCGAAGCGTGCTCGCCTATTTCGCCGTCGCCCACGCGCTCATCGACCCGGGGGCCGCCACGCCGCCGGAGGTAGCCGATCTCGTTCAGGCCGAGCTGGCGTTGATAACGGCCCACCAGGGCTTTGGCGCTAGCGCCATTTTCGGCCAGGGCTGCCCGGAGAACTGCGACCCATGCGATCCGATGCCCCCGCCGGAGTGCCTGGATCAACCTTGTATGTGCGAGGATTACTCTCAGTACGTTCCACGGGGTCACTACACGCGCAGCGAGCAACTCGAGCGCTACTTCCGCGCCATGATGTGGTATGGGCGCATCAACATGCGGCTGCAGAAGCCCAACGAGACCCGCATGGCGCTGCTCATCACCTACATCCTGCGCAACACCGAGGTGGATGGCCGTCTGGCCTCCGACGTCTGGGCGCGGGTCTACGATCCCACCGTCTTCATCGTTGGCAAGGCCGACGACCTGGGCTTCCACGAGTACGGTGCACTGTGGGACGCGGTGTTCGGGACCGGCGCGCCGGTCTCTGACATCGCCGACGATGCGAAGTTCGCGGCCTTTGTCGAGGCGGCGCGCCAGCTTCCGCCTCCGCAGATCAACTCGATGTGGGTCTACATCTGGGAGGACAAGGAGCAGGTGACCCAGGGCTTTCGCTTCATGGGGCAGCGATTTGTCCTCGATGGCTACATGTTCGAGGAGCTCACCTGGCGCGAGGTCGGCACGATGGAGGACCCCCGCTGGCTGCCCAAGGGGCTCGATGTGATGGCCGTGCTGGGCTCTGAGGAGGCCTACACCATCCTCGACGAGATGGGTGAAACAGCTTACGTCAACTACCCGGAGCAGATGGAGAAGCTACGCGGGGAGGTGTCGGCACTTGAGCTGGACTCCTGGACCCAGAACCTCTACTGGAACTGGCTCTACGCCCTGCATCCGCTGCTGGAAGCGAAGGGGCAGCAGTATCCGGCCTTTATGCAGACGCAGGCGTGGGCGCGCAAGGACGTGCACACGGCGCTGGGTTCGTGGACCGAGCTGAAGCACGACACGATTCTCTACGCCAAGCAGATGATGGCGGAGTTGGGCGGCGGCCCGCCGCCGGAGCCTCCCCATGGTTGGGTCGAGCCGAACCCAGAGGCCTACGCCCGCCTGCTTGCCCTCACCCGCATGACGCGCGATGGCCTGCAGCGCCGTGGGCTCCTGACCGAGAACACGGACGCCAACCTGATGCGCCTGGACAGCCTGCTCGAGTTCCTGCTGGACGTGGCGCATCGGGAGTTGGCCGGCAAGCCGCTGACAGTGGAAGACTACGAGCGGATCAAGTTCTACGGCGGTGAGTTGGAGGCCATGACCCTGGCCGCCGCTGACCAGGAGGGCGAGGGCGCGCCGTTCTTCGAGGAGGACGACCAGGCGGCGCTCGTCGCCGATGTGGCGACCGGTGGCGACACCGTGCTGGAGGAGGCCATCGGACGGATCTTCGAGATCTACGTCGCCGTGCCGGACGGTGAGGGCGGCTTGCTCGTCGCCAAGGGCGGCGTGTTCTCCTACTACGAGTTCCCCTGGCCGATGGATGATCGCCTCACCGACGAGAGTTGGCGGGCGATGTTGGACACCGGTGAGGCCCCTGGTCGCCCGGCCTGGACGGCGAGCTTCGTTGCCGAGTGAGGACGCGGGCCAGTGGGACGCGGATTCACGCGGATCTACGTGAATAAGGTCTTCAGACGAGAGCGCTTGGGTGGGTGAGCAGGCGATGCGGCTGCGGGTCTCCGTCTGCTCGGTGCTCGTCTGTCTGGCCCTCGTCTTCTTGTTTCTTGGGACACGGCACCCCGGCATAGACCTGACAGGTTTTCCGACGGATGTACTCATCCGCCCTGTCAGGTCTAGGAGCGGGGCGCGGCCCGGCACCACGCTGGCCTTGGTCGGCGACGTGATGCTGGGGCGGGGCGTGGCCCAGTCGCTGGACGGGGACTGGGAGGCCGCGTTTGCTGCGGTGCGGCCCTGGCTGACGCTTGCCTGTGGCCCGGCCGAACCTGCACGGGTCGTGGCCTTCGCCAACCTGGAATCGCCGCTGACCAGCGCGCCGCAGGTGGGCGCTGGCTACGACCTGCGGGCGCCCCCGGAGGCAGTCTCCGCCCTTTCGGCGGCTGGCTTCGATCTGGTCTCGTTGGCCAACAACCACGCGCTGGACGCCGGTCAAGCCGGCCTGCAAGACACGGTATCCGCGCTCCATGCAGCGGGAATCACCGCACTGACCGATGCGTCTACGACGCCCCAGTTTCCCGACCACCAATCTACCGACTACCAGTTTACCACCTACCAATCTACCATTCACCAACCTACCATTCCCCCATCTACCACCCTACAATTCCTGGCCTTCGATGACAGCACCGCGTCCCTCGACGTGGCGTCTGCAGCGGAGGCAGTGGCCGCCGCAGCGCGGCGGGCCGGCGGGGTCGTGGTCTCCATCCACTGGGGAGGGGAGTATCAGGCCGCGCCCGGCCCTCGCCAACGCGACGTCGCCGGGGAATTGGCCCGCGCCGGGGCCGATGTCATCGTCGGCCACGGGCCCCACGTGCTCCAGCGCGCCGAGTGGTTGGGGGAGACCCTGGTCGCGTACAGTCTGGGCAACTTCCTGTTCGACCAGCCCTATCCGGCTGACTGCCGGTGGGGGGCCGTCCTGCGCGTTGTGTTTCAGGGTGATCGCATCGTCGCCGTCGATGCGCTGCCGACCGTCGTCGAGCAGGGGCGGGTGCGCCCCGCCGGCCCGGAGGACGCCGCCGCCATCCTGGCCCGCCTGGGCGTGGAAGCTGCCCCCGCAGAACGGCGTGCCCCTACCACCGCCGCACGTCCAACCTCCAACCTCCAACCTCCAGCTTCCAACATCCAACATCCAAAATTCATCATTCAGGAGTAGCACCGTGAACCTCTTCCAGGCATTCTTCCTTGGCGTCCTTCAGGGCGCGACAGAGTTTCTTCCCGTCAGCAGTTCGGGCCACCTGGTCCTCGTGCCCTGGCTCTTCCGTTGGGACGCGGCAAGCCTGGCCTTCGACGCCTTCGTCCACTGGGGCACGGCCCTGGCCGTGCTCGTATATTTCTGGCGCGATTGGGTGTCCATCGTCGGGGCGGCCGTGCGCTCGCTGTCGCTCGCCTTGCGCCGGCTGCCTGAGATGTGGCAGCGGGGACGGGCGCGGGCCGGCGAGGGCGCTTCTGGCCTGGAATCCGGCGCTGAGCGCGCGCTGGATCCTGAGTTGGGAGGGCGCGGTTTCCGCGCCCCTACAGACGGGTTGGGCCGCCGGGCTTCCCACCACGCTGGGCTGGCGTGGTTGATCGTGTTGGGAACGGTGCCGGCTGCGCTGATCGGTTACCTGTGGGAGGATTTCTTCGCGGCTATGTTCGCCCGGCCCCCGGTGGCGGCCGCGTTTCTGCTGGTCACGGCGGCGCTCCTGACCGCCACGGAGCGGCTGGGCCGGCGCACGCGCGACCTGGATCAGATCACCTGGGTGGACGCGCTGTTTGTCGGGCTGGGGCAGGCACTGGCGATACTCCCCGGCATCTCCCGCTCCGGGGCGACCATCGCCGCCGGGTTGGCGCGAGGGCTGCGGCGTGAGCCCGCCGCGCGCTTCAGTTTTCTCCTGGCGACGCCCATTATCTTTGGGGCGGGCCTGTTCAAGATGGTGGACCTGGCCCAGGGGGGCGACCTGGCGACGCAGATCCCGGCGCTCGCAGTCGGGTTTGTGTCGGCCGGGGTCGTCGGCTTCGTCTGCATCCATTTCCTGCTGCAGTATCTGCAGCGCCGCCGCCTGTATCCCTTTGCCATCTACTGCGCTGTCGCAGGCATCTTCTGCCTGCTCGTGGCCCTGTTGCGCGGGGCATGAGCGGTCACATTCGCCCATTGCTTCCAGGCGGGTGCGGAAGAGCGAGCAGGATGCTCGCGGTCCGACAGGGGGCGGGGCA
>CAZYSK010000104.1:0-17890 GCA_964649415.1 uncultured Anaerolineales bacterium
GAATGGCGCCTTTGTAGGGCCTATGGTGCGCCATCGGAATGGCGCCTTTGTAGGGATGATGGTGCGCCATCGGAATGGCGCCTTTGTAGGGCCTATGGTGCGCCATCGGAATGGCGCCTTTGTAGGGCCTATGGTGCGCCATCGGAATGGCGCCTTGGTAAGGGTTATGGCGCTTCGTCCGCCGGACGCATTCTGGCCGCGTCGCCAGATCTGGCGCGGGTCGCGGCATCGAGAAGCGCTTTCCCGATCTCCCCCGCGCGGCGGCGGTCTGCAGGGTGTTCTAGAAGAACGGCCACGGCGTAGCGGGGAGCGTCCGCCGGGGCCACTCCGAGGAACCACGTGTGCGGCGGCTGTCCCTTCCCGGCGATGGCTATACCCCAGTATGCGGCGACCGTGTCGCCGGAGTGCTGCCACGCCGAGAGCAGTTCCCCGGCGACGCTGGCCGCGACGACGGTATGCGGCTCTCCAAGGGGCGGCTGCTCTTGCCACTCCCCCGCTGCATCCTGGACGCCCTGCACCAGGCGAGGGGCGGGCATCCGTCCTTCGTTAGCCAGCGTGCCGGCGATCAGCGCCATCTGCAGCGGGGATACCGTCAGGCTGCCCTGGCCGACGGCCTCGGCTCGCAGGCTGGCGCTCGTTGACATTGGCTCCGCCGTCCAATCGGCGGCCTCAGTCGGGATCTCCAGACGGGGTGGGGTGGTGAGGCCCCAGCCTGCAATGGCCTGCGCTATCCCCTCTGCTCCGAGGCACTCGCCCAGGTGTTCGATGGGCACCGGACAAGCAGCGGCGTAGGCGTCCGCCAGTGTCCTGGTTTCGGGGAGTGTGGCACTGCAACCTACCGGCGTGCCGTTGATCTGCACGCTCGCCGTCGCGTTGGGGACCGGGTCGGCGAGACGGCCACATCCCACGCGCAGCGCCTCGGCCACGATGATGGTCTGAAGAGCGGCCCCCGGCTGGTAGAGCCCCTGCGTGGCGCGGTTGACCAGCGGGGCGGATGGATCCTCGCTAAGGCGTTCCCAGTCCTCGTCCAACTGCTCGGGGTTGAAGGTAGGGCTGGAGGCCAGCGCCAGGACGTCGCCCGTGTCCGCATCTAGCAGCACGGCGGTGCCGGCCCCGTCTGCCAGGGCCTCCTGGGCCTGCGTCTGTAGCGCCGCGTCCAGCGTCAACCGGACGTCGGTGCCCTGGGGTGGACGGTGCAGCAACTTGCTCCAAGCGGTCTGGAACGCGCCAACGCCTGCTTCGCCTCGCAATTGTCGGTCGAAAGCTGCCTCGATTCCCCCAGTGCCATAGCGGAGACTGGTGTAGCCCACCGCGGGCGCGGCCTCCGGCACAGGATAGCGGCGCGTGATGCTGCTGCCGTTGTCGCTGGCTTCTGACCTCGCCAGCACCGTTCCCTCCCGATCCAGAACGCGCCCCCGCACGATGCGCTGTTCGTAGAGCACGCGACGGGGGTTGTCGGCGCGGGCGCGCAGGGGTTCGGCCCGCACGACGGCCCAGTAGCCGCACGTCGCCGCCAGGAGCGCCAGCGCCAGGGATAGAGCGCCGGCCAGATGGACGAGCGGCGTACGCGCATGGGGATGCGCAGACAGGTTGGCGACCTCGGGCGCTGGACTGCGGGCGTCGTCCGATGGGCTGGATATGCGCAGCAGGAGTCCGAGAGCGATGAAGCTGATCAGCAACGAACTCCCGCCATAGGACATGAACGGCAGTGTGACGCCGGCGATGGGCGCCAGCTTGGCGTTGCCCGCCATGATGACCCACGCCTGGATGACCAGCCCGGCCGTCAGTCCTGCCGCCAGGAAGCCCTCGAACGGACGCGGGGCGCGGGACTCGTTGCCGCTGCCCAGCCGGCTGGCCGCGATGCGGAAGCCGCGCCATAGCAGCACCCCGTACAGCCCGATGACGGCCAGAGTCCCCGCCAGGCCGAATTCCTCCCCCACCGCGGCGAAGACGAAGTCGGTGTGCACGGCGGGGATGTAGGTCGGACTGCCCTGGTCCAGCCCCTGCCCGAAGACGCCCCCGGCCCCGAACGCCAGCAGGCTCTGCACGATCTGGAAGGTCCGGTCGGCCGCCTCCGGCCAGGGGTTCAGCCAGCCGTCAATCCGCAGCGCGACCCGGGCCGAGAGCCGGTAGCCGGCCAGCCCGACCACGACGAACAGCGCCAGCCCTGCGGCCACGTACTCCCATTGCCCGGTGGTCAGGTACAGCATGGCCAGGAAGGTGAAGAAGAACAGCATGGCCGCGCCCAGGTCCTGCTGCCAGGCCAGGAGCACGGCTGCCAGCCCAAACATCGCCAGGAGCGGGCCGACGTAGGCCAGCGGCGGCAGCCGCCAGCGCCCGACGCGCCTCCCCTCTGAGACGAGCAGCGGCCGCTTCTCGGCCAGGTAGGATGCCAGGAAGATGATCATCAGGAGCTTGAGCAGTTCCGACGGCTGGAAGTAGATGCCCCACATCCCCAGCCACAAGCGCTGGCCGTAGCCCGACGGGTTGACGCCGAAGACGAGCGTGGCTGCCAGCAGCGCCAGTCCACCGAGGAGCCAGGTGTAGCGGAACCGTCGCAGCCAGCGTAGGCTGTCGCCGACGCGGACGACGAACAGGAACACGGCCGTAGACACAAGCAGCCAGACGGCCTGGCGCAGCAGGAAATTGGTCGCCAGCCGCCCGATGAACAGGAGCCCCCAACCGGTGAGCAGCGCCGCTGTGGGCAGCAGGAAGGGATCGCGGTGGGGAAGGGTACGGTTCAGGATGAGGTGGGCGGCGGCGAACGAGACCAGGCACGCGGAGGTGGCCAACGACAGGCGGATCGCATATCCCGTGTTGGCTGTCCCCCCCAGCCAGCGGCTGATCAGCAGCGTCGCAGCGCCCAGGACGACGAAAGCGGCGACGAGGAGGAGCAGCGTGCGTTCTTTGGGATTTGGGCTTTCCACCGCTATCCTTTTATCACGGCCAGGGGCTGGAGGCGGGCCACCTTGCGGGCGAGGCCCGCACCGTGTACCACCTCGACCACGCGGCTGACGTCCTTGTAGGCCGCCGGTGCCTCTTCCATGAGGACTCGGTTGCTGCCAGCCTGGACGATGATGCCCGCCTGTTTCAGTTCGTGCCTCAATTGGCCGGCAGGAAAGCTCTTGCGCGCCTTGCTGCGGCTCATCACCCGCCCCGCGCCGTGGCAGGTGGAGCCGAACGTCAGCGCCATCGCCTTGCGCGTGCCGACCAGGACGTAGGATGCCGTGCCCATCGAGCCGGGCACCAACACAGGCTGTCCGACCTTGCGGTAGTCGGCGGACAGCCCCTCGTAACCCGGCCCGAAGGCGCGTGTGGCACCCTTGCGATGTACGCATAGCCTCATCCGTCGCCCGTCTACGTCGTGTTCCTCGAACTTGGCGATGTTGTGCGCCACGTCGTACACCTGGAACAGGTCGAAATCGTGGACCTTGCCGGCCAGTACCTGCTCGAAGGCCTCGCGCACGCCCGCGACCAACACCTGCCGGTTGACGAAGGCGTAGTTGACCGCGCAGGCCATCGCGCCGAAGTACGCCCGCCCCTCGGGGGAGTCCAGCGGCGCGCAGACCAATTCCCGGTCCGGTATCTGGATCCCGTACTTCTGCACCGCCGGCTGCAGCCGGCGCACGAAGTCGTCGCAGACCTGGTGGCCGAAGCCCCGCGAGCCGCAGTGGATCTGTACCGCCACCTGGCCCTCCCACAGGCCGAACGCGTCCGCCACCTCCGCGTCGTAGATCTCCACCACCGCGTCGATCTCCAGGAAGTGGTTGCCCGCGCCCAGCGAGCCGACCTGGGGGCGGCCCCGCTCCTTGGCCCGGGCGCTCAGTTGGCCGGGATCGGCCCCGGCGAGACACCCTTGCTCCTCCGTGTGCGCCAGGTCCTCCTGCCGTGCGAGGCCCCGGCTCAGCGCCCACCTGGAGCCCTGGACCGTCAATTCGTCCAGTTCTCGTTCAGAGACGTGGACGCGCCCCTTCCCGCCCACGCCGCCCGGACAGGCGCGGAAGAGCGCCGTTGTGAGATCGCGCAGGTACGGCGCGATCTCCTCGCGCTCCAGGTGTGTGCCCAGGAGCCGCACGCCGCAGTTGATGTCGTAGCCCACGCCTCCGGGCGAGATTACGCCGCCGTCGGCCCGCATTGCCGCCACGCCGCCGATGGGGAAGCCATAGCCCTGGTGAAAGTCCGGCATTGCCAGCGCGTACTTCACGATGCCCGGCAGGGTCGCCGCGTTGGTCAATTGCTCCACCGTGCGGTCGCGGAAGGCTGCGGCCAAGAGTTCCTCGTCGCCGAACAGCCGCGCCGGGACGCGCATGTCGTCCCGGTACTCCCGGGGCAGTTCCCAGATGTATGCGTCAACCTGCGTGAAATCCCTCTTCTGCACCATGTCCCACCTCCTCAACCCGACAGCGTGTGCCTGATACGCAACCGTTCAGGTGACCGGCACTTGAACGCAGTTTTGATGATGGTCAATGTTCCACCGCTGCGAAGACACATTGGGACGAAGTTCTCCAAGTGCCGGTCACCTCACACTGCTACACGTCGAACACGATCGTCGCCTCGTACGGATGTAGTCTATCCGCCGGAATCGGCCATTCCGATGGCGCTTCATCCGCATCCGCACCGGTGTGCACGATCTCCAAGCCGCTGAACGTGGCAGCCTTGACGTGTCGCCGCCATTCGTGGGCCGGTCCACCTCGGGCAGTGGCGCGCAGGTAGGTCGGTGTAACCTGGTGTACGTCGAAATCCACGAAGACGCAGCCGTCCCGCTCGCTCAGGTAGAGCAACTCCCCCAGCCACGTCACGAGCAACGTCTCGGCGTCGTATGCCTCCAGCTCGATCAGCCGCTCGGTCGTACGAGCCACCGTGCCGGGATCGGCCATCTGGCAGGCCATGCCATACGCGGCGTTGGCGAACAGCTCAGCCAAATTGTCGCCCCACACGCGAATCGCGATGTCGGCCGTGTGTTCGACTTCCTCGAAACGTCTTTCCATCCTGTTTCCATCCTACCACGAACCGGGAAGTAGATCAAGTGATCGCGATCGCGGGCTCAGGCGTCTTTTTCTTGACATTTCTGCACTCTCGTGGTACAATACGTAAGAAAATTATGGGTATGAATATAAAGGATAAGTGTGGTGACAGGCGAGATTGACCAGATGCGCAAGGGCACGACCACCGTGGCGATCCTGAAGCTATTGGTGGACGAGGAAGAGCCGCTGCACGGCTACGAGATCATGCGGCGGCTTGAGGCTCGCAGCCAGGGCTATTTCTCCTTCAAGGAAGGGCTGATTTACCCCCGGCTCCACCGCATGGAGCGGGATGGCCTGCTGGAGAGCCGCTGGCTGGGCGAGCCGGGCACCCGGCGGCGGAGGGTGTACACCGTCACCGAGAAAGGACTCCGCCAGTTGGAAGTGGAGATGGAGCAGTGGAAGGCCCTCCGCCGGGGCATGAGCCTGCTCCTGGGCCTGGAGCAGGCCCAATCGTAGTACAGGTCTGACACGAGCGCACAGGAGGTACGCGGGTGAAAAACCTTGCCATTATCGAGACGATACTGCGGAACCGGCGGCTGTTTTTCGCCGAGATCCGCGAGGCGGTGGAATTGGGTCCCAAGATGCGCGCCATGCTGGTTTCCAGCGTTGCCTTCTTCGCCCTATACGGCGCGGTGATGGGGTCGACGCACAGCTTGTGGCAGACGCTCAGTTCCGCTGCCAAGCTCCCCATACTGTTCCTGGCCACGCTGGTCGTCTGCTCGCCGACGCTCTACTTCTTCAACCTGATCTTCGGCTCGAACCAGAGCCTGACGCAGAACTTCGCGCTCATCCTGACGGTGATCACCGTGACGTCGGTGCTGTTGCTTAGTTTTGCCCCCATCGTGCTCTTCTTTCTCCTCACGACCAGCCACTATCAGTTCTTCAAGCTGCTCAACGTCGGCGTGTTCACGGTTGCGGGGGGCGTGGGGGTGCGGTTTCTGAGCCAGGGGATGCGCGTCGTGTCTTCGTCCGGCGACGAAGGCACTAAGGCGCGGCGCAACGTGGTGCGGCTGTGGATCCTGATCTACGCCTTCGTCGGCAGCCAGATGGCGTGGACGCTGCGCCCGTTCATCGGCGCGCCGAGCATGGAGTTCGAGCTGTTCCGCCAACTGGGTGGCAACTTCTACGCCAATATCTTCGCCAGCATCGGCGAGATACTGGGTTTCTTCACGGTGAGGTAGGGGGACGATGGACGAGATGAACGACCGACAGACATCCCGCTTGGATCAGATCCTCAACCTCCTGGTGGAGGAGATCGAGGAGCGGATGCACGCGCGCGCGCCGCGCCCACCTGCCCCCGCACCGCCGGCCGACGCAGATGTCCTGGCCCCGAGCGCGGCGGCACCGCCGGGCATGCCAGAGGAGCCGGTTGGGGAGGCTGCGGCGCCGGAAGAAGCGGAGCCGGAGCTAGAAAGGCCCTCTCTCCCACCGGCCCCCTCTCACGCGAGCCGCCTGATGGGGCGCCATCAGAATGGCGCCTTTACGAAGGTGATGGGGCGCTTGGCGCTGGGGCTGCTTCTCGCGCTCGTGTTGATCAACATCCCCTTCAATCGGCACGGCACCACGCTAGCCACCGCCATGCCCGACAGCGCCGCGCTGGTCATCCGAGACGGGCTGGTGGTGAAGGAACAGGACGACGAGAAGATCTACGTCTACCAGGATGGCCGCTTCCGATGGATCAGCAGCCTGGATGCGTTTGAGCATTTCGACTACACGTGGGGCGACGTGCACATCGTGGAGGACGGCTTCCTCGACCGCTACGAGATCGGGCCGCCGCTGCACGTCCTGCTCAAGTGTCGTACCAGCCCGCACATCTACCGCATGGAGGGTGGGGAGAAGCGGTGGATTCGCGACATCGAGACCTTCGACGCGGAGGGGCACGTGTGGGAAGACGTGCGTTTCGTGAGCTGCGGCTACCTGCGCGACCTCCCCGACGGGGAGACGATCCCGCCCGGATACGGACCCCCGCCACAACCCTGAGCTCTCCAGTCACCTATTGGCGAGTTGAACACATGTGTGCCAAGCCCCGGCCAGGCGGCCGGGGCTTTCTCCCTGTAGCCTCACCGCCTCTGTCCGCCACTTGAGCACGTAGCAAAAACGTGCTAATATGAGGATGAGCCGGACCGCGGCCATCCTGGCCGCACGCTCGGACCGCGGCCATCCTGCCCGCACGCTCGGACCGCGGCCATCTTGGCCGCATGCTCGGACCGCGGCCATCTTGGCCGCACATCTGGATCGCGGCCATCCTGGCCGCATGCTCGGACCGTGGCCATCCTGGCCGCATGCTCGGACCGCGGCCATCCTGGCCGCATGCTCGGACCGCGGCCATCTTGGCCGCATGATGCTTTCGCAGACCCGCACAACCTATCGGCGTTTCATGCGTAGTACATAGGAGGGTCACCTGTATATCACATCTGCACATGAAACCTGAGTGGGTTTGAGGAGGTCTTACATGGTACGGCGGGCGTTGACCGTGTTGTTGGCCGGACTCGTGGCATTAAGCGTCTCGGGCTGTCTCGTGGTCAGGACGGTGCGCGGATCCGGCGACCTGGTTGAGGAAACGCGCCAGGTGAGCGACTTCACCGGCGTCGAGCTGGCATCGCTCGGCAATCTGTCCATCGCGGTGGGCGAGACGGAATCCTTGCGCATCGAGGCCGAGGACAATCTGCTGAAGTACATTGAGACCGAGGTGCGCGATGGGGAGCTGAGGATCGCCTCTCGGCCGAACGTCAACCTGCTTCCTACCAAGGGCATCTACTTCTTCCTCACCGTGAAGGATCTGGAGGACGTGCTCATCTCGGGCCTGGGGAACGTGGACATAGCGGACCTGGAGACCACGCGCCTCTCCGTCGAGATCAGCGGTGCTGGCGACGTGGACATGGAGGACGTGAGCGCCGAGGCCCTGCACGTGCGTATCGGCGGTGGCGGGGACGTGAACGCCGGGGAGGTGAACGTCGGCACGCTCGCGGTGGACATCGGTGGCGGCGGAGGCGTGGACGTGGCGGAGCTGAACGCCGACGCGCTTGAGGTAGAGATCAGCGGCCTGGGAGACCTGCACGTCAGAGCGGGAGAGGTCGTGCGGCAGGAGATCGTCATCACCGGCGGCGGGAACCATCGGGCCAGGGGCCTGGACAGCGCCGATACGTGCGTGCGCTTGAGCGGCCTGGGGTCTGCGACGGTGCGGGTGCGCGACAGCCTGAGTGTGGACATCAGCGGTGGTGGGTCGGTGCGCTACGTGGGCAATCCCACCGTGGAGCAGGACGTGAGCGGCCTGGGTCACGTGGATCGCATCACGGAGTGAAAGCGCGTGATTGCAGGGAGGGAGGGCAAATCATGAGGAAATGGGGGATCTTGCTTGTGGGGCTGTTGCTGGTCGCGGGATGCAGCCAGGCGGCACCGACGGCAGAGGAATCGGGTGAGGTGCTGCCGGTGATTGCCCAGGAGGCGGGCAAGGTGATCGCCGAGGCGTCTATCGTGCCGGCGCGTTGGAGCGAGCTGCGCCCGCCGTCCGGCGCCGGCGGGCTGGTTGTCGAGGTGCTGGTCGAGGAGGGCGACGCGGTCGCCGAGGGGGACGTGCTGCTGCGCATGGACACGACGGATGCGAAGCTGGCGGTGCAACGGGCTGAGGCCGGGCTGGCCGCGGCGCAGGCCCGCCTGGCCGAGGTGAAGGGCTGGCCGCGTCCCGAGGAGGTCGCCGTCACCGAGGCACGCCTGGAGGCTGCAGAGGCTGCGCTTGCCCAGGCCGCGGCCGCGCGGGATCGGCTGGCCGCCGGGGAATCGGATTCGCAGATCGCGGCGGCGCAGGCGGAACTGGCGGCGGCCATGGCCGAGCAGCGGCAACTGGACCGCTTGCACGAGCAGACCATGGAGTGCTTCGACTTCACGCTCCCAGACGGCAGCGAGCATACGATCTGCCCCGCCTTGGGCCGGCCTGAGGAGCAGGTCCGCTACGCGCTGGAGGCCGCCGAAGGCCGCATGGGCGCGGCGCAGTCGCGGCTGGAGGCGGCCCAGAACCAGGCCGAGGCGGGGCTGCGGGACGCCAGGGCCGGCGTGTCGGCGGCTGTGGCGCAGCAGGATGCGCTGGAGGCCCAGCTCGAACTGCAGAAGGCGGGCAACCCGGAGGAGCGCATCGCCTCGGCCGAGGCCAACGTGGATGAGGCTGAGATCGCCCTCGCCGCAGCGCAGGCCACCCTCGAGCGCACCGAGGTCCGCGCGCCCCTCGACGGCACCGTGGCCGAGCTCAACGTGAAGGCCGGTGACACGGCCGCGCCGGGGGAGGTGCTCATCGTGCTGGCCACGCTGGATCAACTGCGGGCGCAGACGAAGGACCTGACGGAGCTGGACGTGGTGGATGTGGCTGTGGGACAGCCGGTACTCGTCACGCTGGACGCGCTGCCAGATATGCCACTGCAGGGGCACGTGACGCGCATTGACCGCCAGTCCGTGGACTACCGGGGCGATGTGACGTACCCCATCGTCGTCGAACTGGACAAAGTCGTGCCCGAGGTCCGCTGGGGCATGACGGCCTTGGTCGAGATCGAGGTGGAGTGACATGGCGCGGGGGCTTCGAACAACGGGAGAATCCGGGCCGGGGGTGAGAACGATGAAGCGAATTGTGCCGATCCGGAAGTGGTTGGGCGTGCTGTTCTTGGGGATGTTGTTGCTGGTGGGCTGTGGTATTGGACAGTCGCCGGAGTCTGAGTCGGCCGAGCCGGCGGAACCGGCCGAGGCCAGTGATGTGGCGGACGTGTCCTTCCAACCGGCCCTGGGCCGGGTGATCGCCGAGGCGAACATCGAGCCGGCGCGGTGGACCGAGCTGCGCTTCGAGGTCGGCGGGACGGTCGAGCAGGTGCTGGTCGAGCCGGGGGACCAGGTTGGGGCGGGTGACCCGCTGGTGCGGCTCGATCCCACGGATGCGGTGCTGGCGGTGCAGCGGGCGGAGCAAGCGCTGGCGTCGGCCCAGGCGCAGCTTGCCCTGTTGCGGGTGCTGCCGCGCGCGGAGGATGTCGCCGCGGCCAAGGCCGACGTGGAGGCCGCGCAGGCGGCGGTCTCCCGGGCCGTGGCCCAGCGGGACCAGGTCACCGGCGGGGCGATCGATGCCGACATCGCCGCCGCGGAGGCCGAACTGGCGGCCGCTGAGGCGCAGTGGCTCCAGACCCGGGAGGAGCATCGGGATATCCACGAGTCCGCCAAGGAGGACGAGGACAAGGTGGTCGCCGACTACCAACTCCACGCTGCCAGGGAGGCCGTGGCCGCGGCGCAGATCAAGCTGGACGTGCAGCAGGCCATCGCCGACGAGCGGGCCCGGGAAGCCGGGTCCGGAGTGGGGGCGGCGCTGGCACAGCAGGCCGTCAGCGAGGCCCAGCTCGACCTGGCGAAGGTAGGGAGCGCGCCGTGGGAGATCGCTGCGGCGGAGGCAGCCGTGGCGCAGGCCGAGGCCGCGCTGGCCGAGGCGGAGATCGCGCTGGGGCGCACTGTCATCTTTGCCCCCTTCGCCGGCACGGTGACGCAGGTCCACACGGAGGTCGGCAACGCGGTCGGCACGGGCGAGCCGCTGGTGGTGCTGGCGGCGCTCAATCAGCTCGAGGCCCGCACCATCGACCTGACGGAACTGGACGTGGTGCGCGTCGCGCCGGGGCAATCGGTCGTGGTCTCGGTGGATGCGCTGCCCGACCAACCGCTGGACGGCCACGTCGTGCGCATCGGGCTGCGAGACGTGGACTACCGGGGCGACGTGACCTATCCCGTGTTCGTCGCGTTGGACGAGGTGGTGCCCGAGCTCCGCTGGGGCATGACGGCGGTGGTGGAGATCGACGCCGACTGATGGAGGCGGCCAGGATGGCCGCGGTCCGGTCGTGCGGTCAGGATGGCTGTGGTCCAGTCATGCGGCCAGGATGGCCGCGGTCCGGTCGTGTGGCCAGGATGGCTCCGGTCCAATCATGCGGCCAAGATGGCCGCGGTCCGGTCGTGTGGCCAGGATGGCTGTGGTCCAGTCATGCGGCCAGGATGGCCGCGGTCCGGTCGTGTGGCCAGGATGGCCGTGGTCCAATTATGCGGCTAGGATGGCTCCGGTCCAGTCATGCGGCCAGGATGGCCGCGGTCCAAGGTGTTTGTGGGAGAGGAGCGAGAACGTGACGAGGGGTGAGACGAGCGAGAGAGAAAAAGGAAAGGAGCGAGGGCACGTGCCCTGGTTCCTGTGGCCCTTCTATGCCCTGTGGCGGCTCCTGAGCTTCATCCTGGAGCTGACAGGGCGGGTTGTGGGCGTGATCCTGGGACTGGTGCTGGTGATCGTCGGCATTGTGGTCAGCCTGACGGTGGTGGGCGCGATCGTCGGCGTCCCGTTGGCGATCCTGGGGCTGCTGCTGATCGTGCGCGGGCTTTTCTAGCGGCCACGCCGAGCCCCTGCGTGCCGGGTCACGAGCAAGCGTAGGAGGAAGAATATGCCAATATCCAGGGACGTGGTTCACTGGCAGACGCTGCCGGGCGACGAGGTTACCCGGGGCGACGTGCGTGTGACCCCGCAGTCGCGGGCGCTCACGCTTCGCTGGCCCCACGGTGGCCTGGTCTGGAACCGCCCGGTTGCCGTGCTCGTGGAGCGGAATGGGCGCAGCGAGCGCATTCCGATTGTGGACGTCACCCGCGTGGTCCAGTTGGCGTTGTTTGGGCTCAGCGTGGGGTTGTTCAGCATTGCACTCGTGCGATTGGCTTCACAGGGGAGGAAGCGCAATGGGTGAAACGTTTGATGGGATCGCCTTCTCGGCCGTGCAGAGCGAGGAGCAGGCCATGGAGATGGTGGAAAAGCTGTTCGCGGCGGCTCAGCCGGACGCGGTGTACGGTGAGCCGATTTCTGCCGAGGAGCGCACGATCATCACGGCCTCTGAGGTGAGCGTGGGGATGGGTCTTGCCTACGGCTTCGGTGCCGGGTCGGCCGGTGAAGACGAGCCAGGCGAGGCGGTTGACGAGGAGCAAGCCGCGGTCCAGGGCAGCGGGAGTGGCTATGCTGGCGGCGGGGGTGGTGTGTCTGGTGGCCGGCCCGTCGCCGTGATCAGCATCGGCCCAGACGGCGTGGAGATCCAACCGGTGGTAGACGTCACCAAGATCGCGTTGGCCCTGTTCACCACGCTGGGCGCGATGCTCTTCACGTTGGGCAAGATGCGCAAGGCAGCCCGTATGTAGCAAGCGCTAGAAACCAGGTTTTTTCCGAAAAACCTGGTTTCTCTTTCTTCTGAGGTGACCGGCACTTTCTTCAAGTGCCGGTCACCTTGTTTTTCTGGTGCGGGTGAGTGATTGTGGTATACTTGTTCTTTGCGGACAGAATTCAACAGGAGGTGTCACTCACGATGACTATGAAAGCGATGTTTCTCCACGCTCCCCGCGACATGCGCTTGCACGAGATCCCCGTGCCGGAGCCAGGGCCGGGCGAGGTGCTGATGCGCATCCGCGCCCTGGGTATATGCGGCTCCGACGTACACTACTACGTGGACGGGCACATTGGCGACAGCTATCCTGAGTTCCCCTTCATCCTCGGTCACGAGTTCTCCGGGCAGATCGAGGCGCTGGGGCCGGGGGTGGAGGGCCTGCCGGTGGGCACGCGCGTGGCCGTTGACCCCGCCATCCCATGCGGCAAGTGCGAGGTGTGCCTGGAGGGCAACCCCAACTGTTGCCCCAACGTGCGCTTCCCGGCCACGCCACCCATCCCCGGCGCTCTGTCCGAGTGGTACGTGCACCCGGCCCATCTCTGCACCCCGCTGCCGGACGGGTTGGACTTCGCCGACGGCGCGATGCTGGAGCCGCTGGGCGTGGCCGTGCACGCGATGACGCTGGCCAGTCTGAGCCCCGGCCAGACCGTCGCCGTGTTGGGAGGCGGGCCCATCGGCCTGTTGGTGCTCGAGGTGGCGTTGGCCTCCGGCGCGGGCGCGGCCTACCTCACCGAGCCGATCCGCGAGCGCCGGGCGCTGGCGGAGGACCTGGGCGCGACCGCCGTCTGCGACCCGGGCGTCGAGGATCCCGTCGAGTGGCTCATGGCGCAGACGGGCGGGCGCGGCGTGGACGTGGCGATCGAGGCGGCGTGGGGTGGGGATGCGGTCGGGCAGGCCATCCTGATGGCCCGCTACGCCGGGCGCGTCGTGCTGGTCGGCATCCCGCGCGAGGACGTCACGTCGTTCTGCGCGAGTAAAGCCCGCCGCAAGGGGCTCACCATTCTCGTCTCCCGCCGCATGAAGGACGTGTGCCAGCGCTCCATCGCGCTGCTCGATCGCGGGGTGCTGGACGTGCGCAAGCTGATCACCCACCGGTTCCCGCTGGAGCGGGCGGCGGAGGGCTTTGATCTCGTGGCCGCGCTGGCGGACGGCGTCGTCAAAGCCATGGTTGACATGTGAGCGCGGGCCGGTTGAGAGACGTGGACAAACCGACAACTGCGCGCGGCGTCTCTGTGCCTGCCGCCACCACCGGCGCGCGCCGCCTGACGCTCGCGCTAGTGGCCGGCGTGGTGTTCCTGTATTGGGTTGCGCTCTACCTGTACATGCCCACGCTGCCGACGTACGCCGAGAGCAAGACGGACAACCTGGCCCTGGTGGGCGTCGTGCTGGCCCAGTACGGCCTGTGGCAGGCGCTGATCCGGCTGCCGCTGGGCATCGCCGCCGATTGGCTGGGGCGGCGTAAGCCCTTCATCGTCGCCGGCTTCGTCCTGGCCGGGCTGGGCGCGCTGGTCATCGGCACGGCGGGGGGCGTGAGCGGGTTGATCGTGGGCCGGGCCATCACCGGGCTGGCGGCCGGCACCTGGGTGCCGCTGGTCGCGTTGTTCAGCAGCCTGTTCCCGCCCGAACAGGCCGTGCGCGCCACCGCGCTCCTCACGTTCATCGGCTCCATCGGGCGTATGCTCGCCTCGGCGGCCACCGCCTCGCTCAACGGGTGGGGTGGATACACGCTGGCCTTCTTCCTCGCGGCGGGCGCGGCGCTGTTGGCGGTGCTGCTCGTGCTGCCCGTTCAGGCGCGTCGCCACGCGGCACGCCGTCCATCGCTGGAGGGCATCGGACGGCTGGCATCGCGGCGGGACGTCCTGTTGCCCGCCGTGCTGGCGGCGGTCAACCAGTACGCCAACTGGGCCGCCACCTTCAGCTTTGTGCCCATCCTGGCCAGCCAACTGGGCGGGACGGACGCCACGCAGAGCATGCTCATGAGTATGCATATCGGCCTGCTCACATTGGGGAATCTGGCTGCCACCGCCGTCGTGAATCGCATCGGCGCCCGGCGGATCGTGATCCTCAGCTTCGTACTGTTGGCGCTTGGGCTGGCGGGGGCGGCCCTGGCCCCGTCGTTGCCGCTGCTCTTCGCCGCGCAGGTATGCATTGGGCTCTCCCAGGGCATGGGCTACCCGGTGCTGATGGGGCTCAGCATCCGCTACGTGGCTGACACAGAGCGCACGACGGCCATGGGCCTGCACCAGGCCGTGTACGCCATCGGCATGTTCGGCGGCCCGTGGTTGAGCGGTATCCTGGCCGACGCACTCGGCATCCGGCCTATGTTCGGGGTGACGGCCTTTGCCTGCCTGGCGGTGGGGCTGGTGCTCGCGCGCTGGTTGGTGGAGGGGCAGGGAGACACGGGGACAGGGAGACAAGGAGACAAGGAGATTTAGACCTGACAGGTTTCCAAGGAAGCCTTTGGGGCAAAGGAATCACCGTTTGGAACAACACCTACGCCAGAAACCAGCATCCAAAACCTGTCAGGTCTTGAGTCACGCCAGTGGCTCGTTCTTGGGAAGCGCTGGCACGTGGCGTCGAACAGCGATCGTCCTGGCCCTGCTCGCGGCGGGGGCGGTGGTGGCCGCCTGGGTTCCGCTGGCGCGGCCGGCCCGCGCGGCTGCCGCGACGCCTGCGGCCCCGGTGGGCTCCCCCGATACGATCCGTGCGCATCCGCGTGAATCCGTGTCCCAGGAGGAAGCGGCATCTGCGCCGATCCGTCCATCGGGCGTCGTGACCGTCAGCGTGTACCTGCCGGTCATCGGGCACTCCGCGCTCTGCCAGCCCATACCGGGCGAGAGCTACGGCGATCTCTCGGTGAGCGGGGACCCGACCACCCGCCCGGCTGAGGAGCACGCGGATCTCAACCTGGCCCTGCGGGGGTACGCGCTCACCGACGCCTACAAGGGGCTGGTGAACCGCGAGTCGCCTGTGGACGATCCGCTCGCGCCCCAGTTGCCGGGCCTGTTCGCCGACGCGCGCACTCCCGCCTTCGCCGCCGTCTACCAGGCCCATCACTGGTACTGGGGCAGCAACTCGCGGGGGCCGTTGATCACCGATCCGGAGGTGACGCTGGCCGGGCTGGCCGTCACCCCCGGCGAGACGATTCACGTGCCCGCCTCGGGCTACGACATCGGCGACGGCTACGAGGTGCTGGTGCTCTACGCCAGCCGCGAGCGCATCACGTTCAAGTACACGCGCGAGGACGACGTCGTCCGTGGCTACGCGCTGCACGTGGAGGGCATCTGCGTCGAGCCCCGGCTGCTGGCCCTGTACGAATCGTGGAACGAGGCCGGGCGGGGGCGTCTGCCGGCCCTGCGCGCGGGGCAAGCGTTTGGCCGCGCCCGTGGCGACGAGATCGGCGTCGCCGTCCGCGACACGGGTGCCTTCATGGACCCCCGCTCGGGCAAGGATTGGTGGCAGGGGCGGTGATGCATGAGGCAAGAAACCAGGTTCTTTTGCTGTGTTTTGCGGAGGAACTATCGTAAGCGTCACAAGACGTGTGAGAATCAGCAACCTGATAGCGAAAAACCTGGTTTCTGTTTGCGTTTGATCGACGGACGGTATCATCTCAATATGTAGGGGCGAACCCTCGTGGTCGCCCTCTTGGGCAGGTACAAGACCTGCCCCTACCCCGGCCTATTGAAAAGATACGACGGACACATAAATCAAGTAAAAGGAGTCCCATGTTAGACACCAAGCAACGAAAGCACGTGTGGATCTGGGTTGGCGGCATCGCGGCGCTCGCGGCGTTGCCCCTTGTGACACTGGCGTGTGGCGGGGAGCCGGAGAGTTCCATGCCCGCCAACCCCGCCGACCGCAGCGACATGTACAGCGGGCCGCCGGAGATGCAGATTGACCCCGGCACGTCCTACGTCGCGACCATCAAGACGGCCAAGGGCGACATCGTCGTCCAGCTCGACGCCAGCGCCGCGCCGATGACGGTCAACAACTTCGTCTTCCTGGCCCGCGAGGGCTTCTACGACGGCCTGACGTTCCACCGCGTGGAGCCGGGCTTCGTCATCCAGGGCGGCGATCCGGCGGGCACCGGCGCGGGCGGCCCCGGCTACACCGTGCCGGCCGAGATCCAGTTGCCCCACGTCGAGGGCGCTATCGCCATGGCCCGCCGGGCGGACCAGGTGAACCCCGAGCGCGCGTCCAGCGGCAGCCAGTTCTACATCACGCTGGCCGCGACGCCCTTCCTCGACGGCGGGTACACGGCCTTCGGCCACGTCATCGACGGGATGGACGTCGTACAGTCTATCTCTGTCGGCGACGTGATCGAGCACATCGCCATCACGGAGGAGTAGATGCCCGAGATGGAGATCTTGCACGACGAGGACGCAGACCTTGGCGAGCTGGCGGGCCGGCGCATCGCCGTGATCGGCTACGGCAACCAGGGGCGCGCCCAGGCGCTCAACCTGCGCGACAGTGGGCTGGACGTGATCGTGGGCAACCGCGAGGACGCGTATGCGGCGCGCGCCCGCGAGGACGGCTTCGCGGTGCTCCCGGTGGCCCAGGCGGCGGCCGAGGGCGAAATCGTGATGCTGCTCATCCCGGACGAGGTCATGCCGGCCGTGTTCGAGGCGGAGATCGGCCCGCACGTGGCCGGGCGGGCGGGCGCGGCGCCGCCCGTGCTCGTCTTCGCCTCGGGCTACAGCGTCGCCTTCGACTTCATCGCGCCGCCCCCGGGCGTGGACGTGGTGCTCGTCGCGCCGCGCATGATCGGGGCCGGCGTGCGCGACCTGTACGTGGACGGCCGCGGCTTCCCCAGCTTCGTCGGCGTGGCCCAGGACGGCTCGGGCCGGGCGCGGGAGATCGCGCTGGCGCTGGCCAAGGGCATCGGCTCCACGCGCAGCGGCGTCGTCGAGGTCACCTTCGCCCAGGAGGCGGAGCTCGACCTGTTCACCGAGCAATGCTTCGGCCCGGCCTTCGGCCAGGTGCTGATGTGCGCGGTGAACCTGCTCCTGGAGCGGGGATACCCGCCGGCGGCGGTGCTGCTCGAGCTGTACATGTCGGGCGAGCTGGCGTACACCATGGGCAAGATCGCCGAGATGGGCACGGTCGAGCAGACCGCGCTCCACTCCCGCACCAGCCAGTACGGCTCCATGTCGCGCGGCATGCGCTTCATGCTGCCCGAGCTGCGCGAGAAGATGTGCGAGGGGCTGGACGAGATCTGCTCCGGCAAGTTCGCCCAGGAGTGGGCCGCCGAGCAGGAGGCCGGCTGCCCGATGCTCGACATGCTCAGGCAGGCCGCCCGCTCCCTGCCCCTGCACGAGCTGGAGCAGGAGCTGCTCCGCGCCCTGCGCTGAAACCGGGTTTTTTCCGAAAAACCTGGTTTCTGGCTGGTTTCTGGCTGGTTTCTGATCTTCAGTACCATAATCAGTCAAATCCTTGCACCTTGCACAATGAGCAGGAATTACACAGAGCATCACGGAGAAGACACAGAGATACACGGAGAAAGACCTAGTTTATCCTCTGCCTCTGTGTGTCTCCGTGCTTCCTTGATTCTGCAACAGCGCGAGCCCTTCTCTGTGTAACTCTGTGTCTTGTTTGGTTCTGGCTTGTCCAGGTTAGAGTGCGGTAAAAGTCAAACCCGAATTCAGGGTGGGAAACGAACCTTAGCAA
>CAZYSK010000105.1:0-17324 GCA_964649415.1 uncultured Anaerolineales bacterium
CGAACGCCTGCCCCCGTTTTCCTCACCCCTTTGTCCCCTCCGTGATACGCTCACGGTGGATCCGAGGGGGGCCTCACTCTGTTCAGCGCCCGGGCCGCTACGGGTCGCAGCCGTCCTGGGCCAGGCGCGGGATCAGATCCCTGATCCCGCGCTCGATTTCAGCCAGGGCCTCCTCGGCCGGCGAGAGGTCGAGATCGTGGATGTGCCAGTATTCCACCGGTGCACGATCAATCTCCCAATCTCCCGATTTGCCATCACCCTCCGCTCTGTCCAGCCACTGAGGGAAACGCTCTGCGAGGAGCGGACGGTGTTCCGCCTCTTTGAGCGCGATGACCAGATCGGCTTCTTCCAGGTCCCGTTCCTCTACTTGCCTTGGAGGCGGGATCGGCTCGTCTACCGAGATGCCCCGTGCCTCCAGACCCCTGAGGGCGTGGGCGGATATCGGCCCCCAATCACTGACGACGTTCTCGGTAGCGAGACCTCGGGAATACGCTCGCCAGCTCAGGCCAGCCTCCGCGGCGAGGGTGTTGAACAGCGTCTCGGCGAAGCGACTGCGATAGAAATTCCCCGTGCAGAGAAACAGCAGTCTGCGTGAGGCTGGCTGCTTCTGTTGTGCATCCTGCGCATGGATGTGTTTTGTCTGCGTCATTGTCTCATCGTCATTGTGCTGCCCAGCGCCCCGCCCTGTCTAGGCCCAGACGATGAGGCCCGGCGGGAACGGCGTGCTCAGGTCTACGTGGTGAGGAAGCACGCGCACCGTGAAACCGTGCAGTCCGCTCCGATGGCAGGTGATGGCGCTGGCCTGGTATCGATGGAGCTCCTCGTCTTCCGGCCCCGCGGGCTGCATCGGCATCGCGTGCCCGTCCACGATCTCCCCCGCGGCATCCACCTGCCCTATGTAGAGCTCCACGGCCACGTCTTCAGGCGTGAGCGCGCCCAGATGCACCCGCGCCTCGACCTGGAACTCACCGCCGACCTGGACCTCCGCGAGGGACCTGGCGTTCACGGCCTCGACGTGAACCTGGGGCCAGCCCGCTTGCACGCGGGCCTTCCAGGCCGCCAGTGCCCTGGCGCAGGCCATCCCGTCCGCCGTGATCTCCCGATAATGGGCCGCCGCCGGCAGGTAGAAGGATTCGGTGTACTCGCCCACCATGCGGTGGGTGTTGAAGAAACGGCACAGCCCTCGGATAGATGCTTTCATGCGGGCGATCCAACGGCGCGGCAGTCCGTCGCCTCCCCGTTCGTAGAAGGCGGGCACCACCTCTTGCTCCAGCAGGTCATACAGGGCTCCGGCCTCCACCTGATCCTGATAGCTGCGATCGTCGTACGCCTCCTTCCGCCCGATGGCCCACCCGAATTCGGGCTGATAGGCCTCATCCCACCAGCCGTCCAGGATGCTCAGATTGAGGACGCCGTTGGCTGTGCCCTTCATACCGCTGGTACCGCTGGCCTCCCGGGGCCGGAGCGGTGTATTGAGCCACACGTCGGCCCCCTGCAGCAGGTAGCGGGCCACCGACATGTCGTAGTCCTCCAGAAAGACCAGCCGGTGCCGGAAGGGCTCACGCCGGGCCAGGTGAACGATCTGCTGGATCAGTTCCTTGCCCGGATTGTCGCGGGGATGTGCCTTGCCGGCGTATATGATCTGCACAGGCCGGTCGGGGTCGCTGACGATGCGCGCCAGCCGCTCTGGATCGCGCAGCAGCAGGGTCGCCCGCTTGTACGTCGCGAAGCGCCGGGCGAAGCCAATCGTCAGTGCCTCGGGGTTCAGGACCTCCCCGGCGATCTCGAGCGCGGTCTGAGATGCACCGCGCCGTTGTAGCTGCTCTCGCAGGCGGCGACGGGTGAATGCCACCAGCCGCTCCCGCCTGCGCTCGTGGGTACGCCAAAGCTCTCCGGGCGCGATCTCGTCCGCCTGCTGCCAGATTGTCTGGTCGGCCAGTTCCTCGCGCCAGCGCGGCCCGAGGTAGCGATCGTACAGCTCCTTCATATCGCGCGAAATCCACGATGGGAAGTGCACGCCGTTGGTCACGTGGGAAATGGGGATCTCGTCCTCTGGCACTCCCGGCCAGAGCCCCTGCCACATGCGACGGCTGACCTGGCCGTGCAGCCGGCTGACACCGTTGCTGTGCGCAGCGAGGCGCAGGGCGAGGGTCGTCATGCAGAACGGCTCACCCGCGTCATCCGGGTTCTGCCGTCCCAGCGCCAGGAAGTCGCGAAACGGGATGCCCACGGCGTGTGCGTACGCGCCGAAATAGCGATGCATGAGATCTGGCGAGAAATAGTCTTGGCCGGCGGCCACCGGGGTGTGGGTCGTGAATACCAAACTTGCCGACGCGGCCTCTCGCGCCTCGGCGAAGGAGAGCCCGTGCCTCTCCATGAACCGCCGCATCCTCTCCAGGGCCAGAAACGCGGAGTGGCCCTCATTCATGTGATAGACAACCGGTGCCAGGTTCAAAACCTCCAGGGCGCGGTATCCGCCGATGCCCAGCACCATCTCCTGACGTATGCGCATCTCGTGATCGCCGCCATACAGTTGGTCTGTGATATCGCGATCCTCAGGCCGATTGGCCGAGACGTTGGTGTCCAGCAGGTAAAGGGGGACCCTGCCAACCTGCGCCCGCCACACCTGGGCAGTGACCTGCCGGTCGGGGTGGGGGACCTCGACCGTGAGCGGTTCTCCGCTCTCCTTGCGCTCCAGGGTGAGGGGCAGGTTGAGGAAGTCGTTGTTCTTGTACGCCTCCTGCTGCCAGCCGGCCTCGTTCAGGTACTGCTGAAAATACCCCTGCTGGTACAGCAGCCCGACCCCAATGAGAGGCACGCCCAGGTCGCTGGCGGACTTCAGATGATCGCCAGCCAGAACGCCCAACCCGCCGGCGAAGATGGACAGGCACTCGGTCATGCCGAACTCCGCCGAGAAGTAGGCCACCAGCGGGACGTCGCTGTCCCCGTGGGTCTTGCGGAACCAGGTGGACTCACTGGCCTTATAGGCGTCCAGGTCCCGCGCGACGCGCTCCAGGTGGGCCAGGAACCCCTCGTCGGAGGCCGCCTCCTCGAGCCGTGCTTGATCTATTGTCCCTAGCATAAGGACGGGGTTATGTCCCGTCCGCTCCCAAAGCGTGCTGTCCAGCCGCCGAAAGATCTCGATGGCGTCGTGATCCCACGACCAGCGCATGTTGTAGGCCAGCTCCCGCAGACCCTCCAGTGGAGCGGGAAGCGACGGGGTGGCGACGAAAGTATGAACAGGCTTCATGGCGATTTCACCTCCTGGGAACTACGAGGAGCCGGGGGCAAGCCCCGGGTCTATGCCAATGCGTACCGTGTTACACAGTATACCATTATCGCACGTTTTTATTAACCTGGCGTTAATGGATGGTTAGCGGTTCCAAAACGCTCGGATGTCTGCACGCGCGGTTTTCCAGGTGGACTTCAGGCCGATTTCCGAGGAAATGCTTGACAAGGCGAATGTTCTATAGTATACTGTATACAAGCATACAGGTATACCAGATAACCCCTTTTGATGGACCATACCTGAGCACCGGATATCTAATCCGCCCTGTCCAACTGGGCAAACCGTGAGGAGAGCTGGTGGTGGCACACCTGTTCGACAAGGCAGTACCGAGGACATTGCGGGCCGAAGTCGTGGATATGATCCGCGACGCCATCGTAACGGGCAAGCTCAGTCCCGGCGAGCGGCTGAAGGAGAACGATCTCGCGGAACAGATGTCTGTCAGCCGCAGCCCCGTCCGGGAAGCCTTTCGCCAGTTGGAGCAAGAGGGACTGATCGTCAGCATTCCCAACCAGGGCAGCTTCGTCAAGGCCTTCGACGAGGACGACGTGAGAGAGATCTTCACGTTGCGCGCGGCGCTGGAAGACCTGGCGTGTGAAATCGTCCTGAGGGAAGGCAAGCTCCAGCCGGCGGACTTCGACCGCCTCGAGGCATACATCGAACGCCAACGAGAGGCTATCCAGGCGCGGGATTTCGACTGGCTGACCGATCTGGACATGGACTTCCACGAGTTCATCTGTGCGAAATCTGGATTCGGGCGTCTGTTGAAGATGTGGCGCAGCCTGCGCGCGCAGATCCAGGTGCTGTTCTACCAACGCTTCCGAGCCTTCGACTGGGTACCAGAGACGGTGGACGTCGACCATTCAGCTATTCTCGAGGCCTTGCGCTGCGGCGATGCGGCGCAGTTCTCTCGGCTAAACACAGAGGTGAACGCGAGGGTGGCTGAGGAATGTGTCCAGGTACTTCGCTCAATCGCCAACGGCCACGAGGTGTGATTCGGGTTCGTTGTAAGCAAATCTGTCAGATCTTGATCGTGCCGGTGGCTGAGTGGTCACATCTGGCGTTTGATTGAATCTGGCAATGCTGCTTGTCCCTTCTTCAGTGGAAGCGCAGCGGGGGGAGTCTCCTCGTTGGACTGGGGCACGGCATTGCAGGATCGACTATCTCTGCAGAGGTTATCGATGAATATTCACTACTCCGTTATCCTCGCCTTCATGGGCCAGATGCAGGACCGCTTCGCCACGTACTACACACCCAGGGATTTGACCGACAAGCTCGCGCTGAGCGCCGGGATCGAGGGCGTGCAAGGCGTCGAGGCAATCTATCCGTCCGACTTCCAGGGGATGACTCCCGGAACCTACCGGCAGCTTCTGGACAAGAACGGCTTGACAGTTTCCTCGGTCAACGTCAACGTCAAGTCGGAACCCAAATTCCACTATGGCGCGCTGACTTCGCGCGACCCGGGCATCCGTGCCGAGGCAGTGCAGTACCTCAAGGCTGGTATGGATTGGGCAGCCGACCTGGGGGTCAACCTGGTAACCGTGTGTCCGCTATCGGACGGCCATGACTATCCCTTCGAAATAGACTACGGCCACGCGTGGCGGTGGTTGGTGGCGTGTATCGGCGAAGCTGCCGCGCATCGCCCCGAGGTCCGGCTGAGTGTGGAGTACAAGCAGAGCGAGCCACGCGCCCGGGTCATCGTGCCCAATGCCGGAGTTGTCCTGCACCTGTGTGAGCAGATCGGCCTGGACAACGTCGGTCTGACGGTAGACCTGGGCCATTCGCTCTACGCAGCCGAGACGCCGGCCCAGGTGCTCAGCCTGGTGGCCCAGGCCGAGCGCCTGTTCTTGGTCCACATCAACGACAACTATCGGAATTGGGACTGGGACTTGATGCCCGCCACCGTGAATTACTGGGATTGGCTGGAGTGCTTCCTGGTGCTGGACGAAATCGGCTACGATGGTTGGCTGGTGTCGGATATCTTCCCGTCGCGTACCGACCCTGTAAAGACGCTTTCTGCCTGCTATCGGACGATTCTGTACGCCGAGAGACTGCTCGACAGGTTTGGGCGTGAGAGACTGCGGGAGATGGTCCGCCAGGGCGACGTGATCCAGGTCTTTGACGAGTTTCAGAGCTTGATGCTTGGGGATAGGTCCGCCTGAGCTAGAGGTGGTGTCGATCATCCTTCCCGGGTTTGTAGCCAGGGCAAGAACGGCCAGACCTGCAAGGTCTCGATGGCCGGATGCCCTGCTTCAGCAGGGGTACTCGAAAGGAGGTGGTGCGAGTCGAGACGACGTGTGCATAGGGGCGCACAAGTCATGCCCCCCGACTTGTCGTAGAGACATGACCTGTGCGCAAGAACTGTGTGGACGTGACTCCACACAACTAGTCTACCAGTTGTTTGCCCAAAGTCAAGGAGGTAAAGAAATGAGCAAGATCTCACGTCGTGATTTCCTGCGCTGGACCGCGGTCGGCGGTGCCGGCATCGTCGTCTCCGCCTGCGCTCCACAGGTTGTTGAGAAGACCGTGGAGGTGCCGGTTGAGGTCACGAAGATCGTCGAGGTCGAGAAGGAGGTCCAGGTCGAGGTCGAGAAGGAGGTCGAGAAGATCGTTGAGGTTACCGCCGCGCCTCCAGAGACGTTCCCCTCGGGTCTCTCAGGCGACCTCGAGATGGTCATGCGCAACAGCTTCATCTCGGACATGAATGTGATCCAGGAGAATCAGATCGCACAGTTCGCCGCGAACACCGGCGTTGACATTGAGGCTTCTTGGGCCAAGGAATGGCGGCAGATGTACGCGGCCGCGGTGGAGAACAAGACTGGTGACATCGCCGAGCTCTTCGGGCCTGATCCGATGGTCTTCGGCGACAGCCTGGAAGATCTCACCGATATCTGCGAAGAACTGGCCGCTGAATACGGTGGCTGGTACGATGTCGCCAAGGACGTCAGTGTGGATGCGAGCGGTGTGTGGCGCTGTATCCCCCGTGCCTATACGGCGCACGCGTTCAACTATCGGACGAGCTTCTTCGAGGAAGCCGGCTATCCCGATGGATGCAAGACGTACGATGACTTCCTGGACTGCGCGACCAAGCTGGTGGACGCGGGCCTGCCCCCGATGGGGAACACCGTCAGCCAGGCCGGGCCGAACGACTCTGCCAGCTTCTGCTACTCGCTGCTGTGGTCCTTCGGTGGCATGGAGGTCGAGGAGGATGGCAAGACGGTCGCCATCAACTCGCAGGAGACGCGTGACGCGCTCAAGTGGATGATCGAGTTCGGCAAGGTCGCATACGAGGGTATCACCGGCTTCGACGAGGGCGCTAACAACCAGGCCTTCATGGGTGGGGACATCGCCTGCACCCAGAACGCGACCAGCATCTACTGGGCATCGGAGAGCCAGGCCCCCGATGTGCACAATGACATGGGTCACTTCAAGTACCCGGCTGGGCCGGGGGGCTATCATCAGCTCGTCGAGATGAACGAATTGGCGCTCTTCGCTCACAGCGAGAACAAGGAGGCCGGCAAGGCAGTTCTGCGCTGGCTGATGGAGCCCGATCAGTTCGTCCCGTTGATGCAGATCGGCATCACCTTCTACACACCGCTGCTTTTCGACTATGATGAGAATCCCGCCATGCCGTTCAACGTAGATCCGGCCTACGTTCCGCTGAAGGGGTTGGCCCACGACGGGCACATGCCCGGCTGGCCCTCCAAGCCTTCGCGCGCGTCGGGCGAGGCGTACAGCAACCAGACCATCGTGAACATGTTCGCCTCCGTGCTGCTCGGTGACGACATCGAGACAGCCGTCCAGCGGGCAGAGGAAGAACTGAAGGCGGTATACGGATAGACGACGGGCTACAGCCTGAGTAGCCAGCAGGGATGCAGCGGATGCCGTCCGACCGCTGCGGTCGGCACCGTCTGCGGTCGGCAACATCCGGGCGGTCCGTGTGGGTCAGGTGGACCGTCGTCGTCCCGACGGCGCGCCATCGGAATGGCGCCTTTGTAGGCGGCGGCGCGCCATCGGAATGGCGCCTTTGTAGGGATGATTGCATGGGAACTCGGGCGGACGCACGACCGATGTCCGCGCGTGTATCGGTTCCCAACGGTGGGGGTGGGGTCTCCCCGCCCGATGAGGATGCCATAGGGGAGTGTGGGCCCAGGCCCACGCTCCCCTGAAGCAGAGACAGGCGGAGGCCGTGGGGGATGAGTGTTCGAGGCGAAGCGAAGACGACTCAGAATGCTTGGGGCCGCTTCACGACGTTGTGCGGGACCCTTTTGGAATCCGAGACCTGGCTGGGTTATCTACTGCTCATACCGACCCTGGTCATCGTACTGGGGCTGGTGGGTTACCCCTTCTTGCTCTCGATTTTCTACAGTTTCACGGATAAGACGGTAGGAGGATCTGCGCCGTTCGTCGGATTGCAGAACTTCGTTGCACTGGCCAGGGACAGCATCTTCCGCCAGACTGTCGTCAACACGTTCAACTATACGGTCACGGCGGTGGTCGTCAAGATATTCCTGGGCCTGGTCATGGCCCTGGTGCTCAATGAGGTCAGGCATTTCCGGAGGGTGTTGCGTGCAGCGTTCCTGCTCCCGTGGGTGGTACCGACATCTCTGAGCGTCCTGGCCTGGCTCTGGATGTTCAGCCCGCAGTACAGCGTCATCACGTACATCGCGCGGCATCTCGGGCTGGTGGATCATGCGATCCAGTGGTACGCCAAGCCGAAGCTGGCGATGGCGGCGGTACAGACCGTCAACATCTGGCGTGGTACGCCCTATTTCGGCATGATTATCCTGGCCGGGCTGACCACTGTGCCCATCGAACAATACGAGGCGGCCATAGTAGACGGGGCGAACTACCTTCAGAAGTTCCGGTTCGTCACGCTTCCCCATATCACGCCTGTGCTTATCGTCTCTGCACTCTATTCCTTTGTACGTACCCTGGGCGACTTCCAGATCGTCTGGATCTTGACGAAGGGAGGGCCGCTGAATCGCACGCACCTGATCGCCACGTTGGCCTTCCGGACGGCGATTCAGGGGAAAGCACTGGGCAAGGGAGCTGCCATCGCTGTCATCCTGTTACCCTTCCTGATTGTCCTGATCGCTCTGCAACTGCGATACTTGCGTGAGGAGTGAACTGGCATGGCCACTGCAGGAACTCGCGAATCTGCACGAGGATCTCGTCCGCTTCTCGCTCGGCTGCGGCAAAGGCTCCGGCGTATCAACGTCGTGAGGATGTCCGTCCTGACGTTCGCTATAGTCGCGTTCTCAATCTTCACCTTGTTCCCCTTTGCCTGGATGGTCATGACGTCGATCAGAAGCGACATGCTGAGCGTGTCGGATGCGCCCTTTCACATCACTTTCGATGAACTCACCATTGATCACTATCGCAATCTGCTGACTGAGACGAAGTTCCTGCTCTGGATGCGCAACAGCATACTCATCTCCATTGGTTCCTCGGTGATTGCTATCGTCTTGGGGCTCGTGGCTGCCTACAGCCTGGGGCGACTGCGGTACAAGGGGGGAGGCGTCGCGGCCCTGGTCATCTTTGGCACCTACCTTCTCCCGCCGGCACTGCTCTTCATCCCATTGAGCGTCGTCGTGCGGTCTGTGGGATTGAAAGGCAACTCCTTGTGGACCTTGATCGTTGTGTACCTTACCTTCTTGGTCCCGTTTATCGCCTGGATGCTATCCAGCTATTTCAAGGGCATACCCCGGGATCTGTTGGATGCCGCGCGAATTGACGGGGCCAGCCGGTTGCGGGCTATGGTCTCGGTTGACATCCCTCTCGTTCTCCCGGGGGTCGTATCGGTCTTCTTCTTCACCTTCACGCTCTCCTGGAACGAGTATCTGTACGCGTTCACTTTCATAAACCAGGCGTCCAAGCTGCCCATCGCCGTTGGCGTGGTCAATGCCCTGCAGGTTGGGGACGTCTACTACTGGGGCGAGTTGATGGCTGGGGCCTTGATTGGCTCAATCCCTGTCGTTATCATCTACTCTTTCTTGATGGATTACTATCTGGCCGGTATGACTGCGGGTGCTATAAAGGGCTAGCGGCGGCACTCCTGGGAACGATACGTGAACGGATTGGAACAATCCGCGCTTGCCCGCAAGAGGAGGTTGTATGGAGACATGTCATATACCGATGTCAATCGAAGAACTCAAGCAGATGGCCGTCACCATCCGGTGCGACATCATCGAGATGATCGCCACCGCGAAGGCGGGTCATCCAGGAGGTTCCCTTTCGGCGGCGGACGTCGTCACCGCGCTCTACTTCCGGGTCATGGACGTCGATCCAGAGAACCCGGGATGGCCCGATAGGGATCGCTTCATCCTCTCCAAGGGGCACGCCTGCCCGGTGTGGTACGCCGCCCTGGCTGAGCGCGGCTACTTCGACAAGGAACACCTGAAAACGCTGCGGAAGCTCAACAGCATCCTGCAGGGCCACCCGGATATGAGGAAGACGCCCGGCATTGACATGACCGCCGGGTCGCTGGGGCATGGGCTGTCCGCGGGGGTAGGGATGGCGCTGAGCGGGAGGCTGCGCCACAAGGACTATCACGTGTGGGTCGTGGTGGGCGACGGCGAATCGCAGGAGGGATCGATCTGGGAGGCGGCGATGTCGGCCGCCAAGTGGGGGCTGGACAACCTGACCGCCATCCTGGACCGCAACCACCTGCAGAACGACGGCTGCGTGGACACCGAGATGCCCATCGAGCCGGTGCCCGACAAGTGGCGGGCCTTCGGTTGGCACGTGGTGGAGATTGACGGCCACGATATGGCGCAGGTCGTCGAGGCATTGGAGAACGCGAAGACGGTCAAGGGAAAACCGACGATGATCATCGCGCACACGATCAAGGGCAAGGGGGTCTCGTTCATGGAGAACGTGGCCGAGTGGCACGGCAAAGCGCCGTGCGCGGAGGAAGCAGCCTGCGCGCTGGACGACATCCGGAGGTGCGACGATGCATAAGGTCGCGACATCACCCTACCACTACGTGCGCCCTGACGTCATTCCGTTGCTCGCCTCCGGGGAGTTGTTCACCGCCGGAGAGCGGCAGGCCACGCGCTACGCTTACGCCGAGGCCATTCTCGCACTGGGGGAAGAGAACCCGGACATCGTCGTGCTCGACGCCGACGTTTCCAAGTCGGTGAAGACGGCTGAGTTCGCCAAGCGCTTCCCGGAGCGATCCTTCAACTTCGGGATCGCGGAGCAGAACATGATGGCCGCGGCGGCGGGCATGGCGACGACCGGGCTCATTCCCTTCGCCACGACCTACGCCGTATTCGCCACCATGCGGGCGCTGGACCAGGTGCGCAACAGCATCCACTATCCGGGGCTGAACGTCAAGATCGCCTCGAGCCACGGAGGGATCACGCCCGGACCCGACGGGCCTACCCACCAGGGGCAGGAGGACCTGTCCATTATGCGGTCCATCGCCGGCTCGACGGTGGTTGCGGCGGCCGACCCGGTCACGACCAAGCTGGCTGTGCAGGCAGCGGCCGAATGGGATGGGCCGGTCTACCTCAGCTTCACCCGCGACCCCGTGCCTGTGCTCTTCGACACGGACTACCCCTTTGAGATCGGCAAGGCCGTGACGATACGCGACGGCCGCGATGCGACCATCGTCGCCATCCGCGATATGGTCTCACAGGCGTTGATGGCAGCCGAGATGCTGGCGGCGCAGGGACTGGACGTGCGCGTCCTGGACTGCCATACGCTCAAGCCGATTGATGCGGAGGCGATTCTCCAGGCTGCCGAGGAGACGGGAGCGCTCGTCACCGCCGAGAGCAACATCATCTTGGGCGGCCTGGGCAGTGCCGTGGCCGAGGTGCTGGTGGAGCACCATCCCGTGCCGATGAAACGCATCGGCATGCGGGACTCCTTTGCCGAGTCTGGGCCATACTTGCAGATCGTCGAGAAGTACGGCATGTCCGCGGCGCACATCGCTGCTGCCGTGAAGGAGGTCGTCGCCCGCAAGGACGCGTCGCGGTAGAAACTCGAGTGTCGCCGGACCTTCGGTCAGCGACCGCAGAAACCAGGTTTTTCTGAAAAACCTGGTTTCTTTCCCACGTTAGGGGGTCGGAGTATGAACGGGTTTAGCGAGGTGATCGATCTTTCTCACACCCTGCGGCCAGGGCGGGAGGCGCGGCTGCTGGAGATCGAGCAGGTGCCGGCCACGGATGTCACAGGGACACCGGCCGAGGCGCAATGGTACATCATGCACAGGGTCACCATGGACAACCACATGGGGACCCACGTGGAGGTGCCCTATCACGCCCTGGAGGACGGTGCCGACCTGGCCCAGGTTCCGGTCCAGCAATTCCTTGGCGAAGCGGTCATTTTGGATCTGCGGGGATACGCCTCCGGTGAGGGCATTCCCCTGGAGACGGTGCAGCGCGCGGCCGAACAGGCCGGAGGCATCCGGGAGGGCGACATCGTCTTTGTGATGACCGGCTGGTCGCAGTACTACGGCAGCGATGTCTACATGGCGCCGCCGTTCATAACCCGGGACGCCGTCCACTGGCTGCTGAGCTGGGGCATCAAGATCCTGGGCTTAGACACCTGCGGCAGAATGAATCCGGCCGTTCCTGATCGCCAGAACCATCTGCCGTTGTTTGAGGCAGGCGTCCTCTACATCGAGAACCTCACCAACCTGGAGGCGGTCCCAAAGAGCCGGGTCACGGTCGTTGCCCTGCCTCCGGCAGTTGAGGGCCTGGAGGCCCTGCCGGTGAGGGTCGTTGCGCTTCTCTGAGAGCTGGGTATAATCGGGAACGCTACCGGTCGGGACTCCAGAGCTTGAGTTGCTGGTTCCAGGCGCGATTAGGAAATCGCGGCTACACTTGGACTGAGCCAGGGGGAGTGCCATCGGCATTCCACGCACCACGTATCACGCATATTGGAGACGAAGGGACAACATATGAGCCACACTGCTGACGAACGGATCGCCAAACGCTATGAAGAGCTGACCCGGCACTTTGGTCACTGGGAGAAGACGAAGGACCTGGTGGATCAACTGGTTGACCTGATCCTCAACTACCGCCAGAGCGGCCATCCCGGCGGGTCCCGTTCCAAGGTGTACCCGCTGCTGAGTCTTCTGCTCAGCGGACTTATGCGCTGGGACATCCGTCACCCCGAAAAACGTTTCGGCGACCGCTTCATCCTGGGGGCCGGGCACACGATTCCCCTTATCTACTGCACGCTGACCGTGCTCAACGAGGCGCTGCGCGTCAAGCACCGGCAGACCGGCGACGCGCGCTATGCGATTCCCAGCGCCGCCGAGCGCGCCGTGTACTGGGAGGACTTGCTTACCTTCCGCCGGCGCGGTGGCCTCTCGGGGCACGCAGAGATGGAGGGCAAGACGCTGTTCCTCAAGTTCAACACCGGTCCCTCCGGACACGGCAGTCCGGCGGCGGCTGGCGCTGCGCTGGCGCTCAAGCGCGCCGGCGCCGGGGACGTGAAGGTGTTCGTCCTCGAGGGCGACGCCGGCCTGACGCCCGGTGCCGTTCACGAGACGATGAACTCGGCCTGGGCCATGGGCCTGGACAATCTCTACTACATCGTAGACTGGAACGACTTCGGCATTGACGATCACCCGCTTTCCACGACGGTGTACGGCACGCCGACTGACTGGTTCGGAGCGCACGGCTGGCGCGTATGCGGCACCGAGTCGGGCAGCGAGTGGGGGCCGGTCACGGAGGTCCTCCTCTCCATGGTGCTGGGGGACAACTCCGACGGCGTGCCCAGCGCGGCCTGGGTCAAGACGCGCAAGGGACGCGAGTACCTGAAGTACGACAACAAGTCCCACGGTGCGCCGCACAAGCTGGACTGTGACCTGTTCTGGGAGACCAAGCGCCCGTTCGCCGAGAAGTACGGCGTGGCGTTCGCCAACTTCGGTGCGTGCGCCCCCGACGACCCTGCCGCCCTGCGGGCTGAGTTCGAGGCCAACCTCAAGGCCGTGATCGACGTGCTGCACCAGGATCAGGCATTGGTGGATTACCTGGCCGACACGTTGGTGGCGCTGGGCGACAGCGTGCCCGATGAGCTGCCCACCTTCCGGCTGGGCGCCCGTGGACAGTTCGTAGTGAGGCACGCAGGTCTGCCGGAGTGCCGTGTCCCCTTCCAAGACGAGCGTCTGTACGACTACCACAACTACCCGGCGGACGTGTACGTCGAGCCTGGCACCCGGATCGCCAATCGCGGGGCGCTGGCCAGGTGGGGGGCGTGGGTCAACGCCTTCGGCGCGCGGGAGTATGGCCGGCCGCTCTTCATCGCCTGCTCGGCCGACCTGGCCGACTCCACGCGCATCAGTGGCTTCGCCAAGGGCTATGGCGACTTCGAGGGCTACGGCTGGTACGAGCGCTACGGCGCGTCGGAGGGGGTGTTGCTGCCGCAGGAGATCACGGAGTTTGCCAACGCCGGCATTCTGACCGGGTTGGCCACGGTCAACTTCGCGCCCGACCCGGAGCAGGCCTTCGACGGCTTCTGGGGCGCGTGCTCCACCTACGGCGCGTTCTCCTACCTCAAGTACGGCATGCTGCGCCTGTTCAGCCAGATGGCGCAGGATTGCCAATGGCGGTTGGGCAAGGTGCTCTGGATAGCGGGCCACTCGGGACCCGAGACGGCCGACGACAGCCGCACACACTTCGGCATCTTCTCACCCGGCGTGACCCAGCTCTTCCCAGAGGGGGCCATCGTCAACCTGCATCCGTGGGAGTACAACGAGGTGCCGGTGCTCCTGGGGGCGGCGCTCAAGCTGGACGTGCCCATCGTAGCCCTGCACCTGACCCGCCCGGCGATTGAGGTCCCCGACCGGGACGCGCTAGGCATGCCGTCACACTTCGAGGCGGCGCGCGGGGCGTACGTGGTGCGCGACTACCGCCCGGACCGGCCCCGCGGTGGCACGGTGATCGTGCAGGGCACCAGCGCCATGGCGAGCGTCGTCCAGGTGCTGCCCGAGCTGGACGCACGAGACCTGAACGTGAAGGTCGTGTGCGCGACCAGCCCGCAGTTGTTCGCGCTGCAGCCGGAGGCGTACCGCGGCCGGGTGCTCTCGACGGAGGATTGGGTGGACTCGACGGTCATCACCACACAGGCGCGCTGGCTGATGCACGACTGGCTGTTCCACAAGGTGGCGGAGGAGTACGCCCTGTCGGCCGATTGGGACGACCGCTGGCGCACGGGCGGCATGCTGGATGAGCTGGTCGACGAGGCGCACCTCTCGCCCCGATGGGTGCTGGAGGGCATCGAGCGCTTCGTCCGGGACCGAGACGCCCGCCTGGCGAGGGTCCGCCCTTACCCCACCTAGACGCAAAATCTTGCGTCTCTACGCCAACAACCTCCAACCTCATTCCAGTTCGTCGGGCCGCCAGCGTGAACTGAAGTACTGCCTTGCCCGTCGGTCCGTCGAGCACCGGTTGGCCGCCGTCGCGGAGCACGCCGATCAGGTGGCGCGTGCAGTCGATGAAGCTGTCGTGCCATTCCACCCGCTCGATCGGGATGGCGCGCGTCTCCCCGTCTCGGAATATCATCAGCTCCGGCAGGTCCACGGTGCGCGCGGTGCAGCGGTTGATGAACAGGATGCCCTTGTCGCCGATGACCTCCACCCGGTCGTCGTCCCCGTAGTAGAGCGACTCGATCACCATGTTCGGCGTGTGGGCGAAGTCCAGCACGCCGTAGCGGCGCGGGGCCTTGAACTGGAACATGATCGCGGCGGGCGCGTCCAGGTACCTGGTGGGCACGATCGGGCTGCGGTCGATCCAGGCGTAGACCCGCTCAACCTCGCCCATCAAGTAGCGGGCCAGGGAGAACAGGTGGTAGCCGTGGTCGAAGACGAGGGGACCGCCGCCGCAGCGCTTCTCGTCGAAGCGCCACACCCAGGCCTGGAGCGGCACCTTCCAGGCCGTGTCCTGGGTGCCGGTGTTGACGTGCATGCGGATCATCTGCGGCTCGCCGATCTCGCCCGCCTCGATCATCTGCCTGGCGCGCACGTGGGGCGGGTAGAAGACGAAGTTCTCGTACACGCGCAGCACGACGTCTGCGCGCTCCGCCGCCCCGATCATGCGATCGGCCTCGGCCACGGTGAGCGCCATTGGCTTCTGGACCGAGACGTGCTTGCCCGCTTCGCACGCGGCGATCGTCATCTCCGCGTGCAGGTGATGGGGGACCAGGAGTTCCACCAGGTCAATCTCGGGATCGGCCAGGAGCCGCCCGTAATCGGTGTACATCTTGTCCACGCCCCAGGCTTTGGCCTTCTCGCGGGCGTGCTTGCCCCTGGTGTCACACACGGCGACGACGCGGGCGTCATCCCGCCCGCGATAGCCTAGCTCGTGCAGGTCGGATATGCGACCGCAGCCAACGATGGCGACTCGGATTGGGGACATAGATGTGGCTCCTTGTAGTATGGGGATGTCTTGCGTGAAACGTCTTGCGTCAAACGTCAAACGTCTTGCGTCAGGCGTCGTCCGGGTCTGGGAGAGGGACGGTTTGCAGCAGGGCTTCCAGTGTTGCGTCAGACTCGTCACCGGATCGATATGCTTCGGGATGGTCTCGGATTGTGTGGCCGCGCTGGCGGGGGATCATGGTCAGGAGGAGTTGGATCACCCGGGTCAGCAACTGCAGGCGGTGGCGGAAGACGGTTTCACCGAGGACGTGCCGGGCCTTGAAGTACCAGTCGCGGCTCTCCCTGGCGGAGCCCAGGGCGTATTCGTAGAAGCGTGCCCGATCCTTGCCGGTGCCGCGTGAGTAGCCTTCGGCCAGATTAGCACTGACTGACCCGATGGCCCGGTACAACTGGTCGGACAGACCGATCAGCCGCCGGTTTCGTACCAGTCTGGCCGTGTCGCGCCACCCCAGGTCGCCCAGAAACAGCGCCAACCGGTAGGCCGTCATCTTCCAGAGAGAATCTCTCACGATTTCCTCCGGCACCGTCGCGCCCCACTCCTCATAGTTCATCATCCCCCTCCTCACTTCACTACTCAATCCCGACGTTTGACGCTCGACGTTTGACGCTTGACGCTTGACGTTTGACGCTTGACGTTTGACGCTTGACGTTCGACGCCCGACGTTTGACGCTATCCTCAGCACTCCCCTGCCTTCTCCTCCTCATACTGCTCTCTTCTCTCCCCCATATACGTCGGCACCGGCACGTCCCACCAGCCCACGGCCGGGCTGCCGGAGAGGGGGTAGGTGCGCTCGACCATGACCTCGACGACGGCGGGGCCGCCGGCGGCAAACGCGCGCTCCAGCGCGGGACGTACCTCGCCCGGGGCGGAGATGCGCTCGCCGTGACAGCCGAAGGCGCGCGCCAGCGCGGCCAGGTCGGGGGAGGCCGGCGCGTTGTCCTTGAGGAACTCGGCGCCCACGGCCCGCTGCTCGCCGTAGACGGCGGCCTGGAGGTCGCGGATGGCGACCCAGCCCACGTTGTTGGCCACGACGTACACGGCGGGGATGCCGTACTGCACGGCGGTCGCCAGCTCCTGGGCGGTCATCAGGAAATCGCCGTCGCCCACCAGGCCGACCACCTGGGCGTCCGGCGCGGCCAACTTCGCGCCCAGCGCCGCGGGCACCGTCCAGCCCATAGTGCTGAACCCGCCCGTGCTCAGGTAGGTCTTGGGCTCGTAGACCATGGCCTCCTGGAACCATTGGGCCTGGGTGTTGCCAGACGAGGTGAGCACGATAGCGTCGCGGTCGAGGAAGGCGCGCAGTTCGGCCATGAGGCGGGAGATGGTGACCGGCACGTGATCGGAGGACGCCAGCTCCCGCACCTGCGCCAGCCAATCGTCCCGCAGCGCCTGGACGCGCTCGAAGTACGCGCTGTGCGCGTAGTCGCGGGGCGCGCTGTGGGCGCGGAGCCACTCCACCAGGGCGGCCAGCCCTGCCCTCGCGTCCGCCACGATGCCGACCTCGACCGGGTAGTTCTTGCCGATCTCGGTGGGATCCAGGTCCACGTGGATCAGGCGGGTCGGGGGGATGGCGTAGGTGACGCCGTGCCGGTAGGACGAGGTGGTCTCGTCGGCGAAGCGCGTGCCAACCGCCAGGAGCACGT
>CAZYSK010000106.1:0-16871 GCA_964649415.1 uncultured Anaerolineales bacterium
ACCCTTTGTCAAATCGCACAAATCAAGTGCGCTCACAATTCCAGAGATGCACCCTAGTGACAACGACGCCCTCAAGTACGCCTGGTACAGCGGCACCACCTGGATGACCCAGACCGTGGATGCTGGCCTGGGGTTTCTTGGCGGGCACACCTCGCTGGCGCTGGACGCGAGCGGCCACCCGCGCATCAGCTACTACGACTGGAGCAGCGGCGACCTGAAGTACGCCTGGTACAGCGGCACCACCTGGCTCAAACAGACCGTGGACAGCAGCGGTCGGGTGGGCAAGTTCACCTCGCTGGCGCTGGATGGGAATGGCAACCCGCGCATCAGCTACTTCGATAGTAGCAACGATGCCCTCAAGTACGCCTGGTACGATGGCACCGGTTGGATCATGTGCACCCTGGATAGCGGCCTGGGCGACGATGGCGGGCACACCTCGCTGGCGTTGGATGAGGACGGCGACGCCCACATCAGCTACTACGACGCCACCAACGGTGACCTGAAGTACAAGTACGTCCACATCCACCGGGTGTTCCTGCCGCTCGCACCGCACCATTATCCGTATTATCCGCTGTTCGTGCCGATCGTCGGGTGGCACTGACCGCCGTGCTCACATACAGGTGCCACGCGCATGCCAGGCGCGTGGCACCTGGTCTCCACTGCGTCACACCAGCGCCGCCAAACCGGCCAGCCCGACGAGCGCCACGGCCACGCAGGTCTGCGGGATGCCGAGCACCGGCACGAGGAATGCAGCGCTCAGCAGTGCCCCCAGGCAGCCGCCTACCAGGTCGGCCCCGTAGAGCAGTCCCGCCGCACGGCCCGCGTCCCCCGGCATCAGCGTCGCTGCCAGGGGGAAGGCCATGCCAGTGAGCGCGCCGGCCGCGAGGGCCAGCAGGGGGAACACGAACGCCGGGGCGGGGACGGGCAGCGAGAGGATGAGCGGGAACAGGCCGCTGTAGGCGGCAGTGGCGGCCTGTACGGCGATCAGCGACCGGCGGGCTTCCCTCTGTCCCTGAGAGGCCGAGCTGGTGATCGGCGTGCCCACCAGCATCCGATTGCTGGCCGCGCCGCCCAACGCCAACCCGGCCATGAAAGCCGTCACGATCAGGCTGACCTGCGCGTAGACCGTGCCGTGCAGCACCTGGAAGGCGAAGAGGATCACTACCTCCAGCGCCATCTCCGCCAGGCCGATGGTGGCGATGGCGAACGGGACGGCCCACCTGCGCCGCCAGCGCAGCAGCCCCACGGCCAGCGCCAGTGGCACCGCTACCCACCACAGGTTGACCAGCCCCGCCCGCTCGAAAACCCCGCGCAGATTGGGGTAGAAGCGCGAGAGCCACAGCGCCAGGTCGTAGTAGTAGCAGATGGGCGCCAGATCGCGGTTGAGGCGCACGCCCTCCGTCGCTGCCAGTTCTGCCTGTACCCCCGCGAAACGGTCGGTGGTGAAGACGTACTCGACGTAGCCCGTGGTCACCCAGCGGGTCTCGACGCCGCGCCCTGCCATACGCGCCACCAGCGCGGTGGGAGTGGTCTCCAGGTCGCCGGCAGAGGCGAGGAAGAAGTTGTGCTCGCCGGGGAGCACAACTACCTCTGGGAACTCCACCCGCAGCGTGTGGTAGACGCTGCCGTTGCGCCGGGCCAACTCGGCGCTCCAGTAGTTCTCGGCCGAGGGTAACCCCAGTGCGAAGACGCCACCGGGGGCCAGCACTGCGCGTACCGCGGCGAAAAACTCCCGCGTATAGAAGCGATTGAGCGCCCCGGTGGACGGTTCGGGCAGGTCGAGGATGACGACGTCGAACGTCTGGTGGGTATCCGCGACGTATAGCCGGCCGTCGGTGAGCGCCAGCGTGACGCGCGGATCGTCCAGCACGGCAGCGTCTTCGGGAGCCAGATGGGCCTGCGCCGCCTCGATCAACAGCGGGTCGAGCTCGACGTAGGTCACGCCCGCGACAGGGTGCTTGAGTATCTCGCGCACGCCCCCGGCCACGCCCCCGCCGATGAGCAGAACCTCCCGAGGCTCGGGGTGCATCAGCAGCGGGAAATGGGCCACCTCCTCAGGGAACGTGCCCTGGGTCTCGAAGGCGAGCAGGCCGTTCTGGAAGAAGACGCGCTGCCCATCTCGGGCTTGTACCACGATGCGGCCGTAGGGGGAGTCGCCCGCGAAGGCCAGGGCGGGCTGTTTCAATGCGGCGGATTGCCGCAATCCGGCGGACCATTGCCAGCGGAGGGTCGCACGATGGAGAGAGCGGCCCACCGGAAGGGCGGCGAGGGCCAGGACGAGGAATACCGCTAAAGGCAGTTTCAGGTTCCAGGTTTCAGGTTTCAGCAGACCTCGATCGTGTGTCCAGGGGAGAAACCAGGTTTTTCCATGCGATGGCGCGCCATCAGAATGGCGTTGCCAAAGACCTGGTTTCTGCGAATCGTGCATCCAGAGCCGGAGTGCCAGGCCCGCGTTGACAGCGCCGACGAGGAGGGCAGCCTGGAAGGGATCGAGCCAGCGGACGAAGGCGAAACTGAAGAGCGCCCCGCCGAAGACAGCACCGGCGCTCTCCCATACGTAGGCCCGGCCGGCTGTGCCGCTCTGCCCCGGCATCACCGTCAACGACGCTCCCAGTGTGAACAGGAAACCGGACAGCAGGCACAACGGAGCCAGAACCAGGATCACGCCCCCTACCATCGGTCCGAACTCAACGAAGGCACCCGGCGTGACGCCCAGGAGGGTGCGCGCACCGCGTACCAGTGCGATCTGCGCCGGCAGCAGCGCCGCCGCCAGCGCCAACCCGGCCGCGAACGTGACCCGTCCCCGGGTTTCTCCTGCGCCCCCGCTGAAGCGGGGCGTCCGTGGGACCCACCGGGACGCCGTTCCCGCGCCCGCCGCCACCCAGGCCAGCCAGGCCGCCAGCGCGAGACCGAAGAGCAACTCGTTGCCGTAGAATGTGGCGACCAATTCGCGCATGAGCAGCACCTGCGCGATGGTCGAGGTGAAGCCGGCGGCGGCAAGAGCGATTCGCATGTCGTCACACTCTCCCCACGCTGAGCATGTAGAGCGCAGCTTCCTCCTCGGACGCAGCCGACGTCGACCGCAGCCGGTCGGTGTCAACGTCCGCGCCGCCCAGCCCCAGCAGGTCATTGAGTTCGTCGTCGAGGAAAGCGCCCACGGCGCAGGCTCCCAGGCCCATGGAAGTAGCCGCCAGGTAGAGGTTCTGCCCCACGTGCCCTGCCTCCAGCATCACGTACCGGTACGTTCGCTCGCGGTACTTCCAACGCGTGCGCTGGAAGATCGCCGAGAGGACGAAACACACACCGGCCTGCCCGAGGAAGGATTGCCATAGCCCGGCCTGCGTCACCGCGGCCCGGAAGTCACCCCGCTTGATCAACTCCAGCTCGTGCTCCTGGACGGCATAGTGGTAGATGCCCGCCTCCAACCCTGCAACGTCGTGCACGACCGCGTATAGCTCGATGGGGTAGAGCGCTCCGGCCGAGGGTGCCGCGCGGAAGCTCCAGCGCGGTTCGGTGATGCCCTGAGCTGCGTGCAGCAGGCGCGAGATCTGATCCAACGACAGCGACTCGGCGGCATAGTCGCGCACCGAACGGCGTGCCTCAAGGGTCTCCTCCAGGGCAAGTCCCTCGTGGCCATGAGGGTCAGGGAGCGCGATACGTTCCGCGCCGGCGTAGACTTTGTAGCGCGCCGGTTGATCGCCCCAGTCGGACACTGCCCTCAGGGCAGCGGAGTAACCGGGCTTGCTCCACCGGTGGTACAGCGCTCCCAGGTCCCCGCCCTCTATGGGGAGCTCCGCCGGACGCCCGACGGGTTGGAACCAACCCGCCTGTTCGGGAGCACGCGGCAGCAATCGACCGAGCGCGAATCCCCCGGCAGCCGCCAGCGCGGAGACGAGGAATCCCCGGCGGCCTGGCGAGTGTGCGCCCTCCAGGCGTTTCTGCGTCGGTGATTCCTGTTCCCGTCGCCGCGTGAACCGCCACCGGAGATAGGTCTTGACCTGCCTCCAGTTGAGGATCAGGTGCACCACGGCAAGAGCGGCGCAGACGTACCCCGCGGCGCTGTGCAGGGCGATCCGTGGAAGGCCGAATGCGTCCGCCACCAGTCCGCTCAGCGCCGTGTACAGGCCGCTCAAGGCCATGGCGGCGATGACGAGGTAGTCCACATCCCGTCTTTCCATATCAGCCTCCTGCACTACTATCCAGTGGCCTCCAGTCGGAACCCTATCGCACACTCGGCGATCCGTGCAGACCCTAAAGGTTTTCCAACGGATTGTTCCACTCCGCCGGATTGGAACAATCCGCGCCTTTAGGTCTACCTCTCCCCAAACACCAGCGCTGTGAAGGCGTATATGCTGGCGTTCTCCTGCCAGCAGCCCGGCGGCAAGCCTGCCTTCTGACACAACTCCTCGAAGAAAGTCGCCCGATCCCATCCTTGCTCGGCCGGTACCTGCGGCAGGAGCAGCCCCTGGCGGCCGTCCTTGAAGATCATCAGGCCGTGGGTGCCGACCTGCACCTGTTCGGCATCGGTCACCCGGCGAAAGGGGGACAGGACGGAGATCTCGACCGTGACGCCGGGCAGATTCTCCCGCGTGAGGGCCGGAAACCGGGGGTCCTGCGTGGCCGCCGACACCGCCGTCTGCTGCACGACCTGGTGGAGTGGCAGATCAGCCCGCGTGTGGCCGATGCAGCCGCGCAGTTGCCCGTCCTGCTTCAACGTGACGAAGGCCCCTGAGCGGCGATTCAGAATCGGATCGTCGGTCCCATCGTCTGGGACCTCTGGGACCTGGCCTGTGTCCAGATATTCTGCCAGCGTCTCACGGACCAGGGCCAACAGCTCCTCTCGTTGGGCCTGGGTCAAGTCGGGTGGCTCGTAGCGCCAGAGCATCACCGCCCCGTAGCCCACTACCTGACTCCTGTCGCCGGCGGGGGAATCGCCGGAGTTCGCATAGCGCAGCACATTGATCGTATCTGCCCCCAGCCCCTGTGCGACGCGCATCGTCACCAGGATAGGGCCGCGACCGCAGGCGCAGGTCGCCAGGTTGGGGAAACCTGCTGCCATGAGCGCCGCGCTCGTTTCACGCACCCGCGTTGGGTCGCCGGTCTCTATCGCGGTCAGTGTGGCCCCGTCGATGACCAGGGCGTCGTCGTAGGCCGGGTAGTGAGAAAGGTCGGAACTGGCGATCAGCACCGTGCGCCGGCCAGGACGGCCTTGCTCCCCTCTAGACTGGGTGGGGAGCGCCGATAGCAGCGCGCCGGTCAGCGCCTGCACTGCATCCTCGTCGTCTGTCCCCATCAGCACCGGGACAATGCGGCAGCCGGGACAGACCCGCTGGAGGAAGGGCAGCTCGATCTCGATGGGATGCTCCCCCTCGTGAGCATCCGGGTCGAAGGTGATGCGTGGGTCGGCCGCCACCAGTGCCTGGGCCAGTTCCACGTCCACCGGCACCACCCCCAGCGGCGTCTCGAAGCCCCCTTCGGCCCAGACAGAGATGGGATCGGACAAGGGCGACTGGTGGTCTGAGGCGATGATGACGGCGACGTCGTAGTCTCCCCCATCCATCTGTCGAAAAGCGGCCGCCGCCACCGGCCCCGAGTACACGTAACCGGCGTGGGGCACGATGAGACCTATGGGTGCCCCGTCCACCGGTTCCACCGCGGCCAGCATCTGATCGATCAGCCTCGCCAGTTCATCGGCGTCGTCCGGATACCACGAGCCAGCGACAGCGGCGGGGCGAATCCGTCCCGGTGGAGGCGTTGGGGTAGGCTCCGTGGAAGAAGCCGCTTCGCTACCCTCTAGATCGGAAGGAGTCGCTTCGCTACCCTCTGGATCTAAGGACGTCGGCGGGCCAGTTCGCGTTGCCGGAGTGGTCGGACGCGTGGTCTCCCCGGGCTGGCCAGTGCAGGCAGAGAGGATCAGTGCGGTCAGAGTCAGCGCCAGAAGTGATCTGAAGTCGCAGGATTCAGGTTTCATCTCCTCCATCTTCCGCGTCCGGTTTCCTGGCTTCCAGTCTCATCCCCAATTGTGAGAAGAGCGCCTGGGCCTCCTGCCACATCGCCTCCCCATAGCCCTTGTCCCCTTCTTGCATCTCGTATCGCGCGTACGCCTGCAACGTGTGCGCCCGTTCGCCCTCGGCCCCGACGTCGGCGAAAGCCTGCACACTCTCGGCGAAACAGGCCGCCGCCTTGTACGTCTTGTCGTTGACGACAAGGGGTCTCTCCGTTCGAGCCACGATCGTCCCCAGCGTGCGCCACGCGCGGCCAATGAGAATCGGTGCACCTACTCGCCGTCCCAGGTCCAGCGCTCGTCGCGCGGCCACAATGGCCTCCTCTAGCTTGCCTTGCCCGAGACAGGCCTCCGCCAGGAAGCGATATGTGTCTGAAAGCCAGCCGCCTTGACCAGCGATCTCAGCCCAACCGATGGTCCGCCGCAGGTCATACTCAGCGACGTGATACTCACCTAATCTGACCCGTGCCCCGCCCAGGTTGCTGAGGAACGCCATCTCCGCGTTCCGATTCCCGGTTTCGTACGCGATCTTGAGTGCCTCCTGGCCCAGGGCGACAGCAGCGCGGTAATCGCCACGCAGTCGAGCGTGCTCGCCGAGGCGATTCAGCATCGCCCCGATTCTCTCACGGTCACCCAACTCTTGATACAGCGTCACGGCCCGCGCGTTGTAGTGGGCGGCATCCCCAGTGTGCCCAAGCATGCTATGCACGCCACCGAGGAGGTTCAGGCTATCCGCCATCCCGCGGCGGGCTCCCATCTCGGCGCTGAGCGCTAACGCTTGCTCGCCCAGCGCCAGCGCCGACGCTGTGTCTCCCAGCCTGTAGAATCCCCAGCCCCTCCTGAAAAGCGCCTGCACCAACTCCACGTTCCCCGCAGCGCCCGCTTCCCGTGCGATCTGTTCCCCTCGTCCAGCGCTCGCCAGCGCAGCCAGATAGTCGCCTTGAGCATCCTGTGCCCGTGACAGCGCATTCCAGGCGCGTGCCTGCGCCACTGCATCACCGGCGGTCTCTGCCGCCGCCTGCATGGACATGTAAGCCTCGGACGTGTCCGCATACCGGGCCTGCCACAGGAGCATCTCACCCAGTCCTTCGTACAGGGGTATCTGCTGTACTGCGTGGCTCTCTGTGGTCTCGAAGACCTCTGAGGGTTCGTCCAGCAACAGGGCCAGCGCTTTCTGATAGTAGGCGATGGCTGCCTCGGGGGCATAGGTATTGCGGGCCTGTCGTCCGGCCTGGCCGTACCACTCAGCGGACTGGATGGCTTGTCCTGCGCGCTCGTAGTGTTCCCCAACCAGGCCTGCGTACTCGCCCACCCGCTCGCCGCTGCGCTCGAGCAACCAGGCCGCCACCTGCGCGTGATACGTCCGGCGCAGTCGTTTCAGCACGCTCTCATAGGTGACGTCGCGCAGGATAGCGTGCTTGAACACGTACTCCTGCTCCCCGGCGAACGCGGACTCGTCGCGCCGAAAGATCAGCTCCTTGCTGCGCAATGATTGCAGGGCCGCGTGAACCTCCCGCTGGCCCATTGGCACGGCCGTGGATTCGCAGATCCGTTCCACCGCTCCGCTCCAGAACGCCTGTCCCACCACCGAGGCCCGCTGCAGCACCTTGCGCTCGCCCGGTTGCAGTCGATCCAGGCGCGCCTGAAGCACCTCGACCATCGTCGGTGGCACCCGTAGGCCGGTCAATCGCTCTGGCCGTATCCACCACTGTTCCGGGCCCTTGACGATGACGCCGTCCTCAATCAGAACTTTGATGAGTTCTTCGACGTGAAACGGGTTTCCCTCTACCCGGCTCACGATCAAGTCCCGCAGATCAGGCGGAATCGTATCCACTTTGCGCAGGATCTCCACGACCAACTGGCGACAGTGCTCGTCCGAAAGCGGGTGCAACTCCAGGCGCGCGTGCGTCGGCTGTCGTTGGCCCCACGACGGACGGCGCTCCAGGAGGGAGGGGCGAGTCAGACAGATGATCAGGAGGGGCATATGGAAGCATTCCCGGGCCACGTGTTCGATCAACTCCAGTGATCCTTCGCTGGCCCAGTGGACATCCTCCAAGAAGACAAGCGCTGGGCCACGCTGCGTCACCGCGCCCAGGAACTGGGTGACGTAATAGAAGGCGCGGTCCCGGATCTGCCGCGCGTCGTCGAGAATACCCCCCAGGTAAGGGCTGGCAGAGAAATCGAATCCCATCAGATGGCCGATGAAGTGGGCTTTCTCGATCCCACCTGGCCCCATGAACTCGGCGATACCATGTTCCAGCTTCTCCCGTGCGGCGCTAGCTGGATCGTTGTCCTGAATCTCGAAGCGGAAGGAGAAGAGGTCGCGGAAGAGGAAGTACGGCAGGTGGCTCATCCGTTCGTCGGCCCGTCCCTTGAAATAGTGGATCCTCTCCAACAACAGCGCGACCCAGTTGTCGAACTCATACAGCAAGCGGGACTTGCCCACGCCTGCCTCACCCATGATCGTGATGATCTGCGCCTGCCTCTCCTTCATCGCCGTGCGCAAGGCCTCCTGCAGCCGGGCCAACTCCGCCTCACGCCCAACCATTCGAGTCTCGATGCCCTCCACGCCCCGGCTGGCGAGACGGAAAGCACGCGGCCTGGCCCGCAGCACCAGGTAGATCGGAACGGGTTCGGTCTTGCCCTTAACGCTGATCGGCTCCATCATCCACACGCTGAACACGCCGCGCACGTGGCGGTACGTATCGTGCGAGATGAGGACACCTCCCACTGGCGCAGCCTCCTGCAATCGCCTGGCCAGATTGACCGTGTCTCCCATTGCCGTGTATTCGCCGGTCGTCCCGACCGCGCCGAGCAACACGGGTCCGGTGTGGATTCCGATCCGAATCTGGAGAGGCGGTATGCTGCCGGTGCCCGCCCGTACAGAGGCGTTCTGCGCGCCTGCCGCGCCGGTGAACTCGCGCACCTCCGCCTGCATCGCCAGCGCGGCCCGGATCGCCTGCTCCGGATCGCGCTCGTGCGCCGTGGGTGCGCCAAAGAGGGCCATCACGCCATCGCCCATGTGTTTGTCAATCGTGCCGTTGTGAGCGAGGATCAGCTTGTCCAGGTGCGCCCATAGCACGTTCATGGTATCGCGCAGCTCTTCGGGGTCCATGGTCTCGGACATGGCCGTGAAGCCCGAGACGTCGGCGAAGAGGACCGTGACCAGCTTGCGTTCCTCAACGGCGCGCTGCACTTCCAGTGCGGCTAGCTTCTCGCGCGCGGCGGCCAGCATCGTGTCCACCACCCGGTCACCCAGGATCGTGCGTTGTGCCTCCAGCGCCGGGATTGCCTGTTCTAGCGCTTCACGCTCGCTCATAGTCTTCTCCGTCTACTGATCCGGCGGGCCTGGCGGCACGCTCACCGGCTGTCCGGCAGGCTCCCCGGGCCACCAGACGCCGGGGATAGGCTCGCCGCAATGCGCGCACGCCCCGCCCTCCAGGTTGTACTCTGACACAGAGAAACCCTGGCGTGCGATGAGCATCCGCCCACACGAGGGACAATACGTGTTGTTGCCCGTGTGACCCGGGACGTTGCCCACGTAGACGAAGCGCACGCCTTCCTCCAGCGCGATCTCCTGTGCCTGTTCCAACGTCTCGACCGGGGTCGGGGGCAGGTTGGCCAGTTTGTACATCGGGCCGAAGCGGCTGAAGTGAAGCGGAACGTTCGGGCTGATGTCCCGCGCCACCCACCGGGCCAGCGCCCGCAGTTGCTCCAGGCTGTCGTTGAGCGTCGGCACAACCAGGTTGACGATCTCAAGGTGGGTCCCACTCTCGTAGATCGTGCGGATCGTGTCCAGCACCGGCCTCAGCTCACCGCCGCATATCTCCTGATAGAAGCCTTCGTCGTACCCTTTCAGGTCGATCTTGATCGCGTCCACCACGTGGCACAGTTCCCGCAGGGGCTCGGGGTTGATGAACCCGGCGGAGATGACGACGTTGCGCAGCCCTGCATCCCGGGCCAACTCTGCGGTTGCCAGCATGTATTCGTAGAAGGCCGTCGGCTCCGTGTAGGTATAGGCGATCACCGGCGCGTTGTATTGCTTGGCCTGATAGACCACGTCCTCAGGCGGAAGGTCGAAGTTCCGCGTCTGTTCGGGCGGTACCTGGGAGATGGACCAGTTCTGGCAGTACAGGCAGCGCAGGTTGCACCCGGCGGTTGCCAGGGAGAAAGCAGCGGCGGTGGGGAGGAAGTGATAGAAGGGCTTCTTCTCGATAGGATCCACGTGTACGGCGCAGGGATTGCCGTAGACCATCGAGTAGAGCCTGCCGCCCCGGTTCTCGCGCACCCGGCAAATGCCTCGCTCGCCGTCGGCGATGATACAGCGGTGCGGGCACAGGTTGCACTGGACGTAGTTGCCGGTGTGTGGGGTGTGGCAATAGGACACGGGCAGCGCTTCCTCCGTGGTGCCGTGGCACGCAGCGCAGTCGAGCGCCCCCTCGCCGGAGAAGGACGCGTAGTAACGTGCCTCAACTGCCCAGCGGCTGGGTGGCGCGGATTGTTCCAATCCGTTGTCGCCCCCAGCCTCGCGCGCGCCCTCGGGTGGACGCTCCCACCAGCGGCTGCCCGAGAGCCCCGCAGCAGCACCTAGCCCGCAGGCGGCCAAGGCCCCTCCCCCAAGCAGGAACTGCCGTCGCGTGATTCTACTCATGCCGGATCTCCCCACTCCGGTCCCACCAGGCTAACTGGCCCATAGCCCGCCGGTTGCTGCCAGCCAATCGGCTATTCTGTCGGCTGCTCCCGGCACGTCGCTGTCCGATATGTCCAGTTCCAGCGTGGGCAGGATGGACTCACTCACCAGCCGGCGCAGGAGGCCCTGCTCCTCGATGAACACCTGGAGATCGTCGTATTGCGCCGGGTTGCCCGAGACCTTAAGCCGCTCTGCACGGGCTGCCTCGAAGGATTGCGGTGTGCGCGCACAGAAAACCAGGTGAAAGCCGAGCGCTGCCAGCCGCTCCTCGAGCCAGTGGAACTCGTGGTCCTTGCCCCGGGCCTGTAGCTGATAGGCGCGCGTGGATATGTGAAAGCGGTCCACAATCCACGAATAATAGCGCAGAAGCTCGAAGAGGCGCACCCAGGTTCTGTAGGTCTCCATCGCGCGCGCTTCCTCGTCAGGTGCGAAGTTGATCAGCCCGCGTCCCCACGGGAAGTTCGTGAAACCGCACCACTCCGCGGAGATGATGGGAGAATGGTAGCGATACTTCCGAGGGCCGACAATGCGGGGATGCTCGTTCAAGGCAAAAGCGATCTCTGTCTTGAGCGTCAGCCGCGTACCCTCAAGTATGATCTTCGGGCATAGCTTGGAAGTCATGCCTGAGTTTCACTTTCTGCCGGGCGCTGGGTCGCCTGCCGGCCTCTAGACGAGATGTACAGGGCGGCGCGCGGAGCGGCGCACAGAGCGGGTTTAGAAGCCATGCAGGCTCTCCAGTCGGACCGTGCGCACCAGCCAGGGGACCCCGGCGAAGGTGAAAAGCACGATTCCGAAACCGGCGACGGCGAGCGCGGCCAGTCGCCGGCCACGCCAGCGACGCCGCGGACGCAGGTGCAGGATCAAGAGGTAGAACAGCCAGGTCACCAGTGCCCAGGCTTCCTTGGGGTCCCAGCCCCAATAGCGCCCCCAGGTGTTCTGTGCCCAGATTGCGCCGGTGAGGATGCCCAGCGTCAGCCAGGGGAAACCCAGTGCTATCGCCCGGTCTATCATGCGCTCGATCTCCGCGCCAGGCACTCCGGCGGACCGTCGAAACCAGGTCTTTGGCGATGTACCATCGCATGGAAAACCTGGTTTCTCAGACGGCACTCCGGCAGACCTGCGTGCCTCACTACGAACGGACGGCACTCCGGCAGACCTACGTGCCTCACTACGAACAGAGACCACGCGCATCAGCCCCAACCCGGCCGCCACGCCAAACGCCCCGTAGCCCAGCATCGCGGTCAGCACGTGCACCTGTAGCCACACCGAGCGCAGCGCCGGAACGAGCGGGGCGATTGCCCGCTGCTCTGCAGGACGCGTGACGGCGTAGGTCGCCACGAGCAGCGCGATGGCCAGCACGAATGGGCTGCTCTGCTTCCCTCCGCGTTCGACGGGGCGCGCGCGAGTCGACGGCCAACTGGCCTCGAACAGGAGGTCGATGGCGAGGATGGCCCAGGTCAGGCAGAGGGCGAACTCGTAGCGATTGGCGAGCGGCCAGTGGCCTGCTTTCAGTCCACGGACCACCAGCCCGGCGGTCAGCGTCCCCCACGCGATGACCCGTGCACCCGTTGCCAGCCACCATACCCACGACCTGCGCGTAGCCCATAGGGCTGCGCACACGAGCGCGGCTGCCCACAGCAGCGCATAGGCCAGTCCGATCAGCATGTCCGTTCCTCAACCTCGGAATCCGATCACGCGGCTGAGTTCCTCCACCAGCGCCTCGAACTCGCGCCCGAAGTCATACGCCCGCCTGTCGGCCCGCCCGGCCAACCGCAGCACGCCGCCTTCCCGTTCAACACGCGCGTGAACCCAGCAGTGTGGGAAATTGAAGCTCACCGTCATCCCCAAGAGCAGCATGAACCCCGCCGAGATAACCAGGCCATAGCCGGGGTCGTGAACCGCCAGGAGCGTCACGGTGGCCCCATCGTCCTGCGTCTCGTAGCTTTGCAAGTGTAGCCTGACCGGGCCGCAGGCCAGCGGTTCGCCGACCCCCACAGGACCGCGCGCCACCTCCCGTCCCCCGGCCACGACGCTCACGTCCGCCTGGCAACCCGCGACGCTGCCGTCGGGATAGCGTGTCACCGTGAACGCCTCGTTGCGCACCGCGAGCCTGCTCTCGTGCCCGATCTCGACCGTCTCACCGTGCGCGATGGTGACCTGCTCCCGCCAGCCGTACGCGCTGCTCAGCACTGCCCCCAATAGAATGAGCAGCAGGCCCAGGTGGGTCACGAGCGTCGCCAGGGGCGTCAGGCGGTTGCGATCCGCCCGCAGGTAGCACGCATCCGCCGCCGCAGTGGCGCGCACGCGGAAGCCCCGGCGCTCCAGGTGGTCGCGGAGAAGTTGAGGAAGGGGCCGCCTTGCTTCCCTCTGGATTGGAAGGGCGTCTTCTTCTCCTCGAGGAGCGGGGAGACGCTCCAGCGTGGCGGTGTGGGGTGCGCGCTCCAGCGCGACGTCGGAACAGCGCACCGGCCGGCGAAACACCCGCCGCCAAAGACCTTGCCACCGGTTGAGCGTGCACACCAACGTGGCGGTCGCCAGCGACGCGAGCACGGTCAGGAAGATCGGGGAACGGAACCAGCGAAACGCGCCGCTCGCCCGCAGCGGGTCCGCCAGTGCCCCGTAGCGAGTCCGCACCAGCGCCTCCCAGCGCAGCAGACGCTCGGGGTCGGCCGCGACAAGCGGCGAAAGCTGTGGGACACACGAACCCAGGGCAATCAGCACCAGGAAGGCCAGGATCAGGGCGGCTGCCAGGTCCATCCGCCCCAGAAAGCGCCACACCGTCCGCCACTTCGGCGCTCGATGCCGCGGATTGGAGCGATCCACAGGCTCCGGGGTTTGGTTTTCCTCATCCGCCATCCGAGTCCGCTCCCCCGCACCAATTTACCAACCTACCAGTCTACCAACCTACCACGGTCCCAGCCAGTGCGGATTGTTCGAGTCCGTGCACACAAGCCTCTCCAGGAGTGCGTCAGACAGATGTGGGTTGAGGCGGATTGGAGCGATAACTAACGTCCGGGACACCACCCTGTCCATCCCAGCGAAATCACTTGCACCTCGGCCCCAGCTTGCAGGTGGTCTGTCTCCTCCGGGATGACCGCAAGCCCGTCGGCCTGCACGAGCGAATAGAGGATGCCCGATCCCTGGTCTCCGGTCAGCGTCGCCTCGTAGCCTGTGGGCGTGCGCTGCAAGCGTACCCGCAGGAAGTGGCGGCGTCCGTCCTTGCGCGCGATGGGCTGCCGTAAGCGCGCCGTCAGCCTCGGGCGTGACCAGTCGGAGAAGCCCTGCATCTTCAGGAGCGCCGGGCGGGCGAATAGCTCGGTGCTGATCATCGCCGCGACCGGGTTGCCGGGCAACCCCAGCAGGGGCACGTCGCCAACCACCCCGAAAGCCAGGGGCCGCCCCGGCTTCATATTCAGCGACCAGAAATGCATCTCTCCCTCGGTTGCCAAGACCTGCTTCACCAGGTCGAAATCACCGACGGACACGCCACCGGAAGTGATTAAGAAGTCTGCGCCCCTATCCAATGCGTCCCGTATTCCCTGCCGCACCAACGCCTCCCGATCTCGGGCTACGCCCAAGACCAGGGGCACGCCACCGAACGCCTGTACCTGCGCGGCGACGGTATAGGAGTTGGCGTCGCGGATCTGGCCGGGGCCGGGTGTCTGATCGGGCGACACGATTTCGTCGCCCGTGCCCAGAATGCCTACCCGAGGCCGGCGCACGACCGCTGCCTCTGTGTGCCCAACTGCTGCCAGCATACCGATCTCTTGCGGGCGCAGCACCGTCCCTGGTGGCAGGACAACCTGACCCGCGCGCACATCCTCGCCTGCCTGGCGGACGTTCGCGCCTGGCTCTGGAGCCTCAAGTACCTCGACCCATTCGTCTCCCTGGCGCGTGTCCTCGAAACGCACGACGGTGTCGCCCCCGTCCGGGACCGGGGCACCGGTCATGATGCGCACCGCCGTGCCCGGTGCCACGCTCAGTGAACTCACGTGCCCGGCGGCGACCTCCCCGATCACCCGCAGCCGGACCGGAGCCTGGGCCTGGACCAAGTCCGCGGCGCGCACGGCGTAGCCATCCATCGCCGAGTTGGTCAACGGGGGGATGTCCCGGTCGGCGATGGCCTCCTCGGCCAACACGCGGCCGGCCGCCTCCAGCACGGGCACGCGTTCTGAGTCCAGGGTATGGACGGTCGCCAGGATGCGCTCCAGTGCCTCCTCGACGCTCAACACCGGGCGGCGACTGTCAGACGCGGCGGCCATCGGAATGGCTTTCTCCCCCGTGCTCGGTGTGCACGCCCCGGACCATCCGGATCGCGTGGGGCAGGATCGGCGACAGTGTCTCCATCCCCTCGCGCACCGCCTTGGGGCTGCCGGGCAGGTTTACGATGAGCGTGCGCCCGCGAATCCCGGCCACGCCCCGCGAGAGGACAGCCAGGGGCGTCCTGCGGTAGCCCTCGAAGCGCAGCACCTCCGCCAACCCGGGAATCTCCCGCTCGATGACAGCCTGCGTCGCCTCGGGCGTGACGTCCCGGGGGGTCGGTCCGGTGCCGCCGGTGGTTACGACCAGGTCCACCTGCTCCTCGTCGGCCAGCCGGGCCAGCGCGCGCTCGATCTCAGGCCGCTCGTCCGGCACGATCACCTGGCTCACGACCTCAGCGCCCATCGTGCGCAGCAGGCCGGCCAGCAGCGGCCCGCTCACGTCCTCCCGCTCCCCCGCGTATCCCTTATCGCTGACGGTCACCACGCCTGCGCGAATTGCTTCCATATTCCTCTCAATGCCTGTTGTCTGTCATCTGCCGCTTTGCTCTCGGCAGGAGCCGCTTTGTTTCCCTCTAGACGGGAACGCCGAGCACCAGCTCGGCCCGATGACGGTGCCGCGCTAACCCTCTTCACGGGCGAACTCATCGTACGTCAGATGACGAAGTTCCCGCAAGGCGTTCACGGAGTCTCTGATAACGCTCAAGCGTGCCACGATGAGGGTTGTATCCATCGAGAAGCTCTCCCTTCCGTGCCTTCTCCAGGATGGCACGTTCGTGCCGCTTCAAGATCGGCTTGAAGTCCAAGTACTCGTTCACCGTGCGCAGGTGAAACTCGATCCTCGCTCGATGGTCGCGACAGAAGAGGAGGATACCGTCGCGCAGCACGGCATAGCGCAGCGCCGGCGGGGCCTGATTGAGGATCAGCACATCCACGTCATCGGTGCGCAGCAAATCCATCAGACCGTCGATGATCTCCAGCCGCGTGTCGAAGCAGCGGTCGCTGTCATTGTCCTCAAGCAGCACAGCCACGTCCACGTCGCTGTGCGCCCAGGCCTGCCCCCGCGCGTGGGAGCCAAAAAGATAGGCCAGCACTACCCCATGCAGGGAAGCGAAGTACCGCTCCAGCGCGTCCCTGTGTTCGTCGAGGTTGAAATCCTTCATTGCAGCACCTGCCGTCGGCGATTCTAGAATCAGCACGCTTATTGTAGCATCGCCAGACTGCTTTGACAACCACAGTATGATCTCGCGCGGAGGAGAGACTACGGGGCGATGCGGCGGACAAGGGAAGCGGCCAGGGACGGGGCGGACATTGCCCCTGCGTCCAGGGCAGTGGATGAGAAACCAGGTTTTCCAGAAAAAACCTGGTTTCATCGCGCGGCCATCGCGGCGGGTTCACGCTGCAATGTATTCCCCCACCAGGTGCACGCGCATCTGGCGGGGAATCACCTGCTCCAGCAGGCAAGCCAGGCGAAACAAGGGCTCGGTGAAGGCCAGGTAGGTAGGGTCACCGATGAAACGGAGTGAAACCCGCTCGAACCCGGCAGACCGCGCCAGCCGCTCGATCTGGGCTGCGGTGTTGGCGCGGTAGAAGGCCGGGAAGGTGTCCGCCTCCGTCCGGTCGTAGAACCGGCCCACCAGCCGCCCCCGGGTCCAGCGCAGCGACCGGTTGAGTGCCAACAGCCAATGGCGCGCGTTGGGCGTGAGTAAGATGAAGTGGCCGCCGGGTCTGATCACCCGGCGCATCTCGGCGAACGCACGGGGTGGGTCCGGCACGTGCTCCAGCACCCACGAGCAGCACGCCAGGTCGAAGGTGCGGTCGGGATAGGGGAGCGCTTCCGCGAGCCCGCAGGCCAGCGCCAGTTGTCAAACGACAATTAGATATACCCATCGGCGACAATTAGAAATACCCATGCCGA
>CAZYSK010000107.1:0-16844 GCA_964649415.1 uncultured Anaerolineales bacterium
AATCTTGTAAGCCACAATGACCTTACCATCATTTTCTCTCCGACAAACTGCTAGAAGAGGCCACCTCGTTGAGGTGGCCTCTTTTGCGATGTCCGATCGTTGTGCTATACTGACCCATGGCACGGGGAAGGCCAAGAACCCCGTCGGATTGGGACAATCCGCCCATACCCAAATCCCCGTGAGGCAGGATTGGCTTCAATGGTGTTTCACATCGGCCCGCTGACGATTACAGGCTATGCGGCTCTGACAGACATCGGACTGCTGAGCGGCGCGATCATCGCCTGCCTTGGAGCCCGGCGACGCGGACTCAGCGCGATCTGGGCACTGGACGCCGTGCTGGCTGTCGCGTTGGGTGGATTGATCGGCGGACGCGCGGAACACGTCGCCATTCACTGGAGCTACTACGGAGACGTCATTCGCCATCGGATTGGAGCAATCCGCGCGCTGAGGGTCTGGGATGGCGGGTTGGGCTGGCACGGAGCGCTCGTGGGCGGGCTGCTGACTGCGTTGGTCTACTGTCGCGCGCGGCGGATCCGCACGCGGCAACTGTTGGACACACTGGCGCCAGGGGCTGCAGTGCTGGCGACGTGTGTCTGGTTAGGGTGCCTGCTGCACGGCTGCGCCTACGGGCTGGAGACCTACCCGGTGCAGGGTTGGCTCTGGGCGTTGAGCCTGGACCTCCCCGACCTGTACGGTATTCGGGCCCCCCGGGTAGCTGTGCAGTTGCTGGGAGCGGGATGGAGTGCAGCCACGCTGGTTGCCGTATGGATTGCAGCAATCCGGCCGATGGCTGGGCGATGTGCGCGCCTCGCGGGTTGTCTGTTCCCCCTCTGGATGGCCCTCCACAGCTTCGGCTGCTTTGGACTGGGGTTCCTGCGGGCCGACGAGACGCTCCTGGTGGCAGGCTGGCGCGCCGATCAGGCAGCAGATCTGGCACTGGGCGTGATCGGCGCGCTAGCGCTCCTGGCCGCCCGGTTCAACATGGAACGGCACGAGGTGACGTAGCGTGATTGAGATCGAAGTGCCCGGACGCGGCAGCTACAGGCTGGCGCACGTGGTGTTGGACGTCAACGGCACGATTGTCGCCGATGGACAGTTGATCGAGGGAGTGGCCCAACGAGTGACCGAACTGCGCCACCTGGTCAAAGTGCACATGCTCACCGCCGATACACGGAGGCGGCAGCACGCGATTGACGCCCAGTTGGGTATGCGGGCCGCCCGGATCGCGCCCATGGACGAAGCGGCTCAAAAGGCGTCCTTCGTGCACGAGCTGGGAAGCGAGGGCGTGTGCGCGGTCGGCAACGGCGCGAACGACGCTGGCATGCTGCGTGAGGCCAGGCTCGCCATCGCCGTGATGGGGGCGGAGGGCCTGGCCGTAGAGACGCTAAACGCAGCCGACGTCCTTGCCCCTGATATCAACAACGCGCTGGATCTGCTGCTGAATCCCCTGAGGCTCGTGGCGACCTTGCGGCGCTAAGGAGGTCGGGCGTCAATTCAACGCCTCATCATTCACACTCACACCCCTCACCTAAGAGCGTCGTGGGGACGTGCTTGTCATACGCAACGTCGGTCGCCACGACGAGACACTCAAACGCCCCTGAAGTTCCCCTGTCCGCTTCTCTCTACCTTGGAATAATGACACTCCAACGGTCATGGCGCGCCACAGTGTTGAAAAACAGGGGCGACATACTGCGGCTTGATGGGCGACTACCTGCCCGGCGGCGCAGCTGCCGCTGGGCACAGATGGCGCGCGGTCGTTGCCGTCAGCGCTTGGGCACCTTTCCATCCGCCTCGCGCTGCTTGATGATCTCCTCCGCGGTGTAATCTGGCACCAGATCATAGCGCAGGAACTCCAACGTGAAGGTGCCACGGCCCTGGGTCAGGCTGCGCAGGTCCGTTGCGTAGCCCCGCGCCTCGGCCAGTGGGACCTCAGCGTCCACGTTGCGCCTAGCCCCTCGCACGTATACCCCGCCCACAGACCCTCGCCGCCGGCTAACATCGCCCACGACAGCGCCCAGATACTCCTCGCCGACCCTGGCGTCCAGGGCCATGACGGGTTCGAGTAGCGCGGGCTTGCCCTGGCGCACAGCCTGACGCGCCGCCATCGAACCCGCGATCTGGAAGTCCATGGACGCCGAGTCCACCTCGTGGAACTTGCCCCCCAGCAACGTCACACGTACATCGGTGACAGGGTAGCCCGCGATGACGCCTCTCTCCAGCGCGTCGCGCACGCCCAACTCGGTCGGGCGCAGGAAGTCACTGGGGAAATCAGAGGGGGGAGCTTCGTTCTCGAACACGATGCCCTCCCCGCGCACCAGCGGCTCGATGCGCAGGTGCACCACGGCGAAGTGGCCGTGGCCGCCGGTTTGCTTCCTGTACTCCCCAATTACCTCCACCGTATGGCGCACCGTCTCCCGATAGGAGATCTGCGGAGGGCTTACCTGGGGGACGATGCCAAACTCGGTCCGCAGCCGATCGACGGCGATCTCCAAGTGCAGCTCACCCATCCCCGAAAGCGTCTCCTCCTCCGTCTGGGGGTCGAAGTAGCTGACCAACGTGGGGTCTTCGGCGCACAGCCGTGCCAAAGCCTGGCGCAGCTTCCCACGCGTCTCCCTGGAAGCGGCGGTCAACGCGACTGCGATGACGGGCTCCGGGAACTTGAACGTCTCCAGCATGATGGGATGAGCGGGGTCACAGAGGGTGTCACCGGTGATGGCTGACTTGACGCCCACCAACGCCACCACGTCGCTGCTTGCCATGTGGTCCACTTGCTCGCGCTGCCTGCCGTGCATCCGATAGATGCGCCCCACCCGCTCCTCCACGTCAGCACGTGGATTGTAGACCGTCTCGCCGACCTCCAAGTGACCGGAGAAAACCCGCACCCACGTCAGGTGACCGACGTGCGGATCAGTGACAATCTTGAACGCGGCTGCACAGAATGGGGCGTCGGGACTGTCGGGGCGTTCGACGATTTCCTCGCCGCCGCCGGGGGCAGTGCCCAGTATTGGAGGTAGATCGACCGGCGCCGGCAGGTAGGCGACGATGGCATCAAGCAGTGGCTGGACGCCGATGCGCTTGCGCGAAGCGCCACACAAGACGGGCACAATCTTGCCAGCGGTGACGGCCCGGCGCAAGGCCGCTCCAAGTGCGGCCGCGTCCGGCCCGCTCCCCTCCAGGCACTGCTCCAGCAGCTTCTCGTCGGTCTCACAGATCGTGTCCACCAGCAACGCACGTGCCGATTCGACCTGGGCCTCCATTGAGGGAGGAACCGGCCCCACCGCCGGATCATCCATCGGCTCGCCAGCCTCGTCACGCCACGTCAGGGCCTGCCTGCCAAGCAGATCTACGACACCGGCGAAGCCATCTTCACGCCCAACGGGCAGTTGTAGCGACACGGCGTCTGGCGTGAGTCGCTTGTGAATCTCGCCCAACACGCGCTCGTAGTCGGCGCCTACGCGATCGAGCTTGTTGATGTAGAGGAGACGCGGCAGGTTCTCGCGGTCTGCATGGCTCCAAACCGTCTCGGTCTGGGGCTCGACCCCGCCCACGCCGCACACCACGACCACCGCCCCGTCAATGACACGCATGGAGCGCACGACCTCAGCGGTGAAGTCAATGTGTCCGGGCGTGTCGATCAAGTTGATACGGTGATCGTGCCAATGGCAGGCTGTGGCGGCCGACATGATGGTAATGCCACGCTCACGCTCCTGCTCCATCCAATCCAACTGCGTGCTGCCATCGTCCACGCTGCCAGCGCGGTGGATGCGCCCCGTGTAGTACAGAATTGCCTCGGACGTGGTCGTCTTGCCAGCGTCCACGTGGGCAAAAACGCCAAGGATACGCACCCTGTTGATCGGCGCTTCTTTCTTCTTGCTCATGAATTCCCCCTTCAAACTTCGCAGCCTCACACCGTTACCGAGCCAGGCATTTTAAACGCATTGTGTTCTTGTTCCAACTGACGACGAAACTGCTTCGTGTACAGACGGTAGTAATGTCCTCTGGCACGCATCAACTCGGCGTGGCTACCCATCTCCGCGATGTGGCCGTCTTCGATGACCAGAATCCGATCCGCCCGCTTGATCGTCGAGAGGCGGTGCGCGATGACGAAGCTGGTGCAGTCGCGCATCAACGTTTCCATTCCCCGCTGAATCAGCGCCTCGGTCAGCGTGTCTACTGAACTGGTCGCCTCGTCCATGATGAAGATGTCCGGCTGCGCCAGAATCGCGCGTGCCAGGCTGACCAGTTGCTTCTGCCCGACCGAGAGCAGGTTTCCCCCCTCACCAACATCTTCGTCGTAGCCCTTATCTAGCGTCACGATGAAGTCGTGGGCGCCCGCCAGCCTGGCCGCATCCTCGATCTCCTCGTCACTCGCATCCAGTCGACCGTAGCGGATGTTCTCGCGGACGGTACCGGAGAACAGGTGCGGTGTCTGCAACACCACCCCCACGCGCGACTGGATGGCGTGCAGCGACAGGTCGGTGTAATCCCGTCCGTCGATGCACACCGTGCCCTGCTTGGGTTCGTAGAACCGACAGAGCAGGTTAACGATGGTCGTCTTCCCACCACCTGTCGGCCCCACCAGCGCGATGGTCTCGCCCCGTCTCACCCGCAAGGAGAAGTCCTGCAGGACTGGCTTGCCGGGTTCATACCAGAAGTCCACGTGGTCGAATTGGATATCCCCGCGGATGGTGCTCGGGTCAACCGCATGCGTGCGGTCGGCCACGTCGGGGACTGCGTCAATCAACGAGAACACGCGCTCCGCCGAGGCAATCGTGTGCTGCATCTCCGCATACACGCGGGCCAGATCCTGGACGGGCCAAAGCATGAACGTGACGTACGAGACGAACGCCTGGATTCCGCCGATGGTCAGGCTGCCCACACGGACCTGAAACCCACCGTACCAGACGATGCTACCCAACGCCACGGCACTGATCAACTGCACCATCGGCAGAAACAACGCCGAGAGCCACGCAGCCCGGTATGCCGCGCGGTACATGTCGCCGGAGAGCTCACCGAACTCGCGCAGATTCTCCTGCTCGCGGCACAGGGCCTTCACCACACGCACACCGGTGATATTCTCATTGTAGGCACCCGTGATCTTGGAGTTGATCTTGCGCACCTTCCGATACTGGACGATGATCTTCTTCCTGAACTGCGCTGCCACAACTACCAGGACCGGGATGACCGCAAACACGATCAGGGCCAAGCGCCAGTTGATGATCAACATGAAGCAGACCGATGTGGTGATGTTGAGCACGGCCCAGGTGACATCCAACAGGCCCCACGTCACCAGTTGAGCGATACGTTCCGAATCGGACGTGACGCGCGACATTATCCAGCCCACAGGTGTCCGGTCGAAGTAGGAGAAGGAGAGTTCCTGCAGGTGGTCGAACATCTTCTGCCGCAGGTCGTACCGAATGCGCTGCCCCAGCACCGCAGTCAGGAAGATAAAGCTGAACACTCCTAGCGCCTGGACGACGATCAGCAAGCCATACGTGAGAACAAGCCCACGTAGCGCTGCCCAATCTCCTGCCAGGATCCCCTCGTCCACGATCTGCTTACTGAGGAAGGTGAAATACGAGTCCAGAGCAGACACAAGCGCGATAGACACCAGAAAACCCACCAGCCATTGCCAGTGAGGCTTGGTCTGGGCTAGAATGCGGACGACAGTTCTGCCGTCGAATCGGGTACTGAACTCTTCCTCTTCAAACTCAAAACCTGGCACCGACTACCTCCCCGTCGTCAGTGACTCCCTCGGCGTCCAAGACGCCCGACGCCTGTTCAATTTCCCTGTCCAGCTCTTCCTCTATGCGAGCCTGCAGATCGTAAATTCGGCGATAGATGCCCGGTTGCTCCATTAACTCGCTGTGCGTCCCTCGTTGCACGATTCGTCCCCGATCCAGGACCAGAATCAGGTCAGCATTCATCACGCTCTGCACGCGATGCGCGATGATGAAACTGGTGCGACCTTGCATCAGGTACTCCAACGCGGATCGGATCTCGCCCTCGGTTTCTGTATCCACCGACGAGGTGGCGTCGTCCAGGATGAGGATACGCGGGTCCTTGAGCAACGTGCGTGCAATAGCGACACGCTGTTTCTGCCCTCCCGAGAGCGTCACGCCTCTCTCGCCCACCAGCGTGTCGTAGTTATCGGGAAACGACAGAACGACGTCGTGAATAGCCGCCGAACGGGCGGCGGCCTCGACCTCGGCATCGGACACGTCCCGTGTCACCCCGTAGGTGACGTTCTCACGGATCGTGCGCGAGAAGAGCACAGGCTCCTGTTCAACGACGCCAATCTGGCTGCGCAGGAAGTGGCGCGGATACCTTTCCAGCTCCACCCCGTCCAGCTTCACGCTACCCCCTGTGTACGCGTAGAAACGGGGCAGCAGATTGACCAGGGTCGTCTTGCCTGAACCGGTCGAACCGAGCAAGGCCACAACCTGTCCCGGCTCGCACCGGAAACTGATATCCTCCAACACCGGGCTCTCGGCGTCATACTCGAAGCCGACTCCTTGAAAGACGATCTCCCCGCGCACGCCATCGGAGGGCGCGTAGTCGCCCGCCATCAGAGGCTCGCGCTCCTCCCTGATCAGTTCCGCGATGCGTCCATAGGAGACCATCGCGGTTGACATCTGCACAATCAGCCGGCCCAGATTGCGCATGGGCCAGATGATCCACACGACCAGGCCCGCGTACGCTAGATACGTTCCCACCGTGATCGTGCCGTTCATAGCCATGAGCGCGCCGGCGAAGAAGCCACCCAGCATCTGGCCAGCGCACAATGTGTCTGTCGTCGGCCAGAACAGCGAGTGCATCAGCGCCAACTGCCGCCCACGCTCGAACTGCTCCCAGTTTTCCCCCCGGAACTTATCCCGCTCGTATGCCTGCCGGGCAAACGCCTTGACCACCCGCACGCCGGTCAGGTTCTCCTGCAGGACGGTCGAAAGCCTGGCCTCCTGATCCTGGTACGCCTCGTAGGCCTTTGAGATCCGCTTGAAGAAGAAGACGGACACGAGCAGCACCACCGGAACCACCACGATCGAGAGCAACGCCAATCGACGGTTCAGGTTCAGAAGAGCTACGAAGTTTATGCCGAAAAGCAGCACGATACGGCCCACGCCGATGGCCTGTTCGGCAAAGAACAGGCGCAGCGCATCCACATCGGAAGTGACTCGTTGGATCAACTCGCCGGTCTTGGCCCGATCGTGATAGGTAAACGACAGCCGCTGGATGTGGTCGAACAGATAGTTGCGCAGGCGTCGTGTGACGCTCTCAGCCGCCCGGGCGGCCAGCTTGCCGCTCAGAAAAGTGAACGCGCCCTGCAGCACCGCCAGACCCACGAAGCTGAACGCGATGAGTGGCAACGTGCGGCCCAACTCGCCCTGGGGCAAGACGGAGTCCACGAAATAACGCAGCAACAGGTAGTTGCCTGCCTTCAGCAGGGCCGCCAACCCCACACCGAGGATCGCCATCACGTACGTCAGGCGAAAGCCAAGCAGCATGCGCCACAACCCTGTAAGACGCTTCCCCGAAACGGCAGTCCTGAAGTCAGTATCAGTTGGCGTGTCAAACGCCATCGTAGTACGCCCTCCTCGACAGCCGGGGCTTCACCCCGCTGATCCGATGGGATGTCCCAACAGCATCTCCAACCCCGGGAGAGACGTGGCCGGGTCCACAAACTGCAGCACGTGGATGCCCAGCTCACGGGCGGAATCCACATTGGGCAGACGATCATCCACCAGCACCACCTGGTGTGGCGCGACGCCCAGTTTCTCCAAAGCCAGATGGAAGATGGCCGGGTCGGGCTTACGCAGGCCGACGTAGGCCGAGTTGATGTAGATGTCGAACTCGGCATACACGTCGAACCCATAGCGCTCTCGGACAACGCTGTCGTGCCCCGGAAAGGCGTTGCTGAGCAACCCAACCCCGTAGCGCTGGCGCAGCGCGCGGACGGCGTCCGCCACTTCGGGATGGAACCGATTCGTGGCATAGAACTCATCGATGAACCGCTCCGCCGTGTCCACGTCCGGGAGGCCCAGCCGGTCGCCGACACGCTGCGCGTACTCGGCGTTCGTGATCGCGCCGACGGAAAGCTCGCGCCATATCGCGCCCCAAAGCACCTCTGTCAGCATGCCCGGTTGCAGCGCCAGGCGCCGCTCCCAGTCAGCGACGCGTGCTGCGGCCGGCGCACTCTCCAACACCCCACCCCAGTCGAAGATGAGCGCCCGGATGCCGGAGACAGGGGCCGGATCCAAGGAAGGAACGGGCAGGCCGAGACCCTTCAGCGACTTGCACAGCGGCGGAAGCCCCTGAAACTGCACGGCCCGAAGACCCGCCTGGCCGGCGGCGGCCACGTTCGCCCAGGTATCATCCACGAAGACCGCTCCCTCTGCCTCCACACCCAGCCGCGCCAAAGCCCGATCAAAGATGGCCGAGTCAGGCTTCATCAGCCCTTCGCGGCCAGAGATGATGATGGCATCGAAGGCGTCCGCGATACCCAGTTGCTCCACGTGCTGAAGCAAACCGGCCGGGGCGTTGCTGAGCAGCGCGGTGCGATAGCCGGCATCGTGCAGATGGCGAATGAGCGCCAGCAGTTCATCGTCCAGCCGGTCCCCGGCCCAGAACGCCTGCTGGAACTCCTTCAACCCCTCGGCAGCCAGCCCCATCCGCCGGGCTACGTCGGTCCAGAATTCCGCGACGCTGACGCGGCCCAGTTGGACCTCGTCCCAGAGCGGGCTTCCGAATACGCGTTCATCCACGCTCCCCGCCGGCAAGCCAAGCCGTTGCTCGATCTCACGGCGGGGCGTAGGATTGACGGTGCGCATCAATACACCACCGTAATCGAAGACCAATGCCTGGATATCGCCATCTTTCATCTGCTCACCTTTCTACGTCTCACGTGCTATCGGCCACGCAGGTGCCATCTGCGCCGACTGCCAACCCGCGATAGCGCTTCGCTTCCTTCAACGATTCAGTCAGAGCCAGGTACGCCACCAGACTGCGGCTGCAGAGAGGCTCCACTACGACGTGATTGTAGAGGAAAAGATGTCCGCCGTCAATCCCCCAATCACCCAGTTGCACACGCCTCTCCCCTGATGCACCGACCATCACGACAGCTCGACCAGTGGCCGGGTTGACCGCCGCGCCCCAGCGGCCCACAGACGACCAGAACGTCTGGGGCGTGCGCTTGTGCTGATAGCCGTCGCCGTATAGGACCGTGTCCTGGTGCCGGCCGTCCACCTGGCAGAAGGCCAACTGACCGATCACGAAACGCCGGTAGACGCTCGTCTCGTTGACCAGACGGTATACGATCTTCAGCACATTGCTGGCCCCCACCGTCATGTAGGCAATCTCGACGCGGAGGCCCGCAAGACCCTCGCGCTTGAGAGAGGCCACCAGTTGCACACCGCGCCAGGACACCCCATGCGTGTCGCTGCTCTCGAACGGCGCGGCGGCAAAGGTCTCCTCGTGCAGTTTGCCGGGCCAGCTCTCCTCGGAGGCGCGATCAGTGTCCGCGTCAGGCACCGGGGTGATCATCGGACGGATGCCCCCAAACCATGGCTTGAGCCAACCCAGTTCGCCGTCGTCTGGATAGGCAGTCATCAGGTGGTTCTCCTCACCGCCCGCATCGCGCCAGGCGATGACCCCACCATGGAAGGCCGGAGCCACCACCCAGGCACAACGCGCGTTGGCGATCGTCCAAAGCGATTGTCCACCCTCCTGCCGCTCGTTCACCTGCACCGGGGTGCTCTCGTTGCCCAGGCGAAACACAGTGAAGGGCCGGACCTCATCGAATGGGTCAGCCTCCAGGCGCAGTTGACCGCTAGCGGCGCCAACTCGCTCGTCCGACGCCGTCAGATGCAGCACCTTCTCCAGCGGCTCCTCGAGGGCCAGCCCTTCCACAGGGAAATCGCGCCGATCCGTCGTCCAGCCCGGCGGGGGCTCGACGATGATCCGGCCCTGCATCTCGCGCTCGCGCACGCTGTCGGCGGAGAGCGTGGCCTCGACCCGGCCGTTCAACGTCACCAATGGTGCGGGCAGCAGGCCAAACGTGTGCGCGCGGTCCGACTGCGGCGCGCCCTCCGGGGCGTGCGCGCCGATTGGCGTCCCCGTCATGCGCCGCCAGGCGCGGCGCACGTTCTGCCAATCCCCCGGCCCGATGTAGAGATAGAGCGGCCCGACCTCAGCCGCGCTCTGCGGGTCAAGCGCGCGCTCGCCGTAGAAGAGGTAAAGAGTCTCCCACCAGAACTCGTGCTCCACGACCTCCTCGTCCCAGGCAACAGCGCTCACCTGCCCGTCACGGGTGAAGGCCATCCACTGTTCGGCCATCAACTCCGGCTTCTTGGGCACATCGCCCTCGGTCGCCGGGAACTCGGACGCGCGTTCGAGCACCAGGTGCTTCTTGCGTGGCAGCGCGATACGGCTGATATCCTTGTCAGCCAGCCAGATGTTCGGCCTGACTTGTACCCGCCGCGACTTGGCCCCCTCGTTCACGATCCGATAGGCCACCTGCACCAGCGGCGACCCGGTGACCGTGATCTCACGGGTGAGGGTGACGCCGGCGAGCCGCCCCGACCTGGCGACCAGGATCACCTTCGCCCATCCGCGCCCGCGTTCCAGTCTCAGGTCGTACGTCTGCTCGGCAAGGTCCCAAGGCTCAAACGGCGGGCCGACCTCCTCACTAAACCGGGAATCAGGACGCTGGCGGGCCTTGCTCCACACCTGGCAGAGCCCGCCCTTGGGCCGGCAGACCAACTGGAAGAAATCGTTCTCAACGACGACCTTGTCACGGCCCTGATCTGCGGACACGCCACCCAGAGGCGCGACCAGCAGCGGGATGCGCTGAGGAGCCGTCGTCACCTGACGATCGCCGTCGGCAAAGGTCGCCCTCACGAGCAGAGGCGTGGCCTCAGCCCGGTCGCACGTCACAGTCAGGGGTAAGCCAGCATAGCCGCCGGCCTCGAGTTCGAAGTCGTGACGCAGCCACTCAACCGTCAGGCCCTCCTGCGGGACGACGCTCACGGTGCCCCTCACCGGACGGCCAACGCGGTTCCGCAGTTGCACGTGCACCCGCCTCGGTTGGCCCGGCGACATAGAGGGAAACGCGGGCTCGGCGCTGAACTCCACCGCAGGACGGTAGCGCACACCGGTGCCCAACTCGATCACACTGCCGCCGATGATCAGGGTGGTCTTGATCTTGGGGGCGGCCTTCCGCTTGTCCGGGGCCAAGCGCGGCGCACTCACGGCACAGGTGAACGTCGTCTCGACGACACGCTCCTCCCCTGCCTGCAGCGCAAACGACACCCGATAGCTCAACTCGACGCCCTGGTCACCACTGGCCAGCACAGACACGTTCACGGCCTCGGTCCGCTTGTTCACAATGCGCCAGCGCACCGGGTAAGCGATTCCCTGGGCCGGTTCGCCCTCATCCACGATCGCATAGGCAGCGAAGTCCTCGGTCTCCAAACCGGTGAGCGCCTGCGCATGGCGATCCACCAACGCCTCCAGAAACTCGTCCCCAGCCTCCCACCGCAACACGTAGACTTTCATATTGCCCGTGGTCGGGTGCCGTTGGTCATCCTCGACCTGCTTGAACTCGCGCCGATACGTGGTATACCAATCGTGCCGCTCAAAGAACCGTCGCCCGACGGGCAACTGGCGGAAGGCCGGGATGTAGTTCTCCATGTGGACGTCGGTGTCAGGCGTCCAGAAAAAGCCTACTTTCTTATACAGAGGCACTGACTTGAGGTTGCCCGGCCAGGTCTCGATCGTCACCCGCCGGTAGCCGTTCGCCGTAGCCCAGTCCACCATCTGGGTCAGCATACGGCGCGCCAGACTGCGCTTCTGATGACCCGGGTGGACGTTCAGCAACGCGACGTAGCAGGTGCCCGGGCGGCCCAGATCCTCCCAGAGCGAACCGTAGCCAACGATGCTGCCACAAGCTGCATCCTCGACGACCAGGCGCATGAGGCAAGCCTCCTTGCCCATCCAGTCCTGCACGATCTCCTCGGTCATGGGCACACCCCCCGTGAACGTGCCAGGCCACTGCTCATCACTTTCGTTCCACATGATGGCCAGGCCAGCGTTGTCAGCCGGTGTGTAGGGTCGTATCGTGTAATCAGACATGGCTATCGCTCCTGTTTCGCTGCATGCGTTCCAACACGACCGCCCATTCCTGCGCGTCGTGCAGATCGCGAAATTCCTGACACTCCCGAGTGTGCTCTACGTCACTCCATTCCCTCTCGGCAGCGGCACCCAGGTACTCAAGCGCCTTGTCGCGGTCTCCCAGGGCTGCCCAGGCGCGCGCTGCCAGGTGATACAGATAGTTCGGCGAGTCGCTCCCCATCGCGAACACCCGTTCATAGAGATCGACCGTCTCCCGGTGCCGTCCGGCCTTGAAGGCCACGTAGCCCATCTCGGCCAGGTGTTCTGCCTCATCCAGATACGCATAATACATGGCGTAGTCACGCTCGCGTTCGAAACCCACCTTTTCGGCCGTGCCGATGGAACCCAGGTTGTCCTCCGGGCACTGCCAGCCGACCACCGAAAACCCGTGCGAAAGCGCGTAGTCCACGGCCGCGGCAGCCGTGATCGTCGCCAGCCCGCGTCGCCGGAAGGCCCTCGCCGTGTGGATGCCGATCTCACACGCGTCCCCGCTGACGCAGTCCGCCAGCGACCAGGACACGACCTCGTCACCGCACATGGGGTGGGCATCGATCACAAGCCCGACGAACCCGAAGCCCTTTTCCAGGAATTCCGCGGGCGAGCTCCAGTTGTTCTGCATCCAACTCTGCACGTGAGCAGGGATGTTCAGCCCGGCATCGTTCAAGAGCTGCGAATTGATGCGACGGACAGCGAAGCCATCCGGCACACTGGCTCGCCAGTCGATCTTCAACCCGCGGCAGACGTAGTGCCGGCGTGGCATCTCGATAGGCTGCCGGGGGGCGAGCACCACCGCCAACTGCTGCGCCCAGCTCTCGGGATGGCAGACGAAGAACACCGCCTCGACTCCCGCCTCCAATACCTCTCCGGTATAGATGGCATCGTTCAGCGCCCGGTTGAAGGCATCGTTGTCCGGGTCCCCGGCCAGATAGCACCCCTCCGGGGAGAGCATAAACGCCGTCCGCGGAGCGGCTGAGTTGTCAACGAACACCTTGCCAGGGCTATTGCCGTCAAGCACGGCAGCACTGGTGAGATGATACACCAGAGGACTGAACAACCGACGCACCTTGCCATAATCCGCCCGATCCAACTCAATCATGGTCTTGATTCTCCCGTGGTGGCCGCGCACTGTTTTCACCTTGAGCGTATGACGGAGCGAATATCGCCATCAACTCCCGGAAGCCGCCCAGAACGATCACCCGGTCGGGGTCTTCGATTGCGGCGTCCTCGAAGACCCAGGTGCGCGAATGTGGGATGTGGACCGCGCCGATGCCGGCCTGCAACGCGGGATTGATGTCTGAGCGAGGGCTGTTGCCGACCATCCACGTCTGGTCCGGCCGGAGCCCATACTCCGCCATCAGGTTCTCCATCACACCGGCGTCCTTCTCTGGCACAACGTGCACGCCGTCGAAGAAATGGCCTAGACCAGAGCGAGCCAGTTTGTCCTGCTGCACCCGTGTGTTCCCTTTGGTCAGCAGCAGCAGGAAGAACCGGTCGCCGAGGTGAGGCAACGTCTCGGCTACGCCATCCAGCAACTCGATGGGATGCCCCAACACCTGTTGTCCGATCCCCCGTACGCCGTCCGCTACCTGCTCCCTGACCGGACTCCCGTGGCGCTCACACAGGCGCTCGTAGGCAAGCACCAGATTGTCAACGAACGCATCCGGCCCGTAGCCTACCAGAGGCACGCGCTCGCGCTCTACTTCGTCTGCAGTGCGCTCCGCCTCCTGCGCGTCGAAGCCCTGGGCCGCCATCAGTTTCCCGAAGTCAGCGATGCACTCCTGGTAGTAGACCTCACTCTCCCAGAGTGTATCATCGGCGTCGATGATAAGCGTTGGTTTCATCTACAGCCCCACCCTTCTGCGGGCTGGAAGTGTCGTGCGATCACGCCGGCGTTCTCGGCCAGGGTGCGCTCGCCGTTCACTTCCAGCACTGCCAAGTCCAGTTCCCTCGCGCTCTTGACAACCAACCGGGCGAAGCCCGCATCTCGACCCATCCAGTTCTGAAACGCCCGCTCTGGATCCTGGCACTGATCCAGGATCTCACGCATCCACGGGCGTCGTTCAAGCGTGTAGTGTCTGCGCTGAAACGCCTCGGTCGGAACGATCCACACGGCGCGATGGCGATCCGGCAGCACGCAGGAGACGCACTCAGGCAGCAGCGCCGCACCTTCGGCGATGACCGGCGTTGACGCTGGGTACCCCATCAGGTCGTCCACGATCATAGCGAATTCCTCCCGGTAACACGCGAACTCGTCGGCGACTTGCACTTCCACCGGGCGCATCCAGATTTCGTCCCAGGTCATATGTGTGAGCCTGTGCAACGTCGGATGCCTATCAGAATCGGCATGCCGGGCATGTTCGGCGAACGCGTCATCGCAGCGATACATGCTCAGGTTGTACTCCTCCGCCAGGATCTCGGCGACCGAACTCTTGCCCGAGCAGGGCGAGCCCCCGATCCACAGGACGTGTGTCAAGTCTCGTTTCATCTGCCGCTTCACCTCTCGCTTGATGCGCCTACATGCCAGCGGGCCTCATCCGCTGCGCTTCAGCTTCCCCGTACGCTTGGCGTATTTCTCCGCCCGGCGGAAGACCGCCAGTCCCAACGGGACAGCGATCACACCGATGAGCACCAGGCGACCCAGATGATGGATCAAAGAGCCGGTGCCAACCCCCTCCAGCAGTGCGGCCCGCATACCCTCCAGCACGTAGGTCGCCGGCGACAGGCGCGCCAGCACCTGCATCCAGTCCGGAAGCACGGTGACCGGGAAATACACGCCGGAGACCAAGAGCAGAAGCGCCTGGATCACGTGGGTCATCTGCGCCCCGCGCTCCGGGAAAAGGAGCGGCATCACCGAGGCGAGAATGCCCAAACCAACGAACGACAGGCTCCCGGCGACCAGCATCAACAGCCCGCCAGGCAGATTGGCCTCGCTCAGGTCAAGTTGGAAGAAGAGCACCACCACGCCCAGGATGATGCCGGTGTGGAACAGTCCGTACACCAGCGAGAAGAGCGTCTGGCCCACCATGTGGGTGAAACGGGAAATCGGCGCCATGAACGTATACTCGATAGTCCCTTCCCATCGCTCCCAGGCGATCAACTCGCTGACATTCTCGAACACCACAGAGAGATAGTGCCACACCAGCGTCCCCACCAACAGGTAGAGGATCATGTACTCCGTGTCAATCGCCTGGCCGGTGACGGCCTCCGTCCCCGCGCCGATGAACGTGATAGAGAGCGCATTGGCGATGGAATAGGCCAACCAGACCAGTTCCCAGCCCCAATAGCGCTTGACCAGATTGAAGTTGCGCTCGACGAAGGCGTACGAAGCGCGTATTTCGTGAACAAGTTGTGCCATGACTGCTACTCCTCGGCAACGCACGTGCTCCGCAAACGAAGCACACGGGCAGACGGCTGACGATGGGCATGCCAACCGTTGTGGCACGCCCCATCGTCCTTCCGTCAGTCCTGGACGTTGCCGTCCTCTTCTCTGACCAGTCGCTTACCGGTCAGTTCCATGAACACATCCTCCAACGTCGGATGGTGGCCGTTGTTGCCGGCCACGAGGCTTTTCAGACCCGCCGGCGTGTCGAGCGCCACGATCTTTCCATCGTCGAGGATGGCGATGCGATCACATAGCGCATCGGCTTCCTGCATATCGTGGGTCGTCAGCAGGATGGTGGCATTATGGGTGTCACGCAGTTCCTCCACAAACGCCTGCACCTCGCGTTTCGAGCGGGGGTCCAGCCCGGTCGTCGGCTCATCCAGCAATAGAACGATGGGCTCGGTGAGGAATGCGCGCGCGATAGCAACCTTCTGCTGCATGCCTCGGCTCATCTCCTCCATCGGCTGGAAGACGGACTCCTTCTTCAACCCAAGGCGCCCCAAGACTTCTAGAACGCGCTTCCTGGCATCCCGCGCGCGCAAGCCATAGAGACGAGCGCCATAGACCAGGTTCTCCATTGGCGTCAGCTTCTTGAAGAACGAGGCATCCACCGACACGCGGTTGATCAGTCGCTTGACCGCCATCTCCTCGCGTAGCACATCGTGGCCGAAGACGGCGATATCGCCCTCGTCGGGCAGAAGCAAGGTGGCAATGCAGCGCACCAGGGTGGACTTCCCAGAGCCGTTCGGACCCAGGATGCCAAACACTTCCCCACGCTTGACGTCGAAGCTGACGCGGTTCACCGCGACAACCGGCTTACGTCCGTTGCCGTTCCGCTTCCAGGGCCAACGGAATCCGTCGCTCTTGACGAACTGCTTGGTCACACCTGAGACCTGCAGTGCGTTGTTTTCAACTGTGTTCATCCGATTCCTCCCATGGTATGTCGCGCACACAGCGTGTCGCGCACACAACAACAAGGCCGCGGACAGTGCCCACGGCCTTGCAGAGAGAGATCAGGATAGCCCAAGAAAAAAGGCCGTGGGCATCGCAGTCGCCCACGGCCTGAAGTGACTTATGTCAACTTTACACGGGCGCACTGCGACAGGGCAGCACCAACACTCCGATCATATCACGGAGTCCAAGCGCGCATACGTTGAACATTGCAGTGCGCATGTTACACCCCCTCACAAGATGGGCGCATTATACCCTAGTCCAACAGGTTGTCAAGTCCAGAAGGGGGCGGATGTTCGAAGCAGAACGTGACGTTCGCATCAACCCCCGGATCGAGCAAAGC
>CAZYSK010000108.1:0-84 GCA_964649415.1 uncultured Anaerolineales bacterium
AGCCATCGGAGGCGGCCCGGCCGACTCATTAGCCATCGGAGGCGGCCCGGCCGACTCATTAGCCATCGGAGGCGGCCCGGCCGA
>CAZYSK010000108.1:184-16748 GCA_964649415.1 uncultured Anaerolineales bacterium
CAGCTTCCTGTCGCTGCTAAGGCCCCCGCGGCCCGAAGGCACAATCCGGGGAGCCATCCTGTCCAGGGCGGCGGAGGCCGCACAGGCGCTGGGCGAGGGCTGGGCCGGCGACCGCGGACGGCTGCGAGCAGGCGCAACGGCGCTGGCCGGGCTCGGCGGCGGGCTCACCCCCGCCGGCGATGACTTCCTCGTTGGCGCCATGCTTGGGGCCTGGCTGACCCACCCCACCCCGGCCTCCCTGTGCCGCGTCCTGGCCGACGCGGCCGCCCCGCGCACGACAATCCTGTCCGCCGCCTTCCTGCGCGCCGCCGCCCGGGGAGAGTGCAGCGCCGCGTGGCACACGCTGCTGGCGGCGCTGTCCCGTAGACCTGACAGGGCGGATGCAAGCATCCGTTCGAAAACCTGTCAGGTCTACACGGCCGCGGTACGGAGCGTCATGGCCCACGGCGCGACCTCGGGCGCGGATGCATTGGCCGGATTTCTCTTCGTTTGCCAACGACAAACCGGACAACGTCAGACCCTCAGGGTTTCGAAAACCCTTAGGGTCTCGGGCAGGGACATTCATTCGAAGGACTACGGTGATGAAACCAATCTATCTTGACTACAACGCCACGACGCCCATCGCTCGCGAGGTCGCCGAGGCGATGGCCCCCTATCTGTACGAACACTTCGGCAACCCCTCCAGCAGCCACCCCTACGGCGTCGAGACGAAAAGGGCCGTCGAGGCCGCCCGCGCCCAGGTGGCGGCGTTACTGGGTGCCCAACCCGTCGAGATGATCTTCACCAGCGGCGGCAGCGAGAGCAACAACATGGCCATCAAGGGCGTGGCTCTGGCGCGCCACCAGAATGGCGCCGTTCGAAGCGCAATGGGCCATCGCGAGCGGGGCAATCACATCATCACCTCGGCCGTGGAGCATCCGGCCGTGATCGAGGTCTGCGGCTGGCTGGAGACCCAGGGCTTCCGCGTCACGGTCCTGCCGGTGGACGAGCACGGGCTGGTGGACCCCGCCGATCTGGAGCGCGCCATCACGCCGGACACGCTGCTGGTGACGGTGATGCACGCCAACAACGAGGTCGGCACGATCCAGCCCATCGCCGAACTGGCCGAGATCGCCCACCGCCACGGCGCGCTGGTGCACACCGACGCGGCGCAGTCGGTGGGCAAGGTCCCGGTAGACGTGGACGCGCTGGACGTGGACCTGCTCTCGGTCGCCGGTCACAAGTTGTACGCGCCCAAGGGCATCGGCGCGCTCTACGTCCGTGGCAGCGTGCAGCTGGCCAAGCTGATCCACGGCGCGGACCACGAGGGCAACCGCCGGGCCGGCACCGAGAACGTGCTGGAGATCGTGGGCCTGGGCCAGGCGTGCCAGGTCGCGGGCCGGGACCTGAACAAGAACCAGGCCCACTTCGCACGCTTGCGCGACCGGCTCCACGAGGGCTTGCTCCGCGAGCTGGGCGACGAGGCGATCAGGCTAAACGGTCACCCCGAGAAACGCCTGCCCAACACGCTCAGCCTCAGCTTCCGAGGCGTCGAGGCCAACACGTTGCTCTCGGAGATCGGCGAACAGGTGGCGGCCTCGGCCGGGGCCGCCTGCCACGCCGGCCAGGTGGACGTCTCGGCGGTGCTGGAGGCAATGGGCGTGCCGGTGGATTGGGCCATGGGCACGGTGCGCTTCTCGGTGGGCCGGGACACCACGGCCCAGGAGATTGACCAGGCGGTCGAAGTCGTGGCCGAGGCGGTACGGCGGCTCCAGCCGGAGACGGCGCTGGTCGCCCCGGTTCTGCTGCCCGAGGAGGGTGAGTATAAGCTGACCCATTACACGCACGGGCTGGGCTGCGCCTGCAAGCTGCGCCCCCAGGCGTTGGAGGAGATCCTGGCCCACCTGCCGGTGCCGGCCGACCCCGCCGTGCTGGTGGGCACCGAGACCGCCGACGACGCCGCCGTCTACCGCCTCAACGAGACGGCGGACATTGATTGTGCGTCCGTTGCCATCGTCCAGACGGTGGACTTCTTCACGCCCATCGTGGACGACGCCTACTGGTTCGGCGCGATCTCGGCTGCCAACTCGCTCAGCGACGTCTACGCCATGGGCGCCCGTCCGCTCTTCGGCCTGAACATCGTCGGCTTCCCCTCCAACCGCCTGCCGATGCGCGTGCTGGAACAGATCCTCCAGGGAGCACTGGACAAGGCCGCCGAGGCGGGGGTGAGCATCATCGGCGGGCACACGGTGGAGGACACAGAGCCCAAGTTCGGCCTGGCGGTCACCGGCATCGTCCATCCCGACCGCGTGCTGCGCAACAGCACCGCCCAACCCGGCGACGCGCTGGTGCTGACCAAGCCGCTGGGCGTGGGCATCATCTCCACCGCCGTCAAGCGCGGCCTGGCCGATGAGGCCACCGCCCGCGAGGCCGCCGAACTGATGGCGGCGCTGAACCGCGACGCGGCCGAGGCGATGGTCGAGGTGGGGGCCAACGCCTGCACCGACGTCACCGGCTTCGGGCTGCTGGGCCACCTGCGCGAGATGACCGCCGGCAGCGGCGTGGACGTGACGCTCTCGGCGGGGGCGGTGCCCACACTGCCCGCTGCATGGACCTTCGCCGGGGCCGGCGTGGTGCCCGGCGGCACGCTCAACAACCTGGCCCACGTGGAGCCCCACGTGACCTTCGCCCCGGGCGTGTCGCGGGTGGCGCAACTGATCCTGGCCGACGCTCAGACCTCGGGCGGGCTGCTGATCAGCTTGCCGGCGGACCGGGCGGAGGCGCTACTGGAGGCGCTGCACGCGCGGGAAGTTAAGGACGCGGCGCAGATCGGGCGCGTGACGGGCGAGGGTGAGGGACACATCACGGTAGAGGCGTGACGAATGAGGACTTTCTCACCGCAAAGGACGCAAAGATCGCAGAGACTTCCCGGTGTTGCTGGTCACAGGTTGAGAACCAGTCGCTTGATACCGTCCCTCATCAAGCGTACGTTGAAATTGAGCAGCAAGCCCAACTTACAGCCGGTCAGTTTGAGGTAGGTGAGCACCTGCGCATCGTGAGTAGGGGTCAGCTCGCTCACTGCCTTCAATTCTACCACAACCAGGTCACCGACCAGAAAGTCCAGCCGGAACCCGCAGTCCAGTTGGGTTTCTTTGTACACCATTGGGACCGGTTTCTGTCGTTCAAATGGGATGTCCCGCACTGTGAACTCATAGGCCAGACACTCCTCGTAGGCTGACTCCAACAACCCAGGCCCCGTTTGGCGATGTACCTCAATGGCCGCCCCGATAATCAACTTCGAGAGAGCATTCTCGTCCATGGTAGTCCCCCTTGTGCTCTTCGTGTCCTATGAGGTTTTCTAGCCGCAAAGGGCGCAAACACGGAAACACATCATCTTCCCTTTGCGTTCCTTGCGCGCTTTGCGGTGAAATGGCCCCACCCGCGCTAACGGCACTCCGGCAGACCTACGTGCCTCACTACGAACCCGCAGAGAACTCCTCACTTCTTCCCTTTGTGTTTTTTGCGTCCTTTGCGGTAGAATACGCCCGGGGTCACTGCCCCTCCGTGTCTTCCTCCCCATACACCGGCGTATCCGGCGCTACGCCCGTGATGCGCACCAGCGTCCCCACGGGCGCCCAGTCGTACAGCTTCTCCGCGTCACCGATGCCGAGGATGATGCAGCCGTAGGAGGCAGGCCATCCCAGCACGCCCTCCCACAGCCGCTTGCCGTAGGACGTGATCGGCAGCTCGTGGATGCCGTTCACGAACTCCGGCCCCTCCTGGAAGACCCCCATGAAGTAGGGCATGGTCAGGTCCCACCGCGAGGCGAAGGCCTCCGGCTCCTTGAACAGCACCTGAAACTGCCCAGCGATAGTCGGCGTGCTCGTCATACCGCTGGAGCAGGTGAAGTCATAGATCAATTGCTCGTCCTCGTATGCGCGCAGCCGCTGCTCGGGGAGGCTGATCTCGATGCGCTTGCCGGGGACCAATGGATGGGGGAACAGCACGTCAATCGAGGGAATGACCAGTTCCATCCCGATCGCCAGTGACTCCGGGTCCATGTCGGGGTTGGCCTCCTCCAGCCGCCACTGGGGAAAGCCGAGGCTGTAGGCGATGTCGAAGAAGTTGTCGCCGGGTTGGACCACGTAGGTGCCCTCGGGATGCCGGATGCAAGCCTGCGTCCGGTGGTGCAGCGACGCCAGAACGCGCTCCAGCGTCTCGGTGACGTCCAGCGCCCGCTCCGGCCCCAACTGCGGCGCGATCTCCTCCAGCCAGGCCCGCACCGCACCCCCGTCTACCTCCAGCGCCATTTGGGCTCTATCCTCCGTGTACGTGGGCACCGCCCGCAACCAGGTCGCCACCCGTTCCGGCGGGGCCACAAACTCTGCACGGTAGTCGGTCAGCGGATCGTCGGCGACGAGCACGAAGGGCTGGGATAACATCGACCGGGCCAGCGTGGCTGCCGGTTCCGGCTCGGAGAGGCGCGGGGCCACGTCCACTGTCACCAATTCGACCCCTATGGCATGTATGATGGTCTGCCCCGAATCCGAGGAGAAAGCCTGCGCGGCGTCGACCAGCGCGTCCAGCACCCGCGCCGCGCTGGCCTCGACGTCGAGCGCCCTCCCGACCTGACCCGGGGTAACCTCGACGCCGCCGGGGCCGATCTGCAACTGGGCATCCACCCGTGGCACCCAGATAGCCGGCGCGACTTCCTCCAACGCGGCCTCAACGCGCGCCGGATCGGCCGGGATCAGGATCGGCTCCACCCGCTGCTCCAGCCGCTTGAGCCGCCAGGACAACAATGTGCGCGTGTACAGTGAGGCCTGCCGTCCAACCTGGTGAGCCGCCTCCGCCGTGCCTGCGTAGTCGTAGCCCTGACCCACGTCGGCCCAACTGAGTGGCCACACCTGCGCCCCGGCGCGCAGCTCGATCACCTGAGCGGCCGGGGCCGGCAGCCCTTGGATCAGCGCGGACTCGGCCTCCCCCTCGGTCAGCCCACCCAGGTCCACGCCGCCGACGGATACGCCGGGGTAGATGCGCTCGTCTCGGTCGGCTTCGCGTGCGATCAGCGCCCCGCTCGCCACGACGAAGATGAGCAGCAATATCCCCAGCCCCACTATCGCTATGCGCCATCCTTGCGCCATCGGAATGGCGCCTTTGTAGGGACGACGGTTCTGCACGTCCCCGATCCTCCTAGGGTGATATGAAGGGGAAAATCAGCGTCATCAGCACGCCAGCCGCGATAACCGACGCCACCTGCCCAGCCGTGTTCGCGCCCAGCGCGTGCATCAGGATGAAGTTTTGGTTGTCCTCCTCCAGCGCCACCTGCTGCGCCAGCCGCCCGCTCATGGGAAAGGCGCTGATGGCCGCCGCCCCCACCAGCGGGTTGATCCGCCGCCCGGACAGCAGGCACACCAGCTTCCCAAACATGATACCGCCAATCGTGTCGAGGGCGAAGGCCACCAGGCCCAGCAGCAGGACCTTGACGGTGCCTATGCTCAGGAAAGCCGCTCCCTGCATCGTCGAGCCGATGGTCAGGCCCAGGAAGAGGGTGGCGGTGTTGGTGATCGCCTCCTGGGCAGTACGGCTGAGCCCTTCGACGACGCCTGACTCGCGCATCAGGTTGCCCAGCATCAGCGTGGCGATGAGGGGCGCGGCCTGGGGCAGGAAGACACTCGCCAGCAGCGTCAGCACGAGGGGAAACAGGATGACCGCCGTCTTGGAGACCGGGCGGGGCGTGTACGCCATGCGGATGGCCCGCTCCCGCCGGGTGGTGAACAGCCGCATCAGGGGTGGCTGGATGAGAGGCACCAGGCTCATGTAGGAATAGGCGGTCACGGCTACCGCGGCCGCCAGCCCTGGCGTCTCAAACAGGTATTCCAACTTCGACCCCACGTAGATGACCGTCGGCCCGTCGATCGCGCCGATGACGCCGATGGCGGTCGCCTCGGCCAGGTTGAAGCCCAGCAGGACGGCCACGACCAGGGTGGCGAAGATGCCCAGGTGGCCCAGCGCGCCCATGAGGACGAATATGGGCTGGCTCAAGAGCGGCCGCATGTCCATCATGGCCCCCACACCCAGGAAGATCAGCAGGGGAAACAGCTCCGTCTCTATCCCGGCCCGCTTCAGCACCCCGAACAGTCCCTCCGGCCCGATCATGTAGGCCGAGACAGGCAGGTTGCCTAGCATGCAACCGAAGCCGATAGGCAGGAGGAGCGTCGGTTCGTACTTCTTGGCGATGGCCAGGAACATCAGCAATCCGCCGACGAGTACCATAACCGCCTGCTGCCAGGTTATAGTCAGCAGGCCCCCCAGCAGCCCACCCAGCTCAATACCGCTCACAGATTCCTCCTCAACGGGACCGCCGAGCACCAGCCGGCCTATTCAATGGGAACGCCGAGCACCAGCTCGGCCTCTCTGGGAACAATCCGCGCTGATTTCCAGCAACGGCTCGCCATACGCCACCTGGCGGCCCTCCGTAACGTGGATCATACCGACCGTGCCGCCATGGGCGGCGCGGATGACGTTGTTCATCTTCATCGCCTCGATGACGAGGAGTTCGTCGTTCGCGGCGACGGCCTGTCCCTGCCGCACGGCGATGGACTTGATCACGCCGGGCAATGGCGCAGCGACGACGCCCGTCCCTGCATCCGGCGGGTCGCCAACTGAGACTTCCGAAGTCTCGGAAGACTTCAGAAGTCTGGCCGGGGCAGCAGCCTGCACCACGTCCCCCGCGGCCACCTCCGCGGACGCACGACCAAGGTCCGCCGCCTCCGGCACACCGTCCACACCGACGGTAAACGTCTCTCCATCCACCTCCACGCGTACCTGGTCCCGGCGCGGGTCGTCCAGCACCTTGACGTCAAACGTCTGCCCCTCCAGAGTAATGTGATACCGTTTCACCGACTCGTCCTTATCCACCAATCCACCAATTTACCAATTTACCAACCTACCAATCTACCAACCTACCAACCTACCCACCATTTCAACGCACCCTCAGATTAAGCACGCGCTGACGGTGGTACTGCTGCCACGCACTCGGCCCAGCCGCAGACCCACGACCAACGTCCGCCAGTTCCATCTCCGCCCGGGCCAGCGCGACGCCAATCACCGCCGCCCGCCGCTTGCGGTCTCCCGGTTCCGGCCCCTCGTCCCGTGTGCCGCGCTCCACGCGCCCTGTACCTTGCTCCGCCTCCCCTGCCTCGGGCCTGTCCCTGATCAGAGCGGTCATCAGGTACATCAGGCCATAGAGTACGACCAGCGCAAGAAATAGCATCGCCATGCCGATGCCGGTCACGACCAGGGAGATTTCGAGCGGCGTGTTCAGACTCATAACGGCATATTCCCGTGCTTCTTCGGCAGCGGGGTGACCTGCTTGTCGCGCAGGAAGTCCAGCGCGGCGATCAGCCTGGCCCGCGTCTCGCTGGGCAGGATCACGTCGTCCACATGCCCGCTGGCCGCCGCCACGTAGGGGCTGCCGAACTGGCCCCGGAACTCGCCGATGAGTTCTTCCCGCATCTCGTCGGGGTTCTCCACCTCCGCCAGCCGTTTTCGATACAGGATATCCACCGCGCCCTCCGCCCCCATCACCGCGATCTCCGCCGTCGGCCAGGCGTACACCAGGTCGGTGCGGATAGGCTTGCTGCTCAGCACGATGTAGGCCCCGCCGTAGGCTTTCCGGGCGACGACGCAAACCTTGGGCACCGTCGCCTCCGAGTAGGCATAGACGATCTTGGCCCCGTGGCGGATGATGCCCCTGTGCTCCTGCACCGTCCCGGGCATGAAACCGGGGCAGTCGACGAAGGTGACGATGGGCACGTTGAAGGCATCGCAGAAGCGCACGAAGCGCGCGATCTTGTCCGAGGCGTCGATGTCCAACACGCCAGCCAGATAGGCCGGCTGATTGGCCACCACCCCGACCACCTCGCCGTGGAGCCGGGCGAAGCCGACCACGGCGTTGGGCGCGAAGCGGGCGTGTACCTCGAACAGGCTGTCCCGGTCGAAGATGCGGGCGAGCACCTCGCGCATGTCGTAGGACTGGCTCCCGTCGGGTGGCACCAACGTGTCCAGCACAGGGTCGGCCCGGTCCGGATCATCGGTTGGCGCGGTCCGCGGGGGCGACTCGACGTTGTTCGCCGGCAGGTAGCTAAGCAGCCGGCGGGTGATCGCCAGTGCCTCCTCCTCATCCGCAGCCACGAAGTGAGCCACGCCGCTGGCGCTGGCGTGAGTCTGTGCCCCACCCAGCGTATCGAAGTCCACCTCCTCACCGGTGACCGTCTTGATCACCCGCGGCCCGGTGATGAACATGTGGCTGAGGCCGGTCGTCATAATGATGAAGTCGGTCAGGCCGGGGGAGTAGACCGAACCGCCGGCACACGGCCCCAGCATCACGCTGATCTGCGGGATGACGCCGCTGGCCTGTGTGTTGCGCCAGAAGAGTTCGCCGTAGCCCGCCAGGCTCCAGACCCCCTCCTGGATACGCGCCCCCACCGAATCGTTCAGCGCAACGAAGGGCACGCCGGAGGCAATGGCCATGTCCAGGATCTTGCACACTTTCTGCGCCTGGACCTCGGAGAAAGAGCCACCGACGACCGTGAAGTCCTGCGCGGCCACGGCGACCTTGCGGCCGTCTATCCGGCCGAAGCCCACGACCACGCTGTCCCCAGGGAAGCGCTTCTGGTCCAACCCGAAGGCCGCATGGCGATGCGTGACGAAGGGATCCACCTCCTGGAAGCTGCCATCGTCGAGCAGCCGCCCGATCCGCTCGCGGGCGGTCAGCTTCCCCTTGGCGTGCTGCCTTTCGACCGCCCCGGCCCCACCCCCACGGCGGGCCGCCTCGCGGCGGTGAAGCAGTTCCTCGTTGAGATCATTGGCGGCCATAGGGGCCTCCTTGCCCTTCGCGCTCCCTGTACTGGAGGCGAGAGCTTCAGATGTGGGCGGAAATCGCCAGCGAGATCCGGGAACAAGGGCGCGGCAACCGCGTCCCTACGGTAGTGCAGGGTCAGGCATCAAACGTCAGACGTGGCGCACGTGTCCCGGCCGGCGCGCCGATTGCGGCCCATTATAGTGTCGAAGGTGGAGCCGGTCAAGCACGGAACGCGGCCAGGGATGGAGCGGATGCGGGAATGCGGCCAGGATGGCCGCGGTCCACGGATGCAGACATCGCAGCGATTTGACATTGCCCGTATCATGGTATACATTAGTGATCTGAACGGGTGGAACCGCCAGTGGCTGGCCGGTTTGTTGTGCAAGCTATCGTGTATTTCTCCCATCCGCGGTACTCCTTAACGCGAGGAGGGTCCCTTGTCCATCCAGTCGGAACAATCCACCAAATGCCTGATCAAGCCAAGCAAGTACCACGACTCTGTCACGCTGATGGAGGTTGCCCGCGAGCTCACGCAACTGCCAGGCGTCCTCGACGCGGCCGTCGTCATGGCGACCGAGGCCAACAAGGGCATTCTGCGGGAGGCAGGTCTGCTGCTCCCCGAGGTTGAGCGCGCGGGAGCCAACGACCTGGTCATCGTCGTCCAAGCCGAGAGTGACGCGGTAGCCGACCGCGGGCTCCAGGCGGCCGAGCAACACTTGGCGCGGCGGCCCGAGGCAGGCAGCCCGGGGCTCGCCTTCCAGTCCCGCACGATTCAGGGCGCGGTGCGGGCCAACGCCACCGCCAACCTGGCCGTCATATCCGTGGCCGGCCAGTACGCCGCCGCAGAAGCCTGGAACGCGCTGCACAGCGGGCTCCACGTCCTCCTGTTCAGCGACAACGTGACCATCGAGGACGAAGTCGCACTGAAGAAACACGCGGCCGCCCACGGCCTGCTGATGATGGGGCCGGATTGCGGCACGGCGATCATCAACGGGGTCGCGCTGGGCTTCGCCAACGTCGTGCCTCGCGGGCCGGTCGGCATTGTCGCGGCGGCGGGCACCGGCCTGCAGGAGGTAAGCACGCTGCTGGCCAAACTCGGCGTCGGCATCAGCCAGGGGATCGGCACCGGCGGGCGAGACTTGAAGGAGCAGGTTGGCGGCATCACGATGCTGGAGGGGCTCAAGGCGCTCCAGGCCGACCCCCAGACGGAGGTGCTGTTGCTGGTGTCCAAGCCCCCCGCACCAGCCATCGCCGAGCGCATGTTGGAACAGGTGCAGGCGAGCGACAAGCCGACGGTCGTCTGCTTCCTGGGCGGTGATCCCGGTCCCGTCGCCGCTGCCGGCGCTATCCCGGCGCGCACGTTACAGAGCGCGGCCTACCTCGCGGCAGCCGAGGTCGAGGGGTATGGCGGCCCATCGGCCGACGAGGTGATCGAACGGGAGACGGCGGACCTGAAGGCCCAGGCCGCCGACCTGAGGAAACGGCTGAAGGCGGGCCAAAGGTACCTGCGCGGCCTGTTCAGCGGCGGCACGCTGGTGGCCGAGGCGCTCGTGATATGGGAGGAAACACTGGATGATGTGCGCTCCAACGTAGCTGTAGCTCCCCGACTGAGTTTGACGGACACAACCCACAGCCAGGGCCACTGCGCCTTGGACCTGGGGGAGGACGAGTTCACTGTTGGCCGTCCCCACCCGATGATCGACAACAATCTGCGGATTCGCCGCCTGATGCAAGAAGCAGCCGACCCCGAGGTGGCCGTAGTCCTGCTCGACGTCGTGCTGGGCTACGGCGCGCACTCTGACCCGGCAGGTGAGCTGGGGCCAGCCATCCGTCGCGCTCGGCAGCAGGCCGCGGACGATGGACGAGCGTTGATCGTCATCGCCTCCGTGACCGGTACGGAGGGAGACCCGCAAAGGCTGAGCCAGCAAGTGAGGATGCTGGAGGAAGCCGGAGCGGTGCTGGCGTCCTGCAACGCCGCTGCCGCCCGGCTGGCAGGCTTTGTCGTAGATTGAAAGGGCAGCAGGCCAAAGCCAATCACGCACTGGAGGGACAACCGTGCCAGAAGGGACAACCGACGCACGACCGACGGACCGCCAGCATGTTGCTGGCATGACGTCCGCCCAATCGCTTCTAGGAACTCCGCTAAACGTCATCAACGTGGGCCTGCGCTCCTTCGCCGACAGCCTCCAGACCCAGGGAGTGCCGGTGACCCAGGTGGACTGGCGCCCTCCCCTGGCACCCAGGTTGCTGTTCACCCGTAAAGGCGTGGATATCGAGGCGGCCAACACAGAGGCCACGCGCCGCATCATGGCCGGCCGCCCGGTGCTGATCCGTCTGGGGATCGCCCGCGACGTCATCCCTGGCTACCACGACCGGCTCATCCTCCACGCCGGGCCGCCCGTCACGTGGGAGCGCATGTGCGGCCCGCAGCGCGGCGCGGTGATGGGCGCGCTGGTCTACGAGGGACTGGCGAAGGACGAGCAGGAAGCGGCGGAATTGGCCGCCAGCGGCGAGGTCGAGTTCGCCCCCTGCCACCACTACCACACCGTGGGGCCGATGGCGGGCATTGTCTCCCCATCTATGCCGGTCTTCGTCATCAAGAACGAGACCTTCGGCAACCTCGCCTACGCCACGCAGAACGAGGGCCTGGGGCGGGTACTGCGCTACGGTGCGTACGGCCCCGACGTCTACGAGCGGCTGCACTGGATGGCGGACGCGTTGTACCCCACCCTCCAGGCCGCGATCGAGTACTTGGAAGACGGTATCGACCTGCGGGCACTCATCAGCCAGGCGCTGCACATGGGCGACGAGTGCCACAATCGCAACCGCGCCGGCACGTCGCTTTTCCTGCGGGCGATCACCCCGGCCATCATGCGGACCTGCCCAGACCGGGAGCGTGCAGCACAGGTGTTCGAGTTCATCGAGCGCAACGATCACTTCTTCCTCAACCTCTCGATGCCCGCCGGGAAGGCGATGCTGGAACCGGCCGAGGGGATCGAGGGCGCGACGGTGCTGACCGTGATGGCCCGCAACGGCACCGATTTCGGCATCCGTATGGCCGGCGATCCGGACCGCTGGTTCGTGGCCCCGGCGGGCATCGTGGACGGCCTCTACCTGCCCGGCTTCACGGCCGAGGACGCCAACCCGGACATCGGTGACAGCACGGTCACCGAGACAGCGGGCTTCGGCGGATTCGCCATGGCGGGCGCCCCGGCCATCGCTCGCTTCGTTGGCGGAACCTCGCAGGACGCGCTGGAGGCCACGCTGGAGATGTACGAGATTTGCTTCGCCGAGCACGAGCACTTCACCATCCCGCCCCTCGGATTCCGGGGCACGCCCTTGGGAATCGACGTGCGCAAGGTCGCCGAGACGGGCATCCTGCCCCGGCTCAACACCGGCATCGCCCACAAGGAGCCCGGCATCGGCATGGTCGGCGCGGGCGTGCTGCGCGCGCCGGAGACGTGCTTCGCCGAGGCATTCGAGGCTGTGCAGGCGTGGTAGGTAACACCAGTGAGAAACCCGATTTGTCTAAGACGTTGGCAACTCCCACTACAGACATCAGCATAGGGAGGCAAAAAACTATGTTCAGCAAGATTGATGTTCTGATCGGTCTGCCGGTGTTCAGCCTGGCTCTGGCCACCGTCTCTGGCCCGCTTCAAGCGTCTGAACAGAAACGCAACATCCCCTGGTGGGCCTGGGTGATCATCATCGTCCTGGGCGTGGCGCTGCTCTTGTGGCTGTGGTGGTGGCTGCGCCGCCGCCCCGAGGAAGAAAGCGCCCGGCCCTGCACCGCTGCCGCCGTACCGGCTGCGGAGAAGCCAGTGCCGCCCGTCCCGGCTGCGGTGCCCGAGAAGGAGCAGGAGTTCATACCCGACGACCTGAAGCGTATCGAGGGGATTGGCCCCAAGATCTCGGGCGTGCTTCAGGCGGCCGGTATCACCACGTTCAGGCAATTGGCCACGGCCGACGTGGACCGGCTGTCACAGATCATCCGCGAGGCAGACATCCGCCTGGCGGACGCCACAACCTGGCCGGAGCAGGCCCGCCTGGCCGCCGCCGGAGAATGGGACGCGCTTGAGAAGCTACAGGACGAGCTAAAAGGCGGCCGGCGCGTCTGATCACGCACCAGCGCCGGGCAGCGCTCAGCCGCCACGCCAAAGGTGCAGGCACACGGTAGGTGCAGGCCTCGTACCTGCCCAGAGCACATAGGAGGTGAACGTCATGGACGAGCTGGTCGAACTGATCTCGCAGAAGACCGGCCTTTCCGAGGAGATGTCCCGAACGGCTGTAGACCTGGTGCTGGGCTATCTCAAAGACAAGTTGCCGGACCCCATAGCCAGCCAAATCGACGCCGTGCTGGGCGGTGGCGGGGCCATGCCAGACCTGGGAGGTCTTGCTCAAGGCCTGGGAGGCATGCTGGGCAAGAAATAGCCCACCGCCAACAACTCAGCAAGACGCCCCGATCACACACAAAGGAGAAAACGACGTGAAGGACGAGCAAGACACAACGAAGATCGGCATCATCATCTGCGACCGCTACCGCATGTGCGCCGGGGGCAAGTGCCTGAGATCCCTGCGCGAGCGGGAGGGAGCGTTCAGCATCTATGAGGGCCAGGACGTCGAACTGGTCGGGTACGCGACGTGTGGCGGTTGCCCTGGCGGGAACATCGAATACGGCCCGGGGGAAATGCTCAAGAACGGCGTAGACGTGATTCATCTGGCGACAGGACTGGTCGTCGGATATCCCCCCTGCCCTCACATTGGCTATTTCCGCGACTTCATCAAGGCCAGGTACGGCGTAGACGTCGTCATCGGCACGCATCCCATCCCACAGAAGTACCTGAATATGCATACGAAGCTGGGCACGTGGGATTCGCCCGAATGGCAGGAGATGATCGAGCCGACTTTGGCGGACGAGGAGACGCGTCTGGCCTATGATTAAGCCTGCCGCCGGGCGTGAAATTGAGTCGAGGCGTGTATGCAGGCCACGGCAGACGTAGTCATCATCGGAGCGGGCGTCATCGGATGTAGCACCGCCTACCACCTGGCCCGCATGGGCATCACGGACGTCGTGCTCGTCGAGATGGACCAGGTGGGCAGTGGTACGTCCAGCAAGTCCGCTTCCATGCTGAGCCTGCAGTTCGGCACCGATGAACTGAGCACGCGCATGGGAATCTACTCGCGCGCCAGGTACATGCAGTTCGAGGAGGAGATCGGTGTCTCGCCGGATTTCGAGCCCACGGGCTGGGTTTCGCTGGCCACCCAGGAGAGCGCCGAGTACCTGCGCCGCAGTGCCCGCTTGTTGCAGTCCCTCGACATCAAGACGGAGACGCTGACGCCCGAGGAGATCAAGCGCCGCTACCCCGAGATCAACACCGACGACATCGTGCTGGGCACGTATGGGCCAGACGATGGGGCCATCGACCCGCACATGATCATGTGGGGCTACGTGAGCCGGGCGCGCGACATGGGCGTCCGGCTGCGCCAGGGCATGCGCGCCACGGACATCCGCGTGCGCGACGGGCGTGTCGAGGGGGTGATGACCACCGAGGGCTTTTTGGCCACGCACACGGTGGTGAACGCCGGTGGGCCGTGGGCCATCGAGGTAGGCCGCTGGGTCGGCGTCGAGATCCCGATCATCAACTCGGCCCGCAGCATCCTGGTCACCGCGCCCTTTCCCGAGATCCCCTCCGATCGGCCCTTCGTCGAGGACCTGACGGCCGAGTGGTACTTCCGGCCCGAAGGCCCCGGCATCCTGATGGGCATGGGGGCGTCGCCCACCGACACGCTGGACGTCTCGCTCGATTTTGAGACCATGGAGGAGATCATAGACACGGCGGTCAACCGCGTCCCGGTACTGGAGCGTGCGTCCGTTCTCACCGGCTGGACGGGGATTCGACCTATGACGCTGGACGACCATCCCATCCTGGGGCCGGTGCCCTCGGTAGATGGGTTCATCCTCAACTGTGGATGGGACGGGGAGGGCATCATTCAGGCCCCCATCGCCGGCCAGCTCGTGGCGGAACTGATCCGCGATGGGCAGACCGCGACGATGGACCTGGATCCGTTCCGAATCGAGCGCTTCGAGGGGCAGTCCATCGAAGGCGTGAAGGACTTGCGCATGTTTGCTCGACAAGACAGTATGACGTGATGTTTCTATAAACGAATGCATAGGGAAATGCGATTCAAAGCCCGTTTTGGATCGAACGCTTTGACTTGAGAGGCTGCCTGCGGCGGTTCAAGATGACAAGACCCGCATATCGTCCTGACCCGGTCGCAACGCCCTGATCGCCTTTTCAGTCGGCCGAGTGAGAACGCACTACACGCAAGGGCCTACAAAGAAGGAAGATGGACAGATGAAGCAAAGACTACTGTGTTTGATCTTTCTTGCGACGATTGCAGCTCTTCCGATGACCGCACCGGAGCCCACCAGTGCCAAGCAAGACTGGACTGTGGGCATCTGGCGGAACTACACAAGCGCCGACGGCCTGGCATCCGACAGTGTCTACGCCATCGCCATAGACGAGAATGGGCACAAGTGGTTCGGCACTGGCAATGGTGTCAGTGAGTTTGATGGCCTTACGTGGACCAACTACACACCCGCCGATGGCTTGGCGTCCAACTACGTCCAATCCATTGCCATAGACAGGAACGGGAACAAATGGTTCGGTACGAGTAGCTATGGTCTGAGCAAGTTTGACGGAACCAATTGGACTACTTACAACACCTCCAACTCGGGTCTACCCGACAACGATGTGCGGACGCTCGGCGTGGACAGGGCAGGGAACCTATGGGCTGGCACGTACTATGGTGGCGCAGTCAAGTTCGACGGAGCCACCTGGACTTCTTTCACTCCCTCAAACTCTGGCTTGCGAGGGCATCGGTTGGAAGACATCGCCTTCGACAGCGCGGGGCACGTATGGTTCAGCAGTCTGGAACCCGCCAGCGCCCATCCAACGGGGCTCGTCGCACCGATGTGGGCTTATGCCCAAGGCGTTCAGGAGTTCAATGGCGCCAACTGGACCTCCTATGACACGTCTAACTCCGGTTTGGTGGCCGATTGGGTCTGGGACATCGCCATAGACTCCCTGGGGCACAAGTGGTTCGCCGCCTGGGGAGGTGTAACCGTATTCGATGGCAAGAGCTGGACTACGTATGACACATCCAACTCTGACTTGCCCGAGAGCTACGTCTACGCTATGGCCACAGATCCTGATGGATCCAAGTGGTTCGTCTATGGCTGGGGCAACGCAGGAGTCACCAGATTCAACGGCACCAGGTGGACCACGTACAACACCGCCAACTCAGGCTTGGCCGACAACTGGGTGACTTCCGTCGCCATAGAGCGAGAGCACAAATGGTTCGGCACTCAATCCAACGGCGTGAGCGAGTACATCCCCAACGGAGCGTCTGGTAACGTAACGAAGAATGACGGCGGCATCATCCAGTCTGCCGATGGCTCCACTACTCTAGCTTTCGCCCCAGGGGCCACGGACGCAGGTCTAGAGGTTATGCTGATCCCAGATACGGTGGCCCAATACGCTCCGCTGACCGAAACTGGACACCCCTTCGAGCTTCGTGCCACCTTGGCAGGTAGCGGTGGCCCGCCGGTTGAGACTATTGCGGGCACATACACAATTACCGTCCAATACACACAAAGTGATATGGGTGCATCTCTGGAATTGTGAGCGCACTTGATTTGTGCGATTTGACAAAGGG
>CAZYSK010000109.1:0-16699 GCA_964649415.1 uncultured Anaerolineales bacterium
CGAACGCCTGCCCCCGTTTTCCTCACCCCTTTGTCCCCTCCGTGATACGCTCACGCCGTCTAGCTTGTCTGGATTGTCAGTTCCCCGGCGAAGACGTCGAACGCAGCCCGGTTGTACAGGCAGAACACTACCCGCTCCAACCCCGTCTGCCCCTGCAGATACTCGATAGCCGCCCGCAGCATCACCCGCGCTGCCTCCTCCATAGGGTAGCCAAAGATGCCTGTGCTGATCGCGGGCAGGGCGATGGACTTGAGTCCGTGCTCGTCGGCTACATGCAGCGCAGCGCGGACCGCCGAGGCCAGCAGTTCTGCCTCGCGCGGCGCACCGCGATAGACCGGCCCTACGGCGTGGATGACGTAGCGGGCCTTCAGCCGCCCCCCGGAGGTGATGGCAGCCGAGCCGGTGACCACAGGTCCATGCTGCCGCACCCAGGCGCTGCTCTCCCGCTGGATAAGAGGGCCACCCTTGCGGGAGATGACACCGGCCACGCCACCGCCGTGGGCCAATCGCTCGTTGGCGGCGTTCACGATTGCGTCGGTGTCCAGCTCGGTGATGTCACCCTGTACCAATTCTAGCACTGCATGGTTGACCTGGATATGCACAAGACCTCCTGGAATCACGGCATGTGGGACATGGGAATCACGCGTCACCGCCCGGACGCACGATCGATCCCTGCAAAGTCTTGATCACCAGCGTCGCGTAGCTACCTCGCGGGAGGGTGAAGGTGAGGGTGAGCTTGTGCCGCCCGGGGAAGTGCTCGTCAGACTCGGGATGCGAGACAGACGCGTCTTGGGGGAAGAGGATCAGCCTGCGTCTCCCCTTGGACAGGTAGGCGCGCTTCAGAATACGCGCCTTGAGGTCGCTCAATACCAAGCCCTCCCCGGCCAACACCTGCGCGACGATCTCCGCCTGCGCAGGGTCATCGTAGACGGCGCGGTAAGAAGGAAGCGGGACTGTGACATCGGTGCCGAGAAGCGCGGACCACGCGCCATCGGAATGGCGCCTTTTGTAGGATGATGGTGCACCATCGGAATGGCGCCTTTTGTAGGATGATGGTGCGCCACCGGAATGGCGCCTTTTGTAGGATGATGGTGCGCCACCGGAATGGCGCCTTGTGTAGGATGATGGTGCACCATCGGAATGGCGCCTTGTGTAGGATGATGGTGCGCCATCGGAATGGCGCCTTATGTAAGATGATGGGGTGTGGTAGACGGGCAGCCGTTCGCCCGCGATCTCCAGGTAGCCAGGCGACTGCCCCAGTCGAGCCTCCAGGTAGCGCCCGACCACGCGGTTCCACAGCAGCGACTGGTAGGCCGACAGGTAGATACTCAGCAGCCGGCGATTGATCAGGTTGAGCGCCTTGCGGTAGTGTATGGCGCGCTCCTCTCCCTGGCTCGGCTCCGGCCCGGTCGAAACCTCGACTGGATGGTCACGCAGATACGTCAGGACCGAACGGTAGTTGGACGGGCGGGGCGCAGCCTCAAACAGCGCGCCCCAATCTCCCCAGTGATCGTTGGCGAAGGCTTTGAAATCCCGCACTCGGGTGGGATCGCCAACGAAGGGCCGGGTGAGATACACGTGTAGCGCGCCCTCGGCGTCGCGTCGCAGGATGCACCTGGCGATGTGATCCTCACCCGGAACGACCGAGCCGAAACGCTGCTGGTCGAAGTAGTTGGGCAGGCCAGACTGAGACACCTGAGCCAGCCTTCCCGGGATTTCCTTCACCTCATCATCTGACAAATCCCGCAGGGCAATCGTGAAGCAGTTGGCGACGATGTCGGCAGGCGTAAGGGGGCGCTGGCTGCGGCCCAGGAACTCGGCATCGAAGCCATCGCCGCTCAAGCGGGGGGGACCGGCACCGCGCACCGCGATGTACTGCACCGTGATGGCATCCTTGTCCTTCAGCGCCGGGAATATGACGTCCGACTGGGGCACATTCAATGCCCGCGCAATCTGCGCCCGCACCCGCAACGCCGCCACACCACGCTTGCGCAGCCGGTACACAGCAAAGCCGCCATGGGAGGCAAACCGCAACTGCATCTGCTCCTCGACGGCGAAATCCTTGGGTCGAAACTTGTAGCGCATCGGAATCTCCAGCGCCAGTATACGAGGGAACTGGTCCATTGTCAACGCACGTGCGCGATGTTAACCCATTTCTAATGCGCCGTTCATACTCCTCTTACACTCCCATGGTATCCTCACACTGAGTACCAGACGAATTAGAGCAATGAAGCACATAATCTTGTTGTCGCAGGGGTGGATATGAAAAGCTCGTTTCGGATTGCCCGGTTCAAGGGTATAGACATCCGCGTACACATCACGTTCGCACTGGTGTTGATCTGGGCAGCGCTGGACTGGGGCGTATGGCGCGGGCGAGGACTGGAGGGAGCGCTCTATGGCCTCGTCTTGACCAGTTTGCTGTTCGTGTTCGTGACGCTGCACGAGATAGGACACAGCCTGGTGGCGCGGCACTACGGCGTCGCCGTGCGCGACATCACGCTGTTGCCCATTGGCGGGATGGCGCGAATCGAAGGCGAAATGTCGCGACCGGCCCACGAATTCTGGATGGCGCTGGCCGGTCCGGCGGTCAACGTCGCGTTTGCGGCCGTTCTGGGTGCTGTCGCGATACCTATCCTGGGTTGGCGCTCACTTAGCGGCTGGAGCGCGCTGTTGAGCCGGCTGAACGGGCTCAACTTCGAGAGACTGTTGGTGGACCTGGTTATCGCGAACGTCGGTCTGGCTGTTTTCAACCTGCTGCCCGCCTTCCCGATGGACGGTGGCCGGGTGCTGCGGGCGTTCCTGGCATCGCGAATCGGCGAACTAGAGGCAACCCGCATCGCCGTGCGTGTCGGGCAGGGCCTGGCTGTACTGCTGGGCCTGGGCGGTATACTGGGCGGCGGTTTCAACCTGATGCTGATCGCGTTGTTCATCTTCTCCGGTGGGGAGCAAGAGTGGCGCGCGACTCAGGTGAAGACTGCCCTGCGCGGTGTACCTGCCTCAGCGGCGCTGACGCGCGGCGGAGTGATGCTCGCACCCGACGACCCGCTGGCGCGCGCAATTGACGTCACATTGCGCGGCCACCAGACGGACTTCGCGGTCTTCCAGCAGGGGCACCTCGTGGGCGTGCTCACACGTGAGAACATCGCAGAGGGATTCCAGCGCCACGGTCCGCAAGTACCCGTGGCGCACGTGATGCGCACCGACTTCCCCGTGGCACAGTCCAATGAGACGCTGCTCGATCTCCAGCGGAAGATGGAGACCAGCGGCAGCTCGGCGATCACGGTAGTCGAAGGGGGGCGCTTCCTGGGCCTGGTGACGATGGAAGGCCTCCGCAGGGCACTGCAACGGTTCGCTTCGCAGTGGCGCCCCGTGAACGCCTAGCCGAGTAGACGCGTACAAGAGAGATAACCGGCGGGCCTCAGGAGGCCCGCCGGTTTCCGCATGCGCGGCGTGGAACAACAAAGCGGGAACCAATCGCTCCCGACCGTCGGCCCGACCGCCCATGGGTCGGCACCGGCATCGGCGACGCCCGCTGGCAGCGCAGGGGCGTGCCGCCAGCGCTCGGCGCTACAGCAGATAGGCTACGGCGCAGCGGTTGGCGTTGTCTCAGGGACGGACGTGGCGGGCACCTGCGCAAAGATAACCTGCTGGAAGCCTAGAGCCAGGATGAGCTGCCGCACATAGGACTCGGCGTTCCGCTGGGCCATGTCCAGGATACCGTCCTCCAGAGCCGCGTTCAGAATCTCCTGCTCTGCCGCTCGACGGGCTTCCGTTTCCAGCGCCGGGTTCATGCCAATCAGCCCCGTGTCCCGGTCTACCACGTAGGATTTCTGATTGTCCAGGTCAACGACGAGCACCTCAGCCTGCGGCAGCGTCACGACCACCGTGCCCTCTTCAGCGATGATGATGTCCCCTTCCCCCATCTTGGCCAGGTCCACGCCCGCGATAACCTGACCGTGGGCAACCAGGATCAGCCGGTCGCCGAAGAGGAAAGAGAACCCTCCCTGCCCCGATTCAGCGGTGATGACCTTCTCAATGGTGTACGAGGCTGTCTCCATGCGGCTGAGGCTGCGCACCTGGTGGACGATAGTGATTGGGTCCGGGATGATCGTGGGCGTGGGATTCGTGATCTCCGCGAATTGCTCCTCCAGCACCCGCTCAGCTTCCTCCAACGGCTGTGCCAGCTTCCGGATCGAGCCAAACACGATCAGCCCGCCACCGACGAGAGCGAACAGGATCAGCAACAGGATGACGGTGTTAAGATTGAATCTCGATCCGGAGTCTGGGTCAGGGCGGATTGTCTCAATCCGTTTATGGTTCATCGGTCTCACTCCTTGCCAAGCATTGCATCACACCCAACGTCAAGAAGAAGACGAAGGCCAGGTCAATCACGAAATAGGCGGTATCTGCCAAACCGTGCGCCACGAAGTTCACCATGGAAGCCATAAGGCCCAGGGCCAGGGCACGGCCATCGCGGACATCGCGGACATTGGCGGTGCGTCCGTCCGTGCGTCTGCGGACATCATGCCAGCAAGATGCTGGCGGTCCGTCAGTCGTGCGTCCGGGGTTGACCGGCCAGCGCGCCGTCATCTTCACAGGGGCGCCATTCTGATGACGCCCCGCCACCTTCACAAAGGCGCCATTCCGATGGCGCAGCGGGAGCGCCAAACGCCAGAAACCGATCTGCAGGACGAGCCCAGCCACCACGCCACACAGGCCCAGCCGGCAGCCATAGTCCAGAAGTGCGTTGTGCGGGTGGGAAAGGTTGGGCTCCTGCCAGGCAGCAGGCATGATGTAACGGCCACGGTACTGATACAAGAAGTTGTCCAACCCCACGCCGAGCCACGCATGGTCGCGAAACATCAGCCAGGACGAACGCCAGAGTTGAAGGCGGAAGAACGTGGTGCCACTGTGGACGTCGAACAGATGCGCGAAGCGGGGCGTGTGAAGCAGCGGGATGGCGGCCAGTGCGGCCACGGCCACCGCTCCCACCGAGGCCCAGGACCACGGCCGGCCCGCCAATAGGCCCAGCGCCAACAATGACAGGGGAACACCCAGAATCAGCGCCCCCTTGGAGAAACTGAGCAATATAGCCAACCCGACAGGGATCAGGGCCACACCATAGGCGACGCGACGTGGCGTAGCAGTGCCGAACAGCGCGACGGCCAGCAACACGGGCAGCGCCCGTCCCAGGTAGAGCGCCGCGTTGTTCGGCGAGCCATACACCGAGCGCAGGCGGCGGAACCCCTGTTCGGCAGTGATGATATTCACGCCGAGGCCATATTGCACCAGCCCAATGAGCGCCACGACAAGCGCTCCCACCACGAACAAGTCCACGATACGCCACACCGCCCTGCCCTCCAGACGGCTCGTGCGCACCATCAGGTAGACCAGGACCGGCTCTAGCACAACCAGGCGGAATTCCCGCAAGGCGACGTGGCGGTACTCGGCGACGAACAATGAGGCCACAGCGACCAGCAAGAAGAAAACGACGGCCACGTCGAGAGACGATGCCGGATGCCCCCTGCCTGTTGCTTCTTGCCTCTTGCCTCCTGCCTCTTGCCTCTTACGCCACCGGGCATACCACCTCCCGATCTGCCTGATGCCCCAGGAGAACGCACACAGGAGGGTGAGAATCTCCGCCAGCGTGAAGGCCTTGCCAAACAGGGGGCGGGGGTGCAGATAGAACGGCACCGTTGCAGCGATAAGCGCCAGCCCCAGGTCGAGACGGAGGAGGACAAGCGCAGCCAGCACCAGGCCTCCGGCAATCATGAGCGGAAGCGAAGGTGAAAAATAGAACACGCCGAGAGCGGCCAGCATAAGGACGAGTGTCGCGGAACGTGCTGCCGGATGCTGGATGACGAGCGCTACACGTCCCCCGCCTCCCGCTTCTTGCCTCCTGCCCCCTGCCTCATCCTTCCTGCCCCCTGTCCCCCACGCCTTGCTGCGTCTCCTTGTCTCCGTGTCGCCTTGTCCCCTTGTCTCCGCGTCCCCCGGCCCCCATACCCTTTGGCCGATCGGGCGCACTCCCCACCAGAACATGCCCCCCAAGCAGACGACACCCAGCGCCAGCAGCCCCGCCAATGCCCGGTGGTGCAGGGTCGTGTCCGGCGCGCGGCTGACACGCCACCCAACCAACGGCCACTGATCCCATCCCCGCTCGGCGGCAACCAGCGCCTCGTGTGGCCCATCGTCCAAACCGGCAGCGACGGGTATCGTAGCCACCTCAGGCTCACGGTCGGGCGAGGTGAGCACAAGATAGGCGTTGCTTCCATCCCAGGGCAAGCGATTGGCGGGCCTGCCGTCCACACTGACGAAGAAATAGCCTCGGTAATCACCACGCCTTACCCGCAGCGCGAGGTCCGTGCCTTCGAAGGGAATCGTGACCCGCTCGGTGCCAGCCTGGCTGGGATCAGCACCCAACTCCGAGAACTCCCAGTTCCCCGCCCAATCGGCCTCGCCGGAGAGCGGCGTGTAGTACGCAGCAACCGCCTGGGAGAGTGCGCGCCGCCTGGCGAACAGCACCACACCAATAAGCAGCGCGCTGATCACAAAGCCAATCAGGCACACGAGGGTCAAGACTCTTGAACGGTGACTCACCAACCCTCCCGCATCCACACGCCTCACCACCGCCAGCGAGCGGCACTCACACCGCCCTCGTCAGTCAACTGGCTGACCCCGCCATCGGTCACGTCCACCAGATACAGATTGCCCTGGTAGACAACGGCCAGACACTCGCCCTCCGGTCCCCAGACGACTTCCGGATACTCCAGCCCCATCTCCTCCTCGGGTGGAAAAAGCTGGCGGCGATCGGAGCCGTCACGGTCCATCAAATAGAGTTCATAACCGCTGGTTTGGCTGGCATAGGGGCTGCGGGCACGGCCAAACACGACGGAATCGCCCGCTGGCGCGTAGGCAGGCGCAGCCCACATGCCAGCCTCGCTGACTAGCTTCACCGTGAGCGTGCCATCGGCCGCGAGGGCGTGGACGTCAAACACGGGGCTGTCTTCGGGATCCTCGCCAGTCGGGGCCGGGCCATGGAGTGTGGTGGCGATAAACTGGCCCCCCGGTGACCAACTGACGGTCGGCGTCCAGACCCAAGGCGCGTAGGTGCGAAATGGCGGGAAACGGGCCAGCAAGGTGCCTGCGCCGTCGTAGGCACGGACAACGCCAACCTCGTCGGCGCGCGCGTAGGCCAGATAGCGACCATCAGGAGACCAGGCATAAACAGTGCCCCACCAACCATACGAGCCACCGGCGCTCGGCTCGACAACGCGCCGCTGGCTCAGCAACTGGCTGTCGCGGCCACGGAGACGCGCGATCCAAAGATCGTTCTCCGCCTTCCAGCCAGGGTTTCCCTCGGCGGGCGAGCCCGTCGAGTAGGCGATGCGGCAGCCAACGTTCTCGCGGTTGACCCCGCACTCGGGTTCCCAGTCAGCCCAAAGGACACCGGTGGCGTCCACTCGCACCGGCTCAGCGGTGACAGCGGCGGTGTCTATAACCCACAGCGAGTTCAAGGGGACTGCCTCGTCGGACGCACGATCAGTTTCCGCAACGTCCGCCGTATCCGCGCCGCCGCTCTCTTCAGCAGGAGTAGCGGTGGCCACATCGCCTTCTTCGGAAGCCGGAGACTCATCCGCGGATGCAGGATCAACGTCCGCAGACGCACGACCAACGTCCGCCACCTCAGACGTGACGGTTGGGGAACCCACGCGCGTGAAGAGCAGATAGGAACCGTCGGGCGAGAGCGCAAAGACACGGCCATCCAGGTCCCCCGTGTGCGTCAGTCGTCGCTGGTTTCGGCTGGTGGTCTGCATCACCCAGGCGTTCCGATTGGCGATGTATGCCACGGTACCGGTGATCGGAACGGACGCGATTTCCACCTGCGCACCGACCAAGATGACCTCAGTGCGAGGCTCCTGGAGGGTAGCCCGCCGCACTATCTGGCGCTCGGCCTCGACGCCGTCCTCGAAAGTGACACGATAGGTCGTCTCCTCGACCCCGGTGACGCCGGGCTCCAGCAAGCGCGTTTCACCGGCGGGTACGGATGCATCGCGCACGGTCGTCCGCTCAAAGGGGATCTCGCGCTGCTCGGTCTCGGTGCGCACCTCGACGCGGATCACGCGCACCGTCATCCCATCCTCAATGAAGGTGGGCTCCGCCGGGATCACACGGTCGTCCTCATCAAGCGCGACGCCTGCCTCAGCCAACAGATCGCGGACGGTGAGCGCACGTGTGGGGACAGTGCGCGTCTCGCCGTCAGCGACAAGGGTAACGGCACAGGAGCTTTCGGGGGCACACGCGGCCAGCGAGAGCGCCATCAAGAGCAATAGAAGGGCGGCCCATTTGCCCATAGCAGGAGGGATTATACCATTGTGAGGTTCACGCGCAAACAGCAGGCCTAGAACTGTACCTGTCCCCGCGCGCGCATCTCCAGCGGCATCAGGCTGTGATAGATGAAGGCGTGCAGCGGCGTCGCTACACCCACCTCCCGGCCCAGCCGCACGACTGCGCCATTCTGCGATTCCAATTCCGAGGGCCGACCCTGCATGATATCCCGCTGCATCGAGGCAGTACCCTCAGGCGGCAAGCGGTCTATGAGGGCCATGGTATCGGGAATCGCCGCCTCTGGCAGGGCGACATCGCGCGCACGCGCCACAGCGAGCACCTCGCGCATGGCCTGCTCCAGCATGTGGCGCGTCTCCGGCACGCTACGCAGCACCCCGGCCGGCACACGCGTGACCGCACCCACGCCGCTGAACGATGCAATGAACAGGAATTTCGTCCACAAGCTTGTCTGGATATCCGGCGGAATCTCGGCTGTTACCTCTGCCCGCGCGAATGCCGCGCGCAGTCGCTCCGCCCGTTCGCTGGGCCGGTTGTCCAATTCGCCAAAGGCTACGTAGGGCTCCAGCCCGGCGTGACGGATGTGGCCGGGCTCCTGGACGAAGCTGACGATCCGGCACAAGCCCCCCAACACGCGTTCGGATCCCAACACCGTTGCCAACTGGGACGGCGACTCCACCCCATTCTGTAGCGGCACGACGAACGTGTGCGACCCGAGTAGCGGGCCCATCGCCTGCGCCGCCTCGGGCACCTGCCACGCTTTCACGCCCACCAGGACCGCGTCTACCGTCCCCACCTGGGCAGGATCATCGGTCGCGTGCACGGGGCACACGGCAAAGTCGCCCTTGATACTCTCCACCCGCAGCCCATCGTCCTGCAGGGCCTGCAATTGCCTCCCGCGGGCGATGAAGACGACATCCTCACCAGCGTGGGCCAGCCGCCCGCCGAAATACGCTCCCACAGCACCACTACCAAACACCGCTATACGCACAGTCACCTCCACCAAGGGAAACCCACGCGTCGATGACGCGCGTCACCAACACACGACATATGATGCAAGATCGCGCCGCCCTCGGAGCCAGCGGCATCCTGCAGGCCGATGAAAGCCCCCTGATGTCACTCAGCCCAAACCGATGACGGGTTCATTCAATTTCCATGGATCGCTCGCCGCGGAAGGCGAAAGAAACCCACTTACCCGGGTCAAACTCCACCCAAGCATCCTGTCCGTCGATAGCGACGATGTTGATCACGTCACCTGCGTGCAGGTCACCGACGTGGTCGTATTTCACGCCGGGTCCATTGTGGACTCTGAGCACGGGGACAGACACACAGGCGCGCAGTCCGCCCTCAGGCTCCGGGGGCGTCGGTGGTTTCTTCTGAGCATACTGCAGCAGATCCTCGTAGCTTCCGGCAAACCAGTCCAGGTCCGTCCGTGCTGAACCACTCCCCGGAACGCGCCCGCGGTCCGAGTGCTGCCAGAACTTCCAACTGTCCCAGCCAGCAGGCAGAGTGGGAGCGGGCACCCGATAATTGGCTATCCACAGATCGTACTCTGCCCACTCTGGCGATGGCAGGACGTATGGATCCCAGAACCACCTGCCGGTATAGACAATGGGCTTGCGACCACCCTGTTGTTCCACCTGATGCAAGCAGTCGCGGACACACGCCGTGATACCAGCACGCCCCACTCCACGGCTCAGCTCCACATCAAGGACAAGCGGCAGGTCAGGCTTCCTATCACCCAAGACATCGAAAAGACGGGCAACTTGTGCATCAACAGAGCGATCAGGCGTGACGACGTGATAGGCAGAAACGAGAAGACCGGCAGCTCGCGCCCCGCTCCAGTTGACGTAGAAGCGCGGGTCGGTGTAATAGTCGCCTATCGTGGCCCGAATGACGACGAATCGATACCCTGCAGCGGCTACCAACTCCCAGTTCATCTTACCCTGCCAGCGAGACACATCAATCCCCGGTGTTGTGGATTCTGCATCTGTCGACATGGCTCATCCTCCTTTCGGGTCCCATCATACAGCCAACCGCTGAGCCAACCGAATGCATCAATGGTGAAAGAACCATCGTGAGGGCTGCACGTGTACGAAAGGCCGCCCCACGTCATATTCTATGCATGGAGCATCTTCTGTCAACTACCTACGAAAAGCGCCACTACCAGGTATTTCTAATGCAACTCTAACACCGTGGAAATGCGTTTCCAATGCTCCAGTGAGATAATCGGGCAATGGTATAGCGACGTGGAAGCATCGAATAGCAGCACTGCTATGCCGCGGGCTACGGCCGATGCAGCACGAAGTATACTGCGTAAGACGTAAACCATCAGGCAGGATTGTGTCTTGCGCTCCAGATTCGAGGTGAAAGATGTTATTGCCGTTGATTCGCAAGAGAGGACAAGACGAGATAGATGTAGACATCCGAGACGACAACCAACCCCGGGAGCTAGCCGTGCTGCCCTTGCGCAACGTAGTGGCCTTTCCGGACTCATTGTTGCCCCTGGCGGTTGGGTTACAGCGGTCGGTGCGTCTGCTGCAGGAGGTACTTGATGGCGACCGGTTGGTAGCATTGGTAGCTATGACTGATCCCTCCATCGAGGAGCCAAGTCCCGACGGTGTCTATCAAGTAGGCATAGTGGCTCAGGTTGAGCGTGCACTGCGCCTGGAAGACGATAGCTATCAAATCGTGGTGCGCGGCCTGTCGCGGATACGTATCACTGAGTGGCTGGCGGAAGAGCCCTACCTGAAGGCACAGGTAGAGCCTGCTCCCGAGGTAGCGGGAGACGAAGCCAAGATCGAGGCCCTGCGACGGGAGTTGTTGGCGCTGGCACGACGCTTGGTTGTGTTCCTCCCACAGGTCCCTGAGGGCATCGTCGACATGCTGAGCCAGATCGCCGACCCGGCTGCTTTGCTCTACACGATCAGTGCCAACGTGCGCCTGGAGGTCGAGCAGGCGCAGAAAATACTCGCAGGGGACAACCTGGCGGCCCAGATGCGCACATTGCTGGCCGTACTGCAGCACGAACTGGAAGTACTGGAACTCGGCCAAGAGATCCGCCAGGAAGCCCAGTCAGAGATGGAAAAGGTACAGCGCGACTACTACCTGCGCCAGCAGCTCAAGGCCATTCAAAAGGAGCTGGGCGAGGACGGGGACGGGTCTGACGTCGAAGTCTACCGCCGCAAGGTCGAGGAAGCCAACCTGCCAGAGGAAGCGCGCGAGGAGGCCGAGCGAGAACTGGACCGATTGGCACAGATGAACCCCCAATCAGCCGAGGCGGGGGTGATCAAGACCTACCTGGATTGGTTGACTGATCTGCCGTGGAACGACCTGTCAGAGGATAACCTCGACCTGGCCCACGCCGAGCAAGTGTTGGACGAGGATCACTACGGCCTGGAGAAGGTCAAGGAGCGCATCCTGGAATTCCTGGCGGTACGCAAGCTGCGGCTGGAGCGAGGGGTGGAGGACGACGACGAACGCTCGACGGCCATCCTGTGCTTCGTAGGACCTCCGGGTGTGGGCAAGACGAGCCTGGGACGCTCCATCGCCCGGGCGTTGGGGAGAGAGTTCACCCGCATGAGTTTAGGCGGCGTACGTGACGAGGCGGAGATCCGGGGACACCGCCGGACATACATCGGCGCAATGCCGGGTCGCTTCATTCAGGCACTCAAGCGCGTGGGAACCCGCAACCCGGTCTTCATGCTGGATGAGGTAGACAAGATCGGCACCGACTGGCGCGGAGACCCGGCAAGCGCGCTGCTGGAAGTGCTTGACCCGCAGCAGAACCACGCCTTCCGCGACCACTACCTGGACGTGGACTTCGACCTGAGCCGGGTGTTCTTCATCACGACAGCCAATACACTGAGCACGATTCCGCCGGCGCTACGAGACCGCATGGAAGTCATCGAGATTGACGGCTACACCGAGTACGACAAGGTACACATTGCCCAGGGGTATCTGGTACCGCGCCAAGTCAGGGCCAACGGACTGCAACCAGAGGAGGCGGAGTTCACCCCAGACGGGCTGAGAGCCACCATCCGCGACTACACGCGCGAATCAGGGGTGCGCAATCTGGAGCGGGAGATCGGGCGGGCGCTACGCAAGATCGCTACACAGATCGCCACGTGCGAACTCGAATGCAGTATGCAGGTGGGTCCCGAACAGGTGCGGGAGCTCTTGGGCAAACCCCGCTTCCGCGATGACTCGCGGCTGCGCACCGAGCTGCCCGGCGTGGCGACGGGCCTGGCCTGGACACCCACCGGCGGGGAGGTGCTATACGTCGAGTCTAGCGTGATGGAGGGCAAGAACAACCTGATTCTCACCGGCCAACTCGGCGACGTGATGAAGGAATCCGCTCGCATCGCGCTTAGCTACGTGCAGGGTGAACTGGAGCACGTAGGCCTCGCCCCAGACGCCTTGGATGAGAAGATGGTCCACCTGCACGTCCCGGCAGGCGCCATCCCCAAGGACGGCCCATCGGCAGGCGTGACATTGGTAACCTCGCTGGTCTCAGACCTGACCCGACGTCCCGTGCGCAGTGACGTGGGCATGACTGGAGAGGTAACACTGCAGGGACAGGTGCTGCCCATAGGCGGCCTCAAGCAGAAGGTACTGGCTGCCCACCGGCACGGACTGAAGACCGTGATCCTGCCCCAGGCGAATGAGATAGATCTGGAGGACGTTCCTCAAGAGATACGGGACGAGCTGTCCTTCGTGCTGGTCGAGCACATGGACCAGGTACTGAGCACAGCGCTCACGCCAGACGTAGAGCTTGAAATCGACACGGCAGAGGCGCTGAAGAGCAACGGCAGGTCCCAGCAGCCCGTCGCTGAGATGCTACGCGGCTAGCACGCGAAAGCCAAGAGACCGGTTTTCCGCTGCTGTCACCCAGAAAGCCCCGGCGCGCTAGGCTCCGGGGCTTTCTGCTGAATGCTCCTTGATGCCCTGGAGACCTAGCAGGTTTCGGAAACCCTGTCAGGTCTTAACGAATTTGACAGAACCGATGGTGCGTGCTAACATCTGTTTAGGTGGAGACCCGAATCGTGTGTTTCTTCCGTCCGAGGTTTTCGGCAAGGTATACGTGACACACGAGATCGACCAACCACACCGTCTCGACAGAAGCGCCAGCAAGCGGTGCTTCTTGATTCCATCCACAAGCTTCAGACAGAGAATCGTCTCTGTCGGCATACATTCTGGTGGCATGCATATTGGAGTAAACTGATATGACTGAGAAACCGCGCATCACTCCCGTGGGCGGCCTGGGGGAAGTCGGCAAGAACATGCTGAGCATTGAATACGGCCGCAACATCATCATCGTGGACGTGGGCATCATGTTTCCCGAGTCGGACATGCTTGGGATTGACTACATCATCCCCGATTGGGGATACCTGCGCGAAAAGAAGGATCTAATACGCGCCGTTATCATTACACATGGCCACGAGGATCACATCGGTGGGCTTTCTCACTTCCTCGAGGAGTTCAACGTCCCGGTCTACGCTACGCGGCTGACCCGCGGACTAATCGAGGTCAAACTGCGACAGAGACACGTCCTCGAGCAGGCCCAACTGAATACGTTCGCCCCCGGCGACGTGGTTGAGATAGGCCCCTTCACCATCGAGCCCTATCACGTCTGCCATTCCATCCCCGATGGCGTGGGGCTGGGCATCACAACGCCGGCTGGCTTGATCGTGCACAGCGGCGACTTTAAATTCGACCACACACCAGTGGACGGCTGGCCCACCGACTACGCCAAGCTGGCCGAATTCAGCGGTCGCGGCGTATTGGCGCTTCTGTCGGACAGTACCAATGCCAATCGCGCCGGCTCGACCCCCTCAGAGGCCGTTCTGAGCGACGCGTTCCACCAGTTGATGCGCCAAGCCCCCGGCCGACTGATCGTGGCGACCTTCGCTTCGCTCATTTCGCGCATTCAGCAGGTCGTAGACGTAGCCGCCGAGCATGGCCGCAAGATCGCCATCGCCGGGAGGACTATGGCGGAGAACACCAAGATGGCCCGCCAACTGGGCTACCTCAAGGTTCCCGATGGCATGCTGCTCTCGCTGGGTGAGATCAAGAAGGTGCCCGCCCGTGAGACAGTCATCATGGCGACAGGCTCCCAGGGTGAGCCGATGGCCGTTCTGGGCCGTCTGGCAGTCGGGCAACACTCCTCACTGCGCATCCAAGAGAAGGACACGGTGGTACTATCCTCGCACACGATCCCCGGCAACGAGGAACTGATTCACCGTGTGATCAATCGCCTGTTCCAAAGAGGTGCAGACGTGCGCTATGATCCGCTGGCTCCCGTGCACGTATCGGGCCACGCCAGTCAGGAGGAGCAGAAACTACTGATCAACATACTTCGTCCGCGCTTCTTCATCCCCATTCACGGCGAGTTGCGGCACCTCAGGCAGCACGGCAACCTCGCACACCAAGTCGGCATCCCCGAGGAGAACATCGGCGTGGTCGAGAACGGCTATGTGCTGACCTTGAGCGAGCGACTGGAGATCGGAGAGCGCTTGCCCGGTGGATACGTCTTCGTAGATGGAACGCGCGTAGGCGAGATTGGGCCCAGGTTGATGCGCGAACGGGAAGCGCTGGGACGAAACGGTTTCGTGGCCCCTATCATCCGCTACAATCGCCAGACGGGTCGGCCCGTGGGAGATCCGCGTCTGATCACACGTGGCTTCGTCTTCGCCCCCGACGCGGAAGACCTGATGGCCCAGGCCAAACAGGTCACCTTGTCCGCGGCATCGGCCAAGCCTGGAACCCCCCCGGAGCAGGTTGAGAAGCAGATACAGACAGCTCTATCGAGATTCCTGTACAAGGAAACCAGAAGTCGCCCCATCGTGATTCCAGAGGCGATAGAGGTATGAAGTAACCGGGGTAGTCAGACCCGCCGCCACACCTGCGCCGCCAACTCTCGCGCACGCGTGGTAATCGCTTCCTCGTCGAGCGCCAATATGTGACGGTCACGCATCAGCACCCGCCCGGTGCAGACGGTGGCCGTCACCGCGGATGCCTCGACACCGAAGATCAGATGCCACGGCAGGTTGGCCGCCGTCAACGGAGTCGTGGGGTGGTAGTCCAGGAAGACCAAATCCGCGCTAGCGCCCTCGCGCAACTCGCCTAGTTCCGTCTCCGGCCAGAAAACACGCGCCAGGCGCGCGTTGTCGGTGTAGGCCAAGCGCATCACCAGATCGCCGGGCATCGCTCGAGGGTCGCGCTGGGCCAGCTTATGCACCAGGTACGCCGCCTTCATCTCAGCGAACATCTGGTTAGAGAAACCATCGTTGCCCAGGCCAACGTTCACCCCGGCGCGGAGCATCGCTTCGACCGGTGCCACTCCCACACCGTTGTTCATGTTGGAGCGCGGCTGGTGTGTGACCCAGGCGCCAGTCTCCGCCAACAGGGCGATTTCGCTCTCGTCCACGTGAACGCAGTGAACGGCCAGCGTGCGGGGGCCCAGGACGCCGGCATCGTGCAGACGGCGGACGACCCGCTGGCCGCACTTGCGCAGCGAATCCTCCTGGTCAGCGATACCCTCGGCGACGTGGATATGAAAGCCCAGGCCCAAACCCGCCCCGGCGGCGACGCAGTCGGCCAGCGTTCCGTCAGATAGCGTCAGCGACGCGTGCAGACCGAAGCTGCTCGCGACTTGGGCCGTGGGGCCGGAGCGCAGGGCCTTCGCAAAGCGTACATTTTCCGCGATGCCGGCCTGGGCTCGCGAGGTCCCGTCGCGATCGGTGACCTCGTAGCACAGGCAGGCCCGCAGGCCCGCCTCCTGCACCGCTTCAGCGATCGCGTCGAGCGACCCCGGGATTGCGTTGGGGCTGGCGTGATGGTCAATCAGCGTGCACGTGCCGTGCCGGATTGCATCTATCAGGCAGACCAGTGCCGAGTAGCGCACATCCTCCAACGTGAGCGCTTTGTCCAACCGCCACCAGAGCCGATCGAGGATCTGGGTGAAGTCAGCAGGTGGGTCGCCTGGGATAGCCATGCCGCGGGCGAAGGCCCCGTAGAAGTGCGTGTGGGCACAGATGGAAGCGGGGAGCACCAATTGGCCAGCCGCGTCCCAGCGCTCTGCCCCAGGATAACGCGCAGCTAACTCGGCAGTCGTGCCCAGTGCAGCGATACGGCCATGCCTGACGAGCATTGCGCCGTCCTCGATGATGCGAGGGGAACTGCCCAGCGTAGCCAGGCGAGCGTGTGTGATCAGCAGCCGGGACCCATTTTCTTTTGTCGCCATCACTGTTCCTCCTGTGTCTTCATATTGTAATCGATTGCTCAAATGCCGCAACATCGGGCTTTCGCAGCGAATAGCGCAACCCAGCTAGACCGAAGCCGCAACCCAGGG
>CAZYSK010000110.1:0-16551 GCA_964649415.1 uncultured Anaerolineales bacterium
GTAGGTGCAGCCGCGCTTCATCGGCACCTGGTCCACGTACTTCTGGCGCACCTCCTCCTCGGTGATGCCCCACTTCTTGGCGTACTGCTTGTACAGCGAGTTCACCCACAGCGGTGAGTCCAGCAGGTTGCCGGGACAGATGGAATTGGCACGCACGTTGTACTCGGCCAGTTCCAGCGCGATGCTCTGCGTCAGGCCGATGCCGCCGAACTTGGAGGCGGCGTAGGCCGAGTTCTTGTAGCTGCCCTTCTTGCCCGACTTGGAGTTGATCTGCAGGATGACACCGCTGCGCTGGGCTTTCATCACCCGGGCCGCGTGCTTGGCGCATAGGAAGTAGCCGAACAGGTTGACGGTCATCACGGCCCGCCACTTCTCGGCTGGGAACGCGTCCACCGCCTCGGCGATGAGGATGCCGGCGTTGGAGACCAGGATGTCCAGCCGCCCAAACTCGTCCACGGCCCGCTGCACCATGGCCTCGACCTGCTGCTCGGCGCTCACGTCCACTTGGACGGCGACCGCGCGCCGGTCTGTCTCCGCCGCGATGCGGGCAGCGACGCGCTCGGCGCCCTCCACGTTCAGGTCAGCGACGATGACGTGGGCCCCCTCGCGGGCCAGCCGGCGGCAGATAGCCTCGCCCAACCCTTGCGCGCCGCCGGTGACGATGGCGATTCGGTCTAGTAATCGGGTGCTTTCTATCCGCGTGTTGCCCATAGTAACCTCTCAGCCAAGGTGGGACGCACTTGGTTTTCGTTCGAGAATTCGACTTCCAGGACTTACAAACGCTTCAATGGCCATCAAAGGCGGACGTCCGCGTCCGCGTTTTCGATCCAGGAAGTGCGTCCCACCTGAATAGTAACCAATCCGCATCGTGCCGTGCTTCTACGAACGCGGTGCCCGCAAGTCAGAAGCCGGATTGTGCCTAAGCCAGCATCAGCCGCAGGAACTCCTCCTCGGCCTCGCGCGTCCACTCGCGCCCGTCCTTCAGCTTGGCGTACACGCTGGGCAGCGTGTCCTTCAGGTCAGGTACCGCCGTGAGAGGGAAGTCCTTGATCTGCGGGTAGATCACGATCTTGCCCGGATAGACGGCGTCCATCACCGCCTGCAGCCCATCGCGGGCCGCATCGAGCGAGCCCACCGCCGCCACCGACCGGTTGGGCGAAAGCTCGCCCGACTCCGCCTGGTGCAGCATCAGCCGCAGGTCGTCGATGGTCGAGGCCGAGTGCCCGATGATGCGCACGTCCCTCAGGTACACGGCGCTCAGGTCCAGGGCGGCGCTCGTGCCACGTGCCACGCCAGCGAAGATGTTCATCACGCCCCCAGGAGCCAGGTACGCGTTTGCCTCCGAGACAACGGCCGGCACCGGTGCCAGCACGATGATGTCGTCGAAGCCCAGCTCCTCGAAGGCGGCCATCCCCGACGCGTACGCATCCTTTTCGAGCGGGTTAAGGCACACGAGATGGACGCCCTTGGCCTGTGCCTCGGCGGCGAAAGTGGCGCGCAGGTCGTCCAGGCGCGGCGTGCTGACGTCGGTGCAAAGGATGGTGGCGGGGCCGTCGGCGATCTGGATGGCACGCTGGACGTGCATCCGTCCCATCGGCCCCCCCGCGCCGACGAACCAGGCCCGGCCGCCTGGCTTGAGTTCAGAGCGCACCGGCACGCGGTCGTAGGCGCGGGCGATGTCCGGCCCCGCCCCGCCGGCGTACAGCCACCCGTTGTAGTGCGTGCGCCCGATGTCCACCTGGACCTTGCGGTCCAGCGGCTCGCCGGCGACGAGGGCCACGATGCCGCCGTCGGCCAGGTAAGGGCTGACGGCCTCGATCAGGCCAGCGTCAGGCCGCAACAGGACGATGTCGTCCACGGACGCACGGTGAAACCAGGTTTTTTCCGGAAAACCTGGTTTCTGATCCGCCGCCCCAGACACACGATCTACGTCCGCGACCTCCACGCCCAGCGCTGCTGCCCGCTCCCTCAGCCATGCGGCAAAGGTGGGGGGCACGTCTGTCAACAGCAAGCGAGCCGGGTGCGCCCTCTCGTCGAAACCCGCGCCGATGGTATAGTGCGCGTCGCCGGAGGCCGCGCCGCCGACGATCCACGTCGTGCCGCCCGGCTTCAGCGTGGTGCGATAGGGCAACTGGTAGCTGGCGATGACGCAGGCCCACGGTTCGGTGAGGGCGCTCTCGGCGTAGCCGGTGCCGGGCTGGACGGGGATGAGATAGTTGCCGTCGTCGCCGTTGAGCACCCGCTGGTCAATCACGTTGTAGCGGGACAACCCGCCCTGGATCATGTAGCCGTACGCCAGGTTCACGCCGTCCACGTAGATGTCGGCCTGGATGATGAAGCGATCGCCCGGCTTGTACCGGTCGCGCAGGTTCTCGCCCACCCCCACGACGGTCATGGCCACCTCGTGGCCCTGCACGACCGGGTCCTTCTGCATATCGCGGAAGATGCGCGGATGGTCCTCGCCCAGCCGGATGATCTTGATGTCAGAGAAGCAGAGACCGCAGGCATCGTGACGCACCAACAGCTCGTCGGGGCCATATCGTGGCATCGGAACGTCGATCGGACGCCCGTCGCGCCCCAGGTTCTCTATGCCCGCCCCGTACAGCGGCCAGACACGATTTCGCTCGGGCAGCGGCGCATCACCGCGCCGGAAATCAGCCAATGTGTCGGACATTCACTACACCTCCATCAAGAATGCGGTGACCGCCTCCAGGTATTTCCCGTACTGCTCACGCCGGATGTTGTGCCCCGCGCCGCTGATGTGCACCACCCGGCCACTGCGCCACAGGCCGGCGGCCTCCTGGGCCACCTCGGGGGTGACGATAGCACCCATGCCGGGGTCTGCCGTGATCAAGAGGATGGGACAGGCGATCTTGCGAACGACGTCCTGCCAGCGCGTGAGGTGCTCGCCAACCGCCTGGAGCGCCCTCAGGTTCAACTGGAGCTTGGAATCCGCCCAGGGAGCGCACTCCACCTCTGCCCAGGCAGGGTTCTGGGCGTGACAGAAGGCGATGAGTTCCTCACGCGTCTGAGCCTTCCGCTCAAGCACATCAGCCCGCCACGCCTCGACTCTGGCAGCCCGCTCCTCGGGGGACCCGCCGAGATGACCCGCCATCCAGGGTGGGTCCTCGAGGATCGCGCAGCGCACCAGGTCCGGGTAGTGCGCCGCCGTGGCGGCCACCGTCGCGGCGCCCATCGAATGCCCGAGGAGCGCCGGCGCGGGCTCCTCCAGGCCGAGCGCCCGGACCAGGTCCGCCAGGTCGGCGGCATGGTCCTCTGAGGAATAGCCCGCATCAGGCGCGTCCGAGAAACCATGCCCCCGCGCGTCGGGCATGATGACGTCATAGTCCGCCTCCAAGTCCCGAGCGACGCGCGTCCAACATAACCCGATATCCGTGATTCCGTGCGAGAGCACCACGGGGGGTTTGTCTCCCCCCGTGCGCCAGTAGTGTATCTTGATGCCATTGGCGCTCACGTGGCCCGAAAACCATTCTGCCATGGGTTTACCTCCTGTGTGTGTTCCCCGAACCTCGCGGGCAGGTCAGCGAGACCATCGCTCGTGAACCGGTGGCAACTCGGGGAATGCTGTGTGGGGCTCCGTCTGGTACCAGTAGCCGACCGAAGCGATGTCGTCGGTGAGTGGCTCGAACGTCCGGTTGGGCCGCCAGCCGAGAGCCTGGATCGTCACCTTCAGGTCCCGCTGGAAGCGGATGGGGTCCGGCACGTGCCAGCGATAGAGCCCGTGCCGGGGCACCTCGCCCGGCTCCTTGCGGTAGAGAGGATAACCCAAGAAGGGTGTGGAGTAGGTCTCCCCATCAAAGCACCACGCACCACCGAAGTAGTCCTCCGTGCCGGTGCCGCAGATGGTGGGATGGTCCGCGTCGCCGTCCACGTAGAACTTGACCTCGCCCTCCCCCCACCAGCCGTTGGAGAGCTGCGTCCAGGCCAGGAAGGTGCCCACGTAGTACCCCCGTCCCCGCACGCCCTCCAGGATGACGTGCTCCGGATACCCCCGCGTCGTCATGGAACGCCGCCACTGGGCGTGGAGGTAGGCGGCTGTGTCCGGGACGTCCGTCAGGCTGTAGGTGATCTGGTAGAAGAAGCCATCAATCGGCTCCCGATGCTGGCTCTCGATGGTCACCTGCGCCCGCTCGCGGAAGGGCATGGGCCAATAGCAGTTGAAGCCCCCTGAAGGGTTCACCGCGACGGGCAACGAGTTCACGTTGTAGCGCAGCCCGTGCCCGTTGCAGAAGAAGTCGCCTAGTGGGACCTCGACCGATGCGGTCTCCTCCCCGTCCCAGTAGAAGCGCAGCACCGTGTCCCGGTACGCCTCAGGCTTGACCGTGATCCAGATGTGCTGGATGAGTCCCGGCCCCTCGACGTCCGCCAATGTCGTGGTGGTGCCGGGCTCCAGTGTAATGCAGGGCCGCACCTTCCAGCCGCGCCCCAACACGGAGGCGGGGCTATCCGCGTCGGGCACAGCCTTCGCCCCGGCGCCCTTTTCGCCCGTCGGATTCTCGGCCGAGATAGAGCGCGTCTCAGCGTCCGAAAGCAACGCTAGATTACCCAGTCCCAGTTGGTAAGTTGGTGAATTGGTAGATTGGTAGGTTGGGTGTGACGCGTTCATCTTCTGACCTCCAGTTGACGTTTGACATCCTACGCTTGACGCAAGACGTTTGACGCAAGACGCCCAACGTCTTCCCGTTGGCAGAAAACCGGGTTTCCTAACCGTCCAACCCCGCGAGTATCTCAGCGGGCGACATCGTCGCGACCAGCCGTCCGAGCTTCTGCTGGCCTGGTTCCCCTGGCGGCACGCGGTACCCCACGCTAGTGTAGAAATCGTTGCGCTCGCGCACCTGTGGCAGGTGGACCTGGGCCCACTCGCTTTGATAGCCCAGCCCCAGCGCACGCTGCAGAACGGTGTGCCCATAGATGAAATAGGCACCATCCAGGAACGCCTCGCGCACCGGGGCCAGTTCCGGTGCGTCGAAGTCGTCAATCAGCTTCTGCCCGAAGCTGTTCATCTCCGTGCCCACGTTCAGCGGCAGCGCCAACTCCTGCGCCAGCCGGACGACGTCGTACAGGTTCTGCACCTTCAGACGACGGGTCTCGTCGTCCGCGATGTTCCAGTTGCGGTCCGGGACGATGTTGAGCGCCACCACGCCCTTGGCCATCAAGAGCTCCAACAACTCACCCATCGCCTGCTCGCCGGCCGAGGTGCCGTCCAACCAGGTTGCGCAGGGCAGCGCGCCGCACGCCACCGTTAACCTGTTCACCTCGTCCACCGAGGGGAACGTATCGGGACTAGGCCGGACGTACCCCACGCCCCCGCGCTTCATCAACTTCGCGCGGATCAGGTTCTGAAACTTGGGCGCGGCAACCGCGCCCCTACCACCTGTGTCGCCCATGAGGGCCTCCACCTGGTCTCGCGCGACGTCCAGCCTGTCGGCCCAGAAGCGCACCGGGTCCGAGACCTTGCGCTCCGCTGCGCTCACGTAGGCCAGGACCATGTGGCGCTCGGTGGCGTTCCCCGCCGGGGTCAAGGGCAGCACGTCTCGCTCGTAGTCAATCGTCACCGGGTCCAGGTGGGCGTTGACGCGCTCTACCATGCCCCGGTTGCGCCGCGCAGCCCGCTGGCGCATCTGTGCGAGTATACCCGCCACCGGCTCCGGCACCTGGCTCGAGGTGAACCCGATGCCCATGTGGTAGTAGACCCCCGGCTCGCCGGGAGAGTTGATCTCACGCGTCGCAAACTCCGGGACGTAGACGCGGGTCTCCATCCCCGCGCTGCCGTACACCCCGACGGCGTCGCAGGCGTCGAGAAACTCATCCACCCCGTCCAGCACGTCAAAATCCACGATGCCCATGAGTTTGAAACCGCGTCGCCTGGCCAGCCAGGCCAGTGAGGTGGGTGAGTGACCGTAGGCGTTGAAAGAGAAGAAGGTGTGGCAGTGCATGTTGGCCAGGTCGGTCTCCGGTTCCAGTGGGATGGATCCTTGTTCGGCCAGCGAGATCAGTTGTGCCAGCGCCTGGGCGCGGACGACGGGGACAAGGTCATTCAATTTCGCTTCCAGACTGCTGACTTTCGGATCGTCGGTTTGGGCGCTAATCTTGGGCCTCCTCGGACGTAACCGTTCAGGTGACCGGCACTTGAACGCAGTTTGGGTGATGATAAGTGCCGGTCACCTCACGTGTATAACGCGCAGCAGGCGGTCATAGGCGTCATCCCATTCCGCCCTGCCGGTTGGCTCATAGGCGACCACGTCGCAGGAGTTGCGCACCACCTGGCGGATCTCACCCACCGAGCCGATGTGACCCAGCGCCAGCGCCTGCATAAGCACGTTGCCGGCCGCCGTGGCCTCAACGGGGCCGGTCACCACCGGGCGGCCGGTGGCATTGGCAGCGAACTGATTCAGCAGCCGGTTCTGTGTTCCACCGCCGACGATGTGGACGGGCTCCAAGTGACGCCCCAGTATCGCCTCCAGCCCCTCGATTACCCAGCGGTACTTGAGCGCCAGGCTCTCCAACACACAACGGACGACCGCTCCTTTGCTCTGCGGGACCGGCTGACCGGTCCGTTGACAGAAGGCCCGGATGCGCGCCGGCATATCACCGGGTTTCCGGAACTCATGGTAGTCGGGGTCAAAGACCGACTGGAGAGGGGGCGCTTGGGCCGCCATCTGCGTCAGGTCATCGTACGAGAAGTCCTCACCCTGGCGCGCCCACGTGCGGCGACACTCCTGTACAATCCATAGTCCCGTCGTGTTCTTCAAGAAACGGAAGGTTCCACCAACCCCTCCCTCGTTGGTGACGTCGAAGGCCAGGCTGTGTTCGTTGATGATCGGCTCCGAGATCTCCGCACCCACCAGTGACCACGTGCCGGAGCTGATGTACACGAAGTCGCCTTCCTCGGCGGGGACTGCGGCGACCGCCAGAGCGGTGTCGTGGCAGCCGGGGGCGATGACGGAAAGGCCACTCCCCCCTACTTCCTCGGCTACCGACGGCGACATCTCGCCCAGGACGGCCCCTGGCGGCACGATTTCGGGAAAGATATGGGAGGGGATGCCCATCTCCTCGATCAATGGCGTAGCCCAATCACCCGCTCGTGGATCATAACACTGGGTGGTGGTGGCGATGCTGAATTCGCACGCCTTGCGCCCGGTGAGCCAGTAGTTGAATAGATCGGGCATGGTCAGGAAGGTATCAGCGATGTCGAGGGCCGGCGAATCACTGATGGCCATCGAGAGCAGTTGATACAGGCTGTTGATGGCCATGAACTGGATACCGGTCCGCTCGAATATCTCTTCGCGGGGCACACGGCGGAAGGCCTCCTGTACCATGCCATCGGTCCGGCTGTCGCGGTAGTGATAAGGATCGGAGATCAACACGCCGTGTCGATCGAGCAGGCCGAAGTCCACCCCCCACGTGTCAAGTCCGATGCCGACGAGGTTTGCCCCATGTTCCCGAATAGCCAGGCTCAGGCCACTCTTGATCTCCGTCCACAGGCGCAGCGCATCCCAGTGCAAGCCACTTGGCAGGCGCACCGGACCGTTAGGAAACCGGTGCACTTCGGCAAGCCGTAGGCGCTCGCCGTCGAACTGCCCGAGCATCGCGCGACCGCTCTCGGCGCCCAAATCCAGGGCCAGGAAGCTGAGCTGACGTGGTACCATCATCCGCCCTCCATGAGAAAGCCAGCTATTGATGTCCTCGTTCTTTCCGGCGGTACAGTTCATCCGGCCGGGTATGGATACGCGCGGCGGCTGTCGTGCTGAGGAAGTGCGGGCCACCCAGCACGTATGTTCCCAGCAGCACGCGGGCCACCTTGACGTACATCGCTGTGATGTCTTCCACCTGCCGCGCTGTTTGCCCCAGGGCGATGAAACCGTGATTCTGCATCAGGATGACTTTGGGGACCTCGTGAACGTCGCGAACATGTCGGTCGATCAAATCGCGGAACTTGCGGGCCAAGGGCAGGCCGGGATCGGTGTATGGGATGTAGACCGGGGCCCACCCGCAGTAAGCGATCTCATCGGGAAAGAGCCGCCCAGAGACCGCCTCCTCAACTTTCTCAGAGCAAAGGACAGCGTTGACTGCGGTGGGGTGCGTGTGCCCGACGAAGTTCACCCCCTCCAATTGCAGGGCGATAGCGTGTAGCACTGTCTCCACCGAAGGGCGGGCCACCGAGGTCACGTCTACTCTGGCTGCTTCCAACCCGGCTGCGACCTCATTGTCGCCCAAGTCACCACCCTCCAGCAGATCCAGCACGCGATCGAATTGGACTCGCACGAAGTCACTCGTCACCGCAGTACGCAGCTCAGTGCCGCTGGCCTTAACCCAGAAAGTATCTGCATCGGCGCGGGCTGACGTGTTGCCCTCGCCCAGAATCGCGTAATCCAGGGCCGGATCGCCCAGGTTGTTCGACATAGCGACGAGTTGTGTCAAAGCATCACGTAACATAATAGACTATCTCCGTCTTTTTGCCAAATGGTCTTCCAGAGGTAGCACCGCACGCAATCTTGGTAAATTCGTAGGGAGGTCTACCCGCGCCCATCTGGCAGCAGATATGGGAATCTGCCCTACATAGGGATGGTTCCTCCACTCAGTAGGTCTCCCAATAGCCACCCCAGTCCAGTGCAGAGCTATCCCTCCAGTCGCCAAGCGCCTCAATTCAAGTATTGGTTTCAGATCCGCTTTGAGAGTTCTCGCTGCTCATACGCTCGTATCTCGTCCAAGAGACCGATCCCCACAGGAACTCCCTGCTGCAAGCAGAAGTAGTCCCACACTGCGCCAAACGGCATGCCTTTGAGCGCTTCAAACGACGCCAGTCGGGCCGTATAGTCGCTCGACATCTCCAGATCCCGCAGTTGATCGATGGGTTCTAGCAAAGCCATCAGTAGCGCCCGCAACGTATTGCGGGTGCCGATGACCCAGGCCGCCACCCGGTTTATGCTGGCGTCGAAATAATCCAAACCGATGTGCACGCGGTCCAGGAACTCGCCACGCACGAGCTCTTGTGCAATGGCTTGCAGTTCGTCCGAGAGGATGACCACGTGGTCGCTGTCCCAGCGCACCCCCCGGCTGACGTGCAGCAGAATCTCGTCCAAGAACGTCAAGACCGACGAGATTTTGTCTGAGATCACCTCCGTGGGATGGAAGTGACCACTGTCCAAGCACAAGAGTACACTGTTGGCGACTGCGTAGCCCAGGTAGAACTCGTGCGAGCCGACCACGTAGCTTTCCGAACCGATGCCGAAGAGCTTGCTCTCGATGGCGTCGAGATTATACGCGGGATCGATCTCCTCGGCTAATACCCTGTCCAGGGAATCCTTGAGCAACAGACGGGGTGTCTTTCGGTCCACGGGCGTGTCCTTGTACCCGTCGGGAATCCAGATGTTGGTCACGCAGGGCGTGCCCAGTTCTCGCCCGAAATGCTCCCCGATCTTGCGACAGGCGATACAGTGCTCGATCCAGAACTGGCGGATAGCCTCGTCGTAGCTGGCCAATGTGAAGCCGTCTTCGGCCAGGGGATGGGAAAAGCAAGTCGGGTTGAAGTCGACGCCGTGGTTGCTGGCTTTGGCCCAATCCACCCATCGGGCGAAATGCCCGGCCTGAAGCTCGTTGCGCGGAACCTGCTGGCCGTCGGTCTCCGCATAGATGGCGTGCAGGTTGAGCCGGTGGGTGCCGGGGATGAGGCTGTAAGCCTTGTCCAGGTCGCTGCGCAGTTCGTCGGCGTTTCGCGCCTTACCGGGATAGTTGCCCGTGGCCGCGATGCCGCCCCCCAGTTCGCCGTCGGGATTCTCGAAACCGGCCACGTCGTCGCCCTGCCAGCAGTGCAAGCTGATAGATATCTGGGCCAGCCGGGTCAGCGCTGCGTTGGTGTCCACGCCGAGCTTGGCGTAGCGCTCCTGGGCCAGGGTGTAGGCATCTCGGATCTGCTTCTCTGTGGGTTGTTGGTTCATGTTCTTCCCCGTTTCTCTAGTCGTACACACCATGCTTCTTGGCGGCGGCGATGAACGCCTCTACGCTCTCCATCGAAGTATCGGACTGCACAATGTGGGCCGGCGAGCACATATAGCCGCCGCCCGCGCCCAACACCCGGATCTTTTCAGCCACGTCGGCCTCAATCCCTTCAGGGGTGCCGTTGGGCAGCAGATACTGCTGGTCGATCGCCCCCCAGAAGGCCAGTTTGTCACCGACCTTGGCCTTCAACTCTTTCGGCTCGTGGCCAGGCACGTTGGGCTGGACCGGGTTGAACACGTCCAAACCGATCTCGGCCAGATCGTCAAGGATGGGCGCTATGGCCCCATCACAGTGATACATGATCAGCACATCCGGACTGGCAGCCTTGAGCTCGGCGAACACCTCGGCAAAGCGTGGTTTGAAGATCTTGCGCCACATCTTGGGCGAGATCATCATCCCTGTTTGTGTGCCGAAATCATCGCCGGTCCAGATGCCGTCCACGCCCAGCTCCACCAGCTTCTTACCAACGCCGATGCTGAACTCCTTGACTCGGTCCAGGAGCGCGCCGACATAGGCTTCGCCCATGGCCAGGTCCATCAGGAACTTCTCCATGCCCACTATGTGCCACGACATCTCGAACATGGTCAGCTCCAGGTCACCGATGATGAAATAGTCGTCTTTATACTTGGCGATGTACTTGGCAGCGTCATCAAAACGCCCGGCGGCCAAGGGATCGGGGAAGGAAAAGCTCTTGACTTCCTCCACCGACGACACGCCGCGCAGGGGCGACTCGATGACTTCCATGTAGAGCGGTCCCTGGCGCATCTTCATGCCGAACTCGTTGATGATGCAGCCGTCCTCGGTCGTGGGGTGGCTGTAGCCCGAAGGAATGCTGCCGCCGACGACGACACAGTCGCTGCCCATGGCCGTGCGCAACTCGTTAGCCGAGATGCGATAGGTCAAATCTTCAAAGTAAGAAGTCGTATAGTGCACCGGGATGCCGTATTTCTGGCCGAAATCCTCCAGCAGCGAGCGGCACAGGTCGAACTGGATGGGCACACGGTCGGGAACCCCCGTGCGGAATAGTGCGGTCTGCACACGTTCTTTCGAATTCATCTCTCACCCTCCTTATCTACTGGCTCCTCTTCCACTCGCTCAGTCCAGGTGAAAAACCTCTTCCAACTCGACCATGCTTTCGTCGGCGTGGGCACCACCCAGCCCCTCGAAGTAGGGGGCCATGAAATCCTGCCACTTGGCATTGATCTCCTCCTGAGCCATACCCTCTAGGGCGGCCTGGAAGCTGTCCGGGGTCTCGAAGTAGCCAAAGAGGAGCCCGTCCTCGCGCATGAACAGTGAGTAGTTGCGCCAACCGGTGCGCCGCAACGCGTCGAGCATCTCCGGCCAGACCGCTTCATGGCGCTTCTTGTACTCCTCGATTTTGTCCTCTTTGACCTTCAGCAGAAATCCTATGCGCTTCATTCTGTTATCCCTCCGTCTCGAATCAGTAGACGATGCTTCGCGCGGCATTGACGATGTCTTGTTCATTGGGAATCGCCTCTAGTTCTAAAGGACCGGCATAGGGCAGGGGTACATCCTCGGTGGCCACTTGCATAATGGGTGCGTCCAGCCAGTCGAAAGCCTCCCGTTGCACCCGAGCAGCCACCTCGGCGGTGAAGCCGCCGGTCAGGTGTCCCTCGTTGACCACCACCAGTCGTCCTGTCCTCTGCACCGAGCGGATGATGGTCTCGATGTCGAGCGGCTTGAGGGTGCGTGGGTCGATCACCTCGGCCTCGATTCCCCCTCGCGCCAGCTCCTCGGCGGCGTCCAGGGCGAACAACACCATCCGCGAGGTGGCGACAATGGTCACGTCATCGCCGGCCCGTTTCACGTCGGCCACGCCGATGGGCACGAGATACTCCTCGTCGGGCACCGGGCCGGTGGTATTGTACAGCAGCTTGTGCTCCAGAAAAAGCACCGGGTTGTCGTCGCGGATGGCTGACTTGAGTAGCCCTTTGGCATCGTAGGGCGTCGAAGGCTGAACGACGACCAGGCCGGGTACGTGGACGAACCACATTTCCAGGCTCTGCGAGTGCTGAGCAGCGTTGCCGCGCCCGCCGCCACCCTGGGCGCGGATGACCAGCGGCACGCAGGCCTTGCCGCCGAACATATAGCGTGCCTTGGCCGCCTGGTTGACGATCTGGTCCATAGCCAGGGTGACAAAGTCCACATATAGCACCTCGACCACAGGGCGTAGGCCAGTTATTGCCGCTCCGACAGCGAGCCCACAGAAGCCGGCCTCAGAGATGGGCGTATCGCGTACCCGTTTTTCGCCAAAGCGTTCGTACAGACCCTCGGTGATCTTGAAAGGGCCACCGTAGCTGCCAATGTCTTCACCCAGCATGCAGATCACTGGATCGCGTGCCATCTCTTCGTGGAGCGCCTCATTGAGCGCCTGTCTGTACTGCAATCGCCGGATTGTCATCGCATCGCCTCAGATTTCAAGCATACACGTCTTCCCACAACGATGCCACCTCAGGATCTGGACTGTTGATGGCAAACTCGACCGCAGCCCCAATTTCGTCTTCGGCCCCCCGCTGTAGCATCTCTAACTCCTCTTCCGCAAAGCCTGCTTGCTCGACCAGGTAGAGGCCAAAGCGGCTGATCGGGTCCCGCTCGGGCGACTTCCATGCCTCAGCTTCACCCTTGGGACGATAGGTGAGCGGGTCGCCGACGGTGTGGCCTTCGATGCGGTAGGTTTGAGCGACCAGGAGTGTCGGGCCATCACCGCGCCGCGCTCTCCCGGCGGCCTGGCGCACTGCCTCGTATACAGCCAACACGTCGTTGCCGTTCACCGTGAGACCGGGCAAACCAAAGGCTCGGGCCTTCTGCTCGATGCGCTCGACGGCGATGAAGGGCAAGCTGGGGCTGAACTCGGCGTACTTGTTCTCCTCACAGAGGTAGATGACGGGCAGTTTCCACAGGGCGGCCATGTTGGCGGCTTCCATCAACACGCCCTGGTTGCTGGCCCCGTCGCCGAAAAAGCAGACAGCGACCTGGCCGCTGTCGCGCAGGTCGGCCGAATAGGCTGCACCAGTGGCGATACCGATGCCGCCGCCGACGATGCCATTGGCCCCCAGGATGCCCAGGTCCAGATCGGCAATGTGCATCGAGCCGCCCTTGCCCCTGCAATAGCCGGTAGCTTTGCCCAGCAACTCGGCCATCATCAGCTTCGGATCGCCGCCCTTGGCCAGGCAGTGGCCGTGGCCGCGATGAGTGCTGGTGATATAATCGCCATGGTCAAGGGCCGCACAAGCGCCGACGGCCACGGCCTCCTCGCCGATGTAGGCGTGGGTCGTGCCTCGCATGCGGCCGTACTGGTACTGCTCCATGGCGCTCCGGTCAAAATAGCGAATGAGCCACATGCGGTGGTACATATCGGCCAGCCGGTCGTGGCTCAACCCTTCGCGTTTCATCTTCCCCCTTTCGGCTGCTGAGCTCTACATCTCGCTATCTCATCAACAAACCAGCGTTGACATCAATAGTCGCGCCTGTGATGGCGCCAGCCATTGGCGAACAGAGGAATTCGACCGCCTTTGCTACTTCCTCCGCTTGTATGAACCGGCCCATGGGGATCTGAGCCCTGACACTGGCTTTCACGCTTTCGGACCACGAGGCTGTGAGATCAGTCTCGGTGGTGCCGGGCGCTACACAGTTGACGGTCACGCCATCGGCGGCCAGCAGTCGAGCCAGCGATTTGCTCAAGCCGATCAAACCCGCTTTGGAGGCAGCGTAATGCGCACCGATGGCCACGCCGCCCATCTGGCCTGCCACAGAGGCGACGTTGACGATACGCCCCTGCCGACCGCTGCGCCGCAGGTAGGGCAACGCCGCCTGGCAGCAGAGAAAAGCTCCCTTAAGGTTGACCGCCAACACGCGATCCCATTCGTTCTCGTCAATCTCGGCAAAGCCGGTCAACGGACAGATACCGGCATTGTTGACCAAGATGTCCAACCCGCCAAAGCGTTCAACGGTGGTATCGACAGAGCGCTGCACATCGTCTCGACGGCTGACATCCGCCTGGATGGGTAGGGCATCTTGGCTGGCAAGACGAGCCGCCCTGTTCAGCGCCGCTGCGTCCACGTCCACCAGGGCCACGTTCGCGCCGCCCCCAGCCAGGGCGCTGGCGATGGCAAGACCAATGCCCCGCGCCGCTCCCGTTACCAGAGCGGTGCGACCGACCAAGTACTCGCTCACCGAGCCTACCCTTTGCTGGGATCGTAGGCCCCAGGGATCACCGGCGGCGAGAATAGGGTCACCACTGTAAGCGGCTCGTCCCCGTCCACGCGGATCTGGTGGGCCAACCCCGGCGGAATGAATACAGCGACGCCCGGCTCCATGCGGACTTCCTTCTCGCCGACGACGATGGCCCCCACGCCGGAGAGGGTATACAAGATCTCTTCCTGAGTGTCGTGGGTGTGGGCCTCAGCCAGCGTGCCGCCGGGGAACTCAGCCAGGCCGAAGGTCAAGTTCCTGGTCGAGCAGTTCTGCGGCCCCAGCAGATAGAACCAGTCGCGGCCAGGGAGGTGGTACACCGTGCAGTTGTCAATGTGAGCTGTTTCCAGTTTGGGCATATTCTCTCGCTTTCGACTGGTCCAATCTCCAAGATGGACCAGTCTGGCTATCAATCCCCAACGATGATTCCATCCGGGTACTTCTGCAGCAGCACCGGATCGTGCGGCGGGACGAGAATGTCCGCCGCAGCTCGGACGCGCTCCATCGCCTCGTAGCATTCGACGATGTCCACGGCCAGGCCGATGGGGTGATTCTTTTCCAGGTTCTCATAGTAGAAGATGGTGTCGCCGGGGAAAACAGCCACGCCCTCTTTGGTGTGGACCGTGAAAGCCTGGCTGCACATCGTGTGACCGCCGACGTAGAAGGCGCCAATGCCAGGGATGATCTCCGGTGCCTCGTCATCCACCAGAATCAAGCGGTCGCGGGCCTCTCCGGCAAAGTAGGCCAGCACGTCACGCGGGAAAAGGATGTCAGGCGTCAGCGCAGGATGCGGCGGATCGAGGGTCAGGTGCCAGCCGGTGCGCGATACGACGAACTTGGCATTGGGAAATAGCTTGGCGTTGGAACAGTGGTCGTAATGAAAATGAGTGATGAAGACATATTCTACGTCAGCCGGGTTGATGCCCTCTTGGCGCAGGAGCAGGGGCACGTTCTGTGTTCCCATATCCATGCGAAAGCGTCCCCGATCCCCGACACCCGCCACGACCAGGGGTTGGATCTCATCCACGTCGCGCACACCGGTGTCTATGAGCATCACCTTGCCATCGTCGCGGCGCAGGACGAACAGGAAAAAGTCAGCGACCATCCACTCCCCCCAGCCCGACATGTAGAACATCTGTGGGGTCGGTACGGATTGCTCGCAGTACTTGATGGCTTTGATGCTGTAGGTTGCCATTTCGCCTCCTGTTGCGTGTCGTGCGCTTGGCTTGCAGGACACAGAACACGTGATTATTGCAGATTAACGGATACGCCGCCATCCACCACCAGCATCGCCCCCGTGCACCAGGCGGAGTCGTCGCTGGCGAAAAAGAGGACCGGTCCGGCAATGTCCTCGGGTTTTCCCAGGCCGCCAATCGGACCTCGTTTCAGCCAGTAGTTGCGGGTCTCCGGGTCGGATAGGGCCTCGCGATTGATGTCGGTCTCGACGGTGCCGGGCAGGACGGCGTTGCAGGTGATGCCGTACGGTCCGAGTGAGATAGCCATTGATTTCACCAGGAGATTGATGCCGGCCTTGGATGCGCAGTAGTGGGCCTGCTGGCTGCCGCCAAACTCGGACGAGATGGAGCTGACGGCAACGATGCGTCCCTTGATGCCCTGCTCGACCATCACTCGGGCCACAGCCTGGGAGCAGAGGAAGTAGCCCTTCAGGTTGACATCGAGCACCTGGTTCCACAGCGCTTCGCTCATTTCCAAGAAGCCTTCAAAGGGACAGATGGCGGCGTTGTTGACCAGGATGTCGATGCGACCCCATCGATCCAGCACCGTGCCCACCATATCCTGCACCTGTGCACTGTCGGATACGTCGGTCGGCACAAAGATGGCCTGGCTTCCAGCCGCTTCGACGACGCGTACCGTCTCGCGCCCCTTTTCTTCGTTGCGTCCGATGACGGCGACGCGAGCGCCCTCTTGGCCAAAGCGCACGGCAATAGCCCTGCCGATCCCGCGCGTTGCGCCAGTTACGATGGCCACTTTGTCCTTCAAGCACATAGATCTAACCTCTCTGCCAGAAACGTGTCGTTGTTGAGGAACCAATAAGCAGCAAAGGCCGTGAGTCTGATTCAGGACGGGACCGGGTCAGTGTGGGCCGGTGGGTACCAAACGCCTTCGCCTGCTACCCACCGGCTTGAGGTTCCGTTAAACCTTACTCGGCTGCACCTTCGACGTTGGTCTCATCGTAGACAGTGAAGGGCCCCATCAGGACACGCAAGCCGACATCGCGCGTCGGGTCCTTCTCGATAGTGTAAGTGCCCATCCGGCCCGCTTCGAACCGCTCGCCAACCTTGCCCTCGATGGCACCCG
>CAZYSK010000111.1:0-16480 GCA_964649415.1 uncultured Anaerolineales bacterium
CGCCGTAGAACAGGCGGCGCTGGACTGACGGACCATCACCAGCCCCGGCTCTTCCAGGCCGGGGCGGCTCCAGCGCCACTCCCCCTAGGCCAGGATGTCTCCCTAGCTGCGCCGCCGTAAAACAGGCGGCGCTGGACTGACGGACTATCCCCAGCCCTGGCTCTTCCAGGCCGGGGCGACGTTTGCGCAGCCAGAAACCTCGTCTGCCACTTGACCATGCACTACACATCGTATATGATACCCTATGTGATACGTTATCCAACAGGATGTCGCTATGGCGCGCTACCCACTGAATCTACCGGTCCAACTAAAGAAAGAGGCGGAGCAACGGGCTGCCTCCCAGGGCGTCTCGCTCAACCAGTTCGTCATGTGGGCGGTGGCAGAAAAAGTCGGCGCGCTGCGCCAGCATCTCGATGACCCCGCCTTCCCCAGAATCACGTACCGTCGCGGGGCGGCCGGGGTGCCCACCCCGGTGCTGCGCGGCACAGGGATCCGCGTGCAGACCATCGTGGTGGCCGCCCGGCAATGGAAACTCACGCCCGAGCAAGTCGCCGACGAATATGGATTGACCGAATTCCAGGTGAAGGAAGCCTTGGCCTTCTACACTGCGCACCAGGCAGAGATAGATGCCAAGATGGAAGCAGAGCAAAAGCTGGAACAAGAAAAACCCGAAATGCCAACCCTCATCCACCTAACCACCACAACCGAGACGAAAGCCGACGCGCAAACCATCGCGTCCACGCTGGTCGAAAAGCGCCTGGCCACCTGCGTCCAGGTCATCGGCCCCATCACCAGCACCTACCGGTGGCAAGGAAAGGTCGAGACGGCCGAGGAATGGCTGTGCGTGATCAAGAGCCGGCAGGACCTGTACGACGCGCTGGAGGCCGCCATCCTGGAACTGCACCCCTACGACGTGCCAGAACTCCTCGTCACGCCCGTGACCGGCGGCAGCGAGAGCTACCTGGACTGGCTGGACGGCGAACTCAGGACAAGCTGAAGCAGGATTCCAACGCAAAGACGCCACGACGCAGACACGCAAAGCTGCGCTACTCTCCCCGCATCTCTCCGGCATTGCGACTCCGCGTTTCACAGATTGACGTCCGCCCTCAACTATGGTAGCATGTAGTCACATAAGAAACCACATTGGAGGTAGGCCATGCCGGACGTGGGAGTAAGAGAACTGAAGACTCGTGCGTCGGAGATCGTGCGGAACGTGCGAGAAAACCGCGCCCGCTACGTCATCACCTACAGGGGACGTCCCGTAGGCGTACTGCTGCCACTGGAGGAAGCGCCCGAGACGCAACTCGCGGTCGGCGGCGAGACAGGTGCCACCATCTGGGACGAATTGAGCGAACTGGGGGAGGAGATCGGACGGGGATGGCAGTCTCCCCTGACCGGTGCCGAGCTGCTCTCGGAGATGCGGCGCTCTGAGTGAGCGCCAAGAGAACAGGCAATGGCCACGCTGTACACCGTAGACGCCAGCGTCTTCTTGAACGCATTCAACCCCTACGAAGAGGGCCACGAAGAGAGCCGCCTCCTCTTGGCCCGGATGCAGGAGCAGGCATTGCCCCTGATCGTGCCCACGCTGTTGCTGCCCGAGGTGGCTGCTGCCGTGGGACGCGGCCGGGATGACACCGATCTGGCCCGCCGCTTCGCGACCAAGCTACGGGGACTGCCACACCTGGTCCTAATCCCGCTGGATGAACCCCTCGCCCTGCAGGCTGCCGACGTGGCGGCGCAATACCGGCTGCGCGGGAGCGATGCCGTCTACGCGGCGGTGGCGCTGCGCTTCGGCAGCACGCTGGTGACTCTCGACCGGGAACAGCGCGAGCGCGTGGCGTCCGTGATCCCTGCCCACCTGCCATCTGAGGCGCTGGCGGAATGGATTTGATGCGTTCACGTCACAGCAGCCACTGCTCGTCGCCTGGAGAACCTGCCTTGAGCGCACCCGCCTTGGCGGTCCGGTGGTGGCCCCGGACTTGCACAATCCAACAGGATGGATTATAATCCACTCAGATGGACTATTGTCCAAATAAACGGAGAGCATGCATGTTCGAAGGGATTTTTTCCACCAGTCTGGGGCAGGTGCTGTGCTTCCTGGCACGCCACATCGGTCAGTCGTTCTACGAGCAGGAAATTGTGGAGCAGACCGATGTCAGCCGCAGCGCGGTCAACCTGGCCACCCGAGCTCTATACCGGGCCGAGCTGCTGCTTCGCGAGCGGCGAGGTCGGATGAACTTCTATGCCGCTGACGAACTTCATCCTTTCGTGCGCCAGTTCAAGGTCCTGGATACAATTGCTAGACTGGAACCTCTGTTGCAGAAGCTGCGACCGCTGACCCGCCGGATCGTGCTCTTTGGCAGTTGTGCCCAGGGGACGGACACAACGGACAGTGATGTGGATCTGTTCATCGTAGCACCGGACCGCGGTCAGGTGATGGCAGTGATCAGCCATTGCCATTTCGACCGCCAGATCCAGCCTGTTGTGGCGAACAACCAGGAACTGGTGACGCTGAAGCAAGAGGAGTCTGCCTTCTACACACAGGTGCAACGAGGGATTGTGCTCTGGGAGACGATCAGTGAGCTGGCATCGTGACTTCGAGCGTTGCCTGGACAAGCGTTGGCTGGTGAGGATGCCAGAGGCACGTTATCTGGTAACCAAGGAATTGCAGGTCGCGCGGGATGATCTAGCCGAAGCAGAGGGAGGTTATGAACGCGGCAGTTACAAGTGGAGCACGATCCAGTCCCACTACGCGATGTTCCACGCTGCCCGAGCATTGCTATACAGCCGGGGATACCGGGAGAAGAGCCACTATTGCCTCTCGGTGGCGATGCGTCATCTCTTCGTCAATGAGGGAGTGCTGAACGAGGCGTTGGTCGACGATATGGATGATGCCCGGGCATTGCGTGAGGATGCCGACTACCGCTCGGAGTTCTCGCAGGCTGGTGCTCACCATAATCTAGAGTCTGCCCGCGAGATGGTCGAGCAAGTCACTGAGCTGCTGAGTGGCAGAGAAGAGCAACTCGAAGTGTAACTACGAGGCTACAACAGCCACCGTTCATCGCCCGAGGGAGTCCCCTCGGGCGCTTCCGTCCCCAGGGCCGGAGGTTCGCCGAGCATGCGCAAGAGCGCAGTTCGGCGGGCGTCAGGCCACCGCACCCGGCTGGCCTTCAGGCGCTCGCGCTCTGGCGCGAAGGCGGTGCAGAAGTCGAAGGGCACGAAGCTATCCACGATCGACAGCAGCGCGCGAACCTGGTCCCAACCCCGCGCTTTCAACCGCCGGGCCATCTCCGGCACGCACACCTGCTCGATAGGCTGCGCCTCCCTGTAGCGCTCGCAGCGCCCGCAGGTCACGTCCCCGCCGCCCCACCCAAGCTGCCCCGATCCCGTGGCCTTGCCCGGCAGGAAGTGCGTGCAGTGGCGGCAGGCGTCGAGCCGGAAGTCGCAGCGCGGGCATTCGACGGGGCCGGGCGCGACAGTAGGACGCCCGTCGGGGGCAAGCGCCCAGGCGTGAGGCACCTCAGCGCCGCACAGGGGGCAGCGCAGGCTATCGGCGCGGCTCAACCCCAGCGCCTCGGTCTCGCGCGCGAGGAGGTCGTCCGCCTCGTCGGAAGAGAGCCGTTCAATCCGCACGCCCCACCAGTAGCGCGAGGGGATCACACCCCCCAGGAGCGCCCAGCCGAGTTGCTGCGCGAAGGCGAAACCACGCTGGCCCGCGTCCACCCAGACGCGCCCGGCGCGGTGGGCCAACAAGCTCAACACCGCCAAGCCCAGCACCAGCTAGAGGCAAGGGGTCATAGCTCGATATCCTTCCACCCACTACAGAAACGCCAACTCTGCTAACCCGCTATCCGCATCCACTGCGCGATCCGGTCAAGCTCGCGACACCACCGATCATCCGCCCAAACATACGAAACAGCGGGTGATCAACTACCCTTGAACGCCGGTTCCCCGCCCTCCGACCCAAGCCCGATTCATCGGGTGTGGCTCCCTAGACCCGCCCGGGGTTGAAGACCCCGGGCTACGGAACGACGGGTGATCAATCACCCTCCAAAGCCCATACCCCCCACCCAAGCCCGATTCATCGGGCGCTGCTCTCTAGACCGGGCACTTCATGCCCGGTCGCCCTATGCCCAATCGCTTCATGCCCCGTCGCTCCACGACCTGTCGCTTTCCGCCTCACCCCGCCCTCCCCTTCACCCCAAGCCCGATTCATCGGGCGCCGCTCTCTAGACCCGCCCGGGGTTGAAGACCCCGGGCTACAGAACGACGGGTGATCAATCACCCTCGAAGTCCGTACTCCACCACCCAAGCCCGATTCATCGGGCGCTGCTCTCTAGACCGGGCACTTCATGCCCGGTCGCCCTATGCCCAATCGCTTCATGCCCCGTCGCTTCATGCCCAATCGCTCCACACCCCGTCGCGCCCCCAACCCATCATCCTCCCCCTCACCCCGCCCACCCAGGCGGCGGGGCCGGGCGGAAGCGCGCGCCGTGGAGCACGTCGTCCGCCCGAATCAGCAGACGCCGCGCCGCCGGGACGTGGAACGCCATCCACGCCAGCGCCCGGTTGAGCAGCGTGCGAGGCCGGGACAGCGGGCAGACCGTCTGGCAGATCGTGCAAGCCGAGCCCAGGTGCGACCAGTACAGCAGGCACTTCTCGGGGTCGATCTGCCACTTGCGCACGCCGCGCACGATCACCTTGTCCCCCTTTGGAATCGCCCCCGAGGGGCAGTTGACGGCGCACTTCAGGCACTTGTCGCAGTAGTCCTGGATGCCCAGGTCGACCGGCGGATCCAACGCCAGCGGCAAGTCGGTCGTGACACACGCCAGGCGCAGGTTCGCGCCCAGCCTCGGGTGAATCAGGTAGCCGCAGCGCCCCAGTTCGCCCAGCCCGGCGTCCACCGCCACCGGAACGACCAGCACGCCGTAGTTGCGCAGGTGGTGAGCGCGGGCGGGCCAGCCCAGCGCGCGGATGTAGGCACCCAGATGCACCGCCACCAGCGCCCCCAGCGCGTACACGCGCCCGACCTCGAAGTCGGAGAACGGCGTGCCGCCGGTGCTTAGGAGGTCATGATCCTGGGCGAAGGCCATGGAGATGGCGGTGCGATGGGGGACCTCGACCGGAGCGCCCCATTCCACGTCCTGGTAGCCCTCAGGCAGGCCGCTGAAATGGGGCGGATTGGGCCGGTGGTCGGGGAAGAAAGGCGGTGTACCCCGGCGGCTGTAGACCCAGGCCGGGTTGAGCGGGCCGATGCGCACGTCGTCGGCCCCCAGCAGGCGGGCCAGCGCCTTGATGCGCGCCGCCATCCACGCCGGGTCGACCTCCACGCGCGTGGGGGCCACCTCGCCGTCCACCACGTCCGGCAGTGCCAGCCCCGCCACGGGGCCGAATGTGGCGTTGTACAAAGCGGTTTCCACCTGGGCCGCGCTCTCCCCCGGTTGGTTGACCTGCTGGATGAAGGCCGCGATACGGCGGTCCACCTTGACCAGTTCCGGGTGGGCGGCGTGATAGGCGCGCTCCTCGGGGCTGCCAGGGATCAGCCGCTCGCGCGAGAACACGTTGTCCCGCTCGTCAAAGCGGCTCACTTCGCCGACGATCTCGTAGGTTGGGTGTCCTGTGTTGGCGCTCAGTGCGATACCTCCCGTGTGTGACGTGCACACCAGTCTACCACAGACGATAGCCCACGCCAATTCGCGATTGGAAACTGCGCCCACCGCGTCAGAGTAGCCGCGATTTCCCAATCGCGCTCCCCGGTCCGTCGCGGCCAACCCGTACACCTGTACCCACGAATGCCCCACCCCAATCGCGCTCCCTGGAATGCCCCTCACAAACGGTTAGCCAAAGAGATTGACGAGGCCAGGAAAGCGGCTATAATCCACTACCCGCGCTCATCTCGGGGTCCAGCGATCGTCCGCTCGATTTCACCGACCCCGTTGAACCGAAAGCCGTTGGCGACTGTACTTGTATGTAGACCATGACACCAGAGAAGCCGGCACAACGCACACCCATACCTGAGCAAATCAGAAACCAGGTTTTTCGGAAAAAACCCGGTTTCGCCGTCGGCGTCGACGACGTGTCTGCCATAGCGCCGGTGAGTCCCCAGGGGCGGATCGAGGTCGTGGACGTCCTGCGCGGATTCTCGGTCCTCGGCATCCTTCTCATGAACATGCTGAGCTTCTCCGGCTACGCGCGGGCGCAGCAGTTGGAGGGCATCCACCGCGTCGCCATGCTGGCCATCCGCTTCGTGGCCCAGGCGAAGTTCTACACACTCTTCTCCTTCTTGTTCGGCTGGGGGATGGCGATTCAGATGGCCCGGGCCGAGCGCCGCGGCGCGCGTTTCGTGCGCTTGTACGCGCGGCGCTTGCTCATCCTGCTGCTCATCGGCCTGGTGCACGCGATCTTCATCTGGGACGGCGACATCCTCGCCACGTACGCCCTGCTCGGCTTCCCCCTGCTGCTCTTCCGCAAACGGGGGGACCGGACACTCCTCATCGCGGTGCTCATTTGCATGCTCGTGCCCATCCTGCTCAGCACGCCGGGACTGGGCGAGGCGTTCGGCGAGGCGTACACGCAAGTCACGGAGGAACTGCGCCGGCAGGTGGTCGCGGCACACCAGGCAGGCGTCTACGCCACCGGAAGCTACGGGGCGGCCACGCAGCTCAGGCTGAAGAGCCTGCCGCTCGGCTACGCCGGCGCCCCCTACTGGGCCACGCACATCTTCGGCATGTTCCTGCTCGGGCTGCTCGTCGGGCGGCGGCGGATCTTCGAGCGCATTCCCGCCCACCTGCTCTTGATCCGCAAGGTGATGTGGTGCGGGCTGATCGTGGGCGTCGTCTTCAACCTGGTGTTCGTGTCCGCGTTCGACTCGCCCACCCTCGTCCCGTCCGCGTGGCACGAACTGGCGACCCGGGGCGCGCGCACCATCGGTGGGCCGGCCCTGTGCCTGTTCTACGTCGCAGCGTTGGTCCTCCTCTATCAGAAGCAGGCGTGGCGCAAGCGATTGGCCCCGCTGGCCGCGGTGGGCCGCACGGCCCTGAGCAACTACCTGCTCCAGTCGCTCGTCTGCACGCTGATATTCTACGGCTACGGCCTGGGGCTCTATGGCGAGCTTGGCCCCGCGGTCACGCTCGTCCTGACCATCGCCATCTACCGGCTCCAGGTCAGCTTGAGCAACTGGTGGCTGTCGCGCTACCGGTTCGGGCCGGCGGAGTGGGTGTGGCGATCGCTCACTTACGGCAAGTTCCAAGCGACCAGGGTCGCCGCGATCAAGGTCGCCCCGGGCGACCGTCCGGCCATCGTCGCCCGCCGCGCCGGTGGCGCGGAAACGGGCGAGACCCCTGTACAAACGCACCAGGCGCGCGGCGGCGCCTCCGCCTGGCTTGTGTTTGCCCTGCGCCGCTTGCTGTTCATCGCCGCCGTGGCCTTCGCCATCGCCTACTTCTGCGTGCTCGGCATGCGCCTGAGTGTCAATTCGACCGCCCTGGGCGCGAGAACGCTCAGCCTGCAGGAAGCGGCTGGCCCTGCCCTGGAGGAGACGGTCAGTTTCTTCGAGAATGCCCTCCATGGGGATCTCGGCCACGTCGTCGAGGGCATCACGCAGCGCACCCGCGTGCCGGTGACGGAGCTGCTTGGCGCGACCTTCCTCAAGAGCGCCTGGCTGCTGGCGGTCTCTATCGCGTTCGCAGCCGCCCTGGGGATCGCTGCCGGAGGGCTGGCCGCCGTGCACCGGCACTCGCTCCTGTCCCTGCCCACCCTGACGCTCACGGTGATCGGCGTCTCGATTCCCAGCTTCTTCCTGGCCCTGCTGCTGCGGATCGCCGACATCCGCGTCTACCAGCGCACCGGCGTGGGCTTGTTCCCCGCCTACGGCCTGAGCGTCCATCGGACGGCGAGCCTGCTCCCCCAGGTGGTCGCCCCGGCGCTGGTGCTCGCCGCCCGACCGCTGGCCCACATCACCCGCGTCACCTTCGTCTCCATCGCCGACATCCTGAACCGCGACTTCATCCGCACCGCCCGTGCCAAGGGTCTCGGGCCGGGAGTCGTGTTCTGGAGACACACGCTGCGCAACACATCAGTCAGCGTCATCACCGCCGTGGTCGTCTCGGTGCGTTTCGCGCTGGGGAGCTTGCCGGTCGTGGAGGTCTTCTTCGACTGGCCCGGCCTGGGTGTCACGATGCTCAACGCCATCCAGGAGCGCCAGGTCACGGTGGTCGTCGCCATGGCGCTGAGCCTGGGCGTCACCTTCCTGCTGCTGAACCTGCTCGTGGACCTGATCTATCGCCTGGTCGATCCACGGATGCGCGCGGCGGGCAACGGAGGGGCCGGGTGAGGCTGCCCCAACCGATCGCCCGGATACTGAACCCGCGCGCCGACCTGTCGCGGCTGCGGTCCACCTCGTCCCCCACGCCCCCAGGCGAGGAGACAGCGGGCGAGGTCCCGAGACGGCACGCGCGCCTGCGTCACGTGCTTTTCAACGTCCCCCTGTTGGCCGGCGGGTTGATCGTGCTGGCCCTGTTCACCGGCGTCCTGTTCGGGCCGCTGCTGGCCCCGGAGAACCCCTACCTGCGCGGCCGCCGCGTGCTCGAATACGTAGACGGCGCGTTCCAGCGCCCGCCGTTTCCGCCCTCCCCGGAACATCCGCTGGGTACCGACGAACTGGGCCGCGATACGCTGAGCATGCTGCTCTACGGCACGCGCAACACGCTCGTCGCCGCCGCCTTCATCACGATGGCCCGCCTGGCAATCGGGCTGGTCCTGGGCGGCCTGGCCGGGTGGCACGAGGGCCGGAGGGTGGACCGGCTTGTGATGGGGGCCGTGCAGACGTTGGCCTCGCTGCCCATGCTGCTGGTCGCGATGATCCTCATCCTCGCGCTGGACGTCCGGCGCGGCCTGCCGGTCTTCATCGTCGCGCTGTGCGCCGTGGGCTGGGGCGAGATCGCGCAGTACGTCCGCGCCGAGTTCATCCGCATCAAGGAGGAACCCTACCTGGACAGCGGGCGCGTGATCGGGCTGACGCCGCTGGGGCTGGCCGTGCGCCACGTCCTGCCCAACGTCCTGCCCGCGCTGATCGTCATCACGCTGCTGGAGATGGGGGCGGTGCTAATGATCCTGGGCGAACTGGGCTTCGTCGGCATCTACGTCGGCGGCGGCATCTCCATCCAGGTGGACGACTTCACGCGCAAGCAGTACCTCTCCGTGCCGGAGTGGGGCGCCATGATGGCCGGAGCCCGGGCGTGGGCCCGCTCCCGCCCGTGGATGGTCCTGTTCCCGGCCATCGCCTTCTTCGTGTCCGTCACCGGCTTCAACCTGCTGGGCGAGGGGCTGCGCCGGCTGATCGACCGGGGCGTGTTCAACACGGCCGCGCTGCTCAGTTGGCGCGTCCTAGTCGCCGCCGCGCTCATCACCGCCGCCAGCGTCTACGTCATCCTCACGCTGGGGCCGGCCCCGTCATACAGCAGCCTGGCGCAGCAGGTCAGCGCGTCCGACCTCAGTCGCCACGTGGCATTCCTGAGCGCGCCTGAGATGAACGGGCGCGGCACCGGCAGTCCCGACGCGTACCGGGCGGCGGCGTACATCGCCGAGGAACTGGAAAGCTACGGCCTCAGCGCGCCGCCTGGCGGTTGGCTTCAGGAAGTGGACGTGCAGATGGCCCACCTGGCGGAGCCGCCGGAGCTGGTGTTGGTGGACGACGCAGGACGCGAGACCACCGCTTTCTCTCGGCTGGCCGACTACGGCGAGTCCGCCGAGCGCCACGGCGGCAGCGGGCAGGCGGAAGCGCCGGTCACGCTGGTCCTCTTCCCCGCGTCCGGCGGCGCACACGCGCGCTCCCCCGAGGAGGTGTACGCGAGCTTCAAGGGCCTGGATCTGCGGGGCCGAATCGCCATGGTCCTATCGGGCAACGCCCCCGACGACTTTGACACCGAGGCGCTCATCCGGGGCGCGCGGGGCGTGCTGATCGTCTCCAACGACGTGAAGCCGCGCAACCAGATCCTCTCCGACCACCACCTGGAGCGCCCGACCCTGCCGGTGTTCCGCATCACCCGCGCCACGGCCGACGCGATCCTCTCCGCCGGCGGACTGGACGTCGAGGCGGCCCAGGCGGAGATCGCGCGGCTCTCTGAGGCCAATGCGGACGCGGGCGGGCCTAGCTGGACGGCTCACGAGCTACAGGCGCGCGTGCGCATGCGGCTCCAGCTCGATCCGCCCGAGGCAGTCACGCTATTCAACGTGGTGGGCCTGCTCAGCGGCGCCGACGCCTCGCTGGCCGACGAGCTGGTCGTCGTCTCCTGCCACTACGACGGATGGGGACGCGGGCCCGACAGTGTGCTCTATCCGGGGGCCAACGGGAACGCGTCGGGTGTGGCCGCCATGCTCGAGATCGCCCGGCTGTGGCAGGAGCAGGGATTCCAGCCCCGGCGCTCCGTGCTCTTCGTGGCCTGGGCCGGCGGCGAACTGCCCTACTCCGGTGCCCACTACCTGCGCGACCGGCACGGCGCGTTCATCTCCCACTACGACATCGCCGCCGTGCTCCACCTGGACCGGCTGGCGGGCGCCGAGGGCGACGGGCTGATCGTGCGCCGGATGGGGAGACGGGACAGCCTGTTCGACCTGCTTGTCGCCAGCGCCGGCCGGCTGGACGTGGACGTGGCCGAAGGCCTGGCCATGCGGCATCACTACCAGCAGGTGTTCAGCGGCGAATACGGCGACCAGCTCGGCGGGCGGTACGGCACGCTGATCGTCACCTGGGGCGACCCAAAGCCCCGGCTGGCCGGCGACACGCTGGAGAGCCTGGACCTGGAGCACCTGAGCCAGGCCACCCAGGTCATCAACCTGACGCTGATCACCGCCGCGCACGAGCCGAGTTACTGAGGCGTTGGAGGTCGTTGCCGTAGAGACGCAAAATCTTGCGTCTAGGAGACCAGGTCGGACAGCCGTAGAGACGCAAGATTTTGCGTCTAGCGAACGAGGTAGGACGTTGAACGTTGCCGCCGTAGAGACGCAAAATCTTGCGTCTAGGGGACCAGGTCGGACAGGCGTAGAGACGCAAGATCTTGCGTCTAGGGGACCAGATCGGACAGGCGTAGAGACGCAAAATCTTGCGTCTAGGGGAGGAGGTTAGGCCGAATAGTGTGCCGTGATAGCCGCTGTCGCGTATTTGTGCCGTTGCTCGTCGTTGTGGCGCTGTTCACAGCCGGCGTTGTGGGCTGCCGAGCGTCGCTCGTGCAGCCCTCCGCGCCCGAGGACGCCGCCGGCGCGGCGGCCACCGGGACACCCCCTTCCCCACCACCCTACCAACCTACCAGCCTACCAACCTACCAACCCACCAGCCTCCCAACCTACCAGCCCACCACCGCCGCCAACTACACCCGGCACGCCCGCATGTTCGACGAGGAGCAAGCGCTGGAACACCTGGCGCACCTCGCCAGCGACGAACTGGGCGGACGGCAACCCGGCACCCCCGGCGGGCGGTCCGCCGGTGACTACGTCGCCGCCCGCTTCGCCGAGTACGGGCTGGAGCCGGCCGGGCTGGACGCCACGTACTTCCAGACCTTCACCGTGCCCTACGGGCGGATCACCGAGCCGCCCAGCCTGGCGATCCTGTCGCCACACGGCGCGCCATCAGAATGGCGCCTTTCTGGCGTTGAAGGGGACCCGCTGAGCCACACCTACGCCTACCGCGGCGACTTCCGCGCCCTCACCGGGGGGTATCTGGGCGCGGGGGAGGGAGAGGGACCGGTCGTGTGGCTGAGCGAATGCCTGCACGACGACTACGCAGGGCTCGACATGGTCGGCAAGATCGCCCTGTGCCGCTACACCGGCGACCCCGAGGTCTATCGCCAGGCCATCGAGCACCAGGTCGGCGGGCTGTTGCTGCTCGACCGCGAACGGGAGGGGACGCAGTTCCGGCGCGGGGGCTATCGCGAGACCGCCTGGGTGCCGCAGACCATCCCCGCCTACCTGATCTCCGAGGCCGTCGCAGAGGACCTGCTCACAGGCACCGGCTACACGCTCGATGACCTCAGCCTGCGCTTCGCGGCCACGCCTCTGTCCACCACCGCAAGGCTCGCCGTCCAGCTAGAGGAGCGGGAAACGGTCAAGGCACGCAACGTCCTGGGGCTCCTGCCCGGCTGCGATCCCCAATATAGCGACGACGTGCTCGTCTTCGGTGCCCACTACGACCACCTGGGGCTTGAGCCGGATGGCGCGGTGATGAACGGGGCCAACGACAACGCCTCTGGCGTGGCCACGATGCTGGAGGTCGCCCGGCTGTGGCAGGCGCAGGGCGTGTGTCCCGCCCGCAGCGTGCTGTTCGCCGCGTGGGACGGGGAGGAGCAGGGGCTCCTGGGCTCCCGGCACTTCGTGGCCCACGCCACGCTCCCGCTCACCCGCACCGTCGCCATGCTGAACCTGGACATGGTGGGCGCGGGCGAGATGCTGCACATAGACGGCGAAGGAGCCGTGGCAGCCCAACTCCAGGCCAGCGCCGAGGCTTACGGCATCACCACCACCGTTATGTTCGGCGGACGCAGCGATCACGCGGCCTTCCACGAAGCCGGCGTACCCGCCGCTATGCTCATCTGGTGGCCCGATACCTTCTACCACACGCCAGACGACGAGGTCACCGTCATCCAGCCCGGCAAGCTCAAGACCGTCGGCGTCCTCTCGGCTCACACGCTGGCGGCGCTGGCACAGGACCGCGTCGAACTGGAGCAGGCCGTGGAGCGGCTGCGCGCCAGCGTCCTGGCCGGCGATCGCGCGTCCTTCCTCGAGATGCTCGACCCCGCCGACCCCGACCTCGTCGCCATGCAGGCCGCCTGGTTCGACAGCCTGTGGTCGCGGGAGTTGACGGAGGTCACCATCGCGCCCGGCCCGATGCGCGTCGGCGACCGGGAGGCAGACGTCACCCTCAGCCTGGCCTACCGCTGGGCCGACCGTGGCTCCGCGGGGCGCTCCACCGCCTACGACGCGCACTTCACACAGGAGCAGGGAAGGTGGGTCTTCTCAGGCCCTGATCTGGAGACCCTCGCGGGCGACGTGGTCACCGTCGCCCGCTTCCCGGACGTGCCCATAGGCGCGCGCGAGCTGCTGTCTGCCACGCAGGGCGCCTACCTGTCCATGGCCGCCAACCTGGGGCTGGCGCCCGTCACGGGCACCCGCTTCATCTACTACCCCGACAGTGCCACGCTGCGAGCCATCGCCCGTCCGGCGGCCGGCCGCGACACCAGGTGGCTGGTCCCCTCGGCCGGGCTGGCCGAGATGACCTGGGATACTCCCATCACCCCCGCCCTGGCCAGCCTGGCGCTGAACCAGATGGGCCTGCCTGCCGGCGATGGACCCTGGCTACGGGAGGGGTTGGCGCACTACCTGGATGGCAGGCTGACGTGCACGGCCGGTGAGGGCGGGCCTCTCACCTGCCCACCGGGCAGAAGCGAGACCCCATACCTGTCCGCGCTCGCCGCCACTGGGCTGCCCCCGCTGCACGAGTTCCCAGCGCCGGACGACCTGCCCGAGTCACAGCAGTACGCGCTGAGCGGGCAGGCGTGGAGCGCCGTCGAATACCTCCTCGACCGCTACGGCAGCGACGGCCTGCAAGCGCTGTGCGCCGCCTGGGGAAGGCGCGGCGATCCGGAGGCCGCGTTCCAGGACGCGCTGGGCGTCTCCCCGGCCCAGTTCGAGGCCGCCTGGCGGGCGGAGCGGCTGGACCCATTGCGCGCCGATGCCGCCGCGATCGAGGCCACCGTCGCCGCCCGCGTCGAGGCGGTGCGCGAAGGGGGCGCGGCGCGGGAGTCCGGCTTCCTATCGACGGTGAACCCGGCCAACGCCACCCTGTTGGCCGAGGAGCAAGACTGGTTTGCCGGCCTGGCGGAACACCCCGCCGCTTCCTACACGGCCACGGCACAGATCGTTGGCTGGTCGCCCGGCGGGGACGAGGCGCTCGTCGCCATGCGCGTCGGCCTGGGAGGCCCGGGGCGGACGAAGCCGATCCAGTACACCGCCCGCTTCGTGCGGGACGGCGAGCGCTGGCTCTACGACGGCCTGGCCTGGAACCAACGCGCAAGCCAGCACGTCGTGCTCAAGTACCAGGCCCGCAGCGACTCCTGGGCACAGGGGGCGCTCGCGCTGGCGGAGACCGCCTACGACCGGGTGACGGACGACCTGGACACCGCGCTCCCGCTGCCCGTGGAGATCAAGGTCTACGACGACGAGGCCGTCTTCCGCGCCTCGGTTTCTCCCGCCGGGCTGGGACAATCCGCCGAATTGGAGGAATCCGCCACATCCATCCAGCCGGGCGCGGCGATCAAGCTGCACCTGCGGGACGACGGCGACGAGGCCATCCGGCGCAGCGTGGCCCACGAACTGACCCGCCAGTTGCTGGCCGCGCAGGCGCCGCACAGCGACTGGCTGCGCGAGGGGGTGGCCGCCTTCGAGGCCGGACGCGCGACCCCGTTAGGCAGCCACTGGGCGGCGGGGCGTTACCTGCCCGCCGTGCAGGAGGCCGTCCGGCGTCACCGGGAGCTGTCGCTGCACGACATGCCGGCCTGGGAAGACCTGTCGGGCGACGAGACCGAGCTGTTTCAGGCCCAATCCTGGTCGGTGATCGCCTTCATCGCAGACCGATATGGCATGCCCGGCTTGCGCCGCCTCATCGCCTCCGGACTGGAACAGTCCGCCCCGACCCTGGACGCCAATAGCGCGCTGCGCGCTGCCCTGGGCGTGGACCCGGAGGCATTCCTGGCCGAATGGCGCGCCTACGTCCACCGGGGAGGCGTGCCGGAGGAACTGGCAGCGCTTGCCCGGCGCTTCGACGCCGAGCGCGCCCTGGCCCACGTCGCGATCCTGTCCAGCCCGGAGTTCGCTGGGCGGCAGGCGGGCACGGCCGGAGCGGACCTGGCCGCCGCCTACGTCGCGGAGCAGTTCGCGGCCCTGGGCCTCCACCCCCTGGGCGACCCCCTGACTACCACGAGCCCGCTGACGGAAACACGCCCGTTGTCGCAAACCGGCGCCGGCCCGCTCCCCCCACCGGTAGGGGCAGGTCTTGTGCCTGCCCTCCCGCCTGTGCCTGCCCTCCCGCCTGTGCCTTCCCTCCCGTCCGCGCCCGCCCTCCCGTCCGCGCCCGCCCTCCCGTCCGCGCCCGCTCTTCCGGGACGGGATTACCTGCAGCGGTTCCCCATCTCCCACACCCACGTCATCACCGTCCCATCGCTCGCCGTGCTGGACGGCGACGGCGCGGTCGCGCACGAGTTCACCTACCGCGAGGACTTCGTCGAACTCGCCGGTGAGGGCACGGCGGAGGGAGACTTGGTCTGGGTGCGCGCGGATAACCTGGACGGCCTGCACCTCGGCGGGGCGGTGGTTCTACAGCAGGACAGTCGCGACCCAGTCGCCCGCGCGCTGCAACTCCAGGGGCACGGCGCTGGGGGCCTGATCGTCGCCACCGACAAGGAGAGCGACGACCTGGCCGATCACCAGGCAAACGACGGTCGCCCGCCCGGCGGACCGGAGGTCGCCATCCCGGTGTTCGAGATCACCGAGGAGGCCTTCCACGCACTGCTGGCGCGGCTGGGCGTGAGCACCGGTGACCTGGCCGTGGCACCGCCCGCGCTCCCGCTGGGCGCCCAGGCGCGCCAGGCGCTCGCGCGCCTGCCTGTGACCACCACCGCCACGGCCAACGTCCTGGCGCTGTGGCCAGGGAGCGACCCCGAGCTCGCGGACGAGGTGCTCGTCATCGGCGCGCACTACGACCACGCCGGCCGGTCGCCGGATGGCCTCTACTTCCCCGGCGCCAACCAGAACGCGTCCGGCGTGGCGACCCTGCTGGAGCTGGCGCGGGTGTGGCAGGCGGCCGGATACCGCCCCGGCCGCAGCGTGCTCTTCGCCGCCTGGGGCGCGGAGGAGGCAGGCAGCGCGGGGGTCGCCCATTACCTGGCCCATCCCGCCGTGCCCCTCACCTACGGATTGGAGCAATCCGCGACCGCAGGCATCATCGCGCTGGACAGCATCGCGGGGGGGGGCGGGCACGAACTGCTGTATTACGGCACGCGCGAGCACGATCTGCCCCTGATCCGCCGGACCGAGGCCGGCGCGACTGCGCTGGAGCGGCGGGCGTGGCGGCGTGGCAGCACCGGCGAGGGGTGGCACACGGCGTTCAACCAGGCCGGTATTCCCACCATGAAGCTCATCTGGGCCGACGCCGAGAGGGACTTCTACCTGCTCAGCGACACCGCCGACGCCATTGACGTCGACCGGCTCGCCACCAGCGGCGAGATCCTCACCCTGTCCGCCGCGTGGCTGGCCGCTGAATGAACGCCAGAGAAACCCTGACAAAAGACCAAGATTCTCCTCTGTGTATCTCTGTGAAGCACTCTGTGAGACTCTGTGTAACCATAGGCTGAATGAACGCCAGAGAAATACTGACAAAACACCAAGATTCTCCTCTGTGTATCTCTGTGAAGCACTCTGTGAGACTCTGTGTAAC
>CAZYSK010000112.1:0-16373 GCA_964649415.1 uncultured Anaerolineales bacterium
GCGACCCCGGTCACCTGTTCGGGCCGGTACTCCCGGTGGCGAAACAGTTGGTCGATCAAAATGCCGTATTCGTCGGGCATCTTCTCGTGGATCGTGCGGATGCGCCAGCGTGGGCCGAGTTCCTCGCCAGTGTACAGCCCGAAGGTGATGTTGGTGTTGCCGATGTCAATGCAAAGCAGCATATTCCCTCCCTCCTTGGGCGCGGTCACCGCGCCCCTACGTTGGTGGTTGCCACGGGGGCCATGACACATGGTTCAGCGCCAGGATCGTCAGGCTGGTTGCAGCCAGACCCGCTGCAGCCAGCAGATCCCGGTGGGTTAGATGCAGCTGGTGCAGACGGGTGCGCGGGTGGGCCGTCCGAAAACCCCGTGCCTCCATCGCCACGGCCAACTCCTCGGCGCGGCGGAAGGCGGAGACGAAGATGGGGACGAACATCGGTACCCAAGCCCGCACGCGGTGCCACGGGTTCCCAGAGCAAAAATCGGTTCCCCGCGCTCGCTGCGCCTTACTGATCTTGTCGATCTCGTCGAAGAGCGTCGGCACGAAGCGCAGCGCGATGGTCAGGACCAAGGCTATCTCCCGCACCGGCAGCCCTACCCGCCCCAGCGGCCCCAACAGGGCCTCCAGGCCGTGGGCCAACTGGCCCGGCGATGTGGTGAAGGTGAGCAGCGCGGCGATGGTCACGAGCAGGCACAGCCGGTACACCTGCGTGGCCCCCGCGACCAGCCCTTCCCAAGTCACCCCGACCCCACCCAGCGCAACGATGGTCCGGCCCGGCGTGGTGAAGAGATAGAAGAAGAACATGAAGAAACCCACCCAGAGGACGGTGTGCAGCGTGCGCAGCAGCGCAGACAGGGGCGCGGTCGAGAGGCGGGTGAGTGCCGCCACGGTCAGCAGTAGGGCCAGCGTGCTCCATAGGCGTGGGGCGGCGAACGGCAGGGCCATCAGCAACAGCGCGCCTCCCATCTTCACCCGTGGGTCCAGGCGGTGCAGCGCCGAGTCGGCGGCGACGTACATGCCGGGCAGCAGCAGATTCACGTCTCGCCTCCCTTTGAAGCAATCTGCCCAGGCCCTCGAGCCCGGAGGACCTCGGCGACGGCCTCCTCCGGGAGCAGCCGGTCCGTGCGCACGGGCCATCCGGCCTTCTGCAGCGCCTGCAGCAACGCCACCGGCTGCGGCACATCTAGCCCGGCGTGGTGGAGCAGCTCACCGTCGCTCAGTATTCGGCGAACCGGCCCATCGGCGACGAGCCGACCCTCCACGATCACGACCGCCCGATCCACGACCCGGGCCAGCTCATCCAGATCGTGGGACACGAGGATCAAGGTCAGGCCGGTCTCCCCCTGCCAGGCTCGCATCCGAGCGAGCAACTCCCGGCGGCCCCGGGGATCCAGGCTGGCGGTCGGCTCGTCCAGGATCAAGACCTCTGGGCGCATGGCCAGGATTCCTGCCAACGCCACCCGCCGCATCTCGCCGCCGCTCAGCGTGAACGGTACCCGCTGCTCCATCTGCGACCGGCTGGAACAGTCTCGACCGGGACAGTCGGCTTCAGCCTTATCCAACCCGACCAGGCCCATCGCCCAGTGAACCCGCGTGAGTACCTTAGCCTCCGCCAGGCCCAGGTTGCGCGGCCCAAAAGCCACCTCGTCGAACACCGTCTGCGCGAAGATCTGGTCCTCCGGGTACTGCAAGGCCAGGCCTACCCGCAGCCGATGGGCGCGAGCGGCTGCCCCGCGCCCGTGAGCCACCACGTCGTCCAGCCATACCCGGCCGGCTGTCGGCTCCAACAGCCCCGCCAAATGCTGAACCAACGTAGACTTGCCGGAACCGGTTGGCCCCAGGATGCCGACTCGCTCACCGGGGTGAATCTCCACGTTCACGCCCCGCAGAGCCATGCGCTCCAGGGGCGTGCCTGGGGCGTAGATATGGACCAGGTCCTCGACGTGGATCAGCACAGCGCCTCCGCCAATCCCGCCACCGTCAGCAGGCTAGTGGGCAGCGGTATGCCCTGTTGCCGCAGGCGATGGACCATGTCGACGGCGGGCGGGAGGTCCAACCCCAGCGCCCGCAGGGCCTCACCCTGCCCGCCGCTGGCCAGGACGTCCGACGGCGGCCCATCCATGACGATGCGGCCGGCGTGCAGTACCACCACCCGTCCCGCCGAGGCAGCTTCGTCCATGGCCTGGGTGATCAACACGACGGTGATGCCCTCCTCAGCGTTGAGCCGCCGGATGGTCTGCATCACCTGCCGGCGGCTCGGCGGATCGAGCATGGACGTTGGCTCGTCGAAGACAATGCACGCCGGACGGCTAGCGAGGACACCGGCGATGGCCAGCAGTTGCTTCTGGCCGCCGGACAGCAGGTGCGGCGCGTGGGTGCGGTAGCTCGTCAGACCGACGATGGCCAGCGCCTCGTCCACCCGCCTGCGGATCTCGTCCGGGGGAAGGGCCTGGTTCTCCGGTCCGAAGGCTACGTCCTCCTCGACGGTGCTGGCGACGATCTGATTGTCGGGGTTCTGGAACAGCATCCCCACGTGCTGACGCACCGCCCACAGGTGGCGTGGGTCCGAGGTCAGCAGCCCATCGACCCAGACCTGCCCCGCCGTGGGGAGCAGCAGCCCGTTGAGGTGCCGGGCCAGCGTGGACTTGCCCGACCCATTGGCGCCGACGAGCGCCACAAACGCACCGCGCTCAATCGCCAGATCCACACCGCGCAGGGCCGCGACCTGTTCGCCGCCCTCCAGGGGATAGGCGTGGTGCAGGCCGCGGACTTCAATGAAAGGGGTTGTGGCGTGCTTGGGCGCGGGGACCGCGCCCCTACACTGGCCATTGGCTGGCACGGCGTCGCTGGCCCCCTCAGTCCCGCGCTGCAGCCACGCGGCCGTGGCCCACCGCCCGCAGCGCGGCGACGGTTGGGATGGTGACGACCAGCGCCAGCGCGATCTCGATGGGCACGTTCATCGAGAAGACCGGCACCAGCAGCGAGGCCGGCATCGCGCCCAGCCAGATCAGCAGTCCCAGCACGCCGATGGTATTGGCCAGCGTGCCGACCAGTCCGGCGACCCCCGCCGCCAGTGCCGGCCAGCGCCGCAGCGGACGGTAGGCGTAGTAGGCCAGGACGCCAATGAGGATGCGAGGCAGGAAGGCGGCCAGCAGCGCCACCAATAGGTTGCCGTTGGCAAAGTTGATGAAGGTCGCGCCATACAGATACCAGGACGAGATGGCGAGCACCAGGCCCACCATGCCGCCTACGACGGGGCCAGAGAGGATGCCGGCCACGATAGACGGCAAGTGCAGGCTGGTGGCCGCTTCAGAGGGATTGGGAACGGGGATCAGCCCCAGCGGGGTGAACGCCAGCACAATCGCCAGCGCCCCGAATACGCCGGCCACGGCCAGATCGTGGGTGCTGAGCCGCGGGCGGTTGCCGACGGGCAAGTGGTCGGCGACCACCGGCGCGTCAGGGTGAGAACTCTGTGTCTGCTCCATGTTAGCCTCCTCCTGTAGTGAATGCCTGACGGGGAGATACGGGCTTTGGCAAGTCGTATCCTCAACCTCGACAAGTCGGATATGGAGGCGCAGGTCAGCAGGGACCAGGGTCCAGATATGCCCGCTCAAACGAAAGACGGGGCACAGGCCCCGTCGGCAAAGAACCACCTCACTTCTGCCGTCTCGGTCGCCGGACGACCTGCGCCTGAGCGATCCCAGCGGCACCAAAAAGCGGTGCGTACGGATGTGGACATCCGCCGGATGCGTACATCCTGATCAGTTTAGGTTCTTCAAGCAGGGCTCACGGCCTTATCGGTCCATGGCGAGCACATTATAGCGGGGAAGGGGATTGATGTCAAGAACCGCTCACGCCCGGGCTGCTCGTGGCCCTATGCCTGTCCCTCTTGAATGTCGGCGATGATGCGCTCTGTGCGGCGACCGTACTCGACGTAGTTGGCGAATCGCTGCTCTTCCGGCGAGGTGACGGACTCGTCGTGATGCACAACGGATAGGTGCGGCTCAATCGAGATGCCACCGTCGTACCCACTGCTGAGCAGATCCTTCACGATCCGAACCACGTCGCCATCCCCCTCGCCGGGGAAGGTGTATTGGACCTGGGGGAAGAGCGCGCCTGATTCCGCAACATACCGGCCGTCCTTGATGTGCACGTAGGCGATGTGTTCCTTGACGTGGGTATAGAACTCCCAGCTAGATTGCTTGGGATAGGGCTCCGGCTTGGAGTGATCGTCGGTGAAGACTGGGTTGCCGGTGTCGAACACCAGCTTCAGCCCTGGCACATTCTCGCACAACCGCAGCGTGTGCTGCCCGCTCATTCCGCCGTAGTTCATGCAGTTCTCGTGCACGGGTGTCAGCCCGGCGTCGGTGAACATCTGGTGCAGAATCCGCAGCCGTCGGAAGCGTTCCTCTGCCATCTGATCCTCCGGCCCGCGGTCCGGGAGCACGGCATAGCTCATGATGCGGATCAGCTTGGTTCCAAGCCGCTGCATGCGCGGGATGGCCCGCTCGACCTCCTCCAGCGTGATGTCGAAGGGATCGGTGATGCTCTTGCCCCAGTTGGCAATGGCCGAGCCGAAGCAGTTGACCTGCATGCCCGCATCCTGCAGCTTGCCCGCGACCTCATCGAATGCCTCTTCCGACACATCGTGGATGTTGATCCCATTGACACTTCGAGCTTCGATGTACTTCCACCCTAACTCCTGCGTAGCGCGTATCTGTCCCTCTATGTCCGGTGCCGCCTCATCGGCGAATCCTGTTAGATACATCTCTTGGTCTCCTTCTGTGATTCGGACTATGGATTGGAGAACGACTTCTCCAGGTCGACATCTGTCTCTATCACTTCGTCCTTTTGGAAGGTCGAGGTCTTGATCAGTTTCCTTAGCTCCTGCTCGAACGCCGCACCGTCGAGAGGCAGCTCGACAGGCTGGCCGAGAAGCGAGGAATACAGCATCGCGTTGGCCAGTTCGACGGAGTGGATGCCCTCCTCAGCAGGGGCGATCAACTCCGTGCCCTGTAGGATGGCGTCGGCGAAGTTCTCCAGGATCTCCATGTGCTGACCGCCGTGGCCCTCGATCTCAAACTCCACGACCTCCACGTCGGGTTTGGCAAAGGAGGCCGTAGACGTCTTCAGGAACTCGGTCGCCGGGGTGTCGTTGCGCGTGAACGTGAGCCGTCCATCTTCCAGAACCAGCTTGCCTTTGTCGCCCGCGATCTCGAACCGGTTCGTGCCCGGCGCTTCGCCCGTCGACGTCACGAAGATGGCCGTGCAGCCGTCTGGATACTCCATATAGGCGGTGACCTCGTCCTCCACCTCGATGGTGTGCCGCTTGCCGAAGCTGCAGAAGCCGTGCACCTTGGCCGGCATGCCACAGATCCACTGCAGCAAATCGAGATTGTGCGGGCACTGGTTCAGGAGCGCGCCGCCCCCCTCGCCAGCCCAGGTGGCCCGCCATCCTCCAGAGGCGTAGTAGGCCTCGGTGCGGAACCAATCCGTCATAAGCCAACTGATTCTCAGGAACTCGCCCAGTTCGCCCCCATCGACGAGTGCCTTGATCTTCCGGTAATGAGGGTCTGGCCGCTGATTGAACATCGCGGCGAAGACCAGGTCCCTGTCCTTATGGGCCGCGATCAGGCGCTCACAGTCTGCTTTATGCACCGAGATAGGCTTCTCCACCAGCACGTGGTGCCCCGACTCCAGCGCAGCGATGCCGATGGTCGTGTGGGCATAGTGTGGCGTGGCGATCAGCACTGCGTCACAGACGTGATCCTGCAGCAGGCTGTCGGAATCGGTGTACGCCGGGCAGCCGTACCGTGCACTGGCGGCCTGCGCTCTCTCTGGCAACATGTCGCACACCGCGGTCAGCTCGATCTTATCCGACGTCTCGATGTTTCCAAGGTGCAGATGGCCTATGTTACCTATCCCTATCAGCCCCAACTTGACCGTTTTGCTCATGATGCCTCCATCTTCAACTCAACCCCATCGCCTGCAAGTTGCGGCCGCAACTACTTGGGGCTGCAATTGCATCCTGTGCCACAAAGACACACTCGTCACGTCAGCTTAGCCCCATCGCCTGCAAGTTGCGGTAGCTAATCGCCAAAGACTCGAAGGGATCCCTTCCATAGCAGTTATCCTGCTCAACCAGGTACCACTCGACGTCGCCTTCCTCGGCTGCCTCCAGGATGGCTGGCCAGTTCATGTTCCCCTCGCCGATCTCGGCCATGCGCTGCTCGCGTTCGGGGGTCACGGCCATGTCCTTGAGGTGCAACAGCGGCTCGCGACCGGCGCACTTGCGTACCCACGCAGCCGGGTCGCCGCCGCCGGCCTGAATCCAATACGTATCAACCTCGGCCTTGAGCATCTCAGGTGGCGCTTGCTCGTACAACATCTCCAGCCACGTCTTCTCCCCATACCGCACCAGCTCGTGGTTGTGGTTATGGTAGGAGAAATCGATACCCTCCTGGGCCAGCCGCTCGGCCACCGGGGCCAACTCGTCCAGGAACCGCTTGAGGCCGTCCGGGCCTCTATATTCAGGCGTGAACAGACCGCCGATGGCGGCGTGTTCGCAGCGCCACATTTTGTGCTCGGCGATGACCGCGTCCAGCTCGTTCAGGAAGCGGTCCCACGAGACGTGTGTCCCGGCCACCGTCAGGCCGCTATCCTGGACCAACCTGGCCACCTCCTGAGGATCCACCGGTCCGAACGCGGAGATCTGAATCGCGGTATAGCCGATGTCGGCCACCTTGTTCAACGTCTCGGCGACGCCGGGAAGTGTTTGCGTGAACTCCCTGACTGTGTACAACTGCGCTCCCACTACACCTTCCTTCATTCTTCACCCCTCTTCTTTCTCTATATAGAAAACGTGATCACACAGCGGGTCCCCATTCAGGCTACCTGGCATACCCCGTCTCTCCTATGATTTCGCGCCAAAGGCTCACGCCGCCCGGCGCACGGTCTCGGCGTCAGCCCTGAGGTTGTCCTGCGGCCCCATGACGTGCACCCGCCCGTGCAGGTCTCTGCCCCTGGACGTGGCTTCCTCCGCTGCCGCGCGGGCCAGGCCGATGATCTTGATGCCTTTGTCGACGGTGTTAGCGTAGACGGTCTCCATGCGGTTGTACTCCGGCTGCGACATGTTGATCGCGTGCAGCCCTTCCATCTCAGACATACGCGAGATGTAGTGATCGCCCTTGCCGCAGAAATGGATCGCCCCGCCGCCGAATTCATCCAACAGGCGCTGATCGTACGGGCGAATGAACGCGTCGAACATCTCTGGCGAGAGGTTCATCGCCGAGTCATCGCGCAACATGATATTGCCCTGGTGAAGCAGTCCCCAGTGCACGTTGCTGTCCTGGCGGAAGGGCACGATCGCGGTCCAGGCGCGCATGAACGTGATGTAGGTCTCGGTCGCGATTTCCAGCAGGGCCTTGACCAGGTCGGGCTGGTCGTAGAGCGAGTAAAATATCGTGCTCCCCCAGGTGATCTCGCAGATGTCCATCGGCCCCTGTAGATCCGGGTGATAGATGTGGACGTACTGGCCGATCTTGGGGTACTCCTCGGCGATGGCCAGGTAGTGCTCCGCCATCGCGAAGACCTGGTTGCCATATCCCTGGTAGATGTCAGGCACGCCCTCGTCGACGATGCGCTTGATTGTGTCGACGTCGTTGAGCGGCCTGGAGGTAGGCAGGGTATCGAGTTCCTCGCTCATCACAAAGGGCGCCACGCCAAAAAGCAGCGGGATGATGCTGGTCCCATAGTTGCAGCGGGCACAGAGCAGGGTGCCGCTCCCCATAGCCAGGGCCAGCGAGCAAAGCCCATACTGCTGTAGGGCCATTCTCTCGTAGTCCTCCAGCGCGGCATTGACGGACACCTGCGGCCACTCCACCCCCGGCGACGAGGGCCTGCGCTGCGGGGAGAACATGTCGCCGTCGAAGCGGCCCGCTGTGAAATCGATCCACTCCTGCAGGAGACGGTCTTCCTCTCGAGGATCGATGCGCGCCTCAAGGTCGTCCAGACACTCTCTCAGCATTTGGTTCATCTCTACTCCCCTCCTGGCTCGCGGAGGCGGCGCGTGGCCGGCCAATCTCAGCCATACTTCATCGCCTTGCCGCCGTATTGGTTGGGCCTCAAGCGACGAAACGCTCCCGCCTGCCTTTCTTCAGAAACTCGTCACACGCAATCCGCTGCCATTCGGGCTCCAGGCCAATGGAGGTCTCATCCCAGTAGAAGCCAGCGATGAAGCCGCCCTCGCCTCTCCATAGCTTCTCCAACATCTCGTCGGCGTCCTGGCGGATCAGTGCCTCGTCCTTTGTCTGCAGCGTGGTCTGGATGTCGACCGGACACCAGAACGTGACGCCTCCCTGGTCCCGCAACTCTGCCAGGGTATCTATGCCGTGAATCCTGGGCTGGTCGAACTGGAAGAGGTCGACGCCCGTCTCTATGAGATCGGGGACAATGACCGTGAGCTTGCCGCAGGAATGCATGAACATCTGCAGCCCCACGGAGTGAGCGTAAGAACAAAGATCGGCGAACCGTGGCTTGAAGATCTCCCGCCACAGCTTGGGGCTGACCAGCGTCTGCGTCTGCGTGCCCCAGTCCTCGGCGATCATGACGCAGTCGGCGTCCACCTCGCTCATGTGCTTCATCTGTATCTTGATCTGCTCGTCAATGCGATCGTGCAAAATCTCGATCTTCTCCCGCTCCAGGAGCAAGTCCATTAGGTACTGCTCCATGCGGCGCAGCTTCCTGGCCATGCTGAACGTGAACCCATGGATGAAACCGATGTGCCACATGTCGGGAGCGGAGGTGAAGATCTCCTTCGCCTCGGCGTAGTAGTCGGGATTCGAGAATTCCGGCAACGGGAAGTCCTCCACCTTGTCCAGATCCTCCAGGGCACCCTTCACGATCTCTCCTTTGGACGTGCTGTCGACGCGACCCCACACGTTGCCCCACTCGTCGGTTCGGCGCCACGCCCTCTCGTCGATCCTGCGCCATTCCCCTTCTGGATTGGGGATCTTCGGACCGGCCCAGATCAGATCGGAAGGGAGAAACGAATGAGCTACCCGTTCGGGGTTCTCAAATGCAAGCGTCCTACGAACGATCTCTCGGCCATTCATCAGCGGCGTCTCCTATCTAGGACGGCTTCCTCATCGTGCTTCAGCGTCGCTACCTTATTATGGCTCCCAGGCGATCCACTCTCCACTGAGATAGCCAGCGAGATCCATCGTCGCCAACAGCTTGAGGACGCGTCCATGATTGTAGTCTCCTTTGCCGATGGGGACAAGATTGCCCCTCTCAACAACCCCATCGTGAATGTCGACGTGGCGCATCTACTGTTTCAAGACCTCGATGCTCTCGTTGACGGTCACACAGCTGGTGCACGCCGGGTGCATCGCGTGCCAATTGGCCCCGACCGCTGGATTCTCCACCCGCTCCGCGACTATTCCGCGATGTGGCAGGGATCGTACCGACATCGTGCGTCTCCATGCGGAAGGTGACGCTGTGCTCGAAGGCGTGTTCCGCGACGACGCCGAGCGATTGGGCAAACAGGGCCGATAGCCTGCTCGCGCCCCACACCCACTGGAATCCGGTCGCCGAAGAACCGCAGTCGGGGAGCTCCGATGTCGCTGGCCAGATCGATCCGCTCGTAGGTCTGGCCACCATCTCCTCAGTGGAGATGTGGTCACCTCTGCCCTGCGGGCGTGGTGGGCGTCTATGCGCGGGTCGATCCCGTCGTAGTCATAGTGCTGGGCCACCCGACGCATCTCGGTCAGGCTCAACCGTGGCGTCGAGAAGCTCATGAAAGAGTGACTCACTGTGAATCTCCTCGGCGCTCTAACGCCGTCCTGACGGCGACCCAGTCCCCGCCAGACTCGTAGGCAGATCGGTACATGGCGTCGAGGATGGCCTGTGTGCGTCGGCCATCGTGTCCGGAGCAGATCAGATCGGCCCCGGTGCGCAAAGCTGCGGCAAAGTTGTCCATGGCATTGAGCCACGCGCACTCAACAACGCGCGGCGCCTGCTCGCTCCAGTTACCGTCGAGGTACCATTTTATCCGTGGCCCCTCGAACGGACCGCCGGAGACCTGCGTGTACGCCCCTTCGGTGCCCTCCAGTTCGTAGTGAAGGTACCACGTCGGGTGAGGGTAGCTGCTGGTGGCGTAGAACGTGATCACTGCTCCATCGGCGTAGAGCCAGACCGATGTGCCTAGGTCCTCGGCTTCGATTTCGTGGGTCTGCGTCCAGATGTTGCAGCGTACCTGTGACGGGATACCCACGGTGTAGGCGACCTCGTCGATGTGGTGGACAGACTGGTTAGAGAACACACCGCCGCCGTCCCAGCGGCGTGTCCCGCGCCAGCCGCCGTTGGCACGGAAGTACTGCATCGTGCGCTGGATCTTCAGCGAGCAATTGCCGCTGAGCAGACGGCCAAACCTGCCGTCGGCGATGGCGGCCCTGAGTGTCTGCACGTCCGTCTTGGAACGCCGGTCGAAGTCCACACCCAGCAGCAACCCTCGCTCCTCCGCCAGGTCGATCATCTGATCACAGGCTTCGATCGAAGCTTCCATAGGCTTGGTGGTCAAGACGTGCTTACCGGCTTCCAGAGCCTGCAGGGCGACCTCGGCGTGGCGCCCGGTCTCCGTGAGGACGAAGACCACCTCGACCTCATCATCGTCCAGCCACTTCTGGACTTCAGTGGTGTAGGGCACGCCGCATGCCTCGCCCGTGTGCCGTGCGCGTTCCTCAATGAGATCGCATACGCCGACGAGTCGCGTACCTGGTGTCTCCACAAGCTGCTTGGCTCGCACGTGGCCCATACTCAGCCCGACGATGGCGAACCCCACGGGGTCGTCGTCCCACGGGCGAGTGACCGTCTTGGCGCGCGTGGGGACGTCGAACAACCCTGCCGGTGCGGCCGTCGGCCAGGCCCTATTGCTCTTCTCACTTATCTCGTTTCGTCCCATTTCGTCTCGTGGTCTAGATGCGTCGCTGCCCCTGCCTTGCCCGGCGCGCAATCATCGGGCTCAGGATAGCAAAGCCTCTCCAGGGCTGACTTCAGCCGGATTTCAGCGCCGGGCATGCCTAAGCCAGGATGTACCACCTGGGGCCTGGTGCGGCTACCAGGTCTGGGGGACCGGGATACACAGGAATTCCTGACCGGCGCAGAAATCATCCCACTGTCGGACCATCCGCTCCAGGGAGCGCGACTGTCCACCACTCAAGGTGAAGCCACGCCCTGCCCCTACCCTCTCCCCCGGTCGAGCGGCCGGCGTCATGCGACAATACTCGTAGTAATCCATGAAGCTGCGCATCTCGAGCCGGATGTGGAAACGGCCCGGCTCGCGGCTCATCGGTGAACAGGGATCGACGGTGTGCATCATATTGATCATCTTCAGCACGTGAGAGGGGTAGTAGCGACCGATCCGCCGCGCGGTCTCCAGCGTCCTGCGCAGGGCTTTCTCGTCCTCACCCGGCAGGTTGATGGAGAAATAGATGTACAGCGGCACTTCGTGTTCCTTGAGCGCAGACAGCAGGCGATTCAGTTGTTGATTGGAGTAGGACTTACCATTGAGCCGCCGCACTCTCTCTGATCCTGAGAGCAGGCTGAGTGCCAGCTCTGAGCAGGAGATGTCCGCTGTCTGGAGGAAATCCTCGACGAATTCCCGGGTGGGGAGCTGAAAATGCTCATTGTAGATGCCGATGCGCACCCCTCGGCGCCGGAGTTCGGCGAAGAGTGGTTTCCAGTACTTGGGACCAAGGATCGCAGGGTCTAGAGTCAATGATACCTGATCGAAGCCCTTCTCCTGCAAGCGCTGGATATCCTCGGCTACTTTCTCAGGGGAACGCAGGACGATCTTCTCACGCCCTGCAAAGAGCCTGTGGGACTCGTGTCCACCCCCACAGAAGGAACAGTCGAAGATGCATCCGCGCCCTGTGCAGAGCCAGTGCCCACGGGGGTTGGCCATCGAGACGGTGAGATTGGTGGGCTCAAACTGAAGTTGGCCGTACCAGTCGGCGTGCTCCAGGAAATCGAGATCCACGAAGTTCAGCGGGTCCAGCTCGGCCGGCGTAGCACAGTAGGAGAGGTCATTCTCCACCACCTGACCATTCGAGCGATAAGAGAGATTGGGGATGGAGGACAGATCGGGGGTGGGACGCGACAACTCGCTGACCAGGGCTCGAAGTGGTTCCTCCGCATCTCCGCGGATGACGAAATCCACCTCTTGAAAGGTGCTCAGTATCTCGGCGGCATACAGGGAAGCGGTGATACCCCCCAGGAGGATCCTGGCATTTGGCAGTACCTGCCGACAGGCGCGGGCCACACTGATGGCCCCGTAGGCGTGCTCGTACCAGTGCAGGTCCACCATCACCAGCCGGACACCCCCCTGAGCCTTGATCCAAGGTCTCAGGCTGAAGCTACGGTCTCGCCGGAGCTCGGCAGGATAGTTGATCCCCTTGACCGTCAAGCCTTCTTGCTGGAGCAGGTTGGCCAGGGCAACCACTCCCACCGGAATGAAGAAGTAGGGTGTTCCCAAGCCTCGATAGCCAGAATCGACGCCGTGCTTGGCGGGGTGAATGTATAGTACATCCGTCATGGGCGAGCTCTTCGTGCGCCAGAAGGCAGAGAAGGCAACGGGTGATGCATTCGCTACTCTTTGCTCCAATGCCGCGTATCTACCGGCCTGCGAGTCCGCTCGTCGAGATGCCGCGCAGGAAGTAGCGCTGGCCTGCGAAGAACATGACGAGCATCGGCACGACGAACGCCGTCGAGGCCGCCATCAACCACTGCCACTCGGAGCTGGTCGACTCCGGGCCGAAGGCGTCCCCAAAAGCTTGCAGGGCCAGGGCCATGGGGCGCAGGTTCTGCCGCTGCAGATAGAGCAGTGGCCCCTGAAAATCGTTCCAGTGGATGATGAACGAAAACACCGTCACAGTAGCGACCACGGGCTTGGAAAGGGGCAGCATCATCTGCCACCACATACGCACAAAGCCGGCGCCGTCTATCTTGGCTGCGTCGTCCAGCTCCAGGGGAATCCCCATAAAGAATTGGCGGCACAGAAAGATGTAGAAGGATGCGCTGTTGAGGCCCGGCAGCCAGCCGGGGACGATGAGCGGCAGGAAGGTGTTGATCCACTTCATCTTGGCGAACATCACGTAGGAGGGCACCATCGTCACTGTGGCGGGCAGCATCATCCTGAGCAGCACCAGCCAGAAGAGGACATCCCGGCCGGGGAAGCGCAGCCGGGCAAAGCCATAGCCCACGAAGGTCGACACCAACACCTGTCCGATCACGATGCCCACGCAGTAGATCATGCTGTTGCGGAAGTAGAGGTCGAAGGGATAGACGGTCAGGGCCTCGGGGTAGTTGCTCCAGCAGACCGGGTTCGGGATCAACTGCGGCGGGAACTTGAAGATCTCCGTGTGGCACTTGAGCGAGGTGCTGATCAACCATACGAGGGGGAAAAGTAGGACGATCGATATGGGGATCAAGAGCGCGTGGGCCACCAGTTCCTGGACCACCCGCCTGATCGCCCAGATCGATACCGCGCGTGCCTTCTGGCCTACGTGTTCCGTTGAAGCAGTCATGTCAGGCCCCCCTTGCCGCCTCGTAGTAGACCCAGCTCCCCGCCAGCTTGAACTGGATGACGGTCAGAACCAGGATGATCAGGAGTAGGAGCCAGCCCATCGCGGAAGCGTAGCCCATCTGCTGATACTGAAAGCCTCTCTGATACAGATAGTAGACGTAGAAGAGCAGGCTGTCCTGCACCCCGGCGGCGCCGGCGGTCGCGGTGCCACCCGCTCCAGTCTCGATCAGCACGAAAGCCAGAGCGAACACCTGGAAGGCGTTGATGATGCCCATGATCAGGTTGAAGAAGGTCACGGAGGACATCATGGGAATCGTGACATGCAGAAACCGGCCCCAGGGGCCCGCACCGTCGATCTCCGCCGCCTCGTAAAGCTCGGGGGGCACGCCCTGCAGCCCGGCCAGGTAGATCACCATAGTCGGGCCGATGCCCCACAGCCCCATGGCGATCAGGCAGGGCTTACTCAGGTTGGGATCCAGGAACCACTTCTGCCCCTCTATCCCAACTAGACCGAGGAGGAAATTGGCGATCCCCCACTGTGGGTTAAAGATCCACAGCCACAGCATAACATTGGCCACCGCAGGGATCACCGAGGGCAGGTAGAAGATGGTCCTGTAGATGCGAATGCCCTTGATCTTGGAGTTCATCGCCAGAGCGGCCAGGAAGCTCGTGGCCAGATAGAGGGGCACAGAAAGGCCAGCGTAAAAGCTCGTGTTGGCCAGTGCCTTCCTCAGGCGCGTATCCTCGAAGAGCCGGACAAAGTGGTGCACCCCAACCCACTCAGGGGGCTGGACGATGTTATATTCGGTGAAAGAGATGTACAGGGCCACGCCCATCGGGATGGCCGTGAACCAGAGAAACCCGATCAGGAAGGGGAGGATGAAAAAATACCCCGCGGCCGCCTCCTTCGCCCTGAGCGACCATCGCCGGGACAGCTTATCCGTGACTACAGACATCGATTACCTCGCAGGGATTTCTGCAGGCCGGCCACAGGAGGCAAGACCCTCCCATGGCCGGCATGTGTGACGTGGAGACTAGTAGTCGGCGGGCAACTCGCCGTGCTCGAACAGGTAGTCCACGCCTGCAGTGATCTTGGCGCAGCCCTCCTCCACCGGCATGCGGATATCCTCGTTGCTCATCTCCTCCCAGTACTTGCCGATGACGGTCCACATCTCGTCCCAGTACAGGTTGATGGGCTGGACGTGGTAGTAGTCTACCGCATCAAGGAATACCTTCTCGTTCGGCGGTGGTAGATCCGGGTTCATAAAGCCCTCTGAGTTGGCCACCGAAGGTCGCGCGGGCATCGCCCGTCCCAGCTCGGCGATCCGGCCCTGGCCCCCGGGGGTGAGGACGAACTTGATGTACTCCCAGGAGGCATCCTGGTTCTCGGTGTCGACGCCGATGGCCATGCCGTCCCAGCTCTGGCGCACGTACCGCTCCCCCGTCGCGGGGTTCTTGGGGAAGTGCAGGCAGTCCCAACGCAGCTCCTCCCAGGGGATGGCCCGCAGGTCCGGGAACCACCACGGGCCGGTGAGGTGCATCCCCAGTGAACCCTCCCTGAAGAGATCAAGGTCGCTCATTCCCGCAAACTCGTCCGTGTGTGGGCAGACGTGGTGCTTGAGGCGCAGATCCACATAGTACTGGACGGCCTCGATCGACTCGGGCGTGTCCAGCGTGCACTTCTTGGCGTCCAGATCCACGTACAACCCGCCCATAGTCATGATGAAGGGCATGTGGTACACCCAGCCCGGTAGCCTGAAGGCACCGCGGGTCATGGTGCCGTCGCCGTCGAACTCGGCTATCTTCAGACACAGGTCGAGGAACTCGTCCATGGTCCAGTCCCAACCGTTGTTGGCCGGCGGCTCGAGGCCCAGTTCATCGAACAGGTCCATATTGTAGAACCACAAGATGCCGGCGCCGTCCCAGGGCATAGCGTACTGGGATCCGGTCATCCAGGTCTTGGTGGTCTTGTCCCACTTGAACATGTCCAGAAGCTGCGGGAAAAAGTCGTCTAGATCCAGCTCAGCCGCATCCATTTCGACATACGGATCCAGGTTGGTGTACACATCCTGGTCCGCATATCTGGGGAAGGGCTCGTCCTGCATGTTGAGCACGTTGGGCATGTCGCCCGCTGCCCGCCGCATCATGATCTGGTTCTCGTATTGCGTGGGGATGTGCTCAGATATCACGGAGACACCCGGGTTCTCGGCGCTGAACTGATCGTCGAAGGCCACCCAGAGCTGCCACTCTGCCGAGGTGCCCCAGAATGTGTGCGTGAGGACCACGTTCTCCATCTCAGCAGGCACCTCGACGACCTTTTCGACCTCGACCTCGACCGGGACCTCGACCTCGACGGTCTGTTCGACGACCTTCTCAACCTCGACAGTCTTCTCGACCACCTGCGGTTGGCAGGCAGCCAAGAGAGAGCCCGCCGCTGCAGCCCCCGACATGAGCAGGAAATCGCGACGGCTCAGTTTTTGCTTTTCCATAAGTCACTCCTCCTACTGTACGCTAGATAACGGGGAGAATCCCCTCAACCTGTCCAACCCGTGTCTGCCTTTGAGATGTCGATTCTCGCTTCATCACCTCCTTGCAGGACAGAAGACATCGCTCGCGCCACTTTGACGGCGGCGGTAAATGGGGGGAATGCGAAGTGCCTGGACGACATTGTCACAAGCTATCGTTCCGTATATAATAGTATATCATGAAGTCTGTGCCCCGTGGGGTGCTTTTGGTGGTTCTACGCAGATTTGTGGGGTAGGAACTGGACTGGAGGCCAACTTGGGTTAGA
>CAZYSK010000113.1:0-16274 GCA_964649415.1 uncultured Anaerolineales bacterium
AGCTTTGCTCGATCCGGGGGTTGATGCGAACGTCACGTTCTGCTTCGAACATCCGAAAGGCCACTTTCTTGACAAACAAGGAGTTGGGTGGTACAATGTGATCATATGTTCAGTACTGAACATTCGATCACGTCTTGGAGGCGATATGGCGCTAAGCGCTGAACAGCACCGGCTGTTATATCGGGTTGCCCAGTCCTACTACACAGATGGCCTGACGCAGCGTCAGATCGCCAGGCGCTTCGGCCTTTCACGCCCCAAAGTGTCGCGCTTGCTGAGCAAAGCCAGGGAAGAGGGAGTCGTCAACATCACGCTTGTTCCCCCCGCCGGTCGATCGGCCGACCTGGAGCGTGAACTGGAACGCCAGTTCCATCTGGACGAAGCCGTAATCGTCCAGGTGCACGATCCACACGACCCAACGTCCGTGGTGCGTGAGCTAGGACCTGCGACGGCTGAGTGCCTGATGCGAAGCATCTCCGGCAAAGAGGTCGTGGGGATCACCTGGGGGCAGACGATGCTAGCCATGCTTGATGCGTTGCCGTTCAAATCGTGGCCTGACCTGACCATTGTGCAGATGCTGGGTGGTTTGGGCCCGGTTGGTGCCCTGGAGCATTCGACCGAATTGGCGCAACGCATCGCGCGTAAACTGGACGCCAAACTGCGCCTGTTGCCAGCACCGGGGATCGTGTCCAGTCGTGCCGCCGCCCTGGCCCTCAAAGCGGACAAGCAGATCGCGGAGACGCTGACACTGGCAGCCAAGGCCGACGTGGCCGTCGCAGGCCTGGGCGTTCCATCGCCGGACTCGGTCCTCATACAGGACGGTACGATCATCACCGGGGAGGAGCTTGAGGAGCTCAAGCAGGCCGGTGCCGTTGGGGACATCGGCCTCCGCTACATCGACGCCCACGGGAGGTCCCTCGGTGTGGAGATCGACGGGCGCATCATCGGACTGACTCTTGAGCAGTTCAAGAGCATTCCCCGTCTCATCGGCGTCGCCGGTGGAGCGGCGAAGTTCGAGATCATCCGCGCGGCGTTGCGCGGCCGGTTGCTGGACGTGTTGGTGACAGACCAATCAACGGCGCAGGCGTTGCTGGCCGAGGCGCGATGAGGATGCCGGCATGAATCGTAGGAGAGATATGCTGAACACTTCGCGGGCGGAAATCGCTGCTAGAGCCCAAGAGATCGTCCAACGGGAGGCCCAAGCGGTCCAGGCACTGGCAGACCAGTTCGGCGATCACGCGGGCCTTGCCGACGTCGTCGCCCTCCTGCTGGACTGTCAGGGACACGTGCTGGTGACCGGTGCGGGTACCTCCCACGCGATGGCGCAGCGTTTCGCCCATCTGCTCTGCTGCTGTGGCGTGCCAGCCCTATGCATCAGCGCCTCAGACAGCATACACGGCGGTGCGGGTGCCGTCACGCCCGACGACGTGGTCTTCGTCATCTCCAAGGGCGGGCACAGCGCAGAGATCAACCAGTTTGTCGACATCGCACGCAAGCGCGGTGCCAAGGTCATCGCTCAAACCGAGAATCCTGATTCGCCGCTGGCTCGGGTCAGCGACGCCGTGTTTATCGTGCGCACCGTGGGCGACGTGGACCCCTATGGAATGATCGCCACCGGCAGTTCCCTGGTCAACGGCGCGGCCGGCGACGCGCTCTGCGTGTTGCTTCTGGAAGCGAGTGGATACTCGCGGGATGATTTCGGCGCAACCCACCCAGGAGGTGCTGTGGGAAAGAAGCTGGCCGAGTCGACCTAGGGCGGCAGACGGGGAGGCGAGGTTCGTAGTAAGAGCGGATACCGACCGCTGCGGTCGGCGACATCCGTCCGCAGGTCTGCCGGAGTGCCGTCGGGGCGGTGGATGGCGACGGGCGCGAAAACCGCGCCCCTACGGTCGGCGTTATCGAGGAGGAAGCGCTGTGCCAGATTACCTGCTGGGTATGGACTACGGAACCGGGGGCGCTAAAGCCTGCATCATCAACACACAAGGGAACGTTCTGGGCTTCACGTTCGAGGAGTATCCGTTCATCACCCAGAGGCCCGGTTGGTCGGAGCACGATCCGAGGCTGTATTGGGAGATCGCGTGCCGGTTGATCCGGGGAGTCCTCGACCAGGCGCACGTCGATCCCAGCGACATCCGAGGCATTGCCCTCTCTTCCGCTCTCCCATCCCTGGTCATGGTGGACCGAGATCACAACCCCATTCACCGGGCATACAACCTCATGGACCGGCGCGCCACGAGGGAAGTCGCGTGGTTAAAGGAGAGCGTTGGCGAGGATCGCCTCTTCCAGCTCTCGGGGAACCGGCTGGAAGACCACCCCACGACCGTAAACCTGCTGTGGGAGAAGAACAACCGGCCGGATTCCTTCAAAAGGGTCTACAAGGCGCTCACGATAGACGGATTCATCACGCTCAAGCTCACCGGGAAGGCGGTGTTGAACGAGTCCGCGGCTAGCTTCTATGGCGTCGCCTACAGCCTGCGCGAACTGAGGTTCGACGAAGGGCTCCTGGGTGAGATAGGCATTGATCCGGCTCTCATGCCAGAGCTCTTCAGATGTGAAGAGATCGTCGGTGAAGTAAGCCCAACAGCAGCAGCCGAGACCGGCCTGGTGGCGGGCATACCGGTCGCCGCCGGGCAGGTGGACTGCAACGCCAGCTACCTTGGCGCTGGGTCCGTCCAGGAGGGCGACATCCAGTGCAACCTGGGCACCGTGGGCAACTTCGGCCTCGTCTACAAGGACGTCAGTTTCGCCTTCACAGAGATTGGCTACTTGATGGGCATCCACTTCCCATACACGGTGGATTGCGAGAGCACCTACATCACCGTGCCCACGACGATGACGGGCGGCCAGTGCATCCGTTACCTGCGCGACGAGTTCTCCCAGCTTGAGATGGAGACGGAACGGGTGCTGGGAATCTCGTCCTACGATTTGCTCAATATGGAAGCCGCAAAGGTGCCTGTGGGCAGCGATGGCTTGATTGTCCTCCCCTTCCTGATGGGCGAGCGCTCGCCCATTTGGGACGCGCTGTCCAGGACTATGATCTTCGGTCTGTCCCTTGACCATGGCAAGGGAAACCTCGTCCGGGCGATGATGGAAGGCGTGGCGTACGCCATGTACCACTCCTTCAGCCTGCTCCAGGAGGCGGGCCTCCAGATCAACCTGCCCCTGGTGATGAATGAAGGGGGAGCGGTGAGCAAGATGTGGCGGCAGATCATCGCCGACGTGTTCAACGTGCCGATCGTGCTGGTGAAGCGGAGGACAGGGGCCCCGTTCGGTGACGCCATACTGGCCGGAGTGGCGACCGGTGTCTTCGAGGACTTCTCGGTGGCGAGGGAGTGGGCGGAGTACATCGAGCCCATGGAGCCCAACCCCGAGAACCACGAGCGGTATATGGCGTACTTCGCGCTGTACAAGAAGCTATACGAGCACACGAAGGACGATTTCCAGGAACTTGCGCGGTTGAGAGGCGCTTCTTCGTCGAGGGCGTGATGGCTGGCGCGATCAGGGGCCAGGATCCGCCAAACGTCAGGCGTCAGGGACACAAAGATAGACAGCAATGAGGAGGAAGAAATGAAGGCGTTGCGCAAGACTGCCGATGGCGTGGGACACGTCGAGCTATGCGATGTGCCCATCCCGGAGATCGGCTCCAAGGATGTATTGATGAAGGTCTACGCCGCTGGCGTGTGCGGCAGCGACCTGCTGATTCAGGACGACCGCCACTTCTACCGCGCTCCCGTCACACTGGGACACGAGTTCTCCGGCATCGCCCACGAGGTGGGTGAGCACGTCACCCGCGTCCGGCAGGGCGATAAGTTCGTCGCCGACATCGAGTGCGGCGCGGGGGACTGGCTGGGGGTGACCATTGACGGCGCGTACGCGCCCTTCATGCGCGTGCCGGAGCACGTCATCCATCCCATTCCAGACCACGTCTCGCTGGACCACGCCTGCCTGGCGGAGCCCATCGTGGCCACGCACCACCTGATCCAGGAACGAGCGCAGGTCCGGGTGGGCGACGACGTCGTCGTGGTCGGCCCCGGGCCGATGGGCATCATGGGCGTCCAGTACGCCAAGGTTTGCGGTGCGCGGCGTGTCTTCTTGATCGGGCTCAAGAGCGACGAGAAACGGCTGCAGATCGGCAAGCAGGTTGGGGCGGACTACGTCCTGTACTCGGAGGACGGGCCGGAAAAAGCCGTGATGGAGATCACGGGAGGCAAGGGCGCGGAGTTTGTGCTGGAGTGCTCGGCCAGTGGGGAGGGCGTGCAGCACGCGATAGACTGCGCGCGCAAGGCGCACGAGGGGCCGGGTGGCAAGGGGGTGGTCATCTTCATCAGCCTGTGGGGACGCAAAGTCACCGTAGACCTGGACGAGGTCAGCCTGGGACAACTCGACATCCGGGGTAGCTGGAGCTGGAACGGGCAGGAGACCTGGGAGCACGCGGTGGATCTGCTGAACCGGGAGGTCTTCGACCTGGATCCGATGATCACCGCTCACTACACGCTCGAGGAATGGGAGACGGCGTTTGCGAATCTGCGTGCCAAGCAAGACGTGAAGGCCCTGATCCACCCCAATGGGCACGGATAGAGTGCATCCGATGGCTGGGCTGACTGATGCATCGCTTGTATCGCTTGTGATGAAGTTGCGGTCCCGCTCTTGTACAAGAGTAGCGCAGCGGCCCCGCCAGTACGCCACAGGAGCAGCGCAACGGCTCCGTGCTTTCGGATTCGCGCTTGACGCTTGACGCAGGACGTTTGACCCCGGACGTCCGCGTCCGCGACGTTCCTGCCACCCAGCCGGTCTATCGAATGAACTGATTCAAGGAGAGTGCCGTTATGGAGATCTACGAGCGCCTGCAAAGGCGAGAGGCAAATGGAAACCCGATCCGCATCGGACTGGTCGGGTGTGGGCAGATGGGGTCGGGGTTCGTCCACGCGACGAATCAGATCGTGGGTATGGGCACCGTGGCCATATCCGACATTGACGTGAACCGTCCGCTGGGCACGCTGACGTCGCTGGGCGTCACCGAGTCTGACATCTGCGTCACCAACCGATTGGGGCAGGCCGAAGACGCGTTGCGGGCGTGCAAGTACCTGGTCACAGAGGACGCGCTGCTGTTGACGAAGCTGGAGAGCCTGGACGCCGTGGTCGAGGCCACCGGCTTCACCGAGGTGGGGGCGAAGGTGGCCTGGAACTGCATCATGCACAGCAAGCACGTCATCATGCTCAACGTGGAGACGGACGTCACCGTTGGCCCCTTGCTGCACCGGCTAGCGAAGAAGGCCGGCTGTGTGTACACGGCGGCCTCTGGGGACGAGCCCGGGGCATGCAAGATGCTGTACAACCTCGCCGGCACGATGGGCTTCCAGATCGTGTGCCTGGGCAAGGGCAAGAACAACCCGATAGACCTCGACGCCACGCCGGATTCCTGTCGCGAGGATGCGGAGAAGCGGGGCATGAATCCCAAGATGCTGTCTGCCTTCCGGGACGGATCCAAGACGATGGTGGAGCTGGCGGCCATGTCCAACGCCACTGGGCTCGTGCCGGACGTGCCCGGCATGCACGGTCCCAAGGTGGACACACCGGACCTAAACAAGGTTCTGATCCCGAAGGAGGACGGGGGCATCCTCAGCCACAGCAGTTGCGTGGACTACTCCGTCGGCAAGGTAGCACCGGGTGTGTTCGTCATCGTCACCAGCCCTGATCCGCGCGTCCGCGTGGATATGAAGTTCTACTCGATGGGGGACGGCCCATACTACACGCTGCACCGCCCGTATCACCTCTGCGCCATCGAGACGCCGGTCTCCATCGCCGAGGCGGTCATGTACGGCGAGAGCACGATCGTGTCCAGGCACATGGTCTCGGAGGTGGTGACCATCGCCAAGCGAGACCTCAAGCCCGGCGAGATCGTCGGCGAGATCGGTAGCCCGGACATCCTCGGTCGCACGTACAGATATGAGGAAGCATGTGGCCTCAATGCGGTCCCGCTGGGCATCGCCCCTGGCGGCAAGGTGCTGAGGGACATCGCCAAGGGGGAGATCGTGACCAATGACACCCTCGCGCCCGCCCCGGATAAGTTCGTCTACAAGCTGCGCCGGATGCAGGATGCCCACCTGGCGCTCGAGGGAGGCGGGGGCTAGAAGTTGGAGGAAGAAACCTGGTTTCTGCGGAGGTTGGGCGATTGGCATATGACGAAGGAGATGAGAGGACGGTACACACGATGAAGGATACGATGAAAGCGGTCGTGGTGCGCGCGCCGATGGCGTTTGACGTGGAGGACGTGCCGATGGCCCGGCCCTCCAAGCGTGGGCTGCTCTTGAAAGTCGCCGCCTGTGGGCTGTGCGGCTCTGACCTGCGCACCTTGCGGAGCGGGCATTGGAGGGTGACGTTTCCGTGGATCATCGGCCACGAGATCAGCGGTGAAGTGGTCGAAGTGGGGGATAGGTACGAGGGACAGTGGCAGAAGGGCGACATGTTGGCCGTCGGCCCGGTCGTGTACTGTGGCGTCTGCGACTTCTGCATCAATGGCCAGTACGAGCTGTGCGAAAACTACCGCGAGATCGCCCAGGCGTGGCCGGGCGGATTCGCCGAATACGTCGCCCTACCGGAGGAAAGCCTGCGACTGGGAACCATCCAGCGCGTGCCCGAGAGCCTGGACCCGATCCTGGCGTGTGTATCCGAGCCCATCTCCTCCTGTGTGAACGCCCAGGATCGGAGCGGGGTGGGCCTCGGCGACACAGTGGTCATCATCGGCGCTGGACCTATCGGCTGTATCCACACCAGCCTGGCACGCGCCCGCGGTGCAGACAAGATCTTCATCGCCGACATCGTAGACGAGCGGCTGAAGATGGCCGAGGCCTTTGAACCGGACGCGACGATCAACGTGGCCGAGACCGACGTGGTGGAGGAGGTTCGCCGGTTGACCGATGGGAAAGGCGCCGAGGTGATCATCACGGCAACTCCAGCGCCCGTCGCCGTCGTGCAGGCCGTCGAGATGGCCAGGAAGGGCGGGCGCATCCTCGTCTTCGGCGGGTTGCCCAAGGACAAGAGCAAGCCGGGCGTGGACATGAATACCGTTCACTACAACGCCCTGTACATGATCGGAACGACGACCTTCGCCCCTCGCCATCAGCGCGTCGCGTTGCGCCTTATGGCCGATGACAGAATCCCGGTGGACAAGCTGGTCACGCACCGGTTCCCTCTGTCCGAGTTCAAGGAGGGAGCGACGCTGGCGCTGGCGGGCAAGACGTTGAAGGCCGTTTTCCTTCCGTGACGAGGGCGGGTACAAGATCTGCTCCCAACGACGACGCAACACGCAGCACGTAACACGAAAGAGACCCCCTATGTCTGACAAGACGCTACCCTTTCTCAACAACGGCGTGGCGCAAGTGGCCATTCTCGTCAAGGACCTCGATGAGGCCGCCGAGCACTACTGGAAGCTGTTCGGGATCGGCCCCTGGCATTTCTACACCTACGGCAAGCCCCTGGTGCAGCGAATGACCTACCACGGGCAGCCGGCGGAGTACAGGATGCTGGTGGCCCTGTCTTATCTCGGTCCCACGCGCATCGAGTTGATCCAACCCCTGGAGGGCGATACCGTCTACGCCGATTTCATCGAGGAGCACGGCTACGGCGTGCATCACTTCGGCGTGCTGGTCGACGACATGGAGGCCGCCCTGGCCGAGGCTGAGGCCGCCGGGCTGACGATGACGATGGACGGCGCGGGCTTCGGGCCCGACGGCGACGGGCACTACGCCTACCTGGACACCGAGGACCGTCTCGGCGTGACGATTGAGTTGATCGAACGCCCCAAGGAGCGGGCACGACCGGAGAAGATCTATCCGCCGGAGGATGCGGTCTGAAGTTGGCGGGTTGGCGGGTTGGCGGGTTGGTAGGTTGGTAGGTTGGTACATTCGGATTGGTACAATCCACAGCATAAGGAGCATGAGAACATGAGGATTATGGAGAAGACACCGGCTTTTGGTCTGATCGTCGGCACGCGCGGGTTCTTCAACGCCGAACTGGCCGTGGACGTGCGTGCCAAGCTGTTGGCAACGCTGGAGGAACAGGGCTACGACTACGTCATCACCCCGGAGGACGCGACGCCGTGTGGAGCCATCGAGACCCGCGAGCACGCCAAGCTGTGCGCCAACCTGTTCAGGGAAAACGCCGACGAGATAGATGGCATCCTCGTCGTCCTGCCGAACTTCGGCGACGAACTGGGGATTGTGGAGACCCTCGATATGGCCAGCCTGGACGTGCCGGTGCTGGTCCAGGCCTGCGACGACGACATAGACAAGTTGACTGTGGATCAGCGTCGCGACGCATTCTGTGGCAAGCTCTCCGTCTGCAACAACCTGTATCAGTATGGCATTCCCTTTACCAACACCACCTATCACACCTATCCCATTGAAAGCGAGGAGTTTGTCAGCGACCTGGAGTTCTTCGCCCGGGTGTGCCGGGTAGTCAAGGGCTTGCGCAACGCGCGCATCGGCGCCATCGGCGCGCGCCCGGCGGCCTTCCAGACCGTGCGCTTCAGCGAGAAGATCCTGCAGACCGCGGGCATCACGGTCGTTCCCGTGGACCTATCGGAGATCATCTTCGGCGCTCAGTCGCTGGCCGACGACGACGAGGCCGTGCAGGCCAAGTTGGCCGCGATCAAGGCGTATGGCTACATCCCCGACACCATCCCCGAGGGGAACATCCTCAAGCAAGCCAAGCTTTCGGTGACGATTGACCGCTGGATGGACGAGAACGAATGCGACGCCAGCGCGGTCGAGTGCTGGGATTCGATCCAGAAGAACTACGGCTGTGCCACCTGCCTCTCGATGGCCATGATGGGCGACCGTCTTCTGCCCAGCGCGTGCGAGGTGGACGTAGCCGGCGCGATCTCGATGTACGCGCTGCTGCTGGCCTCGGGCAATCCGCCGTCGTTCCAGGACTGGAACAACAACTACGGCGCCGACCGTGACATGTGCATCAACACCCACTGCAGCAGCTTCCCCAAGAGCTTCATGGGCAGCGACGTCGAGATCTCAAACCTGGACGTCCTGGGGGCAACGCTCGGCCCCGATCTCTGCTTTGGCGCGGTCAAGGGACAGGCAGCCCCCGGTCCGATGTCGTTCTTCCGCCTCTCCACCGACGACCCCGAGGGCATCATCAAGGCCTATCTGGGTGAGGGCGGGATAACCGACGACCCGGTTGGTGCCTTCCAGGGCGGATCGGCGGTGCTGAGGGTGCCCGGCCTGCAAGACCTGCTTGACTTCATGTGCAAGAACGGCTTCGAGCACCACGTTGCCGTCACGCGCGGGCATTGTGCCCCGGTGCTGGGCGAGGCGATCAGCACCTACCTGGGGTGGGACCTGTACTGGCACGGTATGTGAGGGCGCGGCTGCCGCGTCCTTCGCAGTATGGCCTTTGACAAGCGTCAGGCGCCTAACAAGAGGGGGTGTATGTCACTCATCGGTCTGGACATAGGTACGACGGGATGCAAGGCGATTGTATTCGACGAGGCAGGGTCTATCCTGGGCCAGGGTTCGCGCGAGTACCCTGTCCTCACGCCGCGTCGTAACTGGGCCGAGCAGGACGCGGAGCAGGTCTGGCGCAACGCCTGGGATGCACTCCGCGAGACCGTGGCCTCGGCAGGCGACGACCCGCCCGTCGCGCTGGCCCTCTCGGTGCAGGGCGAGGCCATCACGCCCGTGGATAGCGAGGGCGCGCCCCTGCGGCCCATGATGCTGGGCATGGACACCCGCACCGGCGCGGAAAATGACTGGCTGGCTGGGCGCTTCGGCGCCGAGGAGTTGTTCAACCGCACGGGCATGCCCATACACACGATCAACACTCTCCCCAAGATGCTATGGCTGAAGCGCCACGAGCCCGAGGTCTGGCAGGCCGCCGACCAGTTCCTGCTGTACGAGGACTTCTTCCTGCGCCGTCTCGGGGGGGAAGCGTGCATCAGCCACTGCCTGGCCTCGCGGACGCAGATGTACGACCTGGCGGCCGGCGATTGGGCGGGCGACATCCTGGACGCATGCGGCATCGATCGGGAGCGGCTAGCGCCCCTGGCCCTGGACGGCGGCGGGGTCGTCGGCGTGCTGCGATCCGACCTGGCCGGTGAGCTGGGCCTGAGCAACGAGGTGCTGCTGGTGAGCGGCGGCCACGATCAGGCCTGCGCCTCGGTCGGCAGCGGTGTGATCCAGGCCGGCCGGGCGATGGTCTCCACGGGCACCGCCGAGGTGGTCGAGGTCGCGATGGCCACGCCTGCCCTGGACGACGCGTTGCGCCAGGGCAATATCTCCGTCTATCGCCACGTAGTGCCGGGCCTGTACCTGGCGATGACGCTTAACCACAGTGGCGGGCTGCTGCTGCGCTGGTTCCGCGACACGCTGTGCCAGTGGGCGGTCGAGCAGGCCCGGGCCACCGGCCAGGATGCGTACGACCTGATCCTGGCCGACGTGCCCGACGGTCCCACCGACCTGCTGGTCTTGCCACACTTCTCAGGAAGCGGCACGCCCTTGCTGGACACCACCTCGAAGGGAGCCATCCTGGGCCTGACCTTTGCTACAACGCACGCGGCTATCGCCAAGGCGATCCTGGAGGGACTGGTGTTTGAGTTGCGGGTCAACACGGACCTGCTGAAACAGGCCGGGGTGGCGATCGACGAGCTGCACGCCGTGGGTGGCGGGGCACGGAGCCCGCTGTGGCTCCAACTGAAGGCCGACATCTGCCACATCCCGCTGCGTGTGCCCCGGGTGACGGAGGCAGCCTGCCTGGGAGCCGCGCTCCTGGCCGGTGTCGGGGCGGGCATCTACCCGGACCTGGCGACCGCCGTGGCGCGCGCAGTGCGCCTGGATCGGCGCGTCGAGCCACAGCCCGAGAGCGCGGCTGCCTACGAGGAGAAATACCGGCTATATGAGCAGGTGTATCCCACGTTGATCGGCCTGCAGCGGCAGATCTAGCCGGGAGTGAATCGGAGAATCAAGAAATCAGCAAATGGCGTGTTCTACTGCATCACAGGTACATCGCTTCGGCGAAATTCCGAGTGAAGCGCGGCGTGCGTGCCAGTTCGAGATAGCGCACCCGCCGCGTCAGATCCTGCGCCTGTTGGCGATGTGCCCGCGAGATCAACGCCAGCCGCGCGCCCGTGCCCGCGGCGTTGCCCACCTGCGAGACGCGGTCCAGCGGCAGCTCAGGTAGCAGACCGATGGTGATGGCGCTCCCGACATCGATGTAGGTGCCGAACGCGCCGGCGATGATCACCTGGTCCAGGTCGGAGGCAGTGATACCGGCGTCCTGGAGCAGCGTGTCGATGCCGCAGCGGATCGCCCCCTTCGCCAGTTGCAGCTCCCGGATGTCGTGCTGCGTCACCGTGATGGCGGAGCCATTGGCCGACTCTGTCTCGGCTGCGACGACAAACTCGGCGCCGCCCTCCGCCTGGCGGACGCCGGGACCGGCCAGCCGGCCGCTGCTATCCAGCAGATTCGCGCGTCGCAGGTGGGCGACGATATCCAGCAACCCTGATCCGCAAATCCCCACAGGCGGCTCGTCGCCGATTGTCTTGAACTCGGCCTGACCGCCCACGATGCGGACACGCTCGATAGCGCCCGGCGCCGCGCGCATGCCGAACTTGATGTGCGCGCCCTCGAACGCCGGCCCAGACGCGCACGACAGGCTGGTCATTTGCCCACGGTGGGCCAGGCACATCTCGGTGTTGGTGCCGATGTCGATGGCGAGGGCCGTATCGGTCCGGTCCGCCATCCCGGTGGCCAGCAACATAGCTACGTGATCGGCGCCCACGTAGCCGGCGACGTTGGGCAGCAGGTGAACGTTGGCGCCCGGTGCAAGCGGCAGACCGGCGTGGCGTGCCTTGATGTCGACCGCAGCACGCACCGCGGGCACGTAGGGCGCTGCCGCTAGCTGTTGCACCGGCAGCCGCAGGAACAGGTGAAGGATCGCCGTGTTGCCGACGACAACCGCGTCGACGATGTCGATGGGTTGGGCACTTATCGCGGCACACGCGTCGGTGGCGAGCTGATTCAACCCGTTGGCCAGCACCGTTTGCATGCGCGCGGCCTCTTCCGGCCCTTTGCCAGCGTACACCAGCCGGGTGACGACGTCCTCACCGTAGGCGATCTGCGGGTTCATCGCGCCGCGCGCGACCAGGGTATGACCCGACGCCAGATCCACGACGTAGGCGGCGATCTTGGTGGTACCAATATCCACGGCCAGCCCTAGCCAGGGCGCGTCGACCGCGGCGACGTGCACGACTTCGCGTCCGCGCAGCGTGACGCGGGCCTGCCAGCCTAAGCGCCGCAGCGCGACTGTGGCGTGGCGCGCGACTTCTAGATCAAGCCTGGACGCCCGGCAGGGCAGCGCCGCGCACAAGCGCTCGTCGTCGGCGCGCAGGTCCTCCAGGCTTGGCTGGGCCATCTGCACCACGCAGTTGGTCACTGACGGCTGGACCTCAGCCGGTACCTCCAGGCCTTCAACCTGGGTGCGCTGCAAGGCGGTGAGCGATTCAGGCGGCACATGCACGCAGCAGTCGCTCAACGGCTCGGCGAGGCAGGCCAGGCGATAGCCCTGGGCCAGCTCGGCGGGCGACAGGTGGTCTGCCTCGCGTGCCGTGACGGAAGATGCCTTGCCGGCCACGATCTGCACCTTGCAGCGGCCACAGGAGCCGTTCCCGCCGCAGATGCTGGCCAGGTCCACGCCCAGGACGCGCGCCGCGTCGAGCAGAGTGCCGCCCTCCGGGCAAGGCCCTCGCCTGCCAACCGGCTCAAAGTCAATGATGTAGGACACAGTGATCTCCTTTAACGCACCTTCGCCAGCCACACAGCCAACAAACCGGGGGCCGTCATCACAGCCAGGCACACTGAGGCGGCCAGCCAGCCCCAGCCCATCCCTGAGGATGGGCACGATCGGCGGCACGGCCATGGTGAACGTCAGGAAGATGGCCAGAATCAGCCTGTCCGCCGCGCAACCGCCGATCGGTGCCCGTGGAACATGCTCAGCGCGTGTCGTCACGTATCGTGCATCCCTGGCACGTGCAGGCAGACATGATTCCATCATACAGGCAGGTAGCGCAGCGGCTCCTTCCAATACGGAGGGTAGCGCAGCGGCGGCTACCTGCCTGCAATCGAGACTTAGGGTTTGTAAATCTATAACTTCCCGCATTTGAGATGGTTCATTTCACAAAGAAACTCGGTTCGCACTTTGCAGGCCCGCCCGGCGATGAAGTCGCCGGGCTAGTAAGCAGCGCCGGATCAATCCGGCTTAGAAAGTTGCTTGCGACGTCAAATTCCCGCAAGCTAACAAACAGCACAGCCACGCCTGCAAGCCCCGTTCACGGGGCGCTGCTTCGTAGACCGGACACTTCATGTCCGGGCGGGTGTGGGAAAGTGTCAAGTCATTCCTGAACCATCTCCCGCATCTGATTGGAGAAACAGGGTGAAGTGCGGGAACTTGTTCTCTTACGAACCCTTAGGGTCTCTTCTGCCATTCATTGATTGAGACCCTAAGGGTTTCGGGAGCCTGCCTGTGAACAACCCTTCTGGGGCGACAATGTGGCCTCTTTGGCCGAGTTTCACTTGTGGAAACCCTTAGGGTCTTTTTCATTGCTCATACGCCAGCACTTCGCGCACGCTCAGACTCGCGGCGCTTTGGGCCGGGATGTAGCTGGCCAAACCGGATAGCACCACCGCCAGGCCGAGCCAGAGCAAGACGCCAATCGGGGGCACGGTGTAGCTGAGAGTGGTGTTGATGGTCTGCATGCCCACCGCGTCGCTGAGCACTTTGCCGACCGGCAGAGCCAGCAGCGCGCCAAAGAGCCAACTTATGAGGCCGATGACCACGCCCTCGACGATGATGACCTGCATCACGGCCCCGTTCGACGCTCCAATCGCCCGCATGACGCCGACCTCCCGGATCCGCTCCAGCACGCTGAGGCTCATCGTGCCCGTGAGGCCGATGCCGCCGACGATGGCCAGCAAGATGGCCATGCTCATGAGGAACATAGTGACGATGTTGAACAGCACGTCGACGGCTGCCCGCATTTGGGATCTGGTCTGTACAGAGCGCACGTCCAGGCCCACGCCATCGAGATGTGCCTCCAGGGCTTCGGCAACTCGGACCTGGAACGCCTCGTCGTGCCGCTCCGTGGTGATCGAGATGACGTCGACCCGGCCCACGTTGCAGATCAAGCGGGCGAAGTAGTCAGAGTTCACGTAGGCGAGGGAGACCGGTTGGGCGATGCGGGCGACGCCGACGATGCGCCAGGTCGTGTCACGCTCTTCGATTTTCAGCACGACCTCGTCGCCCACGCCCAGGTCGGGTTCCTCCAGCAGCAGGTTGGTGCTGACGACGATGGCGTTCTCGTCCTCCGGCAGCAGCCAGCGTCCATCCAGCATCGTGGGGTTCAGCATGTCCGTGTCCGCCGGGAGAGCGGACAGATAGATGTCCTCACCCTCGCTGCCATCCGGGCGCACGCGATACGTGGCAGCCGAGCCCCAGCTTTCCACGGCCACGACGCCCGGCACGCTCAGCACCTCCTGCTCCAGGCGATCCATCCGGTAGGCGCGGTTGAGTTGGACCTCGGCATCGTAGTTCATATACTCGAATATCTCGTCCACCGTGAGCAGCAGAGAGGCCCGCACGCTGACGACGGCGATGAATATGGTCCCGGCCAGTGTCAGTGTGCCGAGTGTCAGGATCAGCCGCCCCTTGCGCCGGAACGTGTTGCGGAGCGACAACATGACGGGCCGGGGGAGACCGCGCACGCGCTCGATCAGCCGGTCGATGGCGCTGCCGCCAAACCCTTGGCCCAACCCATAGCTGCTGATTGCCTCGCGCACGCTGATGCGGGTGCCGGCCAGGATCGGGTACAACCCCGCCAGCAGCGGCACCAGCAGCGCCATGCCCGCTTCCTGAACCAGCACGTGCGGCGGGATGCTGAACTCGCCCAGATTGAAGTTGATGAAATAGGCCATGAAACCGATGATCCAGCGGGCGGCCCAGGCCCCCACCGGCGCGGCGATGATGAACGAGAGCACCCCGAACGCCATAACCATGCCCAGGTACATGCGCACGATCTGGCTTGTCCGAGCGCCTATTGCCTTCATGACGCCGATCTGGCGCACTTGCTGTACCAACAGCGCCGACACAGTGTTGATCAACAGGAAGACGCTCACCGCCAGGGAGCAGGCCCCCAGCGCGCTCAGCAGCATCACCAGCGTCCGGTACGTGGAATCCTGCGGCAACTTGCCTGGCGCGGGGATGTCGGTGCGAACGACCTCCAGGCCGTTGCGCTCGACCCGATCCTCGACCTCGCGCGCTACCCGCTCGATGTGGGCCACGTCGTGCCGGTCACCGGCGACCAGGAGATGCAGCGCCGTGTAGGTGCGGGGCAGGTCCAGCCATTCCATCGTGTCGAGAGTGACGTAGCCGTAGGCCGAGCCCGTCCACGGGGCGGAGCCGGTGGCGATGTCGTAGACCAGTCCGGCCATGCGCATCTCCCGCCGCTTGCCGCTGGGCGTCTCGATCAACAGGCTATCGCCCAGAGCAGCGTTCGGGGCCAGGCCGTGGCTGGCCATCAACAACGACGTGCGTTCGATCAGCACCTCCTTGCCGGGTGGGGGAAAGGTGCTGGGGTTGGGCCACCTCACGGGATCAGGGCCAAACTCGATTTCCGGCTGGATGATGTTGATGCGCATGTCGTCGTAATCCGAGACGGCGATCAGGCGCAGCGGATACCAGGAATCGTCCTGCGGGTGCTGAAACCGGACCACGACGCTGCGCCGGCCCTCCGCTTCGGCCACCTCCGGCATGCGTCGCACCACCTCGACCAGATCGTCGTCGAAGGGTTGGTCGGTGTAGATGGTGGCGCTGGCGGGATGGGCGGCTTCGTGGCTCTCCATCATGTCGTCCGATACGATCGCCTGCATCTGTGCCACCGTGCCCACGGCGAAGACGCCGACCGCGATGGAAAGCACCACCAGAAGCGTGCGCCGCTTGTTTCCCCAGATATCGCGCAAGACTTTGCGCCACCGTATGTTACCCATTCTCTGCTCCCTCCTTGCGGGCGGTGCTTTCGGCCAGGCGATCTTGCGCTACCTGGCTGATTGCTGCCTTCGCAGCCTCGGACTTGGCGATCAGGTCCGCGAACTCCTCCGGGTCCAGGGCGGCGACCTCGGCGCCTTCTTCGACACAGGCGCGCACCGTAGCGATGCTGTTGCCGCCGCGCAGCAGCGCGATCTCGCCCACGTATTGGCCGGGGCCCAGGCGGGCGA
>CAZYSK010000114.1:0-15874 GCA_964649415.1 uncultured Anaerolineales bacterium
AATCTTGTAAGCCACAATGACCTTACCATCATTTTCTCTCCGACAAACTGCTAGAGCGTCTTGTACCTGTGCAGGGCGTCCATGCTCGTCGGGCGAGATGATGGCTGCCTCTCCGGCGGCATCGGTGACGTGGATTCTGCCATAAGCGTCGTAGGTGTAGCTGATACGTTCAGCGCCGCCGTCAAGCTGCTCCTCAGACAGTCGCCCCAGCCCCTCGAAGTCATAGTATCGGTGCGTGCTGTCAGGATAGGTGATGGAGCGCAGTGCATGATCCGTGGGCTGCCCACTGGGAGAATTGTACGTGTAAGTGATGATCCGGTTCCCCGGTGTTGTGACAGTCAACAGGTGTTCTCCCGTGGCGTCGTAGCCGTACTCGGTCACCCGGCCGACGTGGTCGGTGAGACGGAAGATGCGCCCGTGAGTATCATACTCAAGCTCAAATGCGTCGCCGCTAGAGTGCCCGATTTCGATCAATTGACCGCTCCCGTTGTAGACGGCGGTGATGCGGTTGCCGTTTGGTTCTTCTACATAGTCCAACTGTCCGTCTGTCCGGAACCGATAAACGCTGCCATCGTTCTCAGTGAGCGCAAAGGTATCACCATCGTAGGTCAGGATGCCACAGTCTCCGGGCAAAGCGGTGTAAGTGCCATCACCATTGCTGGGAAAAAGCCGGGTGAAACTGCCTGGCCAGTGCAGTAAGATATCTCCGTTGCTGTGCTCCTCTAGATAGATGTCGAATCTATGACTCCAACCACGTCCCAGCGGTCCCAGATAGAACCGCCCCTCCAAGCTGCCGGGGAATACTCGCTCAAACTGAAGCGGCATCCCAGGGGCTGGCGCGTAAGCATCTAGGCTGTCGGCCAACATCCTCCGGGGATTCATACCCAGGACCTTGCGCACCTCGAAACGGAAAAGCTCTCGGGCACTGTACACAATGCGGCCCAGGGAACTCAAATAACCGGCATTATCTGCCAAGGACTGGCGGTAATCGCCCCAGGTATCCCCAATCTGCGCCGTCAGATTCGGCCACAGGACATCCCAAACCTCAGGATCCACATCTGGTGGTCGGATGTCGTCTTCAACCTCATCCCAATCAATGGGGATGGTGTCCGAAATCATGATTGCCAAATCAAAGTCCAACATCTGGTGCGGGCCTGCGTCTGAGGGGACATGGAAGTAGATGGGAATGCGGCCGGATGTGTCGGGGGATAACGAACCAGCATATCCATCCGGATTGAGCCCCATCACCTGAGCCGGCCCGTCTTCAAACGGCTCCTGGTCGGCCAGTCGCATCGGCACACTGTCGGCACTGCTGATGACAAACAGAGGCGCCGACATATCCGCGTCGCCCGTGTTGGCGTAGTCCAGCCACAGGATGAAGGTACGGTCCGGACGCACAAACTCCGGCGCATCCAGAGATGCTTCCAGCTGCGGCCCAACCCCACCAGCGAACACTTCAAAGGCTGTCGTTAACGCCTCTTCCGTACTATCAGGCCAAATCACGACAGCGTCATAGATGCCAGGCTTTACACCTGTGAGGTCAAAATGCGCCGACATCGCTGTTGAGGATAGTTGGATCACGTCATTGGCCACAAGCGTTGGAGAGCCGGAGCGGCGTAATTCTACATGCATACCATTGGCAAATCCCAGTCCCTGCACGGCGAGCGTGACCTGGCCCGCGTTGCCAACCGAGCGAGGTCTCACATCGGAAAGGTGCCGGTCGACGGTGCGGGCAATGACGGTGTAAGTCCCTTGTTGGCCAATGATATCCCAACCAAGTACGCTAAGGTAATAGGAGTCCTGTCGGGTGGGAGATACGAGCAGTTCGTAGGTTCCTGACGCCGTTGGCTTGGTTGCTTGAAAGTCGCGTTGTGCTCGTGAAGGCAAGTCATCCAGCCGACCATACAGCCAGATCTGCCCGATACCACTCTGCGGGGTCACTTGAACCAAGAGATTCTCTCCTGCATCAATCTCAAGTACATAGTCACTGTATGCAAGAGATTCTACCGAATCCTCCAGCGCGTTCCCCAGCGACAGTGACGTTACCTGTCGATCTCGATGAGTAAGCGGCGCCTTTGTTGCGTGCCCTCTTTCATCAAAGAGTACAACCTCTCCTTGATGTCCGGAATGTAGGTCAAAATCAAGCTCTGCACAATAGTGACCGGATGCATCAACGTCATACCATTGATTGTCAAACACATCCCAAAGCCTCATTTTCACTTCAGAGTTGGGGGGCGCGATCCCGCAGATGGCGTCGGCGTAGAAATCCATAACACCTGTGAGCGTTTCGACCGTCATCGCTGTTGCCCGGCCGTCAGCCGTCACGGTGATTGTGTCTCCCTGCCTGATGGTTACAGGTTGAGTGCCGTCGTAGATTTCGGCTAGATAATTGCCGTCATGGTAGGCGGTGGCTGTGCCCGTACCTTTGATGCGATCGTTCGCTACGGTTACCTCCACATCCACATTGGGCTTTGTTCGACCCCATACAGCGCTGCCTTCGCCATACGTCTCGATTTGCAGCCAATGGCGAACAATGCCGATGAAGTTACCTTGCTCGTTCCGATACCAGATCCCGACCATATGACCATCTCTGATGTCGAAATCTGCAACGTGCAACGTGTAACTGCCATCCGCCTGGACAGTGTCCTCGAAGTCCCCAGGCCAGTAGGAGAGATTCCATATCTCTGCCTGGACTTCCTGACCTTCGAGAGCACTAGGCACGCTTCCGGTAATCGCGTCTGCTGCAATATCTACATCGCCGGTCATAGGGACAACCTCGGCCGTGATCACCAAGGTTTCATCAACAGTCACCGAAACGACATCGCCTATTGCGATGTCTATCCAATTGTCATCCTGGTCACGGACTTCAGTCAAAAACCATCGCTGCTCATCGCTTAATGCAGAGCGTGTTCCCTTGATACTTCCCTGGGAGTCAAACACCACTACCTCAACTTCGGCATTGGGTAACGGAGTTGGTCCAGCTACCCAGTTGTGGTCTTGATTCACTTCAATAAAAGGAACGAGGGAGAACTCGGAAGTATTCCCTTGCGAGTCAGTTGCTGTGGCTGTGACATAGGTTTCCTGGAAAGACGAGCCTTGAGCAAAGAGCCAGTTTCCGCTCGCATCGGCGATCGTAGTTCCCTCGTAGATCAGGCCCTCATCCTCATCATCGGAGAAGACCTCGATCGTGCACGATGCACAGGCTGTCCCAGCCACAGTTCCAGCTCCCCGATCAATGCTGGTGATCACCGGTGCAGACAGTTCCAGGTTGCCGCCAGCTCTGAGTTCGATCCCCTGATGATCGTTGCTGTGAATGGAGTTCTGAGTGACGGTGTTACTGACCGTATCATTGTTCAAGATGTGGACTCCGTACCATCTATTGCTTCCAATGACGTTATCCGGACCAATCCTGTTTCTCTGCGCGCCCAGCGAAACCTCAATCCCAACGTCGTTGGATAGCGAGTTTGCACCGGTGCTGTCTACCCCGATGTAGTTGCCCGCTACCACGTTGCCGTTTGTCCCTGGTTGCCAGATACCAATACCATTTATATTGCCACCAATGACATTCCGTTCGCTCGGCGCGTCCCCGCCGATCGTGTTGAAACTGGCACCGTTGCCAATCACGATGCCAGTTCCTCTGTGAGGATTAGCGACAGCAACTGCACCACTGGCGTCTGTGCCGACGAAATTGCCGCTAACCGTGTTGTGATTGGTCCCCACATCCCATATGCCCACATCATTCCAGACATTGCCACTTATGACATTACGTTCGCCGGGTTCATCACCACCGATGAGATTGTAGCTGGCGCCGACGCTGATGACGATGCCGTTCCCATGGTTGCCTAGAGCAGTTGTCCCGCTAGCATCGGTGCCAATGTAGTTGCCGCTGACGGCGTTATACTTTGCGCCGTTGGTGATCTCCACTCCGTCGTTTGGGAAGCGGATGATTTGCAGGCCCTTGATGGTGTTGCTATCAGAAGTGATGCGAAGGCCATCGCCGTCTGACACGCTGCTGCCATCAATGATGACGCCAGCATTGCTGGCGTCAATGGTCAGGTTCCCCTGGGTGATGGTGGGCAACGGCCCACTGGTGAGCGCAATAGTGACCGGGCTGCTCGGCGGGAAAACGGCGGTATCAAACGTAATCGTATCGCCATTCACTGCGTCCAACATCGCCTGACGCAGGGTGCCCGGACCGTTGTCGGCAATGCTAGTCACGGTCAGCGTGGCCGCTCGCGTGGTGCGCCCACCGACGACGAACAAAGTCACCAGGAGCGTGCTCACCCCCACTAATCCTAGGATCCGTCGCTTTTTCATTTTCTGCATCTCCTCATATTTAACGGTAGCTCTACAGAAGAAACGCAACACAGAAGAACAGCAGTGGCAAGTGCTTGATTGATGACGGTATACTCCTGATTGATCAAGGAAGGATATCGCGACCAGAGAGAATCAAGGTTCCTCGCTGCTCAAAGTGCGGCAGTATTAGCATCACAAGGAATGGGCACGATTACCAAAGGTGCTCAGAAACCTCATTGCAGAGCTTGCAGTGCCTATGGCACTCTGGACAAGAAACGCGTATCTGCCGAAGCTTAGCGGAAACAGGTTCTAGACGCCCACTCCGAGTGTGCCAGTGCGCGAGGTATTGAACGGGGCTTCTGTGTTTCGCGCTGCTATCTCGCTTGTTGATTGCTGGAAACAGTAGTCCGCCTGCTAGCTAGCGTTATCTGTCATAATTGGTCAAATGGCACCCTGGCGACGTCCCCGAACTGGACTAGCTATGGGCATTTGTGTTGAAAGAGAGCTAAAAACGCTGGACTAGGCAAAGGGAGCGGGCAAATGCAACAACGTCTGATGGGCTCTATGGGGTGGCAAGGACCGTCTCACGAGCGCAAGAAGAACAAACTCCAGCACCAGGCCCGCCACGATGGACTCCCCGGCGTTCACAGTCTCCTCCCGAGTAGGTCTGTTCAGGTAGTGTCGCTCGATGTTATGCAATGCGGCGCGAAGCCTGCTCCGCTGTCCAACACCATTGTACCACAAGACACCCCCGTTTGTCTGTAGGGAAAGTTTGGCATTTGTTGTAGGGAAAGCGTGGCAATTCTTGTAGGGAAAGTGCTGATAACCGTGTAGGGCGGCCCCGATTCCCGCACAGGGTCAGGCGGTGGATGTGTGATTCAAACGGCACCGGGTTCGCGCCGCTCAGTCGCCGATCACGTCCCGCCGCAGCCGCAAAGCCCACGCCACCGCCCCTAGCGCCACCAGCGCTACCACACCGCCCAACGCCCAGATGCCCCCCGGCCAGTCCAGCGCGCGTTCGGACGCGGCCGGCGTTGGGGTGGGCGGCGGCGTGGCGGTCGCGCTCGCGGGAGGAGCGTGTACCGGAATCCGGGTGGACGTGGGGACGGGTGTGGATGTGGGAATGAGGGAGGGTGCGGGCGATGGAGTGGGACTGGGAGTGCCGGTGGGCGTGGGCACCGGCGTGTCTGTGATGGGCGGCGCTGCTGCCTGCTGCAATGCCTCGGTGGGCGCGGGGGTTTCGGTCGGAGGTGGGGGCTCCGTGGGCGCTTCGCTTAGGACCGCCGGCGACGCTCCCTGCCGGTAGGCCGCCGCCATCTCGGAGGTGAGGTTGAGGTAGAAGTCGCCGTACCCCGCCGACGTCTCGATCTCCGTGCCCTCGCGCCACTCGTTGTAGCTGGTGATGATGACCCAATCGGCGCCGCTGCGAACGGCCCCGTCCCAGCACTGGCGGTAGTATTGCCCGCCCGCCCGTGGCCGGACGAAGGCGTCGGCCCGGCCCGTGTTCAGGTCGTCGTATCCCGGCATCACCGTCGCTACCCAGTACCTCGGGGCTGCGTGCTCCTCGCTCCAGTCGCGCACCCGCGCGCCCCAACGCACCAGCGTCCCCGCCGGGTCGTCGGCCCAGGCCACGCTGTACAGGTGGTTGCCGTCGAACGGCCCCAGGTACGATAGGTCCGTGCCTTCCATGATCCACAGCGACGTGTGGCCGGGGTCCGCCTGCTCGCGGATGCTGGTCCACGTGTCCACCGAGTACCGGCCCTGTCTCCAGAAGAAGACCACCGGCTTGCCATCCACCCGCAGGTAGGACGGGTGCTCGGCGTGGACGGCCAGCAGGTAGCGCAGGGAGTTCGCCACGTCGGCGGCCGAGTGGATGAACGGGCCGGTCACTTCCACGTCTGCGGCGGCGCGGAAGCCGTGGCCGGCGGAGATCTCCAGCAACTGCACGAAGTTGCTCTCGGTCTGGTTGTTCTCGACCGTCGAGCCGTACCACGACTGCACGAAGGCGTCAATGCCGGCCTGCTGTGCCTCCCGCACGTGCCGCTCGATGGCGGCCGGGTCTGTGGACGTGTAGGGGTACAGGGGGAAGTCGCCCAGCGGCAAGCTCCACGCGTCCATCCCGAACCAGGCGTAGTAGAAGGCCAGGACCAGGCGTTCGCCGGCGGCGGAGGGAGAAAATGACAAATGACAAATGAGAAATGAGAAAACACAAATCAGAAGCAATAGGCGGATGGGGATCAGCGGTTTTCTGCGCATGGGTATCATTGTAGCAGACCGGGGCGGGATCGGCAACACGCATCACGCAACACGTTTGACGCCTGACGTTAGACGCCCGACGTTTGACTCCTCTTCATTTGTGCCCCCATCTTCTGCTCGCTGGCTCCGCTCTGGACAAACTGGCTGGAACGGTATACAATTGACTGGCGATGGATGTTCTCGGGCTCATCCAGGAGCAGGTCACGATAGACAACTACGAGTTTTCGCTCCACGCTGAGCAGGAGCGTGAGGATGAGCACATCCTTGTCGAGGAGTTGGAGCAGAGCGTTGCATCTGGCGAATTGCTGGAGGACTATCCAGATGATCCCAGGGGGCACAGTTGTCTGATCTTCGGTTCTTCCCAAAGCGGCCGGCCGATACACAGCGTCTGGGGGTTACTGCCTGATGGACGAGTTCGGGTGATAACCGTGTATATCCCGTTGCCACCCAAGTGGATTGACCCCAGGACGCGGAGGAGTAGACGAAATGATGCCGTGTAGCTTCTGTGACGGTGAATTAGAAGAGCGACTGGTACAGTACGAATACCGTTGGGAAGGCAATATCTTCGTCTTTGAGGATGTTCCGGCCCTCGTATGCCGGCAGTGTGGAGAGAAGTACTTCGATGCCAAAGTCGTGAAAGCGATGGAAAGGGCCGTATTGGCCCAAATGGAGCCCAAACGCATCTTGCAGGTGCCTGTTTTCTCCTATCCCGACGTCGCTATGGCCTGTGAGAACGCATAGCCGTAACCTGCCTTGTGGATGCGACACACTTACGCCTCTTGCAGGCCACGCCGGGTCTACGGCCCATCCTCGTACGACCCGTGCAACTCCATTTCTCCCTGCTTTTTGTTCCCTCCGTGATGCGCTTGCCCTGTTTGCCTGACGTCTGACGCCCCTCCCATTTGTGCCCCCATCTTCCTTGGACTATAATGGCGATCATCAGTATGGCTCCCAATTCTACGTGGCCTTCGTGAAGGGAGATGGTGACATGGACGCAAGGGCGCTGGCGCTTCCGTGGGGAAACGAGGATCGTTTCTTCCTCTACTTCGCGCTCCAGGCGATGCGGCATTGCACGCTGCTGCTTTACGCGCCCACGATTCCGGCCGAGGTTCGGGCCTCTCTGCCCTTCGTCGAGTTCGTGGACAGTCCCGAGGAAGCGGTCATCATGGCGCGCCGCCTGCTCCCGGGCCGGGCTGACGTGCTGGTATTCCCCCACGGTGGGAGCACGTACCCGATTCTTCCGCCACGTTGACGTCGGAGGGACTGATGGAGAACCTGCGCCGGGAACTGGATCAGAAGACGGCCCAACTGGCCGCGCTGCGCGAGATTGGGCGGGCGATCAACGCCGCGTGGGAGCTGGAGGCGACGCTGGCGCTGATTACGCGCAAGACGGCCGAGGTGATGGGCATGGATTCCTGCTCTATCTACCTGCTGGATAATTCGGACATTGAGGACCTGGGAATGCCGAGCACCAGCTCGGCCTCTATTGATCGTGCGTCCGCGGATGTTGGAGGTTCTGGACCGCCGCCATCCTGGCGGCAAGATCGTGTGTCTGCGGACATTGATCCGGACGTACGGTCCGCTGCGTCCGCGGGGAAGTATTTGGTCCTGAAGGCGACCACAGGGCTGGCCCAGGAATCGGTCGGGGTGGCCCGGCTGCGGATGGGCGAGGGCCTGACCGGCTGGTCGGCGTACGCAGGGAGGCCGGTGGGGGTGGCCGATGCGGCCCACGATCCCCGTTTCAAGTACCTGCCCGAGACCAAAGAGTGGGCCTTTCAGTCGCTTCTCTCCGTGCCGTTGGTCAACCAGGACCGCGTCATTGGTGCGATGAACGTGCAGACGCGGGCCTATCACGAGTACGACGCCGACGAGGTCGAGTTGCTTTCCTTGATCGGCGACCTGGCGGCCGGGGCGCTGGAGAAGGCCGTGCTCTACGAGCGGATGCAGCGCCAGATCACCGAGCTATCCACGCTGGCCGAGGCCAGCGAGACGCTCACCTCGCCCCTCTACCTGGACGAGATGCTGGGCCTGATTGTGGAGATGGCCGCCCAGGTTCAGCACGCCAGGGGCTGTTCGCTCATGCTGCTGGACGAGGAGGAGGGTGACCTGATCCTGCGGGCGATGCACGGTTTCGGCTCGGACTACCGCGACAAGCTGCCGTTGACCGTGGGCGAGGGGATCGCCGGTCGCGTGGCTCAGACCGGTGAGCCGATCGCGGTGATGGACGTCCGGCGAGATCCGCGCTACTACTACCCGGACGTGGCTGTCCGGGAAGGACTATGCTCGCTTCTGTGCGTGCCCCTGCGCGTGCGCGAGCGCGTGATTGGCGTGTTCATGTGCTACACGGGCGAGCCGCACACGTTCACGGCTGAGGAGACAGGCCTGTTCCAGACGCTGGCCAACCAGACCGCCCTGGCCATCGAAAACAGCCGCCTGGTGGTCAACACCGCTGTGGTCCGCGAGATGCATCATCGCGTGAAGAACAACCTGCAGACCATCGCCATGCTGCTGCGCCTTCAGTTGCGCGAGGGGCCCCAGGTCAATGCCGAGGAGGCACTGGGCGAGAGCATCAACCGCATCCTCAGCATGGCCGCCGTGCACGAGGCGCTGTCCGAGCGGGGGTTCCGGCTGGTGGACGTGAGGCAGGTCATTGATCAGGTCGCGCGGACCGTGACGCAGAACCGGCTGCACACCTGCCCGGACCTGTGCGTGGAGGTGACCGGGGACGAGGTCACGCTGCCGTCGCGTTCGGCCACGGCGCTGATCCTGGCGGTAAACGAGCTGATACAGAACGCGCTCAAGCACGCCTTCGCGGGCCGAGAATCCGGGCGCCTCGCCATCTCCGTGCGCGCGCTTCCACCGGGGTACGAGGTCGTGGTATCCGACGATGGCATAGGCCTGCCCGCGAACCAGCCTGAGAAGCGCAGCCTGGGCTTGCAGATCGTCGAGACCCTGGTCACCCAGGACCTGGGAGGACATCTGGCCGTGGAGCGGGGGGAGCAGGGAGCCCGCGCTACCATACGCGTGCCAGGCCCTGCCGGTGGAGGACAAGACTCCTGAGGGAACGCCGAGCACCAGCTCGGCCTCTAGGGCGATCAGGTATGGGAGAGAAGCGCGTGGAACCTTTACGTATCCTCCTCGCTGAGGACGAGTCCATCATCCGGATGGGGTTGACGGGCATCCTGGAGGACGCGGGTCACCGGGTCGTGGCAGCGCCCGACGGGCGGACGGCAGTCAAGCTGGCCCGCCAGACAGGGCCAGATCTGGCGGTCCTCGACATCAAGATGCCGGGACTGGATGGCCTGGAGGTCGCGCGCCAGATCTACGCCCGGCGACCGTTGCCCATCGTATTCCTGACGGCCTACGGTGACCAGGAGTTGGTCGAGCAGGCGGCCGATCTGCCCGTCATGGCATATCTCATCAAGCCGGTGAAGGAGCGCGAGTTGCTGGCGACTCTGGAGGTCGTGGTGGCACGCTTCGCCGATCAGCAGCGGGTGCTCCAACAGGCGGTCGAGTTGGAACAGCGTCTGGCCACACGCAAGGTGGTGGAGCGGGCCAAGGGCGTCCTGATGCAGGCCGAGGGGTTGAGTGAGGAGGATGCCTATCGCCGCATCCAACGCCAGGCGCGGCAGGGGCGGCGCTCGATGCGCCAGGTTGCGGAGGGGATCCTGCGCGAGGTGAGTTGACATCTGGTGCGGTTTGTGATATAGTCTGATCACAATCGGATAATGTATTTGGGCCATGAAGCCCTCTGGGACGGAGAACTCCGTGCCCAGGGGGTTTTTGTTGTTTACGGGCGGAGTACGCCCTGCGTTCGAACATGCGAATATCCCGAGTCGCGTTCTCGGCGTTGGGGCCGACGCAACACGCAACACGCAGCACACAACACGCCATTCACAGGAGATCAACGATATGTCAGCACATACCCACATTGCCACCGCGCCAGCGCCAGCGCCGTTTCCCTACCCCGCGGCCTTCCGCCTGCTGGAGCACGACGATTACGTCAAGTACGGGCACCAGGTTTTTGAGGGGCGGACTGCCCGAGGCGACGAGCACTGGACGGCGGAGGTCATCACGCAGACCTGGTATCAGGCCGAGACGGGACGCATCCCCATCTCCGGGGCGGGCTATGGCGGCCCCTTCGCGGGCAGCGGGTTCGACGCCATCTGGTTGGATATGTCGGAGATCGTGCGTCCGACGCGTGACGGTATCCACGGGCGGGAGTACATGTCCATGACCATTGAGCTGGGCCGGAGGCTCACCGCCTTGTCCTTCGACAGCGCCGGGCGGCTGACCTCGACCCTGCCTCCGGTGGTCGAGCTACCGCTGCCGGTTCTGTTCAACCCGCTTCCTGAGCCCCTGCCGGGCCGGGGGGCGTTGCAAGGCATGGTGGCTGCGGCCGAGCGGCTCGGGACGTTGGCACTCTTGACGCCCGGCGAAGCGGATTGTCCCAATCCGGCGGATGAGGATGTGATCGCTCACTCGCCCGCCGTCGCCTTCCGGCTGACGCCTGAGCAGGTACATGCGGCAGATTCGCCTCTCCCCGACCCGGCGAGGGCCAGGTTCATCGAAATCGAGTCAGACTCACCGGCTCTATGGCACGAGGCGCGCGTCCGCTGGCCCGACGCGGTGATCTCGATGCGTTTGCCGCTGCATGCGGACGCCGGCCCGGCGGTGGCCGAGCTGGTTCGTGCTGGGGTGGGCGTGGTGCACCTCTTTGCGGACGAGATCGCCGACGCGGGCGGGGTCCCCCTGCCCGATGCGCTGCGCCGCGTCCACGCGCACCTGGTGGACCAGCAGGTGCGCGATCGGGTCAGCCTGCTCGTCAGCGGGGGCATCTGCGCCGCCGAGCACGTTGCCAAGGCGCTGGTGTGCGGCGCTGACGCCGTGGCCGTGGATTGGATCCTCCTCGTTGCCTGGGGGTGTGCGCTGTGGGCCGACCGTGGGCGCTGCCCGGTCGAGGAGGGGGAGCTCGAGGCCGATTGGGCCGCCCAGCGCGTGGTGAATCTCATGTCCGCCTGGCGCGATCAGCTGCTGGAGGTGATGGGCGCGATGGGCATCCGCGAGGTGCGCCGCATGCGCGGCGAGAGCGGGCGGGCCATCTTCCACCCCAGCGAGGAGGCCCGCTTCAAGGACGTCCTGGGCGGCACCGCGCCGGAGTCGGCTTACCGGCGCTTGCCTGAACCAGCGGAGAGCGGTGAGGGGGATCTTCGCTGGACGACCGCGTTGCTCCTGACCAGCCACGAGCAGGCCCGCACGGGCGAGGCACCGGACGGCGCGATGGAGTTCCGCGTCGGCCACTCCGGCGGGGGTTTCGACCGCATGGCGTTCACCTTCGAGATCGAGGACGGCCCGGCGAAACCGGCCGACCCGGCGGACTTCGATATGAGGCTCGCGCTTAACCGGCGGGACGACGGGCGTCCCGACATCTCCATACCGATGCCTTGGTGGGGCTCTGGTATGTCCTACGGTTCGGTGGGCCTCCCGGTCATGCTCTCGCGGGCCATGGCGGCCCGGGAATTGGACATCTTCACCTCGACCGGGGAGGGCGGATATCCCGAGGAGTTAGCGCCCTACGCTGACCACATCATCACCCAGATTGCCACGGGCCTATTTGGCGTGCGCGAGGAGACGATTCAGCGGGCGCGGGTGGTGGAGTTCAAGTACGCCCAGGGGGCCAAGCCCGGGCTGGGAGGCCATCTCCTGGGGAACAAGAACACGGCGACCGTGGCAGAGCTACGCGAGGCGGTAGAGGGCACCAGCCTGTTCTCGCCTTTCCCCTTCCACAGCGTCTACTCGGTCGAGGATCACAAGAAGCACGTGGACTGGGTCAAGACGATCAATCCTCGGGCGTTGGTGTCGGTCAAGGTCTCGACGCCGACGGACGTGGACATGGTGGCGGTGGGCAGCTATCACGCGGGTGCCCACATCATCCAGTTGGACGGCGCGTACGGGGGCACCGGGGCGGCACCGGAGATCGCCAAGAAGAACATCGCCATGCCCACCGAGTACGCCATCCCTAAGGTGCATCGCTTCCTGGAGTGCGAGGGCGTCCGCGACGAGGTGGTGGTCGTCGCCTCTGGCGGCATCCGCACAGTCTACGACGTGGCCAAGGCCATCGCGCTGGGCGCCGACGGATGTGCCATCGGCACGGCCGAGCTGGCGGCTCTGGGCTGCACGCGGCTGGGGAGCTGTGAGAAGGGGCAGGGCTGTCCCTTCGGCATCACGACCACCGATCCAGAGCTGTCGAAACTCGTCGATGCCTTGCAGGGCTGGCGGCGCATCGTCAACCTGTACAAGAGTTGGCTGGCCCAGTTGGCGGGGATTCTGAACGCTCTGGGGATGCGGTCTATTGCGGAGTTGAGAGGGCGCGGCGATGTGCTGGTTTATCTGGAGGGGTGAGGGGCGTGGCGTCGAACGTCAAACGTCAAGCGTCAAACGTCACGCATGCGGACCTGGGAACGCCGAGCACCAGCTCGGCTTCTATTGTAAGACTAGGAGACAGACATTATGCGCAGGGAACTCATGGTTGAGCGGATACTGGATTCACGGCGTGATCTGATCGAGGGGTGGGGCGGGGCTGGTGGCTCACCGGGGGCGGCCGAGGGGGGCTGCGGTGTGCTTGGGCTGGCCTGCAACGTGCCCGTCGCCGGGCGGCACGTGGTGCAGGCGGCGGCCCAGATGCACAATCGGGGCAACGGGAAGGGCGGCGGCATCGCGATGGCCGGGCTGGATCCGGCTCAGATGGGCGTCTCGCCGGAGACGCTGCGGGATGCCTATCTCGTCCAGATCGCCGTGCTTGACCCGCAGGCCCGGGGCCTGGTCGAAGAGGAAGGACTCTCGGCGTTCGACGTGATCGAGGGCCATCGCGTGCCCACACTGGATGATTGGCGTGAGGTCCCCGGCCTGGAGGTGCAGCCGCCCGACGTGTGGCGCTACTTCGTGCGTGCCAAGCCCGATGCCCTGGCGCGCTTCGCCGGGCGCAATGGCCTGGAGGCTTTGCCGGCGCGGGCGGTGGAGGACGAGTTCGTTTATCAGAACTCCTTTCGGCTGAACCGGGACTTCTACGCCAGCCTGGGTGAGAAGCGGGCTTTCGTGTTGTGCCATGGGCGGAACCTGCTCGTGCTCAAGATCGTCGGTTATGCCGAGCAGGTGGTGCAGTACTATCGTCTCGACGATGTGAGCGCCCACGTGTGGATTGCACACCAACGCTACCCCACCAAGGGGCGCGTGTGGCACCCCGCCGGCGCGCATCCCTTCATCGGCCTCAACGAGGCGCTGGTGCACAATGGCGACTTCGCCAACTACCACGCCGTAAGTGAGTACCTGAGCCAGCGAAACATCGCGCCGCTGTTCTTGACCGACACCGAGGTCTCCGTCTTGCTTTTCGATCTCTGGGACCGGACCTACGGCTACCCCCTGGAGGTGACGCTGGAGGCGCTGGCACCGACGACCGAGCGCGATTTCGCCGTCCTGCCGCCGGAGAAGCAGTCGCTGTACCGTGCCGTCCAGGCCACCCACATCCACGCCTCGCCCGACGGACCCTGGTTTTTCATCATCGCCCGTTCGCGTGCCGACGAGGGGGAGTACCAACTGGTGGGTATCACCGATACCAGCATGCTGCGCCCGCAGGTCTTTTCCCTGTTCGAGAATGAGGGCATCCAGCTTGGCTTGATCGCCTCGGAGCGGCAGGCGATCAACGCGGCGATGCGGTCGCTGGCGGATGGGGATCCGCGCTTCCTTCCGCTGGCCGACCGGTACTGGGTTGCCCGGGGCGGCAGCCACACCGACGGCGGGGCGTTCGCGTTCACCGTCCACGCCGTTGGGACTGCGCCCGCGTTAACCTGTGCCGACAAGTTCGGCACCCCCGTGACGATAGCGCCGGACCAGCGGCACGCGAACCGTGCCACCCTGGACCCGTTCAAGGCGGACGGGGTGTTCCTCAGGACGTTTCGTGACCGGTGCTATCGCGCCTTTGACAATGGCGGGGCGCAGTCGCTGGCGCAATGGGCGATCCCGGAGGTGGCGGCGTTGACGTACGACGATGTGACGGCCTGTGCTAGATTCCTGGTCGACTTCGGTGGGGCCGGTGTGGCCATCGTGCCAGCAACGTGCTGGCGGTCCGCTGCAAACGCTGGTCCGGCGTCCATCCGTGCGTCGGGAGAGGAGTGGGTCTTTGCCTGCCAGGCGTTGACCTTGTTGCGCGACCGGCACTACGACCCGGGCGACAAGCGCCGTGCCTCGCTCCTCACCGTGCTGAACGAAAGCCTGAGCAGGTTGTTCGAGCGCGTCCCCCCGATTGACCGCTCTACCGGCAGCCTGTCTGCCAATCCACCAATCGCCCGCCGCCTCACTTGGGAAGGCCGCCATGCCTTGCGCCCGCCGGATGGGGGTGAGCGCATACTGGTCGTGGACACGCTCAACTTCCCGCCGGAGGGCGACGACAGCGCGGCCCGGCTGCTGGTCTCTGCCTACGAGCTGGGTTGGTGCCACCTCATGGCCTACAACTGGCGCGGTGGCCGCTTCGCCGGCTGTGGCCTGGGGCCAGACACGGGCCGGTTGCGCGTGGATCTCTACGGTGACGTGGGTGATTACGCTGCCTCGGGCCTGGATGGGGCCGACGTGCACATTCACGGGGATGCGCAGGATCAGACAGGCCAGATCTTGAAGAGCGGCCGGCTGGTCGTCTACGGCGATGTGGGCCAGACTTTCCTCTATGGTGCGAAAGGTGGTACAATGTACGTGTTGGGTAGCGCCGCTGGCCGGCCCTTGATCAACGCCGTCGGGCATCCTCGGGCGATCATCAACGGTACGTGCCTGGATTACCTGGCCGAGTCGTTCATGGCCGGCGATCCACTGGACGGCGGTGGGTTTGTCATTCTCAACGGGGTGGACTTCGACGAACACGGGCGCCTGGTCGAGTTGGAGACGCCCTATCCCGGCGGCAACCTGTTCTCTCTCGCGTCGGGCGGGGCCATCTACCTGCGGGATCCACACGGCAAGGTTGGTGAGGATCAGCTCAACGGCGGCCAGTTTGCGCCTTTGTCTGAGGCCGACTGGGCGCTCATTCACCCGTATCTGGAGGAGAACGAGCGTCTGTTCGGCATCTCCCTCGCGGGCCTGTTGGCGGCTGACGGCGTGCAACGGCCCCCGACCGAGATCTATCGCAAGGTCGAGGTGCGGCCACTTGCGGCGCTGACGTAGAAGCCATATGATATATCGGATGGTGGAGGGTAAACACACTATGAGCGATACAGTACTGGTGGCGTATGGAACGTGGGCCGGCTCGACCGCCGAGGTGGCGGAGGAGATTGGGAAGACC
>CAZYSK010000115.1:0-2005 GCA_964649415.1 uncultured Anaerolineales bacterium
GTCGGCGCGGCGGTCGGGACCTACATCAAGGTACGCGGCGGCCTGGAGCCCGGTCTGGAGGTCCAGACTGGTGCGGACCAGGTTGCCGACGCGAACCATGTCGAGGTGAGGATCGGCGACAAGACCTTGATCATGAAGGGCGTGCACTTCGCGAACAACGCGAGCGAGCCGCGCAGGGCTGCTGCGCTCCAAGCAGAAAAGGTTCCCGCCATCCTCGACGCGCAGGGGCGGATCGTCGAGATCGTCGGTGAGATTCCCGGCAAGATCGCAGTTGCCGGCGGCCAGTTGATAGGTGCCTACTCTGCGGGTCAGACGCAGATCATCGGCGCGAAGGCGAACGCGGCGGTCTCGATCATCGACGTGGTGAGCGTGAAGCTCGCACAGAGAATCAAGGAGAGGCTGGCGCAGGCGGTGCAAGCCGAAGCGGATCGCATCCTGCCGGAACCGCCGCCAACAACGCAACCGGTGGAGTGATGGCGTGTTGACAACGGAAGAACATCGACAGCAAGCGCGCGAAGCTGAGGTTCGTCGATCGCTGCCACTTGATCCGGACCTGTTGCAGAGGTTGGAAGATTGGCGACAACGGAGCAAGGCGCATGCTATACGCATTGAGTGTGACGATGGATTCGGTGGGGGTGGTTGGGAAATCACACTGACCGAATCTCGCGGTGTTGACCACCTGACCATAGAGCAGTGCTATGACGATGGCGATTGGGAGGGGCTGGCAAGAACATTGCAACGAGCACTTGAGGCGGTGGAGTGATGATCACACGACTGACATGGTGTTGCAGTTGGCCACCCGATCCGATAGACGTCTTCGCGAGCATCGTGGGAGAGGGCATGGCCAATGACGGACCGGTGGTGGTATTCACAACGACGTAGCGGGTGGAGTGATGGGCTGGTCGTTCTGGTGGATGGGCAATGCACAAGCTACTCCGATTCTTGGCGAAACTCCCCTTGCTCGCTCGGCTCGTCAGTATCCCGCTGGCGGTCTTGGTGGCCATCGGTTGGGCGCGTTCGACCGACCACGGGACGGAAGTATCACAGTGGGTGTGGTTGGCCGCGGCGATAGCAATGATGGGTATGGCGATGCTGCTGGCGACGTACACGTTAAGGTGATGCGATGAACGGCAGACATAAGAAACTTGCAGGGTGGATCGTTGCTGGCGCATCGGTGGCCACTGCTCTTGGAAGCGGTGGCTGGGTTGTCTATGGCCACGTCAATGGAAAGATCACCGCGAACCGCGTGGATGTCAAGGCGAACAGTGAAGCGATTGCCGAATGGCGGGGTAGTGGGACAGAGAACCGGAAGCTTCTGTATCGGATGGATGATCGTCTGCTGGGCATCGAGAAGCTCGTCGCCCGCATCGCCGAGAAAGTCGGCGTGCATGATTGAGCACTGCCGGCAGGCGTGGCGGAACTCGATAGAGGCGTTGCGGCGGCTGGCGGAATTCTGGAACGGGCACAACGGCGAAACGGCGGCGCGATTGCGGCGAGAGGCGAACGGGATGGAGGCTCAGGCAATGAGCCCGGACGAAGAGGTCGAGCGCGAACTGGCCAGCATCCAACAGACCATCGACGCGAGCCAGGAGATCATCGACCGACACCAGGCGGAGATCGACCAACAACGCGACAAGATCAACGAACTCAAGGCGCGGGCCATCGCGATCCGCGAAGGGTGGAAACGCGATCGCCTGACAGGTCACCCGGACAACCCGAGGGGGTATGCCAGGGCTCACCCATGAAACGGCCCACGAACCTGTTGTTGAATCGGATGCCAGCGAAACGACCGGAGGTCAGTCCCGTGCGTCCCGAGCAATCCCGGAGCCGCCGGTTTCTTCTGATCGTGGCGGGGCTGGCTATCATCGGTACGCTACTGTGGCTCGCGGGATGTAGCGAACCGCTCCAGGCCATCGAGATGACCATTGACCATCGGGACGATGTCCACCGGACGCAACTGCTCTGGACGGACGGCCAGGGGTGGGTGCGATTCGAGACGATCGAC
>CAZYSK010000115.1:2105-6380 GCA_964649415.1 uncultured Anaerolineales bacterium
CTCAAACCACCCCACGCTATCCGCGCCATAGTACCACGGATTCGCCAGGGCCTGCCATGCGCAACAACCGCAGATCCCCAACTCCCACGCATAGGCAGCGTGGCTGCGAGCGTTGTTGCTGAATCCCCAGTAGGAATCGGCATGCACGCGGCCGCAATGTGGGCATTTGCTCACGCCTTCACCTTCGGTCCCGGCCTGCGTCGCCCATTCGGCCATAGCCGCTCGACATCCCCCTTTGCGACAAGGCGTATCCCATATCGCTCGTGGGCGGTCAATTGGCCGTGCTCGATGGCGAGGTGGATTGCCCCACGGGTGACGCCCGCCAGGCGGGCGGCTTCGGCTTGTCGGATCAGTTCTCGTTTCATACCCCAAGTGTACCACATTTTTAGACGGCGTGCAAAAATTCTCGCCAGATTTCTTGACAGGCCGTGCGGATCGAAGGGTGCCTGGAATACCTGACCGTTGTACGTGATGGATTGCGCGACGAGGATGCCATGCAATCTTAACCCCCACCCCCGCCGCAAGGCGGGGGGATAGGAGACAGGACGATGGATTGGATCATTGGGGACTACATTGAGGAGCACATGGCAGGCCGGCTGATCCTTGATGCTGACCGAAAAACCGCAATTGCGCTGGTCTTTACGCGGGGCGAAACGCTCGAGCGCGATGAGCCCGAAGATATGACGACGGCCCATCTCGTCAAGGCCGCGCCGGGGCTGCTGGAGGCATGCAGGGCAGCACGGATGATCCTGGGCGATTGCGCACCGAACACGGGACGGCTGGGTAAGCGGTTGGCCATAGTTGAACTAGCACTTGATGCCGCCATCGCCAAGGCGGAGCCGGACCACGATGGCCCAGGAAGCCCATAGGCGGTGCCTGTGGGCCTCCACAGGTTCAGACCCTACCAGACTACCCCCCAGATCGCCACACGGTTTCAGAATGCTAGCGCACCCGTTAGCGCGCGGTCGTTTCGGCCGGTTTGCCCGCTTCTACCCGCACACACCCGCATCACCTGGAGCTTGCCCCTCAGGACGTTACATCTGTAGCGGTTGCATCGCAGGGCGTTACGACGGCCCTGGCGCTTTTCCCAAGCTGGACGTCGAGGGTTCGAATCCCTTCGCCCGCTGTTGCAAGCCATTGCGGTGCGGTAATTTAGAATTCGGACTTGACAAACCCGCAATCATGTGCTAGCGCTATGGGTAGGACAAGCGCTAGCGGACGGGAAAGCACATGCCCAAACGCCCCACCGTTCCGGGCAGCCTCTACCAGATCCGAGGCCGTTGGTACTGGGCTGTCCGTCTGCCGGGCGAACCGAAGCGCAGGGCGCGGCCGTTGGTCCCCGAGGGGTCCAGGTTCGCGACGCGCCGCCGGGACGTGGCCGACGAGATCGCTCGGCGGATCTGGCACAGGACCACGTTTCACCCTGAGGGTGGAAGCGAAGATGAAACGGTCTCCGGTCTGGTCGGATGGTATCTGGCGTACGCGCGGGAATACTACCGGGGTAGCCGGCAGGTCGAGCATATCGAGCGGTCGGCCGTGCCACTGCTCGACCTGTATCCGACGCTGGCCGCTGCCGACGTCGGGACCCGCGAGTTCGCGGCGGTCCGCCAACGGATGCTCGACGACGGGGTGTCTCGCCGGACCATCAACCAACGGGTACAGGTCCTTCAACTCATGTTCCGCCGGGCCGAGGCCCACGGTCGGGTGCCTCCGGGAACGTGGCACCATCTCCAAACCCTCGAGCCGTTGAAGCGCGGTCGGGGGGGCACTGAGGAGCGCGCGCCCGTGGGGCCGGCCGACGAACACCACGTCCACCTCGTCATGTCCTATGCACCGCCGACGATCTGCGCGATGATCCACCTGCAACTGCTGACGGGCATGCGGTCGGACGAACTCTGCCGGATGCGCCCGTGTGACGTCGACCGGGGCGGGGACGTGTGGTTGTATCGAGTCGTCGAGCACAAGACCGCCCACCGTGGCAAGCGGCGGGTAGTCCTCATCGGTCCCTGGGGCCAGTGGGTACTCGGCAACCTGCCGGATTGCGCCGATGACGAGTACTACTTCAAGCCGGCTGAGGCGATGGTGGAGCGCGGACGGAAGCCTGGCCGGACGGTGGCCGAGCGGTACGATCGCCGGACGTACTACCGGGCGGTCGAGTACGCCGCCAAGGTGGCGCGGAAGGCGCATCCCGACCTACCCCACATCCACCCCAACCAGCTCAGGCACGCGCACGCGACGACCGTCGAGCGGGAGGCGTCAGAACGGGCGGCCCAGCAGATGCTCGGGCACAGCAGCCCGAAGACCACGCGGATCTACGTCGAGCGGCACCTGGGCGATGCGATGGCCTGGGTCCGGGAATCGGGGTAGGTTAGCCGGTCTGACGGTCACGCCACTGACGAAAGGCCTCCTCATCGGAGTCCGGGCCTTGCTGCTGTTCGATCGAATCGAGCTTGTGCCAGAGCCCCTTGCTGTTGTCGCGGATTTCTCGAAGCAGCACGATCACCTCGTCGATCCGGAACAGCCAAGCACCGATGAATCGAATGGCGACGACGACGCCGGCGAAGATGGCCAAGACGAACACGACGCCAAGTGCATCAAACATGCGTCACCTCATCGCGTCCCCTACCGAACACCGACCCCCTTTTCATTGTGCACCCCGCCACCCATGATGCCACCCCCCATTGGCCACCTAATCTACCCCCCCCCCCCCCCGCCACCGGGCAAGGAGACCTGCCGTGTGTGCGATCCAACTCACGCTCCAAGAGGTCCAGGCGATTAACCTTTTCCGGTGCCTGTCCGACGCCGGCCGTGATGAGGTCCTGCTGGTGCTGGCTCGGTTCGCGACAGTCGCCAGGCCAACTCCCGACCCAGGGCGAGCGCGTCGAGAGCCTCGTCGATTCGTTGGATCTGCTCAAGCTGCTGCGCTGAATCCAGCTTGAGGAATGGGATCAGGGCGGCCGTGACGAATTGGCCTGCGGTCTTGTCGACACCCTGTTCATCGGATAGGCGCTTCAACTGCGCCTCGACCATTTCGTGGACGGGTTGCAGGGGTCGGATCGGACTCGACTGTTTGCGTTTCTGGACCATCAGCGCGCAGCTTAGCATAACTCCCGATAGTATCGCAACTTAGCTACAAAAGAAACTTTCAGATTTTCCCTTTGCATTTCTGCGCTCATGTGCTACACTAGTAGCATGGTAGCTACGAGATCTGTTCAGAACAGCGTTCCCGTCAGAATCCGTCGACCCGTCTACCATCGGCTCAAGCGCTTGGCGCGTCGACGGGGTCGGACGCTGACGGCTCAGGTGCAGTGGCTCCTAGATCATGCTCCTGACGAGACAACTATACCCGCGCAGGGAGGCGGCGGTGCACGCGAATCCTAGACAACCTGTGCGGGATTTCGCCCCCCCTGTGAGAGGGGGCACGAAAACGGACGCAACCCGTGGTACGGCAAGGCGTTTCAACCGACGAAATTTCCCGCAGGCTCGGGGTCGACCGGCGAAGCAGCAGCAGGGCTCTCAACCCCACCTTGGACCGCGCGGCTCGGTTGCTGCTCGCCTCCCCCGTCAAGTTCTGGTACACGGTCCGCCCTTTCCTGGATGGCCGATTGACCATCGGCGATGTGCGTACCTTCATGCTGGACCCGACCTGGCGCGGCTACACGTGGCGCCAGGTCGGGTTCCTATGGGACCTCAATCTCGACGCGATGAGTCCGCGTCTGGCCGAGTACAACGTTCTCCAGGCGCTGACCGCGATGGGCAACAAGCTGGGCGCGCTGGCCGACGCCGGCCTGGACGCGTTCGTCGAGACCTGGCTGCCGTACATCGAGGATGCTCAGCGGGACATCGAGCGGCGCGCCGTCGACGTGCGCCATAGGCGAGAGCATGCCTGAGCAACTGCTGACAGCGAAGCAAGTGGCGGGGCGACTGGGGATGTCCTACCGGAGCTTCCAAGACCATCGCGCGGAGCTGATCGCGTCGGGTCTCCAGGTCGTAGAGATTGCACCCGGTGACAACGGGAAACTGAATCGGTATCGCGCGGCCAGTCTGGACCGGATGATCCGGCAGGCCGCCGAGACCGATCGACCGATATGCAAGGCCAGGACGGGCATGGATGCCGCGGGCGGCGCGGCCACGTCTTGAGCCAGACGATCAACCTCTTACCAGGGAATGCCATTGACCGCCGTGGATCTTGGCGGATTCGATGGCCGGGCAGGGCGCAGGTGCTCCTGTGGACGATGAGCGTTCCGGTCCCGCCGATTGATGCGACACGTCCGG
>CAZYSK010000115.1:6480-8970 GCA_964649415.1 uncultured Anaerolineales bacterium
TTGAGGACCAACCATGCGCTGGCCGTTGGCATGGCGAAGTACGGTTGAAGCGGCGCAGGCCCGCGAGAAGGAGGCCCGCGACGAGGTCGTGTTCTATCGCCAAGCCCTGGCCACCGCGAGGCGATCTCATTAGGAACAGATCGAATACCTACAACTCGCCGTCAAACGATCCAAGGCGGTCCGACGCGCCGAAAGGAGATCACGACGTGGCTGAGCAACCGAAACCCCTGCACATCGTCCGACTGGAAGCCAAGAACGTCAAGCGACTGAAGGCCGTGCGGATCACGCCGGAAGGCAACATCGTGCCGATCACCGGCCGGAATGGGGCCGGCAAGTCCTCGGTCTTGGACTCGATCGAGATGGCGATGGCCGGCAAGTCCGCCCAGCCGGCGGAGCCCGTCCGTCGCGGCGCCAAGAAGGCCTCCGTCGTGTTGGATCTGGGCGACCTGGTCGTCAAGCGGACCTGGACGGCGGGTGGCGGTACGAACCTGACCGTAGAGTCGGCGAACGGCGCGAAGTTCCCGAGCCCCCAGAAGATGCTCGACGAACTGGTGGGCCGGCTGACGTTCGACCCCGTGGCGTTTCGCGAGATGAAGCCGGCCGAGCGCGTGGCCACGCTCAAGGACGTGGCTGGGCTGACAGACCTGTACGCCAAGCTCGACGCCAAGCGACAGCAGGCCTACGACGAACGGCGGGATGTGAACCGTGACGTCAAGGCGCTTGAGGCCCAGGTTGCTGGCCTGGCCGACGTGGACGCGCCCGACGAAGAGGTGAACCTGGCGACGCTGACGGACCGGCACCGGGCGGCGACCGATCAGATCCGAGTCAACGACAAGCTCCGGCAAGAAGCGGAGCAGTGGACCAAGGCGATTGGAAGCGCCGACAAGCGGGTCAAGGAGATGGAAGCCCAGCTCCAAGAAGCGAAGACACATTTGGCCGACATGGAAACGAAGGCTGTTGCGGCAAACAAGAAGGCGAGAGAGCTCAAGGACCCCGACCTCGACGCGATCGCGGCAGAGCTTCGGGGTGCGGAGGCGACGAACGCCCTGGTCCGCCAGAAACATGAGCGGGCAACCAAAGCCACGACGCTGGCGGATCTGCAAGCCCACGCGATGACCCTTACCGAACAGATCGAGCAGATCGACATACAGAAACAGGGAGCCCTAGCCGACGCCGAACTACCCGTCGACGGGCTCGGGTTCGGCGACGAGGACGTGACGTTGAACGGTCTCCCGTTCGAACAGGCGTCCAGCGCTGAGGCGCTTCGGGCCTCCGTCGCCATCGGCGCGGCGTTGAACCCGAAGTTTCGGGCGATGCGTATCGAGCACGGGAACCTGCTCGACCGCGAGAGCAGGAAGTTGCTCGCGAAGCTGGCGACGGAACAAGACCTTCAGCTCTGGATCGAGTTCGCGACGGACGGCGAGAACGTGGGGATCGTGATCGAGGACGGGGAGGTGGTACATGAACCAAAATAGTATCCGCAGGCGAGGCGACGCATCCCGCCCCGATCAGGGGCCTCCCCCCAGCCCCCAGCACGCCGCTGGGGAGACTGGGGGCGGGGCGGGCAATAGGTGAGACCATGCCCATCACAGAGGAACAACGCAACGCCCGGCTGGCAACCCTCGGCAGCTCCGACCTGCCGGTGGTCCTTGCGGTGAGCCCGTGGAAGAGGCCGATGGACCTGTATCTGGAGCGGATCGGCGACGTAGAACCCGAACCGCCCAACCAGGCCATGTCGCTGGGCAATCGGCTCGAAGCTGCCGTGCTGGATTTCGCAGAGCAGGGCGACGAGGACTACAGGGGGCTGGGCCCGCTCACACGCAACGTCAACTTGAAGGCGCCTAACGGCGCGCCCATCGCGGCGAACATCGACGCGACCGTAGACGAGACGGGCAACCCCGTCGAGGCGAAGACGGTCGGCATGCGGAACTACCGCATGACCGAGGCCTGGGGCGAGCCGCTGACCGACGAGATCCCCGACGACGTGTTCGTTCAATGCCAGACGCACCTGCTCTGCGCAGAGCGGGACACCTGCTACGTGGCGGCGTTCCTGGCCGGTCGAGGGATGCACCGCTATGAGGTCCAGCGCGATGACGAGCTGATCGAGATGATGATCGAGGCGGCGCGGGCGTTCTGGGAGTGCATCCAGACCCGAACACCCCCGCCGGATGTCGAGACCTCTCCGGAGATCGCCAGGCGGCGACCTCGCGTCGAGGGCAAGGTCGTGGAAGCGACGCCCGAACAGGTGGCCCAACTCGAAAGCTGGCAGAGGCTCCAGAAGGAATCGACAGCAGCCGAGAAGGCCAAGAAGGCGGCGCTGAACGACCTGATCGTCTCGATGGGCGACGCGCAGGGCATTGACTTCGGGGAGAAGCTGTTCGTGATGTGTCGCGAAGACCGGAAGGCCTACACGGTCGAGGCGAAGACGATCGTGATGCCGAGACTGAGGAAGAAATGATCCGGCGGCAGGGCGAAAGCCTGGGAAACCGC
>CAZYSK010000115.1:9070-11090 GCA_964649415.1 uncultured Anaerolineales bacterium
ACCGCTTGCCGGCATGCGGGAAGAGTGGCTTAGATCCCTGTCAAGCCGGGGCAGGACCGGCCACGGCAGCGAACACAAGCTCCCGAACCCCGACGGCGCGTGACCGTTCGGGCATGGTCGCAAGGGCGCCGGCTCACACCTTGCGACCTGAGATCAACCCGGCCCAGGCCGGAGAGGTGATGCGATGACGACCACGACGGAACAGGCTCGGCAGGAACCCAGCACGGCCATCGTCAAGAGCGGCCAGCGGCTCAAGGAGATCGTCGAGGACAAGCTAGATAGCATCCGCTCGATCATTCCACGGCACGTCACCGCTGAACGAATTGCCAAGGCGGTCCTGCTGGCCGCGAGCCGTCAACCGAAGCTCCTACAATGCACGGCGAACTCGATCGTCAAGGCGCTGATGGACGCGAGTGAAGTCGGCCTTGAGCCGAGCGGGGGCGCGTTGGGACACGCCTACCTGGTGCCGTACCGCAACAAGAAGACGGGGACGCTAGAGGCGCAGTTCATCCCCGGATACCGGGGCCTGATCGACCTGGCCAAGCGAGCGGGTGGCGTGGCCGACGTGTGGCCCGAGTTGGTGATGCAAGGCGACGAGTTCCGTTGGCACCTGGGGACGTCGCCGGAGCTGGTGCACGTGCCCGATCTTGAGGTCCCGCGCGATTGGGCGCACGTCACGCACGGCTATGTCGTCGCCAGATACCCGAACGGCATGAGCACGTTTCGCGTGATGACGAAGACCCAGATCGAGAAGATCCGCGCCCGGTCCAAGGCGAAGGACACCGGCCCCTGGGTGACGGACACCGAGGAGATGGCCTGCAAGACACTGGTCCGGCGGATCTGCAAGTACCTGCCGATGAGTGTCCACCTTGCGGCGGCGCTTACAAAACTCGACGACACCATCGGCCCAGACTTCGACGCGGAGATCATTTCGGCCGAGACCGTGGATCGGCTCGACGGGGAGACCAAGGGCGACGCCGTCAAGCGACGCATCCGGGGGAAACCGGCTGCTGGGGATGAAGGGGGGCCGGCTGGACGGACGGAAGATCCTGATCACCACCCCGCCCCCACGCCGCCACCCCAGCAACCGGCCCCCGGACCTGCGCAGGCCAGCGAGCAGGACGGTGACGATGAGCTGCGCCGGGTCCAGGCGAAAAAACGGTTCTGGGCGGCGGTCGAGGCCTACGCGCGCTACCGCGAGGGCTGGAGGAAGGGCGCGCTCAGCGAGGCCCGCATCGACATCTGCTGGGAGCGGGTCGAGGCCGAAACGCCGTTGCGACGGGCGACCATCGACCAGGCAAGCGCCGGCCAGTTGAACCACTGGGCGATTCACTACGAGAACCTGCTGGCCGAGGCCCAGGAGGCGCAGGCGAGCGCGCCTGAGCCCGATGAACCGCCGCCGCCCTTAGACGCCAACAGAGCGGCGACGCCCGATCCACCTGACGACTGGATGGATAGCGGACCGCCCCCGGAGGACACGGGAGAGCTGTTCCCAGACGGTGAGTGACATGACCCCCTGGCATACGGCACACAGCGAACCAGACAAACGGCCGGCCAACAAGGAGGCGCGACGTGGAATCCAAGCGGATCTTAGTATGGCTCGCCGGGCCAATCACCGGCGATATGATGGCCAACACGCGGGCAGCAGTAGAAGTCTTTCATCGCCTGCGGGATCTCGGGATGTATCCGTTTTGTCCGCACTTGTCATGCTTCAGTCATTATCTCAAGAGCCGGGATTACGAAGACTGGATGGATTACGACTTGACCTGGATTGAGGCGATGGCGGCGTGGCCTGAAAATAGTCGATTCGTCCCGGTGCTGTATGTGATTGCGCCGAGTCCCGGCGCAAACCGCGAAGAGGCACACGCGAAAGAATGGGGCATACCTGTAGTCTATACGATAACAGGGCTGCTTGAATGGGCCGACAGGGTAACGGCGGATTACTGATGGACTACGTTGAATTCCTAGAACGCAAAACACAGCTCGGGGGCTTCCACGGCTTCGACCCGCTGTGGATGCC
>CAZYSK010000115.1:11190-12459 GCA_964649415.1 uncultured Anaerolineales bacterium
TGTGGATGCCGACCAGGCTGTTCCACGTGGACGTAGTAGCCGCAGAGCACGACGACGAGCGGCACGGCTGGCCGGCGAACACCACACGGGCGGAAATGGTGGCCAGCGCACAACGCGAACTGCGCGAACTGCGCAAGGCGGCCGGCGCGGGAGACGGCTAGGATGGCCTGGATTGCGATGAGGACGGATCTGGCAGACGACCCGGCGGTGCTCCGGTTGCGAGAGTTGCTCGGACTGGACGCGTTCTCCGTGGTCGGTGTCCTCCATCGGGTCTGGAGCTGGGCCGACACCCAGTTACGCGATGGTAACGCTTCAGGTGTTACACCAGCGTTACTGGAACGCGCAATTGGTGTAACCGGCGTGTGTGATGCCTTGGTTGAAGTCGGATGGCTACAGGTGCTTGAGGGTGGAAGCGGAGGCATAGCGTTTCCTAACTTCGACCGCTGGAATCGGCAAACCACGAAGGCGCGGCTACTTACGGCGCGCCGAGTTGAAACGCATCGGAAACGCCGATGTAACGCCCCAAGCGTTACACAACCGTTACCACAGAACAGAACAGAACAGAGTAGCAGCAACGCGCGCGCGCGCGCGATCCCTGGGACCCCGGACCCGGCACCCGACAGTACCACTGCTGCTGCTGACCAAGGCCAGGAGGACGAAGCTGACCCGGACCCCAAGCGAGAGGCCTGTCTGGCTGAGATGCGAAGGCACGGTCTGGACCTGGCCGACTATCTGCTCGAGGAATTTCCGGACACCACGCCGGAGCTGGTGCGCCTGGCGTTGAAGGGTGTGTCCAGCGGGGCGGGTGCGGGGGCGCGGGTGACGCATTTTCGGAAGCGTATGCCGAAGGTCCTGCAAGAAGCCCAGCAGCAAGCGGACGCAGAGCGTCGGCGTCGCGAGCGAGACGAGGCTGAACGCAGGGTCCGGGAGCAAGAAGACGAACGGAGCCGGGCCCGTTGGGCCGAGATCGACGCCATGCTCGCGACGTTAGACGACGACGGACTCGCAGCGCTCAAGGGCCGGGCGATTGCAGGAGCGTCCAACGATTTCGAGGCTGGCGTGTTCCGTAGGGCCGATCCGGCGAAGCATCCGGCGCTGAGGTCGACGATGGCGCGGTTGCTCGCCGCATCCGATCAAACCGGGGGCGAGTTCGCGCTTGGTGAGACCCACGAAGCCAGTAGGCCAAGAGGAGGCTAACATGCAACCGGTGACCATCTTCGTCCCTGGCACGGTCCGGCCCAAGGGGTCGCGGCGCTCGTTCGTCAGCAA
>CAZYSK010000115.1:12559-15536 GCA_964649415.1 uncultured Anaerolineales bacterium
TCAGCATCCGAATGGTCGTGGCACGCCCACGCGCACACTTCGGCAACGGCAAGCTGACTAAGGGCGTGCTGACAGTGAACGCGCCCGACCGGGCGACCAAGCCGAGCCGCGCCCCCGACGTGGACAAGGCGGCGCGTGCGATTTTGGACGGTCTTACCGGCGTCGTCTACGAGGACGACAAGTACGTGGCTCGGCTCGTGGTCGAAAAATGGTTCGGCCGGCGGCCCGGTGCCTACATTACGATCCAGACGCTCCCCGCGCAGGATAGGCTGCGGGCGGCGAGGTATTGAAAGAACCCCTTACGGAGGACCCAAGCGATGGCGACGACGGAAACCCAACAGGTTGAGGACCTGGACTGTCCGGACTGTAACGGCACAGGCATCCTAGGCAGTGAGGGGGAGAAACTCATCGCCTACGAGCGATGCGGTGGACACGAGGACGCGCCGGGAACCGGCAAGATCCCGGTCACGGAACTGGCCGAGGAGGAAGCGGCCTCGGTGGCCGACGATCAGCATCAGTCTGCCGAGCAGTCCGCTCAGGACGATACCGACCTCGCCGCGCGGGTGAACCGCGAGATCGTCGAGGCGAACCGCGTCCTGAAGGACGCGCAGGCCGTGGTCGAGAACCAGAAGATCGAACTGGCCAAGGCGAGGAAGGACGTTGAACTGGCGCTCAAGCGCTTGCAGGCGACGATCGACGAACCGGAGCTACCGTTCGCGGACCCGGAGAAACCTGCGCGCACCGACGAAGACGCCTGGCGTGAGGACCCCATCGAGGTCTTGGGCGAGCATGGGCTTCGTCCGGGGCTGGTCGAGAAACTCAATGAGGCGGGGCTGACCAGGTTGGGTGCGGCCCATGATTGGCTGCATGCGCCAGGCACCGATCGGACTTGGCTCGACGTGCCTGGTGTGGGCGAGGCGAGTGCCGCCAAGATCGAGGATGCGTGGATCTCCTATATGGAGGCGCGAGCCGAGCGGCTGCCAATCCAGACTGATGACAATAGCGACGACCAGACGGAAGACGAAACGGAGCCGGAAGGATGACAGCCGACGAAGAATTGCTGCTCGATGAACTGCTGGAGGTCGAATCGGGGCTGTCCACCTGGGAGATGGACTTCCTCGACGACATGAACGCGATGCGTGGTCGCGAACTCACAGACAAGCAGGCCGCCAAGCTCCATGAGATTGCGCGGCGCCTTGGACTGGAGGCGTAGTGATGGCAACGATCAGCCCCAAACGATTGCAGCGCGGGCTGTACTGGGAACGGGCGTGGTCGCTCGTCGAGGGCTGCACGACGGTCGAAGCTGGGATGACTTGCCGTGGGTGAGATCAGGCGATACCTCGGCCAACGGGTGACGAGGCCGGAGTTGAAGGGTCGGCTGTGTTTTGTCGTGGCGTATTGGCGGCGACGGGGCAAGCACAACGCGATGGTCCAGTGGTTCGCAGATGGCCAGTTCTGCATTGTGCCGGCGAGGTTGTTGCGTCGCGCAACATAGTAGACGGTATCGGACCTTCCGGCGAGGGTCCGAGAAAGGGCAGGCATGCAGTTCTACATTGCCTCATCGTGGAAGAACGAAACCGCCGTGCGGCTGTTGACCGCAGCACTCAGAGAGCTAGGCCACGAGGTTGACTCGTTTGTCGAGCACGTCACAGACCGAGAGAAACACCCCGGCCAGGACTTCGCCGAATGGGTATGGTCAGATGAGGGGAAGGCCAAGTTCGAGTATGACACGGGCGGCGCCACAGGTGCGGACATTGTGATTTATCTCGGACCAAGCGGGACCGATGCCTGGGCAGAAGTAGGCGCTGCCTGGGCGCGGGGCGTGACGGTGCTAGGACTCTGGGCCAAAGGCGAGCCGGCGGGCTTGATGCGCCGGATGGTATCTTGGTCACGAAACGTGGAAGAGCTGCTTGCCACAATCAAAAAGGCTCGACGGCCGGACATGGGATGAGTTGGCGTGGGTGAGATCAGGCGATACCTCGGCCAACGGGTGACGAGGCCGGAGTTGAAGGGTCGGCTGTGTTTTGTCGTGGCGTATTGGCGGCGACGGGGCAAGCACAACGCGATGGTCCAGTGGTTGCAGGACGGTGAGTTCTGCGTGGTGCCGGCGCGGGGGTTACGACGAACGAAAGGGGTCGACGATGACTGAACTGCAACTCAAGGCCATTGAAGAGCGGTGCCGGCCTAGCGACGGATCGCCTGCCGTGCCCCCAACGCCGCAACAGGTAGCGGATCTCATAGCCGCAATCCGGACAATTGCTCCAGTCATCGAAGCGGCGAGAGTATGGGTTGCGTCCCGCGATGAATACGAGAAAGCACCGCATCTGGGCAACTGCGAATCGGTGAGAGCTGCCAAGGCGCGGTTGGACAAGGCCGTCCGCGACCTGCTCGCGGCCGAGAATGGAGACGATACCTCTTGCCAGGCTGGCTCCTGATTCTGCTGGTGGCAATACAGCGAGTGGAGGTCGGACAATGTTGTTGATGAGAACGGTGAGGCTAGACGGGAGCAGTAGTCACGGTTTCGTTTGGCCGCTAGAAATCGGAGCGATAACGCGGTGTCCTGACCCAGATCCCGATCCAGACCGAGACTGCGGCGGCGGACTGCACGGCCTACCCTTTGGTGAAGGCTGCGGGGCGTTGCTGGATTGGTCGGCGGATGCGGTTGGGCTGGTATTTGAGGCTCGGGATGACGAGGTCATTGTCAGCCAGGACAAGGCGCGCGCAATTGGCGAGGTGTCTGTGCGCTTTGTAGGTCTGATCAGCAAATGTGCCGACTACCTCGTTGCAAAGGGCTATGGTGATAAAAGCATCGTGGGGCGGTGTGTGAGTTCTACGGGCTATGACTCCCAGTCGGCGTCGTCCGGGGATCACTCGCGGTCGGCGTCGTCCGGGGATCGCTCGCAGTCGGCGTCGTCCGGGGAGGACTCCCAGTCGGCGTCGTCCGGGGATCACTCGCGGTCGGCGTCGTCCGGGTATC
>CAZYSK010000116.1:0-15273 GCA_964649415.1 uncultured Anaerolineales bacterium
CGCTCTGTGGTTGTTAAAGTGCACGTAGATACCGAGGGTATTTTATACAAGGAGACCATTGGATGAACAACCTACTACGATGCACACTCATCGTGACCGCGCTGCTGAGCCTGGTGGGCTGCACCAGCGTGGGTGAAGACCAGGGGACGGGGCAAGTTGCCTGGTCCGAGAAGGCACGAGCTGCCTCTCCCGACGTGCCGGCCAGCAATCTGGAGAACCTGGCGCGCGGGAACAGCGCGTTCGCCATCGACCTGTATCAGTTCCTGAAGGACGAGGGAAGCGGCAATCTGTTCTTCTCTCCCTACAGCATCTCGGTGGCCCTGGCGATGACGTACGCAGGCGCGCGGGGCGAGACCGAACGCCAGATGGCAGACACGCTCCACTTCACTCTCCCGCAAGACCGCCTGCACGCGGCCTTCAACGGCCTCGATCAGGAACTCGCCCGTCGAGGCGCGGAAGCTGAGGGCAAGGACGAGCAGGGCTTCCGGTTGCACATCGTGAACGCCCTGTGGGGCCAGGATGGCGCCTCGTTCCTGGCCGATTTCCTGGACATCCTGGCGGAGAACTACGGCGCCGGGCTGAGGTTGCTCGACTTTGCGGGCAACCCGGAAGAAGCACGCCTGATCATCAACGACTGGGTCAGCGAGCAGACAGAGGGCCGCATCGAGGACCTGATCCCGCAGCGTGCCATAGATGCCACGACGCGCCTAGTGCTCACCAATGCCATCTATTTCAACGCCGCGTGGGCCCAGCCTTTCGAGCAGAGCCGGACCAGGGATGGCACGTTCCACCTGTTGGACGGGGGAGAAACGACCGTGCCGATGATGAGGCAAACGGAGTCCTTCGGCTACGCCGACGGCAAGGACTTCCAGGCAGTGGAGTTGATGTACGACGGATGGGAGCTTTCCATGGTGGTCCTGCTGCCCGAGGCGGGCAAGTTCGAGACATTCGAGGAGTCGCTGGACGCTGAGCGCGTGGATGCCATCGTGGACAGCCTGGCGCGTCGAGAGGTCGCCCTGACCATGCCGGCATATGAGATCGAGTCGGATTTCAGCCTGGTGGACGCACTTGAGGCAATGGGTATGCCGGATGCCTTCACCGGAGCGGCGGATTTCTCCGGCATCACCGGCAACCCCGACCTGTACATCTCGGACGTGATCCATAAGGCGTTCGTCTCCGTGGACGAGGAAGGCACCGAGGCAGCAGCAGCCACCGCAGTGATCATGGTCGAGGCGGCGTTGGAGCCACAGCAGCCCGTCGAGTTCACCGCGGATCGCCCGTTCGTGTTCTTCATCCGCGACATCCAGACAGACACCATGTTGTTTGTCGGACGCGTCGTCAACCCAAGCCCGTAATTCCCTTTCTACATAGGGCGTGCCTGCTCCTGGCCGCTTGACCAGGAGCAGGACTGGCCACCCACCCAGGTCCAGCCCCCCGTTCGCCTGATGCCAGTTGGCATCAGGCCGGCTATGCTAACGACGTAGCACACACGGCCCTACCGAAAACAGACCAAGATCAAGTATGCGGAGGCAGAATGAGCAGAGACAAAGCACCCCTTCGAGGCTTCACGTTTGCACTGGCTGCATTGTTGAGCACACTGATCGTCGCCGGCTGCATCCCGGCTGCAGTCCAGCCTGCCGATACCCCGGCGACCGCCGCGCCCGAGACGGCGCAGATCGTTCCAACCCATTCGCCGGAACCCACGCCGGCACCAACCGAAGGGGCGAAGGCACCCACAGACGCAGACGCTGGGGAACGCGCGAGCGAGCAGGATGAGCCCGGGGATGGCTTGTCCGCTGCCGGCTGGATGGGCTGTGTCGTCAGTCTACCGGCCGGCTCCCAGTACGACGACTACCTGGCCCTGCAACCTCAGGGCGCTGGAGAGATCGGCCTGACCGGCGCTACCGCCGAGGTCGAGGCGCAGATCGCGGCCCTGCGCGACAAGGACGAACCTGGGAAATACGCCCACTTCTGGGGTTGGATCGCGTGCGGCGTACCCGACTACGGCGGTTGCCAACTGACTGTGACCCGCGTGCGTGCCGGCACGGAGATCATCACTCCCGAGCCAATCGAGGCCTGGGAGGGCACGATCGTCAGCAACCCACCGGACGCCCAGTTCGACGATTACTTTGTCCTGGCCGGTGACTTCCCCGTCGGATTTGGGATCGCCAGCACTGACTCCGCGATCAGGACCAGGCTGGAGGGACTGCGCGACACGGGGGCCGGCGTTCGCGTGTGGGGCCAGCTCAGGGCTGGCGTCCCCGATGCCTTTGGCACCCAACTCGAGCTGACGCGCGTCGAAGTCCTGGGCGACCTCCCCACCCCCACCCCGGTGCCCTCAAGCCAGACGGAGGGAGAACCGGTGGAGGAATGGATCGGCACCGTCATCAAGCTCCCGCCTGGCAATCAGTTCGGCAGGTACTTCCTGCGGGATGACGGAGAGCGCTTCGACATCGGAACGACCGATGACGACCTGCGACAGCAGATCGACGAGGCCCAGTGGACCGGCGCACAGATCCAGGTATGGGGCATCTTGTTCACCGGCGTGCCCGCCGCCGTTGCCCGCCACATCGAAGTCGAACGGCTGGCGTTCACCTCGGGGCCAGCCGAGGAGGCCAGGAATCTGACCCCCTTCGCCACGAGTACCGCCTCCTCGCACCTCCCGACAGACCATGGGGGGCAGTATCAGCCCTGGATGGCTACCGATGGCGCGATCGAGACCGCCTGGGTGGAAGGCGCTGCAGGGCCGGGACTGGGGGAATGGATCCAACTCACGTTCCCGGGGACGATCGCCGTTCACCGCATTGGCCTGGACGTGGGCTACGACCGCGATGCAGGAATCTTCGCCAAGAACAACCGGATCAAGAAGGTGACCCTCACCTTCTCAAACGGCGAACAGGTCGAACTGGACTTCGCCGACACGCGCGGTATGCAGACGATACCCCTGGTTCGCGCCCCGGGGCCGAATATCGAGACCACCTTCGTGAAAGTGGTCATCGATGCGGTCTATCCCGGCTCCACGTATGACGACACGTGCCTGGCCGAGATCGAGGTATGGGGGACGGCGCGCTAGGCGACCGCGTGTTGATCGCGTGCTACAAGCATGGTATAATCCCCGGTCCAAGAGGCATCGATCGTCAGAAGAGCGAGCGCGGACGTCGCGGACACAGAGTCCGTTCCGGCAGGGACGCAGCGGATGCAGACATCCGGGCAGTCCATTGTCCGTGCGTCCGGTGATACTGCGGATTGGTACAATCCGAGCGGTCCAGAGGCATAGTCGTCAGATAATATGAAGGCACTCAAATTCCTGCTGCAACACGCCCGGCGCTACGCCGGCGCGCTGACAGTCACCGTGGTCAGCATGATTTTACTGGTCGGTGCACAACTGACCATTCCCTGGATCGTGCGGGAGATGATCGTGTCCGTCAGGGAGCGGACGCCAGCCTCAATGGACTACATCACCCGGCTGGCCCTGATAGCGCTGGCGGTATACGTCGCTCGTGCAGGTATGCAGTTCCTGCGGAGCTACATGGCCCACGTTGCGGGATGGGGCGTCGTCGCCGATGCCCGGCGCCAAATCTACGCACACCTGCAGCGGCTCTCGCTCCGCTTCTACGAGGAGCAACAGACTGGCAGTCTAATGTCGCGCATGGTCAACGATTCTGCGATGTTCGAGACGTTGATCGCTCACGCGCTGCCGGACACGCTGGTCAATGGACTGATGCTGGTCGGCGTCAGCGCGGTGTTGTTCGTCCTTGACTGGCGGTTGATGCTCCTGAGCCTGCTGCCCATCCCGCTCATCATGGGTGCGGTTCGCTTCTTCTCCAAGTACATCCGGCCCGCCTTCCGCCAGCGGCAGCACGAACTGGGCGAACTCAACGCCACGCTCAACGAGAATCTCTCCGGCATTCGGGAGATCAAAGCATTCACCCGGGAGAAGGCTGAGGCATCGCGCATCAGCACACACATCGACCGCTTCCTGGGCGCCAACCTGCGGGCGCTGCGCATGCTGGCTGTGTTCCAGCCCTTCGTCGAGTTCTCATCAGCGTTGGGCACCATCATCCTGATCTATTTCGGTGGCCGGTTGGCCTGGAACCAGGTGCTGTCGATGGAGGACCTGGTGGCCTTCTTCCTCTACCTGGAGTCGTTCTACCAGCCGGTGCGGGTTCTGAGCGGGGCCTGGGAGCGAGTCCAGGAAGCCTTCGCCGGAGCAGATCGGGTGATGGAGCTGCTGGACGAGCAGCCTGATGTACGGCAGCGGCCCGAGGCGGTGCAGCTACCGCGATCGGTACAGGGAAGGATCACGTTTCACGATGTGAACTTCCGCTACGCCCAAGGGCATATGGTGCTGCGCCGCATCAATCTCGACATCCCACCGCAGAGCGTCGTCGCCCTGGTCGGGCCGACCGGCGTGGGCAAGAGCACACTCGCCAGCCTGATCCCACGCTTCTACGACGTGAGCGAGGGCAAAGTCACCATCGATGCCTACGACGTGCGCGATCTCAAGCTGAAAGACCTTCGCCGGCAGATCAGCATCGTGTTGCAGGATGTGTTCCTCTTCCACGACAGCGTGCGGGAGAACATCCTGTTCGGGCAGCCAGATGCATCTACCCAAGATATCATCGAGGCAGCCAAGATCGCCAATGCGCACAGTTTCATTATGGAGCTTCCCGATGGCTACGACACCCTGATCGGTGAGCGCGGCGTCAAGCTCTCCGGCGGGCAGAAACAGCGCCTGGCAATCGCCCGAGCGGTACTGAAGGACGCGCCGATTCTGATTCTGGATGAGGCCACGTCGTCGGTCGACACGGAGACGGAGTTGCTGATCCAGCAGGCACTGGAGCGATTGATGAGCGGACGGACGACGATCATCATCGCCCACCGACTGTCCACAGTGCGTAACGCGGACATCATCGTGGTGTTGGAGGGCGACTCGATCACAGAGTTGGGCACGCACGAGGAATTGATGGCCCACGACGGGCTCTACCGCCACCTGAACGAGATTCAGGCGTAGGACACCCGATCCTCGGTATCCATCGGACACACTGTGGGTCAAGGCTTCGCCAGTTCTTCGACGCGCGACCGGAGCGACGCGACGCCATCTGGGTCGGCAGGCAGCGGAGTGGCTGACCTGACAGCAGGGACGATGTACTGGTCGAGCAACGTCTGCGGTGTATAGAAATCCGCCTCCTCCAACTCGCTGGTGAAGACCACCACTAGATCGTGTTTCGGCAGCACGAAGATGAACTGCCCCGCGTAACCCAGCGCCATGTACATCCCAGAGTCATCGACCCACCACTGATAGCCGTAGCCGTCCTCCAACGTGGCGGGGATATGTGAGTGCGTCGATTCCTGCACCCACTCAGCCGGCACGATCTGCTCACCGTCCCACCACCCCACGTTCAGGTAGAGATAGCCGATCTTCGCCATGTCGTGGGGGCGCATGCGCAGGTCGCCCCACCCAATCGTGACGCCCTCGGGATTGGATGGCCACGTGACATCAGAGATCCCCAGGGGGCTAAACAGACGCTCATCGGCGAAGGCGAGAGCGCTCGTGCCGGTGACCTCCTGGAGGAGTGCCGAGAGGAGGAACGAGCCGCCGTTGAAGTACTCGAATTGAGTCCCCGGCTCATCGATCATCGGCAGATCGAGCATGAATTGCACCCAATCCTCGCTCTGCTCCATCTCGCGTAGGCCTCGCCAACGGTACAGATACGAGTCCCGGCACTCCCAACCGCCGCTCATGGTCAAGACGTGCTCGAGTGTCATCGCCTCCTTGCCCACACCGGGATCCGCAGCACGCCGCCCCGGGAAGAACTCCAGGATGGGTTGATCCACGCTCTCTATGTAGCCAGCATCCATCGCGATGCCAATCAGCGCGGAGACGATGCTCTTGGTGCAGGAGTGGATCGCGTGCTTCGAGTTCGGGCGAAAGGGGTAGACAGTCGCGTCGGCCACCACGTAGCCGTTGCGGATGACGGTCACACTGTCAATCATGTGGTCCTCAACCCGGATCACATCAAGCATATCCGCCAGGGTCTGCGAGTCCATCCCCTGCTCCTCAGGCGTGGTGCTTCGCCAGCCGTCAGTGGGCCAGTATGGGCGTGACTGCGGAGAGCCGACTGCCGGCGTTGGAACCCCCGCACAGCCCGACAACAGGAGCACAAGCAGCACAGCACGTCGAAGTCTATTCACAGAGTCACCTCCCGCGCCGTGATGATAGATTTCCCCATTAACTGGAGTATACCGCATCGAAGTCACGTCCGCCAGTGGCACGGGTCACCCACTGCCTACACACGGACGATCGGCAGGGCCAGGCAAACAAGCTGCCTTTGCACGCTGTCGCCAAATGTGATAAGATGCACCCACCAGCGAGAGGTTACCGGAGGTTTGCGCCTGTAGTCGCTGTGACACCCACACCAGAGAACACCACTGAGGAGGCAAGTATGGACATCGGGAAACAAGCTTTCGGACAGGCACCGGATGGGACGCCCGTAGCCCTGTATACGCTGACAAACGCCAATGGGCTAGTGGCACAGATCTCCAACTACGGGGGCATTGTGGTCTCTCTTACAGCGCCGGACCGCGATGGGAAATTTGAGGACGTGGTCCTGGGATTCGACAACGTGGACGGGTACGTCAACCATAACCTCTACTTCGGCGCTATTGTCGGGCGCTACGCGAACCGGATCGCAGCAGGCCGCTTCACACTGGATGGCGTTGAGTACAAGCTGGCCCAAAACGACGGCGACAACCACCTGCACGGGGGCATCCGGGGATTCGACAAGGTCGTGTGGGAAGCAGAAGCGGTCGAAGGCAATGACGGCGTGGGGCTGGCGCTGACCTACCTCAGCGCAGACGGCGAAGAAGCGTACCCCGGGAACCTATCCGTGAAGGTCGTCTACACGCTGACCAACGACGACGCATTGCGGATCGAGTACCTTGCGACGACAGACCAGGCCACGATTGTCAATCTGACCAACCATTCCTACTTCAAACTGGATGGGGCAAGGTCCGAGAGCATTCTGGCGCACGAGGTGATGATCAATGCGGATCGTTTCACGCCCATAGACGAGACGCTGATCCCGACGGGGGAACTGAGAAGCGTCAAGGGCACGCCCATGGATTTCACGCAGTCCACGGCGATCGGCGACTGGATTGATCAGGACGACGAGCAACTGCGTCTCGGCAATGGCTACGACCACAACTGGGTGCTAAATCACGGCGGCGGGACATTGGCTCTGGCTGCCCGGGTCTACGAGCCGGTGACGGGGCGGGCTATGGAGGTCCACACAACCGAGCCCGGGATGCAGTTCTACACCGGGAGCTTCCTGGATGGCAGCGCCACCGGGAAGGAAGGCAGGGTCTACAACAGACGTCATGCGCTCTGCCTGGAAGCACAGCACTTCCCGGACTCCCCCAATCAGCCTCACTTCCCTTCGCCAATCCTGAGGCCCGGAGAGACGTACAGGCAGACCACGGTCTACAGCTTCTCCGCGCAGTAGAACAACAGCGGCAGAGCTACCCAAAGTTTGCCAACCGCGGACATTGACCCCGACCGTCTGCGGTCGGCACGTCTGCGGTCGGCACCGTCTGCGGTCGGCACCGTCTGCGGGCCTCGCCGCGCTTGTCGTTTGCCTCCTCCAGGTGTATAATTGTGCTCTATCAATTATACACCTGGAGGAGGTTCAAGCATGCAACGTCGCCGATTCTCCGTCTGCCCCTCCCTCGTCCCACAGACGCTCCTCGTGTTCGTGCTTCTCTTGACCGCATGTCGGGGACCAGCCGGGCCCGCGGGTCCCCAAGGTCCCCTCGGGGCGCAGGGACCCGAAGGGCCGGCGGGGCCAGAAGGACCGCCCGGCCCTGAAGGCCCCCCAGGACCGACACTCTCTCCGGCCGAGATCATACCCGTCGTCGCCTACTCCGGCAGCGAACACTGCGGCCACTGCCACCAGACAGTCACGGATGCCTTCACGAAGTCAGGCCACGCCTGGGCGCTGAGGCCGGTCCTATACGGCCAACCGCCGGACCATCCTTTTACCGAGATCCCGCACCCACCCGAGGGCTACACGTGGGACGACGTGGCGTTTGTCGTCGGAGGATACGAACGAAAGGCGCTTTTCGTGGACCAGGCGGGCTATCTCATCACCGGTGAAGACGAGAGCGCCACGACGCAGTACAACCTGGCGAATCCAGCGCTCGGCAAGGACGCCGCGTGGACAGGATACCGTGCAGGCGAGGAGAACCTGACCTTCACCTGCGCTGAATGCCATAGCACCGGCTACGCCATCTCGCTGGCGGGAGAACACGAACTCGACATGCAGGGTATCCCAGGCACCTGGGACGAGGCGGGCGTGGGGTGCGAGCGATGCCACGGACCCGGCAGCGTGCATGGTGAAGAGCCGTTGGGAGCACCGATGGAGGTTGACCGCGACGCCGAGTTGTGCGGCGAGTGTCACACGTGGGGCTCGGTTCAGGCGATCGAGGCCGGCGACGGCTTCTTCGAAGCCTATCAGCAGTACGACGAGCTCTTCCACGGCAAGCACATCGCCCTGGATTGCGTGGTGTGTCACGACCCACACACTGGCGTGGAGCAACTGCGCCAGGCCGGTCTACCCACGACGCGTACTCAATGTGAAGACTGTCACTTCGAGCAAGCCAAGTACCAGGACTCCGAGGCACACCCCGACGCGGGCGTGACCTGCACTGACTGTCACATGCCGCGCCTCATGACGAGCACGTGGGGAGACCCGGAGAGGTTCACGGGCGACGTGCGCACGCACCTGATGGCAATTGACCCGGACCAGATCGGCCAGTTCGCACAGACCGAGGACGGCGGATTGACCGCGCTGTCGCAGATATCCCTGGACTTCGCCTGCGGTCACTGCCATGTGGCGGGTGGCGACGCGCCGCTGCTGAGCGGTGAGGAGCTGCGCGAAAAGGCAGACGGCTACCACGACCGTCCCTAGCCAACGGGGTTTTCTTCGCCCAAGCTTGACTTGTGCTTCGCGAAGTGTATAATTGAATCGCATCAAATATACAATATGAGGAGGTAAAGAGATGCATCGTCGAAACTGGCTCGTTTTGCTATCGCTCGCCTTGGTGGTAGGGCTGCTGAGCGCCGGATGCCAGGCCACGCCCGCCGCGCCAACCGCCGCCCCCGAGGAACCGACGGAGGCACCCGCTGCCGCGCCCACGGAGGCGCCCGCCCCCGAGCCCACGGAAGAACCGGCTCCAGAGGGCGGAGATGAGGTCGTCGTGACGGTGAACGACGTCCCGTTCACTATGAACGACCTGCAGGCGCTGGAACAGGTCACGATCGAGACCAAGCACCCCAGCAAGGACGAAATGAGGGAGTATACCGGCGTGCGGATCCAGGATCTGCTGGACGCCGCTGGCGTGGCAGGAGGTACCCTCACCTTGGTCGGCGGCGACGGCTATGAGGCCCAAGTCCCCACAGCTTCCCTGACCGGTGAGTCCCTGCTGGCATACCGGGACAAGGGCGGCCTGCGGGCCGTAGTGCCTGGCATGGGCGAAGGTGCCTGGGTCAAGGGAGTCGTCGAGGTTCAGTGGAGCAGCGAAGAGATCGCCGCCTGCCCCGTAGAGGTTCACGACGCCCTGGACCGCACCGTGGAATTCGACGAGTTGCCGCAGCGCATCGTGCTCCCTGGCAAGGGGATATGGATGATCGGGCACACGCTCTACCTGTTCCCGGAGGCCGCGGAGCGCGTGGTCGCGATGGAGCAACGTGGGACGAGCGTGAGCGACTTCATTCCGCTGATAGACCCGACCTTCAACGACAAACCCGTCCTGGAGGAGGATGCCGCACCAGAGCAGATCGCCCCCTTCAACCCCGACGCCGTCATCCTGAAGAGCTACACGGCCGAGCGCCTGGGAGCGCCCCTGGAGCAACTGGGGATGTCCGTCGTCTACGTGGAACTCGAGACACCAGATCAGTTCTTCCGCGACGTGGGGACACTGGGGCAGCTATTCGGCAACGAAGCAAAGGCGCAAGAGATCAAGGACTACTACCAGGGCAAGCTGGATGCCATCGCGCAGGGCCTGGAGGGCCTCAGCGACGACGAAAAGCCCCGCGTGCTGGTGATTCAGTACAACGCCCGGAGCGCAGAAGTCGCCTTCCAGGTCCCCCCTATGTCGTGGATGCAGTCACTCCAGGTAGAGACGGCGGGAGGGGCCCCGGTCTGGGCGGAGGCAGCGGAAGGAGGCGGATGGGCGCTGGTCAACCTCGAGCAGATCGCCGCATGGAATCCTGACATCATCTTCGCCATCGCTTTCAAAGCCGACCCGGACGAACTGGTGGCGCAACTGAAGGCCGACCCGAAGTGGCAGGCGCTCCAGGCGGTCCAGAACGGGACGCTCTACGGCTTCCCGTCCGATCTATATGGTTGGGACGTGCCCGACCCCCGCTGGATCCTGGGCATGACGTGGGCCGCGACGAAGGTCCATCCGGATCGCTTTGCCGACGTGGACATGATGCAGGAGGTATACGAGTTCTACGAGCAGATGTACGGCATGGATCAGGCTGCTGTGGACAAGCATATCGTGCCTCATCTCAAGGGGAATTACCAGTAAGAAACCAAGTCTTTTCTGAAAGACCTGGTTTCTACCGTGCACCGCACTCGGCTGCACCGTGAAAGTGGCTCCCTCCCAGAGAGGGGGGGGCCACTTGCCATCTACGCCAAATGGGCGAAAATAGGAAACGTGTTTCAGAGGAATGATACGATGTCTGTCGTCGAAGAAGAACGCCACACCGGCCAACGGTTTCGCTGGTTGTGGCTGTTTGTGTTGGCCGCCCTGATTGTATCCATCTTTGTCGGTCGTTACCCCACCCCATACTTCATGCCCCCTTCATGCCTGTGGCGCGATGAACTGGCCCGGCGGTTGGTCCTACACCTGCGCTTTCCACGCATCCTCACGGCATTTCTGATGGGCATGGCGCTCTCCGCCGCTGGCGCAGTGATGCAGATCATCTTTCGCAACCCTCTGGTCTGCTCTGGCTTCCTGGGGGTCTCCCAGGGCGCGGCCTTCGGGGCCGCATTCAGCATCATCTTCCTTAGTAGTTCACCTATGATGATAGAGCTCTCCGCGGTGGGTTTCGCCTTCTCCGCGCTCGTCGTCTCCTATCTCCTGGCGTGGAACATCCGCTACGGCGATTGGGTCCTGCGCCTCGTGCTGGCCGGCATCATCTGCTCGGCTCTCTTCTCTTCTGGTGTGGGGGTGCTCAAGTACCTGGCGGATCCACTGCGAGAGTTGCCCGACATCGTCTTCTGGCTCATGGGAGGACTGTGGGCAGTCACCTGGCGCGACTTCCTATACGTCTTCCCCATCGTCACCGTCAGTCTCCTGGTCATCTACTTGATGCGCTGGCGGGTCAACCTGCTTGCTCTGCGAGACGACACAGCTTTCTCGCTGGGGGCCGCTCCCGGCCGGGAACGAAGCGTGGTGCTGATGGCAGCCGTGTCAGCGACGGCTGTCGTCGTGGCAGTGGCGGGTGTGGTAGGCTGGGTCGGCCTCATCGTTCCCCACGTCGCCCGCCGCATCGTGGGCGCGGATGCCCAGAAGGTGATACCGGCATCAATGCTCATCGGCGGTATCTTCTCTCTGTTCTGCGACAACCTGGCGCGCACGCTTCGCGCCGGAGAAATCCCCCTGGGGATCGTCACGTCCCTCTTTGGAGCACTGATCTTTGTCGTGATGTTCTTCAGGAATGACTTGAGAATCCACAAATGAAATCAACGGGCATCATCTCGCTAGGCGGTTTACACTTCAGCTACAACGGCACACAACACCCGGTCTTGCAAGACCTGTCGCTGGAAATCCCCAAGGCTGCCGTGACCGCGATCCTGGGGCCCAATGGCTCCGGCAAGACCACGCTGCTGTCCATTCTGTTGGGGATGCTATCCCCTCAAGAGGGAACGATCCTCATCAATGGAAGGCGTCGGGAAGAATACTCTCGCGCCGCTATGAGCCAGTTTATGGGGCTGGTGCCTCAGGACGAGTACTTCCCATTCGGCTTCTCTGTGTGGGAGTACGTGTTGCTGGGACGTGCGCCCTACCTGGGACTCCTGGAACGTCCAGGCGAGGCAGACCGAATCGCTGCAACAGACGCGCTGTCGAAGACGGGGTTGGCCGCCCTTCGCGACCGCCTGGTCCCCTCGCTGAGCGGCGGGGAGCGCCAACTGGCCACCGTGGCGCGCGCGCTGGCCCAGAAGCCGCGTATCCTTCTCCTCGACGAACCCACCTCTCACCTCGATCTGAGCAACAAGCGGCACGTCTTGAGACTGATACGTACCCTGGCCGAAGACGGGGTAACCATCGTCATCACTACCCACGACCCCAACGCAGCAGCGTCGGTGGCCGACTACATCGTGCTGATGCGTCAAGGACGGACGGTAGCGGTGGGGGCTACGGACACGACGTTCAACTCCGAGAACCTGTCATCGACCTATGGATTGCCTGTAGAAGTGATGCACGTACACGAACGCCCCGTCGTCCTCCCACTGTAAGAGCAGCAGATAAGATGAGGAGACGTATGGACAAAACACCACTCTACCAACAGATTGCCGAATCGGTTCGCCAGGAGATCCTGTATGATGCCATCGGGCCCGGCGACCAGCTCCCACCGGTGCGGGAAATGGCCACCCAGTGGAACTGCACCCCTGGGACAGTGCAGCGGGCGTACAAGGAACTGGCCCGCCAGGGGTTGGTGGTCAGTCGCCAGGGCCAGGGCACCCACGTTGTGACCGAGATCCCGGCAGGAGAAGAGACCCCCATGCGCCGGGCCAACCTGGTCCACCGGGCAGAGTCGTTTCTCCTGGAGGTGCTGACGGCGGGTTATTCACCTGCTGAAGTGGAACGAGCCGTGCGCCTGGCGCTGGATCGCTGGCGCGCGCTGGCTCAAGAGGCCCCTGCCCCTCCTAAGAACGTCCTGCGCTTCGTCGGCAGCCACGATCCAGCAGTTGCTCTCATCGCAGCCCGCTTCGCCAACGTTGCAGCCGGACATGCGCTCCATCTCTCATTCGCCGGGAGCCTGGGAGGCCTGATCGCTCTGGCAGAAGGGGAGAGCGACCTGGCGGGAAGCCACCTCTGGGACGCAGAGACTGACACTTACAACACCCCCTTCGTCCGCCGTCTACTGCCCGGACGCAGGGTGGCCCTGCTTACGATGGCGCATCGCCGACTGGGGCTCATCGTTCCGCCCGGCAACCCGGCTCATCTGGCGGGCTTGAAGGACCTGGCGCAGGCAGGGCTACGCTTCGCCAACCGCCAACACGGGGCAGGCACTCGGGTCTGGCTGGATGCCCAGATGAAACGCCTCGGCCTCTCCCCAGAACAGATGCCCGGCTATGCCACGGAGATGCTGACGCACTCCCAGGTGGCCCAGGCCATCGCCGAGGGACAAGCGGACGTCGGGCTAGGGATCGAGGCCGCAGCTATCGCGTACGGCCTCGATTTCGTCTGCCTGACGACCGAGCGCTACGACATGGTCATCCCCATGCCAGCCTGGGAGTATCCCCCGATCCAGGCACTCGCTCAGTGGCTTTGCACCAGGGAGGCCAGGATGGCCATTACGGCGCTCGGGGGATACGACACCGACCAGTCAGGACAGGTCGAGTGGGTTGAGTGATCCAGCCAAGTCAGTCCCCGGTGCAGAAGCATAGTCCAACGGTACCGGGGCCAGCGTGCGCACCGATGACGGGGCTGACTGCGGTCCGGTATACCGGGGAAACGCCAAAGTGGTCCGCTACCAGCTCGGCAACGGCATCTCCCTCCTTGGAGTTGTCCACGTCAATGACGGCTGCACGGGCCATCCGTTTCCCACCCAGTCGCTCCTCGGCGATCTCCAGCATGCGGGCGATCGCCTTACGCTTGGTGCGCACCTGAGTCAACGCGTCCACACGTCCGTCCTCCAGGTGCAGAAGTGGTTTGATGTTGAGCGCGGTTCCCAAAAGCCGCTTGGCCCCGCCGATACGCCCACCTCGATGCAGGTACTCCAACGTGTCCACGACGAAGAGGATGTTCAACCTCTCCTGGACTTGCTCAACCGCAGCGACGACATCCTCCGAAGAGCCTCCAGCCGCAGCCACGCGGGCGGCATCCAGAGCGATGAACCCCAGCCCCATAGCGGTTGAAAACGAATCCACCACCGCAACGTCGAGCTCGGGCAACTGCATCTTGGCGGCCTCGGCCGAGGCCACCGTGCCGCTTATCCCGCTGGAGATGTGAACTGCCACAATCGAGCGCGTGCCCCTCTCATCCGCAACCCGACGGAAGAAATCTGCGAACTCACCAGCCGAAGGCTGAGATGTAGTCGGGAAGGCCTTGCACTTGCGCAACCGCTGATAAAACGTTGGCGGGTCTATGTCCACGCCATCACGAAAACGCTCGTCACCCCAGATAAGCCACAGGGGAATCACCGGGATATCCAAGCCGTCCAGGGCCTCCGCAGGGATATAGGCCGTGCTATCTGTCACAACCGCCACCTCATGACCGCTCATATATGACTCCTTGTATAAAATACCCTCGGTACTGCGTGCACTTTAACAACCACAGAGCGTGCTTGCGGCAATCAGGTGCCCCGGCGACAATGGTACCCAGTTCGGCGTGGGCCGGACTGCGGGCTGACCGGGCAAGGCTGTGTCTCCTTGCCGGACCAGTACTGACCAGGTACAGGTCACGTCTTGATAAGTTTGCCTCCCGGTCTCGCTGGGGATCAACGTCTGACATCGCACGATGCCCCTACCTCCGCCGAGCTGCGGTGTAGCAGACCGCAGATCACCTCGACGGAGCATGAGGGCTAATTGGCAGCAAGGATGCCGCTCCAGAGAGCACCGGGGCACCCGATTGGACCGCTGGATGCACGCTTAACTTGAAAAGGAGCTATCTCATGAATCGTCTGCAAGTGGGTATCGACTTCAGTCAGAAGAAAGCCGATTTCTGCCTACTCTTCCCTGACGGCCAGCCACTCGAACCTCACGTCTCTTTCGCCAATTCCTGCTCGGGTTATTCCTCGGCCAAGCGCTTGTTGCTCAACGCCCTCGATGCGTATGCTTTCGACGGCGTCGATGTCTCAGGTGAGGCCACCGGTTACTTGTGGCTGCCCTTCTTCTTGCAACTCGCGGCCGATCCCGACTTGACGCTCCGGAATATGGATCTCTTTCTGCTCAATCCCCGCTGGGTCAAGTGGTTCAAGAAATGCTTCGCCGAGGATCACAAGTGCGACGAGAAAGACTCCTTCTACATCGCCGAACG
>CAZYSK010000117.1:0-15030 GCA_964649415.1 uncultured Anaerolineales bacterium
TCCCTTTGGTAGCATAGAGATGAACGTTCGTGCTCACAGTTTCAGAGATGCACCCGTGTCACATTGTCACGTCGGACTCATCTATGCTGGACAAGACTGAGAGTGTCTCCGTGTCAGTTCACATGGACTCCACACTCGGTATTTACGTCATCCTCTCCACGGTGGGAAACTGGAACATGGTTAGGGTTCAGTTTCCAGCAAGCCGGCTGGCGTTGGAGTGGTTGGTGTACTTGATACAATGATCTCGTAGAGTTGCACTGAGTAATCATCAAGCCGCTCTGCGTACAGGAGCCGCGAAGGGGTAACCCATTGTGCTGCAACGATGACGCTGGTTCCGTACGTGAGCTGGTAGACCTCTGGGCAGGTGACATCAACTGCAAATAGCTGTGTGGTAAGATGTTCATCATCCGTGGTTTGGCCCAAGAAGGCGATCCACTTTCCGTCTTGTGACCACTGTGGAGGCAGTTCTAGACTGATCCGATATCTGCTGCCCAGGTTGGTGTTCGCTGTATTGTATGTGGCGTCTACGATAACTCCGTTGGTGTCCATAACGCGCAGGCTGCGTTCTCCACTGGTAGACACAGCGAAAAACGCCAGCCTATCGTCAGTAGGTGAAGGTATGGGCCATAGTTCGGCGTAGTTCGGCGTGTTGGTCACGTTTACGGGTAGAGTGGGGGTGGCAGCTAAGGTTATCATGTAAATGTCACCGCCATCCCCATGCTCAGGCCACACAAAGTAGTAGGTTTCTTTGGTCTGGGTGGATTCCACAAACTGTAGTGATGCACTTGCCGTATTGCTCGGAAACTCAGGAGATTCATCAATGGGCTGAAAAAGCGGGCGGTATAGAACTGCTCCGACAACGCATAGGAATATGATGAGTATCAGGGCCAGCAGAGTCGTATTGGTGTGCAACTTCCACCAAAACTGGTCAAACAATCCCGGTCTCGAAGAGGATTGGTCTGCGTGTTTGCCCGCTTGTTCCAACGTCACCGGTGCTTCTTGTCCTTAGCTTTCTTGGGATAAGACGATACACGTTCCCACAGCTGGGTCTTGCGTCTGACGAGATACTCGTGCTTCACTGTATGTGGCCTAAGTGTCAAGCTTATGCGATCTGCCGCTTCTAGTTCAGCTTGTGCTTCCTTAACGTGTTTCACCTCCAAGAAGGCTTCCGCCCTAGTAAGCCGTCGGTTGAGGGCTTCTGGTGGCGAGGGTGACTCATCGCACGGTGTATTGTCATCACCGCCTGTACCTGGGAGGCCCGATGAGAAAGAAAGAATCGCCGGCACACCCAATCCGAGCAGCCCGCGCATCCGAGAAAGCAATAGCTTAAGCATCTACTTCCCCCCTTTGGATTGATCTTGCTTGCTTGGCGGATCAGAAATGCTGTCGAACTTGAATATATATCTCCCTGGAGTGACATCATGATCCCGATAGAAACGCGAAGCGAGTCGCCAAAGAATGCGTTCTTCGTAGAATCCTTCAGCCTGCGCCAGGCCGAGTTTCTGGCGTAGACTCTCCTTGTGAAGCACGAAAGCAGTTCGGATGGTGTAGCCCCATGACACTGCACCACGGATTGCCATCAGGTAGAAGCAGAATGCCAGGACAACAGCAGTTCCCAGTTTAGCCAGTGCTGAGAGCCAAGTCAGCAGCTTGTCCCACGGCAGAGCCCACAATAGCTGATATCGTAGTATGTCTACGTAAACCAACTCTGCTCCAAAGACCAAGGTGACCACAGCCATATTGAGCAGAAAGTCCAGCAGTGCCTTCTCTTTTTCCACGTAGGACGCATACCCACTCTTCTCCAATAGCGGTGCCAGAAAATGCCAGAAAGTCACAGCATCAATACCGTACAGGTGACCGGGGTACTCTTCTGCAGCAGCGATAGCGTTGCCCAGCCTAGTAGGTAGAACCCGCCATGTCTGATGGTGAGGATACATCCAACAGAGCTCATGGTTGAAGATATTCCGCATCAGTTCGCACTCACGGATTCTAGCAGGGGCATCCTGAGAAGCCTGATCAGATTGTGTGACCTCTTCATCCAGTTGCTGGATCTGCTCCTGCAGATATCGCACGCGCCGGTAGTTGGAAATCCGCAGTCGTTTGCCGATTCTGAGAGGAAGCAGTGGATAGCCTTCAAAGAACCGAATGATGGGAACATTCAGGACCGCCAATACATATGCCCCAAGCAGAACGAAGAACAGAACAACTACTGCAACGGGAAAAAGAGGCTTGTGTTCTTGCAGTAGTTCATACACCCGTGTCTGTTCAAATAGCGGCACGATGAAGGCGATATTCAGTCCCACTAGGATAAACGAAGGGATAACCACAGACAGACGCAGTGCCTGCAAGAATAGCGCTACAATGTCGGATAGGGTCTTGACGAATACTGACATCTGCCCTCCTGTTCACCACTCAACAATACACGCAGTGCCTTTTGCGCTTTGGCCCGGTGCTGCACTTACTGAACTAGTAATAGGCTTCCTCGTCGCCCATGGCTTGCACGCCCTGGCCGATGGCCTCGACGCGGCCGTGACGGCCCAATTGCTCCGCGCCGACGGTGGCGAAGGAGAACCCGGATTCGATCGGGGTTGAGGGATTGCTGCTTCTGTTGGACCTCAACGGTTCACCTTCTATTGGAAACCCACGAACTCGACTTGTCCTTCTACACTATGACCCGGCCACACCAAGAAGTCGAAAGCCCAATCGCGCATCGATAGACAGTCCAACCAATCCGGTGCGACGTCAAGCGGCACCGCCTGACCGTCCACGTAGAACGCGACGCCGCCTGGGGATTGCTCGATCTGTAGCAGGATTGCTTGACCAGGCGTGACAGGTGCTTGCCCCAGCTCAACGCTGCGCCAGCCCTCCTGGGGGTAGTATTCCTCGATGATCACAGACCCGATATCCAGCCCCACGTGATAGGCCCGTTTCACGATGTTTTCCTGGCAACCCCAGTTCGTGATGAGACGCGGAGCTTTGCCCGTCTTTTCGACGTACACGGAGGCCGCCACACCTGTGGACTCCCAGGAGGGCGCGTTGCTGGGATGCAGGCTCGCCAGCAGATCGTCGTCAGTCTGATTGCGACAGGCGAAAGAGAGGCTCCCACTGGTGACGTCCATTTCGCAGACGTGGTTGGCGTCGTCGAGTCGCCACTCGGACTCGAACGTACCCGACGTGGTGAAATCGTCGTAGAGCCGGTAGCCCTGTAGCAGGCTGGGCACTCCAGTCGCCGGTTCAGATGGCTCTGCCGTCTCACATCCTTGAGCGCAGCCCAGGTCCCTGGACCCCACGATATCACCGTCAATGCGAATGAGATAGTGGTACTTGATCTCCTCCTGCCCGGTTGGGGTTCGAGCGGGGATGTAGCCTTCTTGCCAGAGCTCGCGCCACTGAATGGTGTATGCCATGTTGGTGTTGGGCTCAGCCGTGAGCGGGAAGCCGATGGTGCGCGTCCTGCTTGACTCCCACTCCTCACCGTATGCTTCCGATAGCGCACCTTCGATGCTCCCGCCAACGCCCAGGGATACTTCGACACCGACGCCAGCTTGCCCCCCCACTTCCCAGTGCACGGCGTGGGCTGCGGCGTAGGACAGTTCAACCTGCTTGGTCATCGTGCCATCCATGATCCCGCAGTTACATACCACTTCAACTGCCGTCTCGGCGGCAATCGGTGTCGGAGCGCCGGTTTCGACTGCTTCCTCCACTTGCAGGGCGCTCTCTGCTGAAGGTGCAGTCGTCGGTGCGCAGGCTGTCAGTACAGCGATTGTGAGACCGGCGATCCCCAATTGACAAGACTCAAAGACCTTCATTTCCTCACCAGGTGAATTCACACGATCACTCTTGGCTGCCCTGTCGCGTTACGTCAGGTCTCTCAATCGTCCGCAAGCAGAGTTCGCAGCGCCTTCTGCGCTCGAGCCGCGTCCGTCCCGGCGCTGCACTTGCTGAACCAGTAATAGGCTTCCTCGTCGCCCATGGCCTGCACGCCCTGGCCGATGGCCTCGATGCGGTCGTGGCGGGTCAGGGGCTTGACGGCCAGCAGGATCAGGGCCAGGCGCAGGCCGGTCAGCTCGTCCAGGTAGAAGGGTCTCTCACCACTGGTGGCGCGGGCCAGGTCGGTGGCCTTGTAGCCGTTGGCCCGCAGCGCGTTCAACAGGTGGTCGGCTATGGCGCGCAGCGGGTCGCCGCCCAGTTCGATGCTCCACATCGCGCCCGGGGCGGGGTGGTCGGAACGACTGAAGTCACTACTACGAACGCCGCCGGAACGACTGAAGTCGTTACTACGAACGTTGTTGGGGAGCCATTGGTAGAGAGCCACGCGGTAGCCGTTGCCGGACTCGGGGATGGCGTAGAGCACGAAGGGCCGCTCGGGGTCGGGCTGGGGCGGTGGGGTCGCGCGGTAGGGCACGCGCTGAGGATCCCGGCGCGGCGCGGGGGTGCGATGTAGGGGCGCGGTCCCCGCGCCCTCTTCGCCCACGTCTGCCTCGAACAGGCGCATGCGACCGCGGTAAGGGATGGGTTGGTCGAATCGCCGGGGGCCGGCGACGCGCCAGGCGTAGCAGGGTGGGCCGGGGAAGGGAGCGTCGAGCCGGTGTTCTTCGCGCAGGGCCTCGTAGCCCGCCGCGTCCAAGGGTGCCACGTCGACCAGTTCCACCGTGCCGATGAGCGCGCCGTAGGCGAGTGCCTCGGGGTCGAATCCCAGGGCGCGGCAGCGGCCATCGCGCCGCCGGGTGCTGGCGTGGACGGCGAGCGGTCCCCGGTAGTGGACCTGCCAGGTGCGGACGTCCACGCGCTTCTCCCCGCGGACGATCTGCTCGGCTCGGGGCTGGTGGAAGCTCAAGGCCTTCATGATTGGATGCTCACTTGCTCACACGGTCTCACTCCGACGGCTCCTGTTTCGTGGTCAGTCCTGCGCGATTGGAAATCGCGGCTACAGGTCTGATGTGATTCTCATCTGCTCGCTCGATCTCACTCCAACGGCGCCCGGTTCGTGGTTAGCGCGATTGGAAATCGCGGCTACAGCTCGGGTTCGAGGGGCTCGCCCTCCAGCTCGATCTTGTCCAGCCCGACGGTCGTCATCACCTCGTGGATGGTGCGGAACTGATCGCCCTGGAGCTCCAGGCCAGCGGCGAGACGCGCGGTCAGCGTCGTCGTGGTCACGAACTTGCTCGCCTCCTGGGCCAGCGCGTCGGTGATCTGCTTGATCCGCCGGTACAGGTCCCAGCTCAGCCTCCCTCTGATGGAGAGGTACTGCCCGTCGGTGAACTCGGCGTTGTAGGTCTGTTCGATCTGGAACTCGGCTTTGCCCATCTGGGGGATCACCAGCCCCAACGTGCGCAGGTTCCGAGCGCCGGCCGTTCCATCGCCGCGCACCGTGACGCGGAGCGTGGACAGGTGTGTGATACCCTGGTCGTGGCACACGTCGAGCAGGTGCTGGAATGCCTGCTGGGGCACGCCCTGGCCGCGCAGCGGCTCCTGGGGCGGGGTGATGACGATCTCGTCACCGCAGGTACACTGGCTCTTCGGGTGGCCGCAGATTGGGCAGATGGGTTCTGGTCCTTCGTCTGTTGGGGGCTTGACCTTGCCCTTGATGGGCAGGTCCAGCCGGGCGGCCTCTGCGGGGAAGTAGAGATGCGCGTCGTCGCCCACCTGGACCGCCGGCGGAGGCGACCCGGACTCGTATCCTATCTCCGCTTCCGCGTCGTAGTAGACCCACACGTCGCTCTTGACGCCGTTGAGGATCGTCCGCTTGAGCTGGTTCAGGTCCAGCAAGATCGGTAGCCCCAGGCGGCGGGCGAAGGCCTGGCGCAGTTCCTCGGTGCTCATGCTGACCTGGTTCGTGTCCCAGCCCCTGGACTTGACGTAGGCCGCGGCCAGCGCGGGGCTGTCGCCGGTAAGTGTCTTCTGGTGCTGCCACAGTGCCCTCAGCACCACCGCCGATTGATCTTGCTTCACCTCTCCCTGGTCCTGGGCGGGTAGCATCTCATGCGCCAGGTTGGCGTCCCGCTGGGGCGCGTCGGCGCGGGGGAAGTAGAGGTGGCGATAGGCGCGGGTGATGGCCACGCGTACCTCCAGTTCCGCCGCCTCGCCCATCTTCTTGAGTTTCTTGCGCTGCTGCTCGCTGAACTCCCCCATCCGCTCCGTGTCCCCCGTGATGCGCGCGATGGCCAGGTAGCGCTGCGCGGTCTCCACCACGTCGTCCACCCGCTCGCCGTCGGCCACGAGAAACAGCACGTTGTTGCGGAAGCGCCGGTACCCCTCCAGCGTGCCGGCGTGGCTGGCGATCTTGCACGCCAGTTCCGGTGGCGCGGGCTCCGTCGCCGTCACGGTGGCCGCGTCGTAGTGCAGAATGGCCAGCTTGGGGAGCCCGGCGTCGTCGTCCACGTCGCTGGCTTCCTGCGGGAAGGGAACGACGTGCAGCACGCCGCTTTTCCAGACCTGGCGAATCCGCTGGTCGAGTTCCGCCTTGGCCTTCGTGCGTCCGACCATGCCCATCTCGTCGGTGATGATCTTGTTGAGGGATGGTTCCGTCTTGAAGCGGTAGCGGCGGCCGTCCCAATCGAAGAACCAACCTTTGTCGTAGAGGCGCTCGGCGGCCTTGTGGATCAGCAGCGGGTCGTCGCCGGGGACCAGGACGCCCAGGAGCAGGTCGGCGGGGTCCACGCCCGAGGCGATCCCCTGGGTCAGGCTGTGCAGGAAGGCGGTCGTCGCCACGCGGCGCGTGTAGGGTGGTTTGCCGGCCTGCAACCAGGCCTGATCGAAGACCTGGGCGTGGGCCGGTGAGCCCGCCTTGGGGCTGGCGATGTCGGCCTCGATGACCTGCTTGAACGTCGGCCGGTCCAGGCGACTCGTCAGGTCGCCGGCCAGGTCCTCGTCGGCGAGGTCCAGGTGGAAAGGATGGATCAGGTGCGTGCCGGGCGGGCGTGTCTCCCACAGGCCGCGGACGGCCATGGCCAGGAGGCGCAGCGCGCCCCGTGTCTTCTGGAAGTTGGGGATGGTGGACGTCTTGCGGTTCAGCGTGTTCAGCAGTTCGGGGTGGAAGGGATAGCACTCGACGATCTCGTCGGCGTATTCGGCGCGCAGGGCACGCTGCGGCAGGTTGGCGTCGCGATCCACGAGCTGGCGGTAGGAGTCCGTGTACGCTCTGGCGACCTCGTCCCCGGCTCCTCGATCGACGGACCGGAACAGGCGATGGGTCACGATGGCCGGAATCTCCGTCTCGCCCGTCGGCGTGAGCACCCGCTCCTGGCGCGCCGACACGCGCTTGGCCTCGGCCAACTCGTGGCGCAGTTCTTCGGTCTCCCGGCCGAACGCGTCGCGGGAATCGGCCAGCGTGAGAATTGCCACCACACGCTCCTTGCTGGCGGCGAACTCGAAAAGCGACATCAGGAAGGCGACCGTCTGCTCGGCCAGGTCGGATCTGCCCGTGACGGTGGGCACGGCCTTGGCAGCGCGCAGGTGGCGTGCCACCTCGTCTAGCATGATCAGGGTAGGCGCGTCGCCGATGAGCTGCTCAAGCAGGCCCGTACCCGGGGCGGACCGGTCCTGGTCGCTGCCCGCGGCGTGGGCGTATCCCGCTGCGCCAGCCAACTGATAGGCCAGTTCGCCCCACAGGGTGTAGGTGCACACGTCGTCGTGGGCGAGGCCGTCGCGGGGCTGGAGATCGGACCCGACCACACCGGCTACTCTGACTGTGCCCGGCGACGGAATCAGCTTTCGGTCGACGAACGACGACGGCGGCGCATAGCCCCTGGCCGCGTGATACAGGCCGATGAGGTTATGGGTCTTGCCGCCGCCGAAGGCCGTCTCCAGGCGGATGACGGCGTTGTTCGCCGGTTTGATGCCCGTCAGACGCCCCAGCGTCTCATCAAGCAGAATCCTCAGTCCCTCGGTGGGATAGGTGTTGTCGAAAAAGGTTGCAGGGTCCTGGTAGACGGGGTCCGCGTTGTCCTCGATGACGTCTCTGAGACGAGCGGCGAAGATGTCCGGGCCCAGTTCCCCTTTCAAGACCTCGGGGCGCGGTTCACAATGGTCAAAGACTGTCTTCATTGGAGCTCCCTACCCGGCGACTCGGGTGTGGACGGGAGCGGGACAGGTCGCGCGGCCAGAGGATGTGGAGGCGGCGCTGCCCACTCTCGCGGTGCTTGTGTTGGCGCTTGGGAGCCATTATAGCACCGTTCATTGGATAGTGCAAATGGGGATGAAGACGTGTTGCGTGACTTGCTGCTGGGGTGGGGTGAGTCGCCGCCATTCATGCGTCCAGCACCGCCTGTTTACGGCGGTGTTCCTGCGACGCCGCACCGGCCTGGAAGAGCTGGTGCTGGGGTGATGCGCCGCTTGTCTGTGCGTCCAGCACCGCCTGTTTACGGCGGTGCGGCTGGCCCGGACCGTCCCTGCGACGCCGCACCGGCCTGGAAGAGCCGGTGCTGGGGGGAATCGCCGCTTATCCGTGCGTCCAGCACCGCCTGTTTACGGCGGTGCTGGCGCTGTTGTGTCCCCAGCTCTACCTGAACGTGAGCCTGAGCTTCTTGAACTCCTCGGGTGTCCAGAGCGTGTCACATTCCAGCACGCGCATCTTCTTCTCGGCGAGTGGTCTCAGGTAGTGCAGCCCTACGTCTGCGGTTTGGGGATTGTCCTTTTGGATTCTCTTCGTCACGATGGTCCTGACGGAGGCGACAAGGCCAACCAGCCCGAGAATGATGAGACCAAGCCCCAACAGAAACCACTCTCCATCAGAGCGAGACAGTGTCGTCAGTGCTACGACGCCGACCGCAATGGAAATCGGACCACCGATGAGCCCAACCAGGTTGTCCTGCTTCTTGCTCTTCAGACGCTTCTCCGCAAGCTCGTCGAAACACGCCGCACACAGGCCCGCGGTGAGTGATCTGATATCCTCGTACGTTGTCTTGTACGTTGTGGTGTTTCCCTCGGTGGACACGACTTGCGTATCGACCTTGTTCCCGGCGTACCATTCGGCCGACACGACGGTTTCGCGATTTCCGCAATTGGTGCACCCAAGCATGAAGCAAGGAGTCGCGTCTTTGGCGTCTTCAGTTGATCGCTTCTTGGGCTTCTCCGGTAGCGCCTTGAAAACGGCCGTGTGGAAGTTCTCTACCGTGGGCAGCGTGATCTGGACGGGCTCGCTGTCGTATTGGAACGCCAGGGTTCGGTACGAGCCCAATTCGCTTTGAGTGATATCCGTCATTTCGGCGAAGTCAAAGCGCTTGACTCGTTTTCTGCCCAACTCTAGCAACGCCTGGTTGGTGACAATCACACCAGATGTCCAAGCGCCAAAGAGCGCCCCGTTCCAACAAGCGACGACCTCCTCGTCGGGGCGGAGCGGTTCCTTGGCAAACACTGACGCATTCAACTCATCCATGGGGAAGTCGGAAAAGTGGAAACTGGGCATTTTCATCCCTCCTCTTCGGGTGGGCGACTTCGTGCAGGGTGTCAGTCGCTTGTGCCAATACGCGTCACGGGCGTGCTGCTCTCGTTTTCTCTGCCGGTTGGGTCGTGCGCGGTCGCTGCCGCTCTGCCGGGAGCGCGTGCTCCCTCACGTAAAGGTGCTTGGGAACCATTATAGCACCGTTCAATGGGCAGTGCCAATGGGGATGAAGATTTACCCCTCCTCCAGCGCCCGCACCACCGGCAGGCGAGCCGCGTAGAGGGCCGGCCCCAGCCCGCCCATCATCGCCAGGAGCGGCCAGAGGATCAGCCCGGCGGCGCTGGCGGCGACGAGTGGGAGCCAGGCGGCCGAGGAGGAGACGCTGCCGCCGGCCAGGCCCAGGTGGGCGCGGGCCAGGGCCAGGAAGGCCAGCGTGACGGCCCAGCCGAGCGCCGTGCCGGGCAGCGCGGCGACGGTCCCCAGGACGCCCGCCTCGGCCAGGATCAGCCGGGCGACCTGCCGGCGGGTCGCGCCCACGGCGCGCAGCATGGCGAGCTCCCGGCGGCGCTCGGCCACGCTCGCCAGCGTGGCGTTGACCACCCCCAGTCCGGCCACCAGCCCGGTGACGCCGATGAGCAGGCCGATGGACGCGCGGGCCTGGCGGAACGTGGCCCGCAGTTGGGCCAGCGCCCGGTCCAGCGGGAGCAGCGTGCCGCCGTGGGCGTGCACGGCGTCCACGAGCGCGCCCTGCACCGCGTCCGGATCGGCGCCGGGCCGCACCTGCACCTCGACGGCGTTGACCTCGTTGGCCCCGAGGTAGCGCGCGCCCTGCGCCAGGTCGAGCACGCAGGTGGTGAACTCGCTGTCGCCGATGCCCGCGGCGGTGAAACCCACCGGCCCCAGGTGCGTCTCGATCTGCACACTGTCGCCCAGCCCTACGCCCAGGCGGCGAGCGACGACGGGCGTCAGGAGCACCGCCGGCCCGCGGCCGAAGGCCTCCAGCGCGGCGGGCCAGTCCCCGGCCTGGAAGCGGAAGCCGCCCATCTGCGCGTAGCCCCCGATGTCCAGGAGGAGTGTCGGCTGGCCGGGGAGGACCTGCAGGGGCGCGACGTCGGCCGTGGTGCCGCGCATGAGCCAAACCTGGTCGTTCAGGTACAGCTCCTCCAGCGCGGTCAGGAGCGCCGGGCTGAGGGGTGGGGCGTCGGACGTATCCTGCCCGGCCAGCTCGCGCAGGGAGATGGTCGTCGGGGCCGGGAGCACCAGGTAGTCGCCGCCGCTCAGGCGGCCGAAGGTGGCGGCCAGTTCCTCGCCCAGCAGGGAGAGCACGCCAACGTTTCCCAGCGCCATGGCCAGGATCAGCGCCAGGGCGGCGGCGACGCGCGTGGCGCGGCGGCGCTCGCGGGCCAGGTTGGCCAGCGCCAGGCGCAGCTCAGGGGGGAGCGCGCCCGTCCGGCCCTGCTTCCGGCGCGCGCGGGGGCCGGGGATCAGGCCGGGGATCAGGCCGAGGATTTGGAAGGGCGCGGAACGCCGGCCCACCGGGTGGGGTGCCGTGCGCAGGGCGGCCAGCGGGGATTGGCGGGCGGCCCGCATCGCGGGCGCCAGCCCTCCACCCAGCGCGCCCAGCAGGCCCAGCGCCACGGCCAGCGCGAGCGTGCCGGGTGGCAAGGGGGGAAGCGCCGGGACGCCGGCCCCCTGGAACACCTGGCGAGCGCCCACCCGGGCGAAGAGGACGCCCACGAGCAAGCCCGCAGCGCTGCCGCCCAGCCCCAGCAGGGCGGCCTGCGTCGCGAGTAGCGCGAATACCTGCCGCCGCACCGCGCCCGCGGCGCGCAGCAGCCCGATCTGGCGGCGGCGCGCGCGGGCGGCCGCGGCGAACACCGCGTAGACCAGCCCCGCGCTGCCGGCCAGCGTCAGCCCGTCCACGAAGATCAGCGCGCCCAGGACCAGCCGCTCCCAGAGCTGGGCGCGCTGCCCCGGCCCGGTGGCGGCCGAGATCGCGTAGGCCGGGCCCAGCGCCCGCTCCAGTTCCGCGCGCAGTTGGCGCGGCCGGACGCCGGGGGCGGGGCGCACCTCCAGCGTCGTCACGGCGTCGTGAGCGCCGAAAAGATCGGCCACGGTGTCCAGTGGGGCGTAGAGCACGAGCCCCTGCCGCGCGGCCGCCAGGCTGCCGACCTCGACCAGGCCCACGAGCGGCAGCGCGACGTCGCCCGAGGGCGTGGTGACGGTCAGCCGGTCGCCCGGCCTCAGGTCCCGGCCGAAGGCCCAGGGGGCCAGGGCCACCAGCCCCGGCGATTCGGCCGTGGGGAGCGCGCCCGCGGCCAACGTCAGGCCGTGGAAGGCGAAGTAGGCGGCGGGCTCGACGCCCAGCAGGGTGAGTGCGTCGGCGCGCGGCGTCTGGACGTGGACGGGGCGGCGCAGCACCGGCTGCACGCCGTCCACGCCGGGGGCGCTCTGGACCTGCGCCGCCAGCCCCTCAGGCAGGTCGTAGTCGGCGTCGTAGGCGCTGCTGATCCACAGGATCTCGGAGGCCTGGGCCTGTGGGAAAGGGGCGGATGTCGCGATGCTGGCCCGCATCAGCGCGCCGATGCTGCCCGTGGCCACGAGCAGGCCGACGCTGAGCGCCAGCGCCAGGAGGGGCAGGAGGGAGCGCAGCCGCCAGGCCCACAGCTCACGCAGTGCCAGCCAGAGGATGCAACGCATCGTCAGGCAGCGTATTGTAGTTCGCTATCGCCCGACGAAGAGGTACGCCGTGCCGTCCACCCTGCCGTCGGGCGTGAAGCGCAGCCCGAGGGCGAAGGCGTCGAACGCCTCGAACAGGACGTAGTCCGAGCGCTGGCGGTACTCGTCGTCGCCCACGTTGGCCTTGACGAGCGTGGTCACCAGGCCGGCGTCCGCGTAGGCGACGAGCGCGGGGTCGGCCGGTAGCGTCTCCAGCGCGTCCCGGAAGGCGTCGCGCGTCACCAGCCCGCTTCCCGCGCGCCGGGCGCTCGCTCCCTGGGCGATGACGTTGGGCGACGTGCCGAAGAGAAGCGTGCCTTCGTCGAAGCCGGCGGATTGTTCCAATCCGTATGAGATGGCGTAGCCGGTCAGCTCGGTGCCCACCTGGGTCTGGAGAGCCACCCCTTCGACCTCCCGGGAACCAAAGACCGCGCCCCGGTCCGCCATGCGCGCCTGCACCTCGGCCATCTGTGCCTCTCTCGCGTCCGGGGCCAGGATGAGCAGTTGGGCAGCCGGTATGTCCTGCATGATCGGCTGGGCCGGCAGGGGTGGGGTGAGCGCGAGGGCGAAGTCGTCCGCCAGTGGCCCGTCCGGGCTTGCCAGGTCCCCTTGAATGTCCAGGTGGATGAGCTCACTGAGTTGGACCAGTGAATCCAGGTTGAGTATGTCGTCCAGGAGCGACCAGACGAGCGACATATCGTGCCCGATGAGGGCGAAAGCCGTGTTCGCGGGCAGGCCATCCCACGCCGTGGCGTCCACCGCCGGCAGGCCAAACAGGGCGTGCAGTTGAGGGGGCGCGTCGGGTTGCAGTTCCCACGCACCGAGGATCTCGACGCGCACCCCGCCCGCCTCCGGCACGGCGGCGCAGGCTATGGCCCCCGGCTGTCGACTCAGCGCAGTGCTGAGGGACGTGTTCTCGGAAGGTGGGGGCGAACTGCCTGCCTGGCCGGGGATGTTGTAAAACAGGAGCACCATGGGGCTTTCCGGCAATCCCGCGCGCAGCGATTGCCAGGACGCTAGGGCGGCCACGCTGTCCTCCTCTGCCCGATCCAGCACTTCCTCCAGGTAGGGCAAGGCATCCTGACTGTAGTTCTGGGCCAGGAACAGGAGCCCGTCGTGGACGGTCCAGGCCAGCCGGTCACGGTGCGTGGATTCGCGCAGCCTGCCGTGGTACACCAGGCTGCCCCCGTGCCTCGCCTGCTCCCACTGCACGTCCCCAAAGTGGTGTAACATGGCCTCCTCGGTCGCTCGCTCGTCGTTCACCGGGGCGATGATGTGGACGGCGCTTCTGCTGTCGTACCACTTGACGGCCGGCCCGGCGATCAGATCGCCCAGGCCGTATTCCTCGACCTGGAAGTCCGCGTACATTGCGTGGATCATCTCCCGGCCCGCCGGGTTGGCCTCAAGTTGGCCACGGATGCGCCGCCAGTGGCGTCCCGCCTCGCCCTGCGGTTCGAGATCCAGGAAGGAGACTTCCCGCGCGTCGGCGGGCACCCGGCGCGCGAGTGCGTCGAAGGCGTCGGTGGCGGCCAGCCCTGGCTGGACGGGGACGCACTGGGTGAGAGCCGGCACGCACAGCCACAGTGCTACCGTTGCTATCAACCATCCGGTCCGTTTCATGGCACACCTCCTGATGCTTGACGTGTTTACGTACCTAAGTTAAGTATAATATACTTAGGTATAATTGTCAAGAGGAAGCGCGATTTTCGACCCGCGGGGATGGCGATCACTCTCGCCGCACGGAGAACTCAACCCACAGCGGATAGTGATCGGACATGCGCCAGGACACCTGGTTCTTGGTCAGGTCGCGGGACCGGAGCGCCGCCTGTGTGAAGTCGAAGCCGCCGCCGCGCAGGTATTCCAGCGAGAGCGCGGGCGTCCTCTGTTCCCCCATGAACCAGGCGATCTGGTCGTAGTACTTGTCCAGTTGGGGGGCGTTGGGATCGCTGAAGATCGTGCGCGGGACCGCGTGCAGGTGGTCGGGGATGACCAGGCCGGTCGAGGTGAAGGCATCGTAGAGTACGTCGCCCTTGCGGTCGATGTTGAAGTCGCCCAGCGCGATCAGGTTGTGGTCCCAGGCGTTGATGTCCCGCGCCCAGTCGGCGAGCCACCCCGCGATCGCCTTCAGCTCCGGCAGGCGCTGCTGGGCGTTCTTGCCGTAGAGGATGTGCAGCGTGACCAGGATGAACGTCTTGCCCCCCGACCAGAAGCTCACCGCGTAGGGCGTGCGCGCGAACTGCCGGTTGAGCGCGTCGGGCTGTCTTTCGAGCGCGTCCGGCGCGATGGCGTCGAACTGCTCCTGCGGGACGACAAGTTCGCTGGCCAGGCCGGAGAGGCGCACCTTGCGCATGTCGAACACAAACGCCATGCGCTCGCCGTTGCCCAGGTCGCCTCGGGCCACGTCCGTCAGGATCAGGCCCCAGTCCGGCCCCAACCACTTGAGCATGTGGCGCAGCGCCTTGAGGTTGCCGCGCACCTCCTGCAGCGCGATCACGTCGAAGCGGGAGATGATCTCGGCGATGCACAGCAGGGCGTGCAGGTCGCGCTTGGGGCTGTCCTCCTCGCCGGATTCCCACTTCTCGGTCAGGTTGCCGAAGGCGCGGATGTTCCAGGTGGCGATGAGCAGGTTGCGATCGAGGGCCTTGCTCGGGACGTCTTCGTCGAGCGCGGCGCGCAGTTCGTCGAGTTCCGCCGCGATCTCGGCGGGCGGCCGGTCGGTGATCTTAGGCATGGCGTGCCTCCTTCCTATTTCGTTCGTAGTGAGCGCGGACACTGTCCGTCCGCAGCGCAGCGGAGTAGCGTTCCTGTTCGTAGTAAGCTACGTAGTCTGCGGAGTAGCGTTCCCGTTCGTAGTAAGCTACGTAGTCTGCGGAGTAGCGTTCCCGTTCGTAGTGAGCTACGTAGTCTGCGGAGTAGCGTCTCACCCACGG
>CAZYSK010000118.1:0-14826 GCA_964649415.1 uncultured Anaerolineales bacterium
GCAAACCGAGTTTCTTTGTGAAATGAACCATCTCAAATGCGGGAAGTTATAGATTAATAAACCCTAAGGCTTTCTGCTTCCATTGGGAGAGGCAGCCTACACGGATGTGTGGTTCGCTATTTCCCTATCCAATTGCCCTGTAGTCTCCAACAACATCTCTTCTCCGTCGGGACACTCACACCGAGCTCACATCGCCTGTCGCTGAATCGCAGCCAAATGGGCCCATGGCGTTTTCCTTTGCAGGCGCCTGCTGTTCTCGGCAATCAGTAAACAAGGAATACGAACAAGGAGTAAAATGGGGCTGCTATCTATGCAACGGTTGACAAGATCTCTCTGCCTACTGGCCTGTCTCTCCGTCTCACTCAGTCTGGCTCTGGCAATTCCGCCGGGGGGCCACGCGGCCGGTCCTGACAGCCCACATACGAGGCCGCTACCGGTACCGACGCCCCTGGCTGAGCCAGGAATCAGGCCCGGCGAGATTCTGGTCAAGTTCGATCCCGGCGTCTCATCTCTGGACATAGAGTCGGCCAACCGGCGCCTGGAGACCTCGGTTATCGAGGTAATCCCCAAGATCAACCTCTATCGCCTACGACTAGCAGAGGGAACCACCATCGCTGAAGCAACTGAGTACTACGAACACACCACAGGCGTAGCGTACGCCGAGCCCAACCACATTGTCCGTGCCCTGGAGACAGTCCCTGACGATCCAGGCCTTCCCGAACAGTGGGGACTGGATCGCATTCAAGCCCCGGCTGCCTGGGACATAGTGACCGGGACGAGCGACATTCTGGTCGCAATCATTGACACCGGCATAGACTACACCCATCCGGATCTGGACGATGGAAGGTACGCAGGCGGCTACGATTTCGTCAATGACGATAACGACCCGATGGATGACGAAGGTCACGGTACCCACGTGGCCGGTATCGCCACGGCCAACACAGACAATGGCGTGGGTGTCGCCGGCCTGGCCTGGAACAGCCAGTTCATGGGAGTGAAAGTGCTGGACGCTCAGGGTGTTGGATCCGATTTCGATCTGGCCGAAGGGATTCGATACGCGGCCGACCACGGTGCCCACGTGGCCAATATGAGCCTGGGGAGTCCGTTCACGAGCCGTAGTGTGGAAGAAGCTATGCAATATGCCCACAGCAAGGGGGTCGTCATGGCCTGTGCTGCGGGTAACAGCGGCAGTAGTGGGGTACATTATCCGGCGGCCCACGATCCGTATTGCCTGGCCGTGGCCGCCAGCGACCGCAACGATGAACGGGCTGGCTTCTCCAGCTATGGGCCGGAAGTAGACGTGGCTGCCCCCGGTGTTGATATCCTGAGTACCACGGGAGGCAGCTACCAGTCCTGGAGCGGGACATCAATGGCGACCCCCCACGTCGCGGGATTGGCGGCCCTGATCCTGTCCCGGGATCCTGGGCTCTCCGTGGATCAAGTCTTCGCTGCGATCCGTGATTCGGCCGACGACGTCAACGCTGAGACACATCCAGGCGAGGATGATTACCTGGGCACAGGCCGGATCAATGCCTACCACGCCCTGGCATCTCTCATCAAGATCGCGCCGGCCAATACAACGGTCAGAATCGGCTCCCCGTTTACTGTCACGGCGTCCATCATGAACGTCGCTGATCTGGGCAGCTTCCAGTTCGACCTGACCTACGTTTCCAGGACCGTGACGGCGACTAACGTAGTATGTGGGCCATTCCTGGGCAGCACCGGGCGCACTGTCGGTTGCAGCGAGGCAGCAATAGATAATGCAGCGGGCAGCGTCACTTTCGGGTGCTCCAGCGAGGGAAATGAGCCCGGACCGGATGGCGCAGGGATGCTGGCCGCTCTTAGCTTCAACGCAGTGGACTACGGCAGCAGCCACCTGCAATTCGAGAACGCGCTGATGATGGACACGAACGATGTGACAATCACTGTCGCCACCCAGGACGGCAGCGTGACAGTGACTGCGGGCTGCCGCGAGGACGTCAACGGCGATGGGGTGATCAACGTCGTGGACATCCAGTTGGTGGCGGCCCATTGGAACACCGCCGCAGGCGATCCCGATTATGACGCCCTCTACGACATAAACGCAGACAGCAGGATCAACATCGTTGACATCCAACTGGTAGCATCCAAGTGGGGGACAACCTGCTAACCGTGGCTACGCGATGAGGCAGGCATACAGGTAGACTGCACGTCTGTCATCGATGAAAGGAGGCAGGAGGAAATGTGATCCCAGTTGAGGCAAGGCCGGCCACAGAACCTCTCGATCGTTCCAATGACGACCAAGCTGGCCCCAGACCGATGTACCGCGCGGGCTTCTCCTCAACCAGCCAAGAGATCCAGCCACAGGAGGAGCAAAGCAAGCTATAGAAAAACCTGAGGAGGGTACGATGAACGCCAAGACAGGCAAGTTGAGTCGCAAGCTGGTTCAGACGTTGGCCTTGGTTCTGGTTGCAGTGTTCGTTGTGAGTATTCCCGCGGCGAGCACCGATACGGCAATGGAATTGGGACAGGAGTTGCAGACCGTGAGGACCCGCACACAGGGCTTCACGGGCGAGGATGTGGCCCTGGCTGGGGCGGATGCGTGGGCCCAGGCGGAGGTGGAGATCAGCGACGCCCCCGACGACGCAGTGGTAAGTACCGTGCGGGTCAAGTATCACATAGCGGACTCCAAACCCAGCGATCTAGAGGTGCACTTGCTGAACTCAGGAGCGGAACTATCCCACGCGCTGTGGAATAGGGAAAGCGCCGAGGGCACTGTACTGGCGCAGAGCTCCGAGGAGATCACCGCCTTCCAGGGCACGCCGGTCAACGGCACCTGGTCCCTGGGGGTGCAGGGTGGAGAATCGGCAGGATACATCGACGACTTCAGCATTGTCATCTACTACGATACGGAGATGCCCATCCTCCAGGTAGAAGTAGAAGGAGAGGGGACGCCGGGGACACCGGCTTTCCTGCGCCTGCCTGAGGACGTGGCGCCAAACAACCTGGCCCCAGACAATGATGAGGAATCGTCCAGTCAAGAATCGTCAGTCACCCCTCAGCACGTGCCCCCCGGAGCCACAATCATCGAGACAATGGATTTCGAAGGCGACTTCTATCCTCCCGGCGGCTATCCGGTCAGATGGCGGGTCGCCGATCAAAGCGACGACGGCTACCAGCGCTGGTGGGACGATGCTCAGTGCGATCCGTGTGGCGGGGACTGGGCGGCCTGGCCCGCCGACGGGGGAGCCAACGGTGTATATCCCTGCGCCGGCAACGACTACCCCAACCGGATGGAAGCCTGGATGGTCTACGGTCCTTTCGACCTGAGCGACGCCAACGATGCTGGCACAGAGTTCAGTATGTGGCACAGGATCGAGGCAGGCTATGACTATGTGTTCTTCGGTGTATCCTCAGACGGTGTCCATTTCTCCGGCCTCCAGTGGGATGGCTCGGCCAACTGTACACTGTACAACATCGGCTACACAGATTGGGTAGGCGACCCATCGGTCTGGGTGGCGTGGATGTTCCGCAGCGATAGCAGCGTCACCTACGCAGGCCCCTGGGTGGACAACATCGTGGTCTGGAAGACGGATGAATGTGCCACCGTCAAGGTTGATCCGCCCGAAAGCTTCCCCGATAGGGGCAGTACTTTCACCGTCGACGTGGCCATTGAGGACGCCCAGAACCTGGGGGCCTTCGAGTTCGAATTGACCTACGATCCCACGTGCATCCAGGCGGTCGATGCCAGCCTGGGACCCTTCCTGGGCAGCACCGGGCGAAGCGTCGCGCCAGTCGGCCCCACGCTTAGAACTGGGAGCATAACCTTCGGAGGCTACAGTTGGGGCAGCGCCGCCGGGCCAAACGGCGATGGCGTGCTGGCCAGCATCAGCTTCCTGGCGGGACCCAATGAGTGTGACAGTACGTTGCATCTCCAGAACGTGACTCTCACGGACACCGCTGGTGGGTCACACTGCATTGACCACACAGAAGATGGCACTGCCCACGTGAAGCCAGGCTGTCACAATGATTGCCCCGAAGACATCAACGGCGACAGGGTGATAGACATCGTGGACATCATGCTGGTGGCGGATAAGTGGGGACAGCACTGTCCCACGAGGTAGCTGTGCGAATCCCTTGAAATCACCTCGCAGGCTGCAAGATGCATCTGAAATGGCAAAACGCGGGGGCACAGGGGGGCATGACGATGACAAAATCAAGTAATAGACACAGACCACGATCAACGGCAACCGACACACGGAAGCGGCTTTCCAGACAGAAGAGATGCCTGACTCTGTCTGTCTACGTGGTAGTCGTGTGTCTGTCTCTCGGGCTATACGCCCTTACAATCCACGCGCTGGCGCGCGGCGGCGTGGGCGAAGCCCACGCGCCGGCCTGCTCGCTCGCCGCCCCGGCCCAGGACACCACGGTCAAGATAGAGCCGGCCAGCATATCCGTAGACCCAGGCGAGACCTTCAGCGTCACAGTGGCAATCGAGAACGTAACCGACCTGGGGGGCTTTGAGTTTGAACTGACCTACAACCCTGCCAGATTGGCCGCGACTGACGTTGTGACTGGGCCTTTCCTGGGTAGCACTGGCCGCGCCGTCATTGAGGTAGGTCCTACGTATGGCACCGGCAGCCTGAGCTACGGAGCCATTAGCCTGCCGCCCCCCACAGAGGGTCCGAATGGCGACGGCGGCTTGGCCTTCGTCACCTTCCAAGCGACGAGCGTGGGCACCAGCACTCTGCATCTCCAGAACGTCAAGTTGAGGAGCACATCCGTCGCCCCAATCACCACTGATACGGAGGACGGCGAAGTCACCGTGGGTACACCGCCAGCGCCGCAAGTGACGCGGGTTGTTCCCAACTACGGTTACACCGACGAAGGGGTGAAACAGGTGATCGTGGAGGGCACGCACTTCCAGGACGGGGCCACAGTCCAACTGGCCAAGAGCGGGGAGAGCCCCATCTCCGCTCCCATGCCGGACGTGCAGAGCTCAACCCGGATCAGTTGCACCTTTAACCTAGGGAAGGCTGCCACCGGCTCTTGGGACGTGGTGGTAACCAACCCAGGCGGTCAGAGCGGGACGCTGTCCAACGGCTTCACCGTCTACGGACCTGCCGTGGCACCGACGGCGGACAGCATCACCCCCAACTGGGGATACAACAACGCGGTTGTACACATCACCAACCTGGCAGGCAGCGGTTTCCAGCCCGATACCACAGTCAAACTGATCAAGGCAGGACGGGCAGACATCGCAGCCACGAACGTCGTAAGGGTGAGCGCTTACCAGATCACGTGCGATCTTGATCTGAGGGGCGCGTGCCCCGGTCAGTGGACCGTAAGGGTAACCAACCCTGGGGTTGACTACGCAGAGTTGAACGACGCCTTCACTGTGAAAAGACTGGTCCACCTGCCTCTCGTCCTAAGAAACTGGTAAGTGCCGGGGTAGCATATACTGGCTTTCGAGGGGCTAGCCGAACGTCGCTTGAGGGAGTGTTCGGTTAGCTCCTCCCTGCATCGAACGGAACAAAGATGACCCTAACAAACACGCGGGCTGTGTGCGTCTGCTTGCTGACCATCTGCCTGGGATTCTCACGTGCAGGGCTGCCGCGGCTAAGCTCTGGCGCCAGAGTGAGCATAGACCCTGCCGTCAACGATGTAGAGCCGGGCCAAGCTTTCACCGTCGCCGTGATGATCGACGACGCCGCGGATCTGGGGGCCTTTCAGTTCGATCTAGTCTACGATCCCGCTGTGTTGACCGCGACCGACGTAGGGCTGGGACCTTTCCTGGGGAGCACCGGGCGCACAGCGCAATCCATCGGAGCCAGGATAGACAACACGACAGGGAAAGCCGCTTTTGGAGCCTTCAGCTTCGGGGGGCATGCAGGAGCCGACGGGACAGGTCTGTTGGCCACCGTTTCGCTCACAGCGGTGAGTCCAGCTACCTGTGACCTGGGCCTGCAAAACGTCAAAGTGACGGACAGCAGGGGCAATGTACAATCCGTGTCCGTCGAAGGCGGTACGGTTGCGGTGGCTGCGCCGGCACCTACCAGCATACCGACGATGGCCCCGACCCAAACGCAGCCCCCCGCAGCGACGCCCAGCCCGACGAGCACGGCAACCACCGCCGCGCCGACCGAAGCCGCGACCACCGTTCCACCGACAGATGCGACCACCGAGACAGCCACGAGTCAAACACCAAACATGTCAACGGCCTCCCCGCTGGCCACTGCAACGGCCACGCCAGCGGTGACCCCATCGCCGACACCGCTAGGTCCACTCACCTCAGCGCCTGCCGCCCCCCCACACACCCAGGCAACTGCCAGTGATGTAGCCCCACCCACGCCGGGCGACGTCTCGCCCGTGCCGCCCACGCCTACTCCTTCATCACCTGCGGACCGTGTAGCGACTGCAACAGCCACAGACATACCTTCCGCTTCGCCCGCAACAGCCGCGCCATCCAATCCCCCGTGCTGGCCTCCCGTTGGAGCAATACTCCTCCTCCTGGCCGGGACTGGGCGCGTCCTCACCGCGCGGCAGTGGCGCAGGTCGGAATGAGAAGAGCCGCTCCAACCCAGACCACACGCCCGAAGCCGCCGCACCCCAGCGTCGATCCCGATATGGACCGTTGTTCTGGAGTCAGGCACACCTACCCGCCTCAATCCCAGGCAACCGTTGCCCGAGACCGAACGCGCTGAAACTGCGAACCACTTGTATGAAGAGCCGCCGCGTGGTAGGATAGAGCCGGGAAACCGCGCTGGAAACACTCCCCAGTGCCTGTGCAGATCTGGGCTATCGCGTGGCTCAACGACGTGCCCATCGTCCTTAGCAAGCACTTCCATCTCAGCGCCGTCATGAGAGCGTCCGGTTTGTAGACCCCTTCGCGGACGATACTGATCCGGAGACGCGGGAATTGCAGGAAGGATACTCGATATGATGTACGGACGATCACCCGAGGGACTCAGATTCACGTCGAAACACGAGCGCGTGCTGCGCAATCTGACGATTGACGCAAGCGGCCCCGGCACGGTGCTCCACGACTTCGATGCATTCCTGGATTTCGTCAAAGATCAAGAGCTGCCGGTCACGCCGATGCACCAACTGCGGCGGCGGTTCCTGCCCGAGATCAACGCCCGCATGGCGCGCCCGCTCCAGTTGGGGCTGAAACGGCCCCTGCAGAAATCGTACCCTCACATCCACGGGCTGTACCTGCTCGTGCGGGCCTCGGGGCTGACCTGCATCGAGGGCACGGCCAGGAAACCGGTGCTCGTCGTGGACGACGCGGTCCACAGTGCATGGGAATCCCTGAACCCCACCGAACGCTACTGCACCCTGCTGGAGACGTGGCTGATGCGGGGACACCCGGAGATCATCGGCGAAAGAGGACGCGCCTGGCTCGGTATTCCCGAGACGCTCGTAGATCTGCTGTGGTTCTTCCACCGCATTCCCGGCAGGGGACTGGCGATCGGCGCGGACGAGGAAGCCAGGCGATCCCTGACCTACCGGCCGGGCTGGCACAACCTGGGCCTGCTCGACCTGTTTGGCCTGGTATCGATCCAGCACGGCCCACCCGAAGCGGGAAAGAGCTGGCGCATCGAGCGCATCGCCCGCACGCCGCTGGGCGACGCGCTGCTGGCCGCGCTTCACGTCGGGTTCTTCGGCGATATCGACAACCTCCGGGCGCTCCAATCCGAGGACAGCGTTCCCTCCGGCGTGCTCCAGCCCGCCCTCCGGCCCTATTTCCCCGAGTGGAAGCGCAACCTGTCTCTGCCTGAGTGGGCGTTTCGAGAGGGGGCGCACGTGTTCAAGGTCTCGCTGTGGGATATCTGGCGCCGGATCGCCATCCCCGCGGATCAACCGCTGGACGCGCTGGCGTCGGCCATCCTGGACGCCATCGCCTTCGACCACGATCACCTCCACCGGTTCGAGTACCGGAACCGCTTCGGCGTGGTGGAGTGCGTCAATCACCCGTTCCTGGACGATGGGCCGTGGACCAGCGAGGTGCTGGTGGGCGACGTGCCGCTCGGAGTGGGACAGGCGATGACCTACGTGTTCGATTTCGGCGATTGGTGGGAATTCGACGTCACGCTGGAGCGCGTCGATCCGGAGATGGCGATCGATGGGCCGGTTCTCCTTGAGAAGCACGGGAGGGCTCCACAGCAATACAGGTGGTATGAGTGACAACTGGTGAGGCCAACAGGATGAAGTCGAAACCCCAAGCGCACGTGGCATCAAAGGGAGAGAATCGGGCTATGACGCCTGACAATCGCCCATTGGTCATCGAGCGCTTTCGCGCCGCGTGCGAGGATGACGCCCACGTGGTGGCCGCTTTCATCGGGGGCTCTTTTGCGGCAGGCACCGCCGATGCTTACTCCGACCTCGATCTCTATCTCATCACGTCCGACGAGGGCTACGAGGACTTCTTTGCCCGGCGGGCGTCCTTCATGCACCAACTGGAAGAGCCGGTACTGGCCGAAGACTTCGATGGTTTCGGCTTCGACATGATCCTGTTCATCTTCGAGGATGGGTCAAAGGGAGAATTGGCCCTGGCTCAAGCTTCCGGTTTTTCGCACATCCATCACGGCCCGTATCGCGTCCTGGTAGACAAGCAGAAACTGCTGGACGGCGTGACCTTCCGCCTGGAGCAGGCGTCTGTGACCGAACAACGCGACAGGCTCATCGAGCATCTCAAGTTCTTCTGGCGAGACTTCCTGGTCATGAGCCAGGCGCTGGGGCGGGGCAACCTGCTTTCGGCGTCCCTATACCTTGAGGGAGTGCGCCACAGGCTGATCAGCGTATGCCGGCTTTCTGTGAATTTTCGAGACGAGGGGGATCACCCCAAACCCGAGGCCGTGTTGCCATCTCACCTTCAGGAAAGGCTCGTCGCGGCCTTCCCTCCCCTCGAGAGAGCGGCCATGGTCAGGGGAGCGCAGCAGATGGCCCGCCTGTTCCAGGAGGTGGCGCGCCCACTGGCCGCCCAGCAGCAGGTCGTCTATCCCGATGCTTTGGAGAGGGTGGTATTGGCGTGGTTCAGCGACGTGTTTGCAGAATGCGACAGGTAAGCCACCGGGTGGTCTCCCCATAGCGTGTTGGCGACGCGATCGCGCCCGGACATAAACGGCTGGGCTTGTAGAGCACGGTTACTTCACCAGTTGCGCGCAGCCAGTGTACCACAGAATTCTGTCGCGCTCGTCGCCGATCAGGTCATGCTCCTTATCCATTACCTCGCGGATCAGTGGGATGAGCGGTGCCTCTCCATCCCAGTTCTCGACCAGAATGGCTTCGTCGTCCAATTGCCGGCGCACCACGTCGGCTACGTAAGCACACAGCCAGATGTCGTCCACGTAGCCGTAGGGGCCGTGCAGCTCCTCTGAGATGATGTCGGCCGGCAGGATAAAGTACGCTATGGCACTGGAAATCAGCGGCCGCAACCTCACCGGCAATTGCGGATCGTCCAGCAGGCGCGTCAACAATCGGTAGAAGTCCGGGGCCAGATAGATGAGGTCGTCGTGACGGCCCTCATAGAAAGCGATCTCCTGTTGCAGTAGTTCGTCAAAGGCTTTCATCGCTTGTTCTCCCTGTAGGGACAGATGGGCTGGAATTCGCTGCAGCGCGGGCAATACGCGAGCCGTGGTGGGAACTCTTGCTGCACGATCTGGTTCAACACCATCCCCAATTGCTCTCTGGCCAAGCCCGCCCGCTCCGGTGACCACCCCCACGTGTAGACCTTATCGTCCTCCAGGAAATGCACGCTCCGGCGCACGATGGGCATTCTCAGGCTCGTCTCTGCTCCTAACGCGTACAGATCAAGCTGTGTATCCACCTGTTCCAATGCCGCCGGTGCTGATTTGCCCGCCTTGAAGTCCACCAACTCGTGGCCGCCGTCCACGCGCCGCAGCAGGTCAATCTTGCCCACCAGGACGTGCCGATCCAGCCCAAACGAAAAGCCGATCTCTGCCTGGGCCACTCGCGACAGCGATTCACCGTAGTGCGCGACGTAGTGCCGCAGTTGGCGAACGGCAGCCTCTTGCGCCTGGCGATCCTGGACCGGGTCCGCCTGCGGCGCTGGCACCCAGGCCGCAGCGACGATACCCTCGACCTCCTCCGGCGACGGAACCCGCCCGCTCTGGGCCCGTTCGTGAATCCGCAACAGTGCTCGATGGACGTTGGTACCAAAGTCCACCGGGTCAGGGCGAGGCAGTTCCAGCCCGTAGACGACGGCGAACTTGTAACGCACCGGGCACTGCAAGAAGTAGGCCAGTTGCGTAAAACTGACCCGCTCCCGTGGACCAGCCGAGGCGACAGGGTGGCTTTCAACCTCGGCCACGTAAGCCTGGCTGAGATCAGCCGCCGCGTGCAAATCCTGGCCCAGCATCTCGGACAGGAACGGGCTGGGACCGCCGCCCCGCTTGTTCACCACGTCGGCTGTCCCCAGGATGAGCAACTCGCGGGCGCGCGTCGCAGCGACGTAGAATAGCTTGCGCTCGTCTACCAGGTGGGGGTCCTCGACTTCCGGCAGGCCGCTGGCGCGCAGTTCATACGGCACTTCATAGTGCTCTCGCCGTCGCCTGGACGGCAGCCGGCCTTTCATCACCGATCCGACGGCCACCACCGGGAACTCCAATCCCTTGGCCTGGTGAATGGTCATCACCCGCAAGGCGTCCCCTGGCTCGACCACAGCAGGATCCACGCCTCCTTGCCGCATCAGCTTGAGGTAATCCAGGAAAGGGTATAGGGTGCGCGTCCCAGCGTGCTCGTCAAAGACGGCGATCAGGCGACTGAACACGCCCAGGTTGAACAGTGGATCGAGGTATCCAGCCCGCTCACACAATGACAGGCAGCCGGTGACCGCCAGCAGTTCGTAAAACACCTCCAGCAGGCAGGTATGCTTCTTGGCCTGGACACGCTGCTTGAGGGAAATCAGCGCCAACAGCTTTCGCCGGTCGGCCGGCGAGGTGATTCCGATGTCCTTCAACTTCTCGTCGTCGTCCACGTCGAGCAGATAGCCGGAGAACGCCTTCAGTGCGGCAACGCTCGTCTCATCCAACCCCAAGATGGACTGACGGACGTGGACGTCGCCCCATGGCTTGGTCGCACCGAGAAAGGTGAACAGGTTGACCAATTGCCTGACGTTGTCGCGCTCAAAGAGACTGGCGTCGCCCAGGACAACGAGCGGGACGCCAGCGGCCCGCAGCGCCTCAACGTAGGGGGGACCGTGGTAACGAACGCTGCGCAAGAGCAGCACCACGTCGCTCCAGCGGCGGATCTTGCCGCCGTAGTGCAGCCGCTGCAAGAGATGCGCCAGCGCGGCCGCTTCTTCGCCCACCGAGCGCTCGTAGACCAACAGCACGTCGCTGCCGGGGCCTCGTTGGGTAAACAGCTCTTTCTCAAAGCGGGCCGGGTTGTGGACGATGACGTCGAGGAAATGAGCCACGATAGGCTCCCGGCTGCGAAAATTCTGCGTCAACCGGACGATTTGTGCGCCGGGATACCGTTCGGGAAAAGTGAGCAGGTTGCGAACGGTCGCACCCCGAAAGCGATATATGGACTGGTCGTCATCGCCCACCACGGTCAGAGATGCACCGTCACCCGCCAACAACTGAAGCAGCTGTTCCTGGATAGCGTTGGTGTCCTGGTACTCGTCCACCAGGATGGCCTGGTAGCGATCACGCAATTCAGCGACGAGCTCCGGGGTGGCGGTCAGCAAGTCGTAGGCGTAGCGCTGAAGGAAGGCAAAGTCAACCAGCCTGTTCTCGCAGAGCAGGTCCTCGTACTGGCGATAGGCATCGACGACGACCGTCTCTTCGCACCAGCGCTCAACCTCACAGGCCGCTTTCTTGGCCTTGGTCTTGCTCCTGCCACAGGCCACCTCGGCGGCGTACGCTTCCGCCTCCACCCGGCGGCACTCACACCACTCACCCAACTGCTCCGGCTCGACCAGTTCCTCGGTGGCCAGGCTGAACAGGCGCAGTACGTTGGAGAAGAAATCGTGGGGGCGGCCCTTGACCAGTGCGTTGAGCCCTAGTGCCTTGCGCCGGGTGTAGACGAAGAGGAACTGACCGTGCTGGTCAAGGATGTGGAAGCCAAGCGGCAAGGGACTGCGGGACTGGTACTGCCGCAGCAGGTCGGCGCAGAATGAGTGCAGCGTACTCACCTGCATCGCTTCGACGCGCACGTCCGGGAGCTTCTGCTGGATGCGGTCCTTGAGCTCTAGCGCTGCTTTGTTGGTGAAGGTGGTGACGAGCAAGTGCTCCGGCGCGACCAAGCCCGCACGTATCAGGTGAGCTACGCGCCAGGTGATGACCTCAGTCTTGCCGGAGCCAGGGCCGGCGATGATGAGCAGCGGGCTGCCGGCGTGTAGAATGGCCTCACGCTGTTCAGAAGTCAGGTAGTCTGGAAGGTACTTCATCACTTCCCCTACTCAAGCATCTCGTCCCGGAGGGTGGCACCGATCTAGCGGATCGTCTCCTTGATCTGGTTTTCCAGTTCCCCACGTTCGTCGCGGCGGTCCTCACCGGGGTCGTCGATGAAGGCAGTGAAAGCAGCGGTCCGGGAGGAGGCCAGTCGCCGCCGCGCCCACCAGATGTACAGCGTCAAAGGATAGCCGTCGCGGATGTTCTTCTCCCGGGCCGACGCTTCGGAGAGGTCGGCCAGGGGAGGTTGTATTCGATGAGGCGTTTTTTCACGGATTTGTTCTCCAAATCAGGCTAGTTCTATCTTCATTTGTATCCAGGGAAATGGGTATTGGTCGGTGGGTTCTCTCACGCCTTCTGCGTAAGCCGATGCCTTTCTTCCCAATCTAAACTCTCGCGCCAGTATCTTGGCTTTGTCACGCTCCACGTATCCTATGTGAGATTCTTGAAAAACAACTTGAATTGCATTTGGATCGAACTGATTGTCAGGCTCTGCTACCAAGAACAGCTCATCACCTTCTTTGACACTTAAGGCAGGCGTTGCTCGATCCTCATATGGAATCCCGCGCACCGGGGATCTTAAGATTGCGTAACCTTCTCTAGTGAGGGCTAGCAACTCTCGGTCAGGCAGAAGCTTGGCGATGTTTTCTGCAAATCGCCGCTTTTCAAATACTGCTCCTTCTAACTCGTAAATGAAGAAACCGACCGGCAGATTTGCAAGCCAACGCAAAAAAGAAATGAAAGAGACATCGCCGTTTTGGGGATATCGATCCACAATCTGCAGGGCAATCGCTCGAGATGGCGCACCCAAACTAAACGCCCAACAAGCAATCACATTGCCAACACCAAATTTGAGCATAGAAGATAATTGCTGCCATGCTAAAGGCAATTCGGAAAACTCTCTGTGCAACCTAAACGCGAGTATGCGAAGAAATCCATTCAATCCCCAAGGCAATTTATACATCAAGCGGTCAGAGATATACTGACTTAAATCCTCACTCGTTGCATTTCTCCACATCCTTTCTCGTATTTGCCCGACTGAAATTCCACTTATCCACCCACGAACTAGGGCAAATTCTTCTTCTGGCCCCCCATACTCGATAGTGCGTTCCAACCTCATTTCAGGAAGATTCTCACAAGATTGAAAGGCTATTTGTAAAAGCTTATCATTGAAATCCAAGACTGTCGATTCCGAGTCTAGCATCTCATCGTCGACCTTCTGCAAAAATAGATCCACACCTGCATCAATGGTCTTGCAGCTACTTACTCGTAGACCAGTTGTCGAGTATATTGGAAGAACCTCTTCTGGCACTTCTGCCTTGATCCATCTCCCGGCGTTCTGAATAGCTTGGGCTAGAGGAGACAGGCTTAACTCATTCCTAATTGCTTGAATGCCTACCAAGCTCTTACCTAAAAACTCGCATATCGCCTCTTCATCTTCTGTATCTACTACTTCTTCTGCAATCAGGGCCAATGTATGGGCATCTAGATACCCAAGTAAGGTGTCTTGATCTATGCGGTCCTCAACAAGAGCCTTGAGCAATCTAAACAACGCACTATCTACGACTTCAAGATTAGCTGGATTGGTGAATTCGCCGAAGAGTGCCCTGTCGGTTGGTGAGTTGACTACAAATATGACTTGTCCCTCTGTTTCCTTTCCAGCTCGTCCCGCTCTTCCACAAATGTTCCAAAAGTCTCGTTTTTTTACTTTTTGGCGATAGTGCTTCAAGAGACCATTTTCACCAGGTTCAGCCCATGTTCGTACCAAGCTGTATATTATGGCTGTCCTAACAGGCAAATTCACCCCTTGACCTAACGTGTTGGTGCTAACCAGAATATTGATCCTACCCTGCCCGAATTCATCCTCTATAGACTGACGAAGAGGTTCAGGCAGCGGCCCGTAATGCAGAGCAACCCTGTAACGAAGGGCTTCAGTTAGTTGATGGTCATCGCCAAGCCAGTTAACTGCCAAATGGAACGACTCCAAATCCGGGTCCTCTACACGCTTCATCTCATCCACTGGCATTTCGTTTGAGGCTTCTAGATACTTCAGGGAAGTAATAACCTTATCCACGACGGTTTGAACATCGGCCCTCTGGGCACAGAAAATCAGCACTGGCCCTGTTCGGGCAAATCTTACTGCTAGCATTGCTGTGGTTTCCGCTTTGTTATCTATATTGGGCCAGCTAGCACGTTGCCTTTGGCGACGAACAGGCGTGAGATTCCCAGTGTAGTACTGCTTGCGCTTAATGAAGTACGGTACCCAAGGGTGTCTACCAACATCTTGCAAGAGGGGAAGGCTAGTGTATTCAATTTCACCATTTTGATCAGATCGCCATTCGAATTTCGCTATTACTTGACGCGAGGGGCGTTCTGAGGTTAGCCCCATCCTTTGGACCACGGATCGGCAAAAATAAGGTGGAAACTT
>CAZYSK010000119.1:0-103 GCA_964649415.1 uncultured Anaerolineales bacterium
CCTCAATCGGGCGGCCTGGATTATGTCGAGTCATTCTTCAACAAAGTCATGGAAAGCCGACCTACATATGTTGGAGGTTGGAGGCCGGATTCGAATGAATTGC
>CAZYSK010000119.1:203-14766 GCA_964649415.1 uncultured Anaerolineales bacterium
GAAGCGTCGGCTATGGAAAGCCGACCTACATATGTTGGAGGTTGGAGGCCGGATTCGAATGAATTGCGTCTGAAGAAGCGTCGGCTATGGAAAGCCGACCTACATATGTTGGAGGTTGGAGGCCGGATTTGAATGAATTGCGTCTGGTGCTGCCTGTGTCGTATGCTTTCCGTCAGGTTGGCGTCGGGAAAGCGTAGGTTTAGCGTCAAGTCCCCACGAACAGGACGTGGTATCCTATAGGCAGAATCGCGACGATTCTTCTTCTCCTCCTTTTTGGTGAGGGCCGGGGCGTGAGACCCCCGGCTCTCCGTGCGTCTGGGCCCGGCGTGCGCCGACCGCAGACGGTCGGTGGCATTCAGTCGTGCTCCGTGCCGTCGGGCAGGATGGCACCGGAAAGCAGATTGGCCTGGGCGAGCTGTCCATCGGTCACGGTGGCGCCCCTTAGATCGGCCCGGCGCAAGTCCGCGCCTTCGAGGTCGGCGCGGTCCAGGTTGGCCTGGCTCAGGTTGGCGCCGCCGAGGTCGGCCCCGTTCAAGCTGGCCCCTCTCAGCGTCGCCTGGCTCAGGTTAGCGCCATACAGGCTGGCCCCGCGCAGATTGGCGCTCTCCAGATAGGCGCCGCGCAGGTCGGCCTCGATCAGATTGGCCCCTCTCAGATTCGCGCCCGTCAGATCGGCCCCGTGCAGGTCTGCCCCGTCCAGGTCAATCCACCACAGGTTGGCCTCCCGTAGATTTGCCCCGCTCAGGTCTGCCCCGGAGAAGTCACGCTGCCCAGTCTTGTACAGCTTGACGAGTACGTTTCCGTCCACTTGTTGACTATCACCTCTCTAGTGCTAAGCGCTAGGGCGCGGGAACCGCGCCCCTACGGGGGTGGGGTGCCACCGCCCGGTGAAACGGCGGGCGCGGGGGGTGTGTCTTTACGGGCCTGGGATGCCACGGCCCGGTATGCCATGAGCGTCTCGCTTGCGGTGCGTTCCCAGGAAAAGCGGGCGGCCTGCACCAGCGCACGGCGGCTCAGCCTGGAGCGGAAGTCGTCGTCGGTCGCCAGTCGAATCAGCGCGCTGGCCATGCCCTGGGCGTCGTCCGGCGGCAGCAGGACGCCCCCGTCGTCCACGACCTCGGGGATCGAGGCGGCGTCGCTGCCCACGACCGGGACACCGCACGCGCACGCCTCCAACGGCGGCAGGCCGAAACCCTCGTAGCGGCTGGGGAACAGGAAGGCCACCGCGCCCCGGTAGAGCGCGGGCTTGTCGGCCTCTCGCACGAAGCCGATGAAGCGCACGAAGGCTGGCCAGAAACCAGGTTTTTCGGAAAAAACCTGGTTTCTCTCCCGCAGCAGCCGGCGCGGGTCGGGGGCGAAGGCCGTGTCCCGCTCTGGCAGCCGCCCCGCGACGACCAGCGGGCACTCCGCGCCGATGGCGGGCCCGGCCCAGCGGTAGGTGGCCAGCGCTGTGGCGACGTTCTTGCGCACGTCGAAGCCTCCCAGATAGAGCACGTACCGCTCGGGCAGGCCGTAGCGAGCGCGAACTTCGTCCCAGCCGTGGGGCTCCCCCTCTGGAGGAGTGGGCGTGTACTGTTCGCCGGCGGCCAGGTACACGGTGCGCACGCGCGCCTCTGGCAGTCCCAGGCGGGCGACGATGTCCCGGCGGGAGGCCTCCGAATCGGTGAGCACCAGCGCGGCGCGACGCGCGCTCGCGCTGACCAGCGCGGTGTAGAGGCGCACGAGTGGCCCGCCCCGGTACGCCTCCAACACGAGTGGGATCAGGTCGTGGATGGTGACCACCGTGGGGACGAGCGGGCGCAGCGGCGGTGCCCAGTACGGCACGTGGGCCAGGTCGGCGCCAAGGCGGCGGCAGGCGCGCGGAAAGCCGATTTGCTCGAACCAGACCTTGCTCAGCTTCCTTGTTTCAGGTTTGACGTTAGGGGTTTCACGTTGGGCGCGCTCTGAACCTCGAAACCTGGAACTTGAAACCCGAAGCCGGCGCTCATCGGGTGCGACGAGCAGGATCTCCAGGTCCGGCGCGAGCATGGCCAGGTGCTCGACCAGCCGCCGCGTGTACTGCCCGCTACCCGTGCCGGGCCTGTCCCAGAACCAGGCGTTGATCGCGACGCGCATCAGTCCCCATACCCGTGTGGGTGCGTGCGGTGCCACTGCCAGGCGTGCTCGACGATGGTGTGCAGATCGGGGTACCGCGGCTCCCAGCCCAACTCCCGCCGAATCTTGTCGCTGCTGGCGATCAGCGTCGCCGGGTCGCCGGGACGACGCGGGCCAACCTCGGCGGGGATGGGATGGCCGCTCACCTGGCGACAGGTCTCGATGACTTCCTTGACGGTGAATCCCTGGCCGTTGCCCAGGTTGTAGCTACGGCTGCCTCCGTCCAGCGCCTGCAGCGCCCGGACGTGGGCCTGGGCCAGGTCGGTCACGTGGACGTAGTCGCGCACGCAGGTGCCGTCGCGTGTCGGATAGTCGTCGCCGAAGATGGTGACCTTGTCTCGTTGGCCCAGCGCCACCTGCAGGACGATGGGGATCAGGTGCGTCTCGGGATCGTGATCCTCGCCCCGCTCGCCGGTAGGGGAGGCCCCCGCCGCGTTGAAGTAGCGCAGCGCCGCGTATCGGAAGCCGTAGATTCGATCCAGCCAGTGGAGCACGCGCTCCAGGATGTGCTTGGACTCGCCATATGGGCTGCCGGGGACGATGCGCTCCTGCTCGTCAATCGGCATGCGCGCCGGGTCGTCGAACAGATTGGCGGTGGATGAGAGGATGAAGCGCCGGACGCCGTGGGCCACCGCCTCGCGCAGCAGGTTCAGGCCGTTGGTGACGTTGTCCCCGACGTACATGAACGGCTTCTCCATAGACTCACCCACCAGGGTGTAGGAGGCGAAGTGCATCACGGCCTCTATGTGGTGGGCGTCGAATACGGCCCGGATGGCGGCCCGATCCGCCAGGTCGCCCTCGAAGAAGGCGGCTTCTGGGTGTACGGCCGCCCGATGGCCGTAGTACAGGTTATCGAAGACGATGACGTGTTCGCCCTGTCCCACCAGTTCCTCAGTGACGATGCTGCCGATGTATCCGGCTCCGCCTGTGACCAGGATGTTCATTGTCGAAAGGCCTCCTTATGCGCCTAGGTACCACCTGATTAACTTGACGCTGCGCCTGTAACCCGTATCGTGAAAGGACTGCAGCGCGACACGCGAGACGTGTGCAAAGACGCGCGCCTCCATCTGCTGCGGCGATCTCAGCACGGCCTCCACGTCCGCTACCGACACCCCCATCTGCCGGGCGAAGATCTCGGCCGTGCGCACGTTTCTCCCGGGCCGGAGTTGCTGGACCAGCAGGTCCTGCCACGTCCGCATGTCCTCATCCCTGACGAAGGGCAGCCAGCCCGCAGGCTCCACCCCCCGCAGTAGCGCGTCCAGGTGGCCGTTGAGACAGCGCTGATCCTGGCGGTCCATCCAGGTGCGCAGGACGTTGTGCAGGAACAGCCGCTCGTGGAGGGGACCCCAGTCCTGCATGAAGCAGCGCCAGAAGACGTCCTCCAGCCAGAGTTCGTCCAGCAACAGGTGGGCGATGTACCCGGCGATGAAGGCCGCTTGCGCCGGGGGGAGCGCTTCGGCGCGGGCCAGTTCCGGGTGGGCGGCAAACAGCGTCTCGTGGGCTGATCTATAGCCGTTTGGATGCAAGGGTGGGGCGGGTGTGGAGAAACGGGGCACCCCGTAGAAGTGCGTCTCTCGGCGCGGCTGCCCGCTGATGGTGCGCACGTCAGGAGCGGTGTTGCCCAGCAGGAAAGGGCCGCGCTGTTGCTGCAGCAGGCGGTGCACGTCGGACGGGAGTGCATCCCCGCCCAGTATCTCTTCGGCCAGGACCAGGTGGGTGACCGGCGTCGGCATAGCGCAGCCTATTGTACAACGGAAGGGGGAAATTGCCAGTCTCCGCACTAATGCTCGAGAGTCGCACTCAGACACTTGACAACGGTTATTTGTTGTGCTATAATTACTTATAGATAATGATTATCCACAAGAAGCCAAGATACTATCAGGTAGGTGGCGTCTCAGGAGGACTCCAAGTGGCAGATCCGCAAACTCGCGTAGACGAAATGGTCACCAAACTGAGAGAGCGTGGTTCTCGCCTCACCCCGCAGCGGATGGCCGTACTCAAGGTCCTGGCTGTGAGCGAGGGGCATCCCAGCGCGGAGCAGGTTTTCGAGCGGGTAAGGACAGATATGCCGATGATAAGCCTGGCGACCGTCTATAAGACGGTCGCCCTGCTGAAGGACATGGGGCAAGTGCTCGAGCTTGGCTTCAGCGACGATGGCAACCGGTACGATGGCAATATGCCGTATCCTCATCCCCATTTGATGTGCGTCAGGTGCAGAGAGATCCTCGATCTGGACATCGGCACCTTGGACGAACTGCCCCAAGCGGTGGCGCAGGAGACGGGCTATCGCATTGTGAATCACCGGCTCGATTTCTACGGTATGTGCCCTCGGTGCCAGGCACTGGAAATGGATGAAGCTCGGCAGGTGTCGGAGTAGCGTTGGGCAGGCCGCTACGAGCGGCCTGATGGTTAGGACGTCGTATAAGCGCATACGGAAGGGAAAGGAAAGGAAAGGGAGGTATACGATGGCAAGAGTAGCACGAGAGATGGTGGAGCAAGCAGGCGTCGATGTGGACCAGTTGTTGAAGCTGCTCATCAAGAACGCGGCGGCCGAGTTGACAACCTTCTACTACTACACAATCCTGCGGGTCAACCTGATCGGGCTGGAGGGTGAGGGGATCAAGGAGATCGCCGAGACGGCCCGTATCGAGGACCGCAACCACTTCGAGGCCCTGGTCCCGCGGATCTACGAGCTAGGGGGCCGACTGCCGGACAGCATGAAAGAATTCCACGACCTGTCGGCCTGCCCGCCTGCGAGCCTGCCCGAGGACCCCACGGACGTCGAGGCTATGCTGACCGTGTTGGTGGAGGCGGAACGGTGTGCCGTGCGCGGCTACACCCAGATCTGCCACCTGACCGCGGGGAAGGACCACCGCACCTACGACCTGGCACTGGCTATCCTCAATGAGGAGATACAGCACGAATCGTGGTTCTCAGAGTTCCTGGGCGAGGGGCCATCGGGCCACTACCTGCGCCGAGGGGAGACCTCACCGTTCGTGTCGAAGTTCATGGCGTAGGTCCTGGTTCGCTCTCCAGGGGGACCCTGTGTTCAGCAGGGTCCCTCTCTTTGTGTGTCAGCAGTCTACCAATCTACCAATTTACCAATCTACCAGTTTACCATTTACCGATCTACCAATTTACCATTTACCAACCTACCAACCCACCCACCCATTGCCCTACCAAACCTTTGGGAGTATAATCATAGTAACAGCGCGCCTCGGACGGCAGGGATAGGCGTACTAGTCTAGGAGGCAGCGAAGGAATATGAAGAAGCTACTGATTCTTCTTACAGTCCCGGTTCTTGCCCTGACGCTACTCGGCCTGCTGCCGGGCACCCGGCCCGCCACGGCGGCCCCGCCGGGAGCGCCGGGGGACTGGTGGGCCGATTACTTCGACAACGCGACGCTGAGCGGCGCTCCTGTGATGAGCCGCATGGACGGAGCCATTCACTTCGGCTGGGGGGAGAACAGCCCCGCCCCAGGCATCCCGGCGGACAACTTCTCGGTCCGCTGGGTGCGCGACGAGTGGTTCGCCGGCGGCACCTACCGCTTCGACGTCGCCTCCGACGACGGCGTGCGGGTGTGGGTGGGCGACGCGCTGGTGGTGGACGACTGGCGCGACCGCTGGGCCACGCCGCTCGTCGTGGACCGCTACATCCCCCAGGGCACGTACCGGGTGCGCGTCGAGTACTACGATCACACCGGCGAAGCCACCATCAGCGCGCGTTGGAGCCGCCTGGAGGATGGCGCGACGTGGCGGGCGGAGTACTTCGGCAACCGCGACCTGGAGGACTATCCCGTCCTCACGCGCTACGACGGCGCGATTGACTTCGACTGGGGCTACGACAGCCCCGACCCGGCCGTGCCGGCCGACTACTTCTCGGTCCGCTGGACGCGCACGGTGAACTTCAAGGCCGGCGATTACCGCTTCCTCGCCAGCACGGACGACGGCGCGCGGATCTGGGTGGACGGGGCGCTGATCGTGGACGCCTGGGTGGACCAGAAGCTGCCCACGACGCACACCGGCGACGTGCACCTGGAGACCGGCCCGCACACGGTGGTCGTCGAGTATTACGAGCACGGCGGCGAGGCCGCCGCCCACGTGTGGTGGGAGGTGCGCGATGGCTTCACCGGCTGGCGCGGCGAGTACTTCGACAACCGCGACTTCACCGGCGGGCCGGTGCTCGTGCGTGACGACGCGGCGATTGACTTCGACTGGGGCGTCGGGCCGCCGTTGGACTGGATGCCTGACGACAACTTCTCCGTGCGCTGGACGCGCGAGGTGGACTTCACGCCGGGCTACTATCGCTTCGTGACGCTGGCCGACGACGGCGTGCGCGTGTGGGTGGGCGACCGCATCCTGATCGACAAGTGGCAGGACATGGAGTACGAGCTCCACTACGTGGACGGCACCTACCTGCAAGGCCGGCACACGGTCCGGGTGGAGTACTACGAGCGCGCCGGGCATGCGCGCGTGCGATGCTGGTGGGAGGCGGGCACGGATGGTAACGCGCCTCCGACCTACCTGGCGGCCCCGACGACGGTGGCACCGGCTGCTCCTGCCTCTGCGCCCGTCGTGACGGCCCCGGGGGTTGAGGCCGATGACCCGGCGCCATCGGAATGGCGCCTTTGTAAGGATGACGGTTGGACGGCGGCCTACTTCGCCAACACCGGCCTGAGCGGCGAGCCGGTGTTGACGCGCGTCGAGACGGCGCTGGACCACAACTGGGGCTGGGGCTCGCCCGGCGACGGCGCGCCATCGGAATGGCGCCTTTGTAAGGATGACGGCGCGCCATCGGAATGGCGCCTTTGTAAGGATGACGGCGTGCCGAAGGACAACTTCTCCGCCCGCTGGACGCAGCCTCTGACCTTCCAGGGCGGCCTGTACCGCTTCACGACCTACACCGACGACGGCGTGCGGCTGTGGGTGGACGGCAAGTTGCTCATCAACTCCTGGCGTCCGATGCGCGGCTACCGCAGCGCGACGGTGCGGCTGGACGAGGGCACGCACGACGTGCAGATGGAGTACTACGAGCGCACCGGCGTGGCTCTGGCGCGGCTCACCTGGCGGCGCGTGGGCCGGTGAGGGTTGCGAGACGAAGATAACTGGAACACAGAGATTCGCTGAGAAGACGCAGAGATTCGCAGAGCAAGATATCCCTATCTTTCCTCTGTGGATCTCTGTGACTGGCTCTGTGAACCTCTGTGTAACTCCCCCCCCCCAATGCCGGAAGACTTCGGAAGTCTCCAGTCGAGAGTTTCGACTTCCGAAGTCTTGTCTAACTGTGTGGGCGTTACCGCACTCCCCGGGTGACCGGCGGCAGGTGAAGTCGGCGCTCGAGTTCGCCAGGTAGGCGTAGTTGCCTCGGACGTGGACGTACCCGATGAACGAGATTGGCGGCGGCACCTCGCCCCCCCACCCACCCGCAGCATGGCGGTGCCGTAGGCGGCGTTTGTAGGGGCGAGGCAATCCTTGGATCATCACCCTCGAGGGGCATGATTTGGGATCACTACCAGCCTTCATTGCGGTGAACCAAACGGGGATTGCCTCGCCCCTACAATACCTACCTCTGAAGCGTTCCTGCTGTCTAGGCCAGCATCGTGTATTTCCCGCATCCGTGGTACTCCCCCCTCCCCGTCAGATCGCCTCCAGCAGCCGCCGCACGGCCTGGACCAGCTCCGGCGGCAGGGCCGAGAGATCCGGGTCGCGGTCGCCGGACAGGATGCGGTTGAGCGCGCGGCCCAGGGCCTGGACGTCGGGGGGCGCGTTCGGGTCGCGCGAGAATCGGTGGGTCAGGGCGTAGAGCTGCTCTCCCAGGCCGGGCGGCGCGTCGGGGCGGCAGGCCTGGGAGACCATGTGGAAGAGATCGTCCAGGCCGATCTGCTGGCTGGCGGCCCCGGGCTCCAGCAGGGGCGGCGTGCCCGTCTCGACGCCCAGGCCGCGCAGGACCTCGCCCACGATGAGGGTGTCGGTGGCGTCGAGGCCGGGGAGCAAGCGCTCGGGGTCGCGCTCGCCCGCCAGGATTCGGCGCAGGACGGCGACGAGGGCGCGCCAGTCGTCGGTGTCGCCCATCTGGTCCAGGAAGGCGTCCAGATCGGCGGGGACCGGCGCGCCGGCCTGCGCGACGGCGACGACGGCCCCGATGACCGGTGCCCACTGCTGGCGAAGGTGGGCCAAAGCCGCCTCGGCCCCGGCTCCAGCCGATGACCCGCGACCGGTGCCTTCCTCCGGGGGAGAGGATGCTTGCGCAGTCTGCGGTGTGGGGGGAACCTCACCGGAGAGTTGAGCCAGGATGGTACGGATGACTATTGCGCTGCGTCCCAAATCCGCTGTCAATATCTCGGCATTCCGCTCACCATCCAATACTCGGTGGATTGCGCGAGCAAGCTCTTCGTCTGCTCTTTCCACGGCTTGCAGAATAGGCTCCAGAACAGCTCTGGCTTCTTCGTTCCCCTGACATGCGGCGACGACGGGCTGGATTAATGGCTGTAACTGCTGCACAACGTGGGACGACCCGGCGTAGGCGGCGTAGCTCTCCTGCTCCTTGCGCCGCCAGCGGGCGGCCTCCTCGGCGCGGCCCCGGGCCTCGGCGATCTGGGCCAGGATGGCGTAGGTCGTCCACGGCGCGGCGGAGAGGTCCAGCGTCTCTTTGATCTCCGCTGCCCGGCGGGCATAGGACTCGGCCTCGTCCAGGCGGCCCTGGGAGAGGTAGAGGTCGGCGAGGTTGCTGAGCCACTTGCCCAACTCAGCGTAGTAGCGCAATTCCTTCCCCAGCTCAATCGCCCGCAGGTACCATCGCTCCGCGTCGGCGGGCCGGCCGGCGCCCACCGCGACGAGGGCGAGTTGGTTGCAGGTCTGTGCCACGCCCTTGGGGTTATTCATCTGCTCCTCGAGCTTGAGGCTCTCCCGGTAGCAGCGCTCCGCCTCGTCCCAGTCACCGGAACCCCGTTCCGCGGCTTCCTCCGCCACCCTCCCCAACTGGTGCCACCAGACGGCCTCCTCTCGCGGCTCGCCCAGGGCGCGGAAGGTCTCCAGCGCCTCGGCGTAGCGCTCGCGCGCCTGGCCCAGCTCGCCGCGCTCCAGCGCCAGCGTGCCCAGTTGGCCCAGTGTAGCGCCAACGCTGCGGTGGTCATCAATCTCGCGCAGGATAGGCAACGCGGTTTCATAGTGTTCTTCTGCCTCGTTGAACTGCCCTATCGCCGTCAGGTTATCCGCCCAATCCACGTGACAAGCTGCTGCCATCTTCTTCGCCGATTCGCTCGATTCGCTGAGTCGCTCGAACCCCGCCAGCGCCCGCCGGTGGAACTCGATGGCCTGGGCCGGCCGCCCCTGCGCCGCCAGGCAGCGGCCCAGCCGTATTAGCGTCATCGCGCGGTCGTAGTCGGCGTCGTAGGCGGCCTCCCCCTCCAGCCGCGCCAGCAGCCCGTGGAACACCTTCTCCGCCTCCGCCGCCCGCCCCTGCTGCCATAGCGTCTCCCCCTGCTGGCTCAGCAGCATGTACTCCGCCTTGGTCAGCCCTTCCCCATTCGCAATTCGCAACCCGCTATTCGCAATTCGCGCCATCATCGCGTCCCGCTCCCGCCAGCGGCCGAAGTTGTCCAGGAACTTGGCGATGCGGGTGGCGAAGTCTACCGCCTCGGCGGCGGCATCCGCGTCCGCCGCCGCGCGCGCCAGGGCCAGGTCGAGCGCGCGGCGCAGGTTGGGCATCTCCCGCAACGCGATGGCGCGGGCCTGGTGGGGGGTCTGGGTGTCGGCGTTGTACAGGTAGTTGGCCAGGGCGTGGTACCGCCGCCAGTACCGCTCCTCGAGCTCGGCGCGGCGCTCGGCGGCCAGCAGGGTGGCCAGGTACGGGGCCAGGGTGGGGTGGAAGCGGATGAACGGGACGGTCACACCGGGCACGCTCTCGGCCGTGACCAGCGCCGCGGCCTCCAGCTCGGCCCGCGCCGCGCGCCACAGCTCCTCGTCCATCCCGGTGATCGCCAGCAGGTCATATTCCATACACCCGCCCTGGAACACGGCTAGGTCGGGCAGGGCGGCGCGAGTCTCCTCCCCCAACCGCCGCAGCGAGAACTCCAGCGACACGGCCAGGCTCTCGTTCCGTTCCGCCGCCTGCCCCTGGGTGAAGCCGGGCAGCAGCTCCTCGAAGCGCGCGCTCAGCTCGGCCGGGGTATACTCGCGCAGGTGGGGCAGCACCAAGGTCAGCGAGAGCGGGTGGCCGCCCAGGTGGGCCATCAGGTCCACCAGTTCCTGGCGCGGGATGGCAGCCCGGTCGATGCCGTGGTCGTCCAGCACCGCCGCCGCCAGCTCCAGCGCGTCCGGGGTGGCCAGCCCGCCCAGTGCCACGTGGGCGCAGTGCTTGGAGGGGGCGAAGCGGGCGTCGTTGAAGGTGGTGTCGCGGGTGGTGATGAGGAGACGTGGTGCGTGATGCGTGGTGCGTGATTCGGGTGAAGTCCAGCGCCATACTGCGTCCAGTACCTCTATCAGCTCCTCGGGCGGCATGAGGGGGTCGGGGCCGATGACCGACTCGAAGTTGTCCAGGATGACCAGCGCCGGTCGCTCGCGCAGCAACTGGCCCACGGCGGCCACGGGGTCGTCTTTGTGCAGCAGGTAGTTTTTGTCGCCGCTGACGGACTGGGCCACCCAGGAGCAGAGCTGGTCCAGCGAGCCGCCGTGCTCGAAGGAGACGAAGGCCGCGCCGCCGGGGAAGCGCCTGGTGCGGTGGAACCAGCGCCCGGCCTCGGCCGCCAGCGCGGTCTTGCCCATGCCGCCAAATCCATGGAGCACGACGGCGCGGTGCTCGGCCAGCGCGCGCTCCAGCCGCAGCATCTCGCGGGCGCGCCCGTGGAAGCCGTGGCGCGGTGGGGCCGGCAGCCCGCCGGGGGCGTTGGGGTCGGTGAGGGCGGGGGGAGGGGGGGGAGGTTGGGAGGGTGGTGGGGTGGTAGATTGGGAAGTTGGTAGGGTGGTAGGTTGGGAGATTGGTAAGGTGGTAGGTTGGGAAATTGGTAGATTGGTTTGGAAGACGACGGGGTCGGTGGATTGCTGGTAGAGGGCGGGGAGGAACCAGTCAATCAGGCGGATGGTCAATTCGACCATGTCGCCCTTCTTATTGGGGCGGGTGACGGTGTGGCGCTCGACGTCGGCGTAGAGGGCGTAGCGGCCCTCGTCCACCGCCCGGCCCACGCTCAGGCCGCCGGCCAGCCCGCCGTAGAAGGCCTCGACGAACTTACGCGCCGCTGCCACCAGAACCGAGTAGTTCATAGCCAACACGCTGCCCACGCCGGCGCGGATCAGGCGCGCGGCCACGCTGGCGTAGGGGTTGGCCTCCTCCTGGGCCGCGCTCTGGCAGGCGTTGAGCACCATCAGCGGCACGCCGCAGTGGTTGAGCAGCGTGCCCAGCCGGTTGGCGTCGACCCGGTCGCGCTGGTGATTGCCCTTCTCGAAGAGCAGGTAGCCCAGGCCCAGATCGGCGTCGTAGACTCCGTGGCCGTCGAAGTGGACCACGTGCACCGGCGGCGCGGCCCGGTCGCGCAGGCGATCGGTCAGCTCCTTGAGCGTGGGCGGGTAGAGGAACTCGGTCGCCACCCGGTCGCCCAGGGTGTCCAGGGCGTCGAGCAGGGGCCGGGAGACGGCGCGGGGGTCGATGAAGCTGGCGCCCTTGGGCCGGGAGACCACGACCAGCACCCGCACCGGCAGGGCGAAGGGCTTCACCTGGGTGCCCGCGATCTTCTTCAGCCGCCGCCGCACGCCGATGCCGGCGGAAAACAGGTGCCCGCCCTCGTCGGCCAGCAGCTCCCAGGGCAGCCGCAGCACGCGCGGGTCGATGGCGTCGATGGTGACCAGTTTGCCGTCACTAGGGATGTCAACGAAGTACCGCCACACCTGGGCTGCCTCGTGGTCGGGCGTGATGCTGTCTAGTAGAGCGCGGCCCCAGTTCTCCATCTGAGCCTCGATGCGCGCGGCCCGCTCGTGGTCGGGGCCGGTGGGCCAGGTGGAGAACACTTCCAGGTACCAGCGCAGGTCGGCCAGCACCTCGTCGCCCAGCGGCGGCTCGAAGGCCACCGGCTCGGTCCAGTTGCCCGTATCAGGGCGGAACAGCCGCACGTCGATGGGCGAGGTCTGGTCCCTTTCATCCGACGTGAAATGAACGGCCAATTCTAAAGGCGATCTTGCCGAAACCAAAGAAAGTGGAGCCGTAGGACGGGGTAACGGGAACTCGTCTGGTGAGTTCAAGTAGGGAGATGCCTCATTCCAAAGGGCAGCCAGTAGACCCGGTATGGGTTCACGTCCTTTTCCTTTCTTGGCATAAGTCCAATTCAAGCTAGTTAACGGTGCAAGAACCGTGTCACTAGGGCGGACAAGTAAAGGAATCAGATGTTTTCCCTTGCTTACAGCGAACTCGATCTCTTCACGCACTCCTTTAGAGGTCATCGCACCTGGACTGACAGCTACAATCACAGCCCTTGCCTCGGAAATCGAATCCTCTGTCTTGGGGGATAAGGAGCGATCAGAAGTAAGATCACTGCTATAGCGAACGGTGATTCCCATTTCTTTGAGCTTTGAAACCAACGGAGCAATGCGATCTTGTTCGATGTCGGTATAGGATATGTATAACGGCTTGTCAACTCTAGAGCCAAGACTTGAATGAGATATCAGTACCCAACGGCGAAACATCTTGACAGTAATATGACAATGACCATCTTTTTGGAAGATGACATCGTGACGTTCTAGAGTCCCCAATGCTTCTTGCAGTTCTACCTTGGTCAACTCTGTAGATTTCCGCAAATCGTCTTGAGTTAGTCCTTGTGGGCAAGAGGCTAGTTCAACCAGTACTACTTGCTGTCCCGGAGCCCCACAGCCAGCTTGCCCCCAAACTCCAGTGAAGTAGTATGAGCTTTGCTCATAGAAATCGGCACGATTGGTCACGATTTCTATGTCTTCCAGCGAGAATCCTTGAGGGCTTGCCTGCTTCTCAGATCTCTCTTCGTAGCGTTCGAACAGCTCAGAGCCAACCGATTGCACTAGGTATGGTTGCCCCGATGTCAAAGCATAGATCCTCTCAATAGCCTCTGAAGAATAATCTAGAGAGTGTCCGGCTGGGTGGATCAAAAGCTGACGTACGGCTTCAAGAGTTAAGAAGCCCACTCTTACTCCCGTGAAAGATGAGAAGAACGGATGAGCATAGATCCCAGATATCTCATCCAGCGTGTGCAAGCCAGCAAGGGCAAAAGCTATCCTGGGGCTCATTTGGGCTAGGGATCGCAAGGTGTCCAGAAACTTAGGACTGAGCAACTCATGAGCAATGAGATATTCAAGATGCTCGAACTCATCTAGCGCAATAATTAGTCTACCTTGTTCTCCCAACGCAGAATCTACCTTACGACAGTAGCGCTTAAAGGATGGATAAGGTAAACTCATGAAATCGGCGTCAGGTAGACTCTCAACCCCTGTAGCTTGTGCGATCACATCGCTCAGTTCAATTAGAATGCCAGCAGTACCGTCCGCTAAACCTCCTATCTCTGCTACGTCGAGGTATGCTACCCGCACATTGGGTGGCAGATAACCACTTACGTTGCGTAGGATCGAAGTCTTGCCCATACGTCGATGACCAAAGAGAACCACAGAATGGGGTTGCTGACGTAGAGCCCATAGCTCTTTGAGATCATTCAGAATATCATCCCGCCCGACGAACGAGTCACCCCTTACCGGAGGACCGGTGATATAAGGATTGTTCATTTTATCTCTCATTTCCCTGCACTACTGACCCGTGCACAGCTTTCTAGACTTTCACCCAGGTGGCAACTTGCCCATCAGATAGATCCAGTGCCACGGATAGGAGCTGTGAGTCCCTCGTAGGGTTTTTCGCGTTGAGAGCTCGTGAAATGCGCTCAATCTCTCCAATAAGGAAGTTCGGCTTCATTCGGATCACTGAAGCCTCATATGGCATTCATAGGCGTCGTAGCAGAGCTCCATCAGGCGCATAGGATTGCCCTTGCTCTCTCTTGTCAGTTGAAGGATTTCTTCTTCAGCAAAACGAACAGGGGTGGGAGCTAGACGTTTATCAATGAACTCACGAACAGTCTCTTCGCTCCAAGGCCTCACATCTATCTGTTTGCAGATATTGTAAAAAGGAGACGGTTCTCTTGGCTTTTCGGGAAAGAGACGTTCCAAAGGTGTGCTGGAGGCCAGAACCAGTTTCAGAGGGGTCTCGTGTCCTCCGTTAGCAAAGGACCGTAATTGAGAACGTAGTGGAACAGTGAACCCCTCCCAAGTCATCACTTCTAGTTCATCTAGAATCAGCAGCAATTTCAGATCCTTTAGCGCTCGCTTCAATGCAGTACCTTTGCATGTTGAAACCCCTATGTGCTAATATGAGTGAGACAACTCTCCTTGAGAATTTAGGGTATAATGG
>CAZYSK010000120.1:0-14735 GCA_964649415.1 uncultured Anaerolineales bacterium
ATTATCATTTGAGGGAACTATATCATCTCGGTAAGATTTTAGACGAATGAATACGGGTGGTTTCGCAGGTTCGAGAAATGCGCTACAATAGGTAAGCCCGTCATGGTTGTGCTCCTTTGCACTAGAATTGGACTTGGACATCCGTATTCTAGCGCAAAGAGCACGCCTGACAGGCGTAGTTTGCTAGGTTTCAGAGCGTAACCAGTCAAATACTGGTTACGCCGGAGTTGAGATGTGCAGGGCTTGGGATAGGATTGGGTTGAGAGTAGCGTAACAAGTGATTTCACTGGTTGCGGTTTGTCGAGTGGCAGGTGCCCGAGGGTTGGCCCTGGTTATGATCCAGCGTAACCAGTCATTTCACTGGTCGAACCCTAGATGGAGGATACTGAAAGCGAGCTGGTCATAGTCCAACCGCTGGCCCCCGTCCCGGTTACAGCCACTTCGATCCGATGGAGGATACTGAAAAGCTGTGGCGATGCCACAAACTCGTCTGGCGAGAGGGGAGGGGCGAAATGACACGCTGCTGGAGAGTGTTCTCGACGATCGCGCTGGCTGGCGCAGCGCTGGCGGCCCTGTTGGTCGCGGGGCGAGCGTGGGCGGATCCGGTGCCCGGCGACGCGTACGAGCCGGATGATGGCTGCGAACAGGCGCGGCCGATTTCCATCACCGGCGCGGCGCAGGGCCACACCTTCCACCAGTACGGCGACACGGACTGGGCCAGCTTCACCGCCGAGGCCGAGCGCACGTACTGGATTGAGGCTACCGGGCGCACGCGTCCGTACATCACCGCGCTGACGCTGTTCACCGCCTGCCCGCCCATATCCGCCACGGCCCTGGGTCCGACCACCACGCTGCTGCGCTGGACGCCGCCGAGCACGGTCACCTGCTTAGTCGAGGTGACCGCTCCATTGCCCGAGATGTACGGGCCGGATATGGCGTACGATCTCTCCGTGGTCCAGGAGGGCTGTCGCCACTACGTGCCCTTCGTGGGGCACAATGCCTCTGCTCCCACCTTTACGCTGCCCTCCAACCTGCCGGCCGTGGAGGCAGTCCATCCCCTGACCGGCACCGCCCGCGATCGGCTGCAGGATCAGGGCTTCGTGATCCTGAACGTGAGCGAGGGCGAAAGCCTCTCCGATGCCTACATGGGCATCGGCGGCGGGCAAGATCTGCCGGTGTTCGTCACCAGCGACGCCACGCTCTACTTGTTCCACGCCGTGGTGGACGACCTGCTGAAGACGGTGGAGAAAGGCGCGCTGTACACCGAGACGCAGACGCTGGTTGAAGCCTTGCAGGGCGACAGCGCGGACGTCTACGCCTCGACGCCGGTGACGCAACCCCTGGGACAGGAGGCGGCACGCCACAACCTGGTGGTCTTCTCGGTGGCGCGCCGGCTGCTGGAACCGGACTTCGTGCCGCCGCCGTCGGTGCTGGCGGACGTGCTCACCTACACGCGCAAGATCAGCGAGCACACGGCGGTGGAGAACTACCCGGGCGACGACTACACCCAGTACGAGCCGCGCGGCCACTACGCGGGCGACGCCCAGCTCGAACGCTACTTCCGGGCGATGAAGTGGCTGGGCCGGCGCCTCTACCGCATTCAGGACACGGCGTGTCCGCACGACGCCGACGTGGAACTCGTGGCGGCGGTCGAGCTGGCGCACATGTTGGAGCGGAACGCGAGCGCGCAGGTGGCCTGGCAGCGGCTGTACGGCGTGACGCGCCAGTTGGTCGGCCCGGCCGATAGCATCACGCCGCCGCTGGTGACGACGGCGGTGAGCCGCACTTTCGGCATATCGTTCAGCCTGGCGTTGTTGGAGGAGCCGGACAACCTGGCCCTGCTGCGCGACGAGTTGCTGACCGGCGACGAGTACCCGACCTCCGAGATCATCCCCGTGCCCACGCTGCCGGGGCAGATGCCGAGCAGGTACGTCCAGGTGATGGGCGAGCGCTACCTGCCGGATGGCGAGGTGATGCAAGAAACGGTCTACCCCCACACCGCTCACACGATTCCCAGCGGTCTCGACGTGATGGCGACGGTGTTGGCATCGGATCGGGCCGGTGCGCTGCTGGCCGGGGAGACGGCGCAGGACCCGGCCTACGCGGCGCAGTTGGCGAACTTGCGGGCGCAGTTCGCCACGTACACGACGACCTGGTGGACGCGCTCGACCTACAACCACTGGCTACACAGTCTCAAGCCCCTGGTGGTCGCCTTCGACGCGCGCCATCCGCGCTTCATGCAGAGCGCAGGCTGGGAGCGCAAGGAGCTGAACACGGCGCTGGCCTCGTGGTCGCATCTGCGGCACGACTTCATTCTGTACACCAAGCAGTCGGTTCCGCCGTTCGGTCCGTCCGAGGGTCCCGGCTTCGTCGAGCCGGTGCCCGCCTGCTACACGCGCCTGAGCGCGGCCTGCCATCAGATCTCGGGGACGCTGTCCACCTACGGGATGTTGCCCCCGGGCCACGCCCGGGTGTTGGGCGAACTGGCGCAGAAACTGGATCGCTTCGCGGGATACGCGGAGAAGATGCTGGCCGGCCAACCGCTGGACGCCGCCGAGCAGGGCGACATCAACCGCTTTGGTCTGTGGCAGTTGTCGCTCCTCGGCGGGGACGTGTGGCCCAAGACGCCGGTCGTCGTCGCGGACGTGGCCAGCGACCCGAACACGGGGCGCGTGCTGCACGAGGGCGTGGGGACGTTCAACCCCATCGTGGTGATCTACGAGCCGCCGGGCAGCGAGCGAGTAGCGGGGTTGGGCTACGTGATGAGCCACTACGAGTTCACGCGGCCCGGTTGGGAGCGGATGACGGATGCCGAGTGGCGGACGCAGGTCATCTCGGGCACGCCGCCGGCCAGGGCGTGGTGGATGGCCGACCTGCTGGACGATCCAGAAGCGCACTGAGAACGAGCAGGGTGGGGGAGTCCCTAATGCAATAACTTATGCCTAGCGCTTGCTGCGCAATGTATGTTGCAAGCACCAGCCGACCCACCAATGACCGGTCTACCAATTTACCAATCTACCAATTCACCAATCTACCAACCTACCAGCCTACAGCACCAACCACAGCACGAGGCCGGTCACCAGCGACCCGAAGGCCAGCAGGCCCGCGATTGCGAATAGAAGTCGACGCGTATACCAGAACATCTCCACACTCCACAATACACGGCGCACACGCGTGCTCACGCTCAGCAGAGCGCCCAGTAGTACGAGAGACCCGCCAGGAGCCCGAGGGCCATCAGGGCGAGCTTGACATATACGATGCGCCGGTCATACCAGTACGAGTCTTTCATGTCCTTCACCCAAGCATATCATAGCACACGCTGGTGATGGATAAGTGAAAGCGGCGTCAAGATGGGGTCATATCCGCCGCGGAGTGACTGGAACCCGTGTGGGTGTCTTCTGGGGGGACAGAAACCGGGTTTTCCAGAAAAAACCCGGTTTCTACAACTTCCGACTATATAACTTATGTAAACATAACGCCTTTTCAGCCCCACAACTTGACATAATATCTTCACTTCACCAATCTACCAATTTACCAATCTACCAATTTACCAGACTACCAACCCACCACTTCACCGCCGCGACCCCGCGGCAATACGCCGCTTGCCCATGCCCTGCTTTGTGCTAGAATACGCCAACCTAGAGCACATTATGTTTTGTGTGCGCGAGACACTTATGTCAAGTTCAACACTCAACTCACGACCATTTATGCACATCGCTGGCGGCATCCTGCTGTGCCTGTGCCTGGCCTACACGGCCGGCTTCGGCGCGTACCGCCTGTGGGACGAACTGCACCCCCAGCAGCAAGAACCGCTGGGCGTGTATTGGGAGGCCTGGGAGCGTATCCAGGAGACGTTCTACGGCGAGCTCCCGTCGCCCCAGGAGCGCACGTACGCGGCGGTCCGGGAGGCGCTGGCGCTGCTGGATGATCCCTATACCATATTCGTCGAACCGCAGACGCGCGAACTGGAACGGGACCGCATGCGCGGCTCCTTCGGCGGCATCGGCGCCACCCTGTGGCCCGACGCCCAGGGCCGGCTCGCCCTCTCGCCCTACCCAGACTCCCCCGCGCAGCGGGCCGGCGTCCTGGAGGGCGATATCCTGCTGGCCGTGGACGGGCAGGCGATCACCGCGCAGACGTCGCTCGACGACGTCCGCGCCTGGGTCCACGGCGACGTGGGCACGCCCGTCACACTCACGCTCTCCCGCCCCCCCACCCCGGCCTTCGACCTCACGCTCGTGCGGGAGGAGATCCAGGTGCCCTCCGTCACCTGGCGCGTGCTGGACGAAGCGCCCCAGGTCGGCTACCTGCGCGTGGAGACGTTCACCGATAGAACCGACGAGGAGACCCGCGAGGCGCTGCAACGTGTGTTGCAGGATGCGGGAGCGTCGTGCCTGATCCTGGACCTGCGGGACAACGCCGGCGGGCTGATCGACCCGGCCGTGGCCACCGCCAGCGAGTTCCTCAGCCAGGGCGTGGTGCTGACCGAGCTGCGCCGCGGCCAGGAGGACCGCTCCTTTCCCGTTCGCGACGGTGGCAGCGCCACGGACGTGCCTCTCGTCGTGCTGGTCAACGCCGGGACCGCCAGCGCCGCCGAGATCGTCGCCGGCGCGCTGCAGGACTACGAGCGCGCCACGCTGGTCGGAGAGACCACCTTCGGCAAGGGGGCGGTGCAGACAATCTACGACCTCTCCGACGGCTCGTCGCTGCACGTCACCTCGGCGATCTGGCTCACGCCCGACGGGCACCAGATCACCGGCCAGGGGCTCACGCCCGACGTCGCCGTCCCGGCCGCCGATGGCTTGCACGACCCGCAACTCGATCGGGCCGTGGAGATCCTGGCGAACTAGGCGAACGGCGATTCCCGTTCACACGCTATCTGGAGCTGACGAGTCGACTCCCTATGACGGACGTGACGGATCGACTCTGAATCGGATGTTGGAGTAAACAATGGACAGTACCTTGCGCAACGTGATCAAGTTCACCCTGGCGGGTTTGCTGGTGCTGGCACTGACGGCGACGGCCTTCGTCGCCGGGTTCGGGTCGGCCCACCTGTTGTCCGGGGCCGACGTGCTGCCGATGGCACAGCCTGTCGATTCCGGCGGGCTGGAACAGCCTACGCCCGTGTCACCGACGCCGACGGCGGAGAGCCCGCCCCAGGCGGACACCGCCACGCCCGCCCCTACGCGCACGCTCGTGCCCATCCCCACGCCGGAGACGCCCGACGAGGAGGCCTTCCAGGTGTTCTGGGAGGTGTGGGACCTGGTGCAGCGCAATTTCTACGGCCAACTGCCGGACCTGCAGCAGGTGACCTACGCGGCCATCCAGGGGATGCTGGACACGCTGGATGACGAATACACGGCTTTCCTCGAGCCCAGCGTCGCCAGCATCCTGGCCCAGGACGCCACGGGTGAGTTCGAGGGCATCGGCGCGTTCGTCGGCCTGGACGAGGCGGGCTTCCTGGAGATCGTGGAGCCCTTCGAGGACGGGCCGGCCGCGCAGGCCGGATTGCTCGCCGGCGACCGGGTCCTGGCCGTCGACGGCACGTCCATCGTCGGAGACACGCTCTACGAGGGCATCGGCCTGATCCGCGGCCCGGCCGGCACCGAAGTCGTGCTGCTGATCGAGCGTGAGGGAATGGAGAACACCTTCGAGGTAACCGTCACCCGCGAGCGTCTCGAGATCACCATCGTCAACGCGGAGATGCGCGACGACGGCATCGGCTACATCCGGCTGCGCGAGTTCAGCGCCAAGGCCAACGAGAGCATGACGGAGGCGCTGGAGGAACTTCTGGCCCAGGACCCGCGCGGCATCGTCTTCGACCTGCGCCAGAACCCGGGGGGCTGGCTGGATCAGGCCGTCGAGGTGTCCGACCTCTTCCTCGACGATGGCGTCATCGTCTCCGAGCGCTGGAGCGATGGCCGCTCGTTCTCGTTCGACGCCCAACCCGGCGACCTGGGCGAGGACGTGCCCCTCGTGGTGCTGGTGGACCGCGGCAGCGCCAGCGCGTCGGAGATCGTCGCCGGTGCGCTGCAGGACCGGGAGCGGGCCGTGCTGATCGGCGAGCTTACCTTCGGCAAGGGCTCGGTCCAGCAGGTGTTCAAGCTCAGCGACGGCTCTGAGCTGCGGGTCACGGCGGCCCGCTGGTTCACGCCCAACGACCGGGCCATCCATGGGCAGGGCATCGCCCCGGACATCGAAGTCCCCTGGCCCGAGGTCTCGGAGGAAGACGTCCCACAACTGGACGCGGACCCCCAGTTGGAGCGAGCGGTCGAGTATTTCCTGACAGGTGAATGATGGCAGCACGGAACGCTGAAAGCGACATCAGGGTCGTCGCCACCAACCGCAAGGCCGGCCGCGATTACTTCCTCGAGGAGCACCGCGAGGCCGGCCTGATCCTGACCGGCACCGAGATCAAGTCCATCCGGGCCGGGCGCGTGAACCTGAGCGACGGCTACGTGCAAGTGCGGGACGACGAGCTGTGGCTGATCAACGTGCACATCGCGCCCTACGATCCATCCGGGCGCTACGGCCACGAGCCGCGCCGGGCGCGCAAGCTGCTGCTTCACCGCCGGGAGATCGACCGCCTGGTCTCGCGCGTGCAGGAACGCGGTTACACGATCATACCCGTGCGGCTGTACCTCAAGGGCAAACTGGCCAAGGTCGAGATCGCGCTGGCTCGGGGCAAGCGCAAATACGACAAGCGCCAGGCGATTGCCAAGCGCATGTCCGAGCGCGATATCGCGCGCGCGTTGAAGGAGCGATCCAGGGAATGAGCCTGGGGGTCGACCTCGACCTGTTCTCCATCCGGCAGGTCAACCAGCTCCCCGAGGAGCAGAGGGAGCGCGTGTACCGGCACCTGGTGCCCTTGGAGGTGCTCATGCGCTTCGGCATCGACGCGGAGACGCCGGTCGACGCGGACGGCCATCCCCTGTGGCAAGCCGCTCCCGCTAATTCGTCGGTGGAGCTGTTCCTCTGGCACGCGTGGGGCGCGGAAGATCCGGTGATGTACCTGCAACTGGCCGACACGCCCAACAACCAGATCGAGGTCACCATGTTCATAGTCAACGACCCACACTCGGAGCGCTTCGACGTGGATCGGCTCCCTGACGGCACGGCGACCTACCTGGGCACGCTGGCGCGGAACGTGGAGGCGGAGGTGCAGGCCGCCGAGGCCGGGCTCGCGCCGGGTCAGGTGCGCCACGGGCTGCGGGCCACCCGCAGGCTCATACCGATCCTGGAGCATTTCGTGGAGGGGCTGCACCACGACTCCTTCTTCATCCAGCCGCTGGCCTACCACAACGCGGTTCTGTTCGAGCGCCTGGGTTTCAGCTACATGATCGGGCTGGGCCGGATGGAGTGGATCCACAACGAGTTCTCGCCGGGCCGGCTGCTCTTCGAGCGGCTCGACGGCTCCACGCCGTTTCGCCGCCCCGGGGCCGAGCGCACGGTGCGGGGGCGCAGTTGGGCCATCCACGACGGCATCCTGGGGATGCCCTACACCGGCATCAAGATGTACAAGCGGGTGGACATCCACGCCGGCGTGACCACTTTCCCCAACGCGGCGTGGTAGCGACACCAAAGGAGAAGACAACGTGATCGTATTGGTTCGCGACCGGGCAACACCTGAGCAGATAGCCCAGATGAGCGAAGCCTTTGGCGAGGCATTGATCAAGCTGTCCGTGGACGTAGAACGGGAGATCCTGGCTGGTGGCGGAGAACTGCACGCGGACTGTGAGGCCGCGCTACTGAAGGATGGTAGTCAGCAGCACAATATCTGGGGAGCCGACTGGTTTCCCCTCGATCGGGAAGTCGGCCTCGAGTCCTTGATCAATATCCGGCCCCGGCAGCAGAACTTCACGCTAGAGATAATGGATCCGGCGCTGCGATCGCAGGTCGAAACCATCGTGCGGCGATTGCTGGAGGTGGACTAGTGGATAGGCAGGCGCTTTTCGAGCGGTACACGAAACTGGACTGGTCTCACCAAGTGGGAAACCTGGCATCAACCCTGGCGCGGATCTCCAGTCGTGCGCTCACACCGAGATATGATACGCTGGTCACAGACCTGCTTCGTGAGGCAGCGCTGTTCATCGAGTGGAGTGCAGCTTCCGTCCCCCAGTCTCTGCTTCTCGACCTGGCCTCTCTACAGAGTGAGTGCCTGGCTTGGCAGCGTGTGTGGCCCCCGGATGCGTCCGGGTTACCCCAATCCGCGCGATCCCTTTTGGCGCTCTACGCCCGTAACGCCTCCGACCGCTTGTTGTACCGCATCCAGCACGCCTAGCGTGACCAGCCCACTCCGCAGGCATATGGGTCAACCAGTCCTGCCATCCCATTTCGCATAGCCTATTCTTCCATTCAGTGAAAACTGCCGAACAGATGGTGCGCTCGGCCTATAATGACTATGCGAAACAACGCCACTTGACACCTCCTCATCCTCGATTATAATGTACCTGTTCGGCAAGTTCTCTAGAGAGGAGTTCGGATTCACATGTCAGAGGAGCTTACTCAGATCCAACCGCAGTCTATCAGCGACCTGGAGCCCAAGATGCGCCTCCAGGGCGTCGTTAAGGAGACCCAGCTTTACGGCGCTATCGTAGACATCGGCCTCGAACGCGATGGGATGGTCCACATCTCGCAGATCGCGCCCAAGCGCATCAATCGGGTCAGTGACGTGGTCAGCCCCGGCGACGACGTCACCGTCTGGGTCACCAGGGTGAACGAGGACAAGGGCCGCATCGAGCTGACCATGGTCGAGCCGCCCGAGCTGGAATGGCGGGAGTTGTCCCAGGAACAGGTGTACACGGGCAAGGTGACCCGGCTCGAGCCCTACGGCGCTTTCATCGACATCGGTGCGGAGCGGGCCGGCCTGCTTCACGTTCGGGAGATGTCCAGCGGCTACGTGCGCCATCCATCGGAGATCGTGCAGATGGGCGACGAGGTCGAGGTGCGCGTGCTCAAGCTCGACCGGCGGAAGCGACGGATTGACCTGACGATGATGGGAATCGCCGACGTGGTCGAGGAGGACCCTTCCGACCAACAGCCGACGAAGACCGCCATGGAGTTCGCGCTTGAGCGCGCCCAGGCCCAGGATGAGCCGCGGTCACACCCGCGACGCCATGGGAAGCATGGGAAGCACAGGTCTCATGATCTGGCCGAACGGGAAAGCATCCTGTCACGCACGCTGGAGAAGCATTCGAAGCACTAGTACGCGTTGGGACCGCCCCCTCGCATAGAGCTGTCTTCGCCGGATTGGCCCAATCCGCCCCAAGTCGTAAGCACAATCCCTGTGGTAACCGTTCAGGTGACCGGCACTTGAACGCAGTTTGGGTGATGATGGTTGATGTTCCACCGCTGAGAAATCACATTGGGACGAAGTTCTTCAAGTGCCGGTCACCTCACGTGCTGTCTTTTCCTTATACCTGAACGCTTACTCCCTGTGGATTGCACCCCGCCGATCGTTCAATCGGCCGGTGGTTGCCCCCTAAGCCAGCCCAGCCCCCGCGGAGCGGGGCGTCCAGGGCGCCCGCCGGGGTACGTTTCGCCTATCGTGTATTTCCCCCATCCGCGGTAGTCTTCCCTCATCCGCGCTAGTCTTCCCCTACCCCTCCGGCACCGTGAACGTCACGCTCCCCAGGGGCACGAAGCGCGGGCTCGACACGCCCTCGGCGTGCACCGCCACGCCGAAGCGGTAGGTGCCGGACGCACGATCAACGTCCGCCGGGCCCAGATCGAGCATCTGCGGCACGGCCAGCACGAGCGGGTCGCGCACCACCTCGCCCGCCTGCCACGCGCCGAAGGGATAGGCCCCATCGGCCGGCGCTCCCGAGAGCCGCGCGGCCTCCCGCCCCTCCGCGTCGAGCAGCACCAGGTCCCGGCTGAGCGCCGCCGGCGCGTCCCGCTCGGCTCGCCAGAAGAGCGTGAGCGGCCACCCACCCGGCAGCGCCATCTGCTCGTAGGGCTGGGCGTATCCCAGCAGCGTCACGCCGCCCTCCGGGAAAGCAGCGTCCACCTCGCGCGTCATGCCCAGCTCGGCCACCGTGGGCTGGCGACGCGGCCGCTCCACCTCGACCAAGGCGATCACGACGCTGTCACCGGCGATCTGTCCCACCTCGTCGTATCGCTGCAAGCGGTACCCCTCGGCCATCGAGTAGATCCCCACGTTGAGCGCGTACTCCCCGGGCGGCGTGCCCGGCAGGATGGGGATCTCGTACTCATCCCACACGTATCTGTCCAACGGCCAGCGCTCCGTCGGCAGGTTGCCCGGATTGAGGTGATCCTCCTGGCCCCAGAGCACGTGCAGCGGGCGGGCCAGGTGAACGAAGGACTGGTAGTTGACCTCCAGAGGTGTCAGCGCGTGCCAATAGAGCGTCACAGGCACGGTCTCACCCGAGCGGACGCGCCGCCGCGGCAGGTCGTAGCCGAGCAGCTCCACGCGCCCTCCCCCGTCCACGAAGCCGGCCCACAGTTCGTGTTGCGCCGCCCGCGCCTCTCCAGGCGGCGAGGTACAGCGCAGCCAATCGTCGTGCGTGTCGATCACCGCGCTCTTGAGCACCGCGAACAGCAGGAGCACCCCGCCCAGCCAGAGCAGGGGAAGACTACCGCGGATGAGGGAAATACACGATCCCCGATGAATCGGGGCGTCCGTGGGTGCTTCGTCCAGATGGACGCCCTGCCTCGGCGGGGGGAGAGGACTACCGCGGATGAGGGAAATACACGATCCCCGATGAATCGGGGCATCCGGAGGTTCGCGCGTCAGGACCAGCGCGGCGATCAGCCCCGCGAGGCCGACGCCCGAGATGGCCCATCCTGCCGTGCGCGGCGGGGTGTCCCCGAAGCGCACGTGCACCTCGTGCTCGCCCTCGGGCACCCAGAACGTGATGAAGCCCTCGGGACCGGCGACCTCGATCTCGACCTCCGCGCCGTCCACCGTGGCCCGCCAGCCGGGGAAGTAGAAGGTGAACAGGCGCAGGACAAAGCGCGTCGGCGTGCGGACGAGGAAGCGGTCGTGCAGCGGGCCGTGCTCCAGGATCTCGACGCTGGCACCCTCCGGCAGCGTGGCCCGGTTGACGCGGTCCACGGGGCCGGGTTCCAGGTACGAATCCACCAGCGAGCCCTGGGGGTACATCAACACGAGCGCGGCCTCCGCCGGCACGAAGTCGCCCGTCGAGGTCGTGCCGACCGCCTCGGTGCGCATCTCCCAATGGATGATGTCCGCGGGCTCCGTGGGCCCGAAGTCCGGCCCCCACATCGGGGGATAGAGCACGGGTAACGCCAGCGCCAGGATGGCGGCCAGCAGCAGGGCGCGCGCCGGATCGCGCCAGCGGCCCGCCGGCAACCAGGTCACACTGCCCGCCGCACACACCGCGAGCATCAGGTTGGCCGGTCCCAGCAGGCGCCACGGGAACTGGAGGTAGGCCATCCCCGGCACGAGCTCCCACACGGGGGTGGACACAGGCAGCATCAAGAACACCAGCCCCAGCCCAAGCACCACGAAATACCCCATCCGCATCTTGGAGTTTGGGATTTGGGATTTGGGATTTGAGACTTGGGCTTTGGGCTTTCGCAGGAGTCCCATTGCGCCGGCCGCCGCCAACACCCACTGTGCCAGGCCCAGGTTGAAGCGGTAGCGTGGTGCGGTCGCCCCCATGTCGAGCACGCGCGAGGGGGCCACCAGCTCACCCAGGGAGAGGAAATGCTCGCGGAAGTCGAAGTGGCCCGGGCCGATGACGTCCAGCTTGACCGCGTCGATCTCCAACAGCGCCGGCAGCCAGAAGAAGGCGACGAGCGCCGCCGCCAGCGCGAAGGACAGCGCCCCCCACCCCGCCAGCCGCCAGACCTGTCGGGTTTCGGAAAACCCTACAGGTCTCCACAGGACCTCCCACAGCCAATACGTCACCAGCAGGCCGGCGGCGACGAGCCCGAACAGGTTGTGGCTGAAGACGAGCGCCGCCAGCCCCACCACGCTGCCCGCCAGGGCACCCCGCCGCCCCTCCCCGCGCATCAGGCGCTGGAAGGCGAAGAGCGTCAAGGGCATGAGGCACAGGGCGAAGTGCTCGGCCAGGTCCCCCCGCGCGTGGGGATCGATGAAGACCACGTACGGGGCGAAGGTGAAGGAAGCCGCGGTCAGCACGCCCGCCGCGGGGCCGAACAGGTCGCGCCCCAACAGGTAGGTGCCCAACGCGCCGAGGACCAGGCCGAGCACGAACACGGCCTTGACCCCGCCGACGATGCCCACACCCGGCAGCAGGTCGAACAGGTTGGCCAGGTAGTAGGTCAGCGGCGCGTAGTAGTTGAAGATCGGATAGCCGTAGCCGTAGAAGAAATCGGGCGCCCAACGGGGGTAGAGCGCGCCGCCCCGGAGCGTGTGGCCCAGCTCGGCGGCGCGGTAGACGTGCAGCTCGGCGTCGGTCTCGCGCGGCAGCCCGGGCCGGGTGATGAAGGCGGCAGCGGCGACGAGCGCCAACGCGAGCACGAGCAGGGTGTAGAAACCAGGTTTTTCGGAAAAAACCTGGTTTCTTAACTTACTAAGCCAAGAGATCAGGGATCTGCTCCGGATGCTCGGCCACCTGCACGCCAACGGCCTCGAAAGCCGCGATCTTCTCCGCAGCCGTGCCCGTGCCCCCCTGGATGATCGCGCCAGCGTGGCCCATGCGCTTGCCGGGAGGCGCGGTGCGCCCCGCGACGAAGGCGCCGACCGGCTTGGTCATCCGCTCGGCGATGAAGCGTGCGGCGTGCTCCTCGTCGTTGCCGCCGATCTCGCCGATCAGCACCACCTGCTCGGTCAACGGGTCGTCCTCAAACATCTCCAACACGTCGATGAACGTCGTGCCGATGATCGGATCCCCGCCGATGCCGACGCACGTCGTCTGGCCGATTCCACGCGCGGTCAGCGCGTAGACCACCTCGTACGTCAGCGTGCCGGAGCGGGAGACGACGCCCACCGGGCCGGGGGTCGCGATGTGTCCGGGCATGATGCCCACCTTTGCCTCGCTGGGCGAGAGCAGGCCGGGGCAGTTGGGCCCCACCAGGCGCACCTGCTTCTGATCGAGATAGGCGCGCACGCGGATCATGTCCAGCGTGGGAACGCCCTCCGTGATGCAGACGACCAACGGGATTCCCGCGTCGGCCGCCTCCAGGATCGCGTCGGCAGCAAAGCGCGCCGGCACATAGACGACCGAGGCGTTGGCCCCGGTCGCCGCCGCCGCCTCCGCGACCGTGTCGAAGACGGGAACCCTGTCGTCGCACGCCCACTGCCCGCCCTTGCCGGGCGTGACGCCCGCGACGACGTGCGTCCCGTATTCGATCATCTGTTGGCTGTGAAACTCACCCTCTCGCCCCGTGATCCCCTGCACGAGCAACCGCGTGTTCTTGTCCACCAAGATAGCCATCCGTGCCCTCCTACACCGCGCCCCTGGCTGCGGCGACCGCCTTCTGCGCCGCCTCGGCCAGCGTCGTTGCCGTCATCAGTTCGTACTCAGAGCCCTCCAGGATCGCGCGCCCCTCGGTTTCGTTCGTGCCCACCAGGCGGGCAACCAACGGGACGGTGGGCTTGACCGCCTCGAAGGCGGCCAGGATGCCCTTGGCGACCTCGTCACAGCGCGTGATGCCGCCGAAGATGTTGAACAGCACCGCCTTGACGTTAGGATCGGCCAGGATGAGGCGCAGCGCCGTCGCCACTCGCTCGGCCTTGGCCCCGCCGCCGATGTCGAGGAAATTGGCCGGCGCGGCACCGAAGTGCTTGATGATGTCCATGCTGGCCATGGCCAGCCCCGCGCCGTTCACCATGCAGCCGATCTCGCCGTCGAGCTGGACGTAGCTCAGCCCGGCCTCGCGCGCCTGGCGCTCCGCGTCCGTCTCCTCGTCCACGTCTCGCATACCAGCCAGGTCTGGATGGCGAAAAAGCGCGTTGTCGTCGAGCACCATCTTGCCATCCACGGCCAGAAGGTCGCCCTCGCCCGTGACGACGAGCGGGTTGATCTCGGCCAGCGAGGCGTCGCAGGCCAGGAACGCCTCGTACAGGCCGCGGGCGATGCGGTCGAAGGCGCGGAAATGCTCGCCCGCCAGCCCGATATCCTTGGCCAGGGCCCGGGTCTGGTACCCGCGCAGGCCCAGGAAGGGGTCAATGGCGACGCGCTTGATCGCCTCGGGGTGCGTGCGCGCGACCTCCTCGATCTCGACGCCCCCCTCGGAGGACGCCATCATCGCCGGACGCCGGCTGGTGCGATCCACGACGATGCCCAGGTAGATCTCCTGCTGGATGTCGGCCGCCTCGTCGATCAGGACCTTGCGCACGGGCAATCCCTTGATCTCCAGGCCCAGGATCTCCCCGGCCACCTGCTCGGCCTCGGCGGGCGTCTGCGCCAGCTTGATACCGCCGGCCTTGCCGCGCCCCCCGACGAGCACCTGGGACTTGACTACGACCGCCCCCGCCAATTCCTCGGCTACGCGACGCGCCTCCTGGGGGGTGCTCGCCACGTCCCCCGCCGGAATCGGCACGCCGTGCGCGGCAAAAAGCCGCTTCGACTGGTACTCATGCAGTTTCACGTTGTCGCCTCCCGCTTGTGCAAGATGACTAACTCGACCCAGCTAGAGACTTCCGAAGTCGCGGATTGTGAAGACTTCGGAAGTCCAGTCTGGCGGGATTATACCACGCCACACACAGAAGCCAAACACGTGCGCGTGTGAGCGTATCACGGAGGGGACAAAGGGGTGAGGAAAACGGGGGCAGGCGTTCG
>CAZYSK010000121.1:0-14441 GCA_964649415.1 uncultured Anaerolineales bacterium
GGAACACATCGTACCCGCTGTGAACAGTGAGTGTCGGTTGGATACCACGTTTCGTACCGTATGCTTCGCGCTCGGTTTGCAGGAGACCTGCTCTTGAGTTCAAGAATGCCGCCAAGTAGTAGGGATTGACTGGCTGGCGTAGACGCATTCTGACAATGTGCTGATTGATGTTGCCAACCAGCATATCCTCAGGCACCACGGCTGAAGTGCCGATGCGACCGGTAATCGTTATCAAGACATCACCTGGCTGCAATTGTGAGCGTCGTAGAAGCTCAGTGTGTGTTTCTCTATCGATGAAGACTACGTCATCAAGTTCAAGCCGATTCTTGCTCACGTTCTGAATGCGCAGGAAAGGGATACCCTCTCCCGGGTAGTTTGCACCGCGCGGTGTCGCGCCATTGGCAAAGCCAGCTAACTCAGCCAGCGTATGGTGAGGCCTCGACTTGAGATAGTCCAGCAACGTTGTGTACTCAGTGCCCCAGTAATCCGAATCGAAACGCCCGGCGGCCCACACCTGACTGGCGTTCTGTGCGTAGGTGAGCCGGTGCGAGAGGTCGAGGTCGTCCAGGCCCAGTTCGGTTAGCAGGAGGGCCTCGGCTTTGGTGTAGAGATTTTTTGCATCATCGCGTTTCTGGTATGATGTCAAAAGTAAATTCTTGACCTCTTGTTGGCGCCCTTTTGATGGCTTAAAAACCAGAATCCGCTCCAAATTGGGCATGCTGATGTTAGGCTGTGCAGCGCCGCTTCTGAAGCGAACAGTCTGCTTTCGCCCAAACAGTGATTTGAGGTAAACATACAAGTAAAACGGATCAATGTCGCTGGTTCGCATCCGAATGACATACGATCCAAAAGCAGAGCCTACCAAAGGACCTACGACAATACCTAAATCACCTACATTCGCACCACTTCTAACAATCAACAAGTCGCCTTTTTGAAGTAAGTTGTCCTGCCCTACCTCCTCAGGGGTATAAGGGATTGCAAGAACCTCTCCTTCGATTCCGTATTCTTTCAGATTGAGTGCGCGAATGAATGGCAAACCATCTTCAACGTACTCGGCAGGCACATTGAGCCCATAACGAATATCGGTTAGATAATTCTCTAGAGCAACTGAATCTGATGTTTGCAGAATGTGCTCCATTTCTAGGTATTCTGGCTGGAAAAACTCAGCATCCAAACGATTTTCAACAAAAAGCGCCTGTGCATTGACTGTGCTCCAAACCCCCGGCGTCTCTACCCCGGCGGTGAACCTCTCCAGCGTCCACGGCTCACCGTCGGGGTTAGTCAAAAAGGGCGGTCGTCCTCCTCCCAAAACTCGAAGCCCTGCTCCTTGGCGAAGAGAACGAAGGCGGTGGCGATGTCGTCGAGGTCGTGGTCTACGATCAGGTGGCCATGCTTGTCCAGCAGGCGATTGCCGTCCTCATCGGTCTTGTAGGCGTAGTTGCCGGAGCTGTCCTTGCCGCTGCTCTTGGACGTGGCGAAGAAGATGGGATAGTCGTCCACGCGGGGGCAGAGGGGCCCAGCTTCAGGATCGTCGTTCCACTTCTGAACAAAGAGCAGGCTGGTCTTGGTGCCGGTGTGGGGCTTGAATGTGTTGACGTCGAGCCCGACGACGGCGAGGATGCGACACTCGCGGGCGACGAACTCGCGGATGTAGGCATCGGTGGTGTTGTTGAAGCGCCCCTGGGGCAAGACGATGGCCATGCGCCCACCGGGCCGGAGAAACTCCAGGTTACGCTCGATGAAGAGGATATCACGGCCTTGCTTGGCAGCCACCCGGTCGCGGCCGCGCCTGGAGAGCTCGTACTGATTGAGAATACGGCGCTCGCTGATGTCTCCGGCGAAGGGCGGGTTGGTGAGAAGCACGTCAAAGGTGAAGTAGCGATAGTGTTCCTCATTCCAACGGGTGCGCTCCGGATCGTCGGGGAAGCGGCGGAGCCGATCGCGGAGCCCGACGCGCACGGTATCGTCCCACAGGTACGGAGCCAGGGTGTTAGCGCGGTAGACGTTGGTGCGCCCGTCGCCGGCGATGAGGTTGATGGCGCGGGCGATCTTGACGGCGCGGACGTCGAAGTCAAGCCCGTAGACGTGGGTACCGGCATATTCGCTCTGCCACTGATTGGGCCCGTGCGCGTTGAGCTGTTCGCCCCACACCCGGAAGACGGCGTGAACGGTGAACCCGCAGCTTCCTGCGGCTGTGTCAACGACGTATTCGTCGAGCGAGGGGTTGAGCATGGTGACGGCCATGTCAATGACGTGGCGGGGGGTGAAGTATTGGCCTTTCTTGCCCTTGCCGACCTCGGTCATGAGATACTCGAAGGCCTCATCGATGACCTGGAGGTTGGAGTTGAAGAGCTTGATGTCCTGGAGGAAGGAGACGCAGGTCACCAGGTGGCCGGGTGTGAGGTCGATCCGCTCGCCGGGCAGGAAGACGCCAGGCCACTGGTCTTTGGCCTGGTTGAAGAGGCCATTGACGCGGTTGTAGAAGGCGGTTTCGTCGGGGTCGTCGAGGACGCGGAACTGGAGGTACTTGCCACCGGGGCGAGCGGCGCGCCACTCGTCGTAGAGCTTGGCATAGATGAGCTTGAAGACCTCTTCGAAGGCATCTACGCCGGCGTTGGCCAGGACCAGGTTCTCCAGGTCGAGGATGACGTCTTTGAGGGACAGGCGCTCGGTGACGAGTTTGTCGCGCTCGGTGAGTTCGGCCAGGGTGACGCGTTCGGCGCTGATGGCTTCGATGGTCTGGTGGACGTTGGGGATGTCGGTCAAGGCGCGGTAGAGGTTGGGTTCGACGCGGTGCATGACGACGACTTCGCCCCCGTTGGTCCAGACGCCGATGGGGGAACCCTCGGCGTTGCAGTAGCTCTTGAGCTGCTCGATGCCATCCTGACGCTTGGACTTCTTGACTTCGACGATGACGTAGGCGGCGTCGGGGTCGTCGGCGTGGGTGACTACGATGTCGGCACGCTTCTTGCCCATGCCGGAACCGAAGAAGACGGGCCTTTCGACCTGGATGCGCTCCTTGGGATAGCCGTAGTCGTCCATCAGTTTCTTGACGTAGAGTTGGCGGACGATCTCCTCGGGGTAGGCGCGGCGGTCGCGGTCCGAGGCCAGGCACTTGAGGTAGGGAAGGCCGCGTTTCTGGAAGAGTTGGGTTTCGAGCCAGGCGACGTTGTCGGGGTGGAAGATGCTAAGTTCGTACTGGCCGGCCTTTTCGTGCAGGATGTCGGCGATGCGGTAAGCCGGTTCGGTCATGGTATACCTCCGCTTGGTGGTTGCCGGTTGGTCAAGAGACTGGAAAATGCAGCCCGCCACACCTTGACGGCGGGCGGGACTGTGCTACGGCCTCTACACCAGATCGCTCCGCCGTCCTGGTCAGGGCCTCGTAACTCTGATCAGTTCGAGGCGATTTTCATTGCATCGTGGCTATAGTATAGTACCACTCCCCGCAGAAGTCAAAGCGCACATCGCTGCCGACTGCCCCAACGGCTGTCTGTCTACAATTCATACGCACCGGGAGCGACGCGATCGCGCCCGGACGTAAACGTCTGGGCTGAAAGGGCTAAGTACAGCGATGCGCAAATTCGTTCCGTGATCCCGCCGACCCGCACCGCCGTAAACAGGCGGTGCTGGCTATAACGGAGCCAAAAAGCGCCTAGCACCGGCTCTTCAGGCCGGTGCGGGCCAGCAAACCCGGTACGAATTTACGGAACTAGGCACTAAGCCCTGCGAGCTGAAATCCAGCCCCCGGAGGGGGCTTCGCTGGCATAGCCGAGCGCTTTAGCGCCCGGCGGACTGCGCCAGACCATCAACACCCAAGGGGGAGACCACCAGCCGTTTGAATGAACCCCAATGGCGAGCAGGACGCGGCTTTGCTATGCGAAGAACCAGTTTTTCGCCAGCCGCGACCGCGCTTTGCGCGGCTTGGGCGAATGACAGATGACAAACGACAGATGACAGATGACGGGAACAGAGTAGGGCCTGTTCCTAATCAGAGCCCCTGGCGCACCGGAACCCTATGCCGTCGATCCAATTGACGGGAAGGTCCCTGACGCGGAACGCGCAGCGGGCGTGGTAATGATGGTAGCCCCACGAGCCGCCCCGCAGCACCCGGAGCCCTTGCGCCTCCGGGTTTTCGCGCCCATCCCCTGGATCGTAGGGATACCCGAAATCGGGGCGTGCGTAAATCTCCCCCCACATGCTCCGTGCCCACTCCCACACGTTCCCGCTCAGATCCTCCACCCCGTAGGGACTCGCCCCACCGGGGAAGCAGCCCACCGCGCTCGTCGCACCGATCCCCGTCTCACCGTAGTTGGCCCGGTTGGGATCGGCCTCGTCCCCCCAGGGATAGACGCGCCCATCCGTGCCCCGGGCGGCTTTCTCCCACTGCGCCTCCGTCGGCAGCGCGATCTCCTCATCAGGCCCGAGTGCCCCGCTCTGGCGCAACCCCCCGCTCAACCAGCGGCAGAACGCGAGCGCCTCGTACCAGCTCACTCCTACCACCGGATGATTGGGCAGGCCGTACGGCTCGCCGAAATCACGTGGCCCGGCCCATCCCTCACGCTCTTTCTCCCCCCATCCCGCCTCTGTCCAGTACCGGCGTTCGCGGTACCCTCCCGCCTCCACGAACGCGGCGAACTGGGCGTTGGTAATCGGGTAGCGGCCGATCAGAAAACCCTCGGTGATGCAGTCGTTTCGGTGCTGCGGCTTTTCGTCGCCATAAGCCATCTCGTCGTCGTCTGTGCTGCCCATCAGGAACGGCCCCGCGGGAACCTCGCACCACGCGATGTCCGGCAGGCCGCCGGCCGGGTCCACGCCCACGCCGGGCCGCGGGTCGTCCAGCCGGGCCAATGCGTCCCCGGCCTGGGCACGGGCAACGGCAGGCTGCCCCTCATCGGTCATCCTCGCTATGAGTGCCGTGGCGATAGCGTGACGAGTCGCCTCGTCGGCCCAGGCACCGCCCTCCACCAGGCAGCGAGCCGCCACCATGGGGTTGACGGGCCGCAGCTTCTCCAGCAGCGCCGAGGCGTCCGCTTCCATCCCGGCCAGCAGGATGGCCGTCTCCTCCCAGCCCGACGGCTTCCACCAGCGATCCGGCGGCCAGTAGCGATCCAGCGGCTCGCCCGTCGCCACCCGCCGCCCCATCTCGCGGGCGGCGAAGTACTCCTGCAGCAACTGGTGGTAGAAGCGTACTATCGCATCATCTGCGCTCAACAACGTAGCGTCGATCGCCAGACTCAGTAGCATTTTGGCGCTACACTCTGGGACGGCCTGGTTCAACATAAGCATCGCCCACTCGCGTGCCATAGTTGTTCCCCGACCCTGCTTCTGCATAATGTATGCCAGTCTTGCCAGGCCGTCTTTCTGGTGTTCTGCCTCGATCCACTCGTCTGGATGGCGCTTCTTCTCCCGCCCCAGCAACGTGTCTACGAAGGCCGCGAACATCCGGGCGCGGTTGGCCGGCAGCTCGCCCCCGGCGCCGGCGTACACCTGGCCGGTCATCAGCAGCAGGTAGGGATTGCGGCCCAGCGCCAGCAGGGGCGACGGCTCCTTCCGCAGATGCTCCCACAGCCTATCCTGGGCACCCGACGTCTTCCGATACACGTTCCTGGGCATCTCCTCTGCGGTCCAGAACTCCGCCCACGTTCCGCCCGCCTCTCGCCAGGTGTCCCACAGGTCGCGCACTCTTTCGCCGCCACACAGCAGCCAGAACATCCGCTCCCCGGCCGCCTGGCCCAGGTAGTTGTGCAGGAACGTGCGGATGCGCGCCTCGTCCAGCGGCGACACCTCGACCTTGTGCAAGCCCTCCAGCCTGACCACGTAGTCCAGCGCCCGGCAGGTGACCACGGCGGCGTCGTCGGGGCACCGGTCGAGCGCGTCGCGGATACGGCCCACTCGTTCGGCATACCCGGCCTGGGGCATCTCGTTCAGCCCGTCCAGCAGCAGGATCAGCCGCCCCGAGGCGCGGTAGGTGTCCAGATAGGCCGCCAGCGGCCCCAGGTGGCCCGCCAGGTAGGCATCAAAGGGGCCGTCGTCGGTGTATCCCCCCAGGGAAATCAGCACAGGCAAAGGCGCTCGCCCATCCTCACGGGCTGCGGTGGCATAGTCGTAGGCCAACCGCCACAGTGTGGTCGTCTTGCCGCTGCCGGGGTCGCCCAGCAGGACGATGCGCCGATGCTCGGCCACCGCCGTCCGCAGGTCGTCCACCCGCTCCCGCCGCACCTCGACCGGCCCGCCGAAACCGTGCTCCTGCAATGCCTCGAACTCGCGCGGCACGAAGGGCATAGGCAGGTCCAGCCGGGGGCCGTCCTTGACAGCAGCGCGCACCTCGGCGATGCCGGCCAGGGGGGTGTAGTGGTCGAGCCAGTACTCGTAGCGCTGCAGCAGCCCGTCCAGGTAGGCCAGTTCCCGGTCCCGGACGTTCTCGCCTTGCAGCGTGACGGTGACGTGGGCGCCCTGGCCGGTGACGACGATGCGGGGGCCGAATTGCTGGTCGACGGGGCCGCCGGGCTTGTAGATGGGGCCTTGGGCGGCGCGCATGTCGACGGAGTCGCCGCCGAGGCTAGACTGTGAGGAGTCTTCCGGAATCTCAGACTGGGTCATAGGTACGTCTCTTGTACCACTATTGTTCCGCTGTGTAAGGATTATCTTGATCTTGTAACTGCTCAGGCATGACCTGTTTGAGGCATCAAGGTGACCGGCACTTCCACAACTGCCCTCAGAAACGCCCCTTTTGGTGGTAACCAGATGCCATTTCCATCAAGATTGGTACACAAGTGCCGGTCACCTGAGTAAATACTTGATCTTGACCTATCCATCCGCTGCACTCCAAGCAACCTCCGTCTCATTGCCAGGCTTTCAGATCAAGATACCGGACTCTTCGACAAATTGCCGTAGACGCTGCATCTGTTCCCCAACAAAGCCGGACTCAAGAAGCTGAGTGCCAAGTCGCAACGGCAAGGTTGCACAATTGCCACCCAGAAAACAGAGCTGGCGAAGTACCAACATGCCAGCAAGGCTCTCTGGCAACGTCCCTGGAAGTGACCGGATCGATTCGTAGCCTCGAAGAAAGGCCTTCCACAATCCCTCTTGATTGTCTTGGGTTCGACTCCTCAAACTCCAATGGACAATGGCCAACTCCAGTGTCCGCCACGTTTTCATTGCGTTACCGAAGTCAAACAGAACGATCGTTCCTTCTGTGCCAAGCCGTACATTCGATATGACCAGGTCTCCATGGCATAAGCCAAACTCAGGTAGCTGGCGAGACTGTCTCTCGAGAAAACTCTCAAGGTGTGACGCAACATCTCGAAGATATGCGCTCTCCAGATTCGAAAGAAACTGACTTGAATGGAATACCTGTTCCTGCAGACATGACTTGACGTCCAGTTCGGGCACACCGAAATCAGTATCAAACTCATCTGCAGCGCTGTGTACCGAAGCGACTCTCTCGCCAATCCGCGACAGCAATTCCTCATCAAGTCTCGACGGAAGAGCAGGGGGAGCTTGTTCGAACAGCAACATCGTTCGGACTCCCTCCGGTGCAGTCACTCGGCACGCAAAACTACCATCTATCCTCCGCACAGGTTTAACGACTGGAATGCCGGACGTGGACAATGCCCACACAAACGATGCCTCCGCTTCCGTCCGTTCCAGTGATTGCGGTGGTCGATAGGCTTTCAGATAGAAATGCCCGGCTGCCGTTTTGACTCGATATACGTCTGCATCTCCGCGATCGAGAAAACGGCACGATTCTGGTTCTGGAATGCAGTAATCTCCAACAACCTGGGAAAGCAGCGCCCGCTCATCAAGTACCGAAGACTGAATTGGGAAGAACCTCGTACCCGTATAAGTGAACTCCTGTTCATGCATATCCACCCCCATAAGTCACGCACCCCAGCTTGGACAAAAGAGGATTCCGCAAAGCCCTGGCCCAAGCAGTCATTAGGCCGACGATTCTCCATCTAGCTCCCTTTGGGCCAACATGCTATCCGAGCAAAAACACAAAGCGCCCACCTACACCGTGATCGTGTGGGCGGGCTGTGTGTTCGTGCAGTATCTACCTCCAAAGCGCTCGTGCTGCCTAGGCCAATGTGGTTACGTGTACATATTCTATTGCCAAGCTGTGTGGATGTCAAGCGGGAGTGTGGGGTTGGCGTATAAGGATGGCAGGCCGGTCGTCGCCGCTTCTGCCACGGTCAGAACCGCCTCATCTTCCATTGACACCGCGATTTGACACGTCAGGGCGTTTGCACTACACTTGCGGGCAGGAGAGGCGGGACGGGCAATTTCAGTCACACAGGATGAGGGACGTGCATACCGTAGAGACGCAAGATTAGAGACGCAAGATTTTGCGTCTACACCGTGGACGCCCGAATTGCGCCAGTGCATCGGCGAGACGTGCATACCGTAGAGACGCAAGATTAGAGACGCAAGATTTTGCGTCTACACCGCGGACGCCCGAACTGCGCCAGCGCATCAGCGAGACCTGCATACCGTAGAGACGCAAGATTTTGCGTCTCTACCGTGGACGCCCGAACTGCGCCAGCGCATCGGTGAGACGTGCATACCGTAGAGACGCAAGATTAGAGACGCAAGATTTTGCGTCTGTACCGTGCACACCCGAACTGCGCCAGCGCATCGGTGAGACGTGCATACCGTAGAGACGCAAGATTTTGCGTCTACACCGCGGACGCCCGAACTGCGCCAGCGCATCGGTGAGACGTGCATACCGTAGAGACGCAAGATTAGAGACGCAAGATTTTGCGTCTCTACCGTGGACGCCCGAATTGCGCCAGCGCATCGGTGAGACGTGCGTACCGTAGAGACGCAAGATTAGAGACGCAAGATTTTGCGTCTACACCGTGGACGCCCGAATTGCGCCAGCGCATCGGTGAGACGTGCATACCGTAGAGACGCAAGATTTTGCGTCTGTAGAGAGACGCAAGATTTTGCGTCTCTACCGGAAGTCGAAGAAGATCGGAGAGGCAAATGACCATCCTGATCGGAACGAGCGGATTCAGCTACAAGGACTGGGTGGGGCCGGTGTACCCCGAGGGGCTGGCCAAGTCGGAATGGCTGGCCTATTACGCCGGCGAGTTCCGCACGAACGAGCTGAACTTCAGCTACTACCGCATCCCCAACGCGCGCACGCTGGATCGCATGGCGGCCAAGGTGCCGGAGGGCTTTCTGTTCACGCTCAAGGCCTACAAGGGCATCACGCACGAGCGGGAGGAGCCCGAGCCGCACATGAGTCAGTTCACGGCGGCGCTGGCCCCGCTGATCGACGCGGAGAAGTTCGCGTGCGTGCTGGCCCAGTTCCCGCACTCCTTCCACGCCAATCGGGCCAACCGCGATTACCTCAAGCGGGTGCGCGAGGGCTTCGGCGAGCTGCCGGTGGTGGTGGAGTTTCGGTCGCGCGAGTGGATCGACGAGCAGACCTTCGAGGAGCTGCGGAAGCTCAACTTCGGCTTCTGCTGCGTGGATCAGCCGCGCTTCAAGAGCCTGGTGCCGCCGGTGGCGGTGGCCACGGGGCCGGTGGCCTACGTGCGCTTTCACGGGCGCAACTACGACAAATGGTGGCAGCACGACGAGGCCTGGGAGCGGTACAACTACTCCTACAGCGACGAGGAATTGGCGGAGTGGATACCGAAGATCAAGCAGTTGGACGAGGAAGCGCCGCTGACGCTGGTGTATATGAACAACCACTGGCAGGGGCAGGCGGTGGGCACGGCGCGGCAGTTGAGGATGTTGATGGAAGAGTGAAAAGAGAACCTATTGCCCCAGCCAGTCTTCTATTTCAGCCAATACCTGGCTCAGGCTTGGCTGGTCGGCTGGGGTCAACCGGTCAGCAGGTCCAATGTGTTTGTGATGAGGATGCGTGACAATCTTGGGGTGATGGGGAGCATTGTCGTAGCGAAACACGCGCTGTCCTTCGCGGATGTAGGTATAGGCGTAATGCACCCGGACAGGGTGTCCTAGTTCAGTGCTCACAACTTCATAGAGGTCGAGGTAGGACTCGTCCCAGAAGACAACCCGGCATCGGATGAGTCCATTGTAGTCATCCGACGCCAGGCAGGTGATTGGCTCCTCGATTCTGCCAATCTGGACGTTCTGCCGCAGGCCACGTTCAATAGCCGCAAAATAGTCGTCAATGATCACGCCGGTATCGGCTTTTTCTGCATAAATTGGCGGACGGGGAGCGAGGTCAAGTAGAGATGATACAAACCAGCCCACATCAACAGATCATCGTCGTCGCCCAGTTCGCCACTTTCGAAGCGGCGATAGAATTCAATCGTCGAGTAGCCGTACCTGTCTTCGTACACACGTAGGCGCTCGCTCAGTTCATCAAACGTCAAGCGTTGTGGTTTGAACATGACTCTCACTCCCTACAAGCGCGCTTTCGATCCAGACCTATCACCCAGCAGGTATCAGGGTCACCGCAAGTATACCATTTCTGTGCTTTTTCGGCAATGGCCGATCTGAAACAAGGAACAAACGACTAGCGCAGGGAAGACCACTCCTCGCCCTGGGTCGAAGGCCACGCCGCTTAGGATTCAAAGAGGGATGAAAACCCGATGGAAGCACACCCGAACCCACGTGCAGCCCTAGAAAGACAGGGGAGACTTCTCCTCGTGTTCATGGTGATCATAGGATACGTCGTCACCTTTGTCATTAACTACGGGGAATATGGAAGAAGGTTCACGTTTCAAGAGCTCTTCTGGGGGTTGTCTTTCGGCGTCATCTACCTGTTCCTGGCGCTGAACGACGAAGTGATCTTCGATCGTCTCCCGGCTGGCTGGGCGGAAGCGCTGTTCTTCTCCGTGCAGTGCGCGCTGGTTCTCGGCATCGGGTGGGTGCTGGGGAGTGGTGGCAACTGGCTCATTGGCGTGCCGCTTGCAGCATTCGCAGTGGAGCGGCTCGCACCCCGGCGGCGGTGGCCGGTGTATCTTGCGCTGATCGCCACGGTCATTCTGCCCATTGCAGTGCGTCAAACAAGCTGGACCGACGCGCTGGTCAACGTGCCAATCAACAGCGCCATCGCAGCCTCCGTGGTTTTCTTCGTGGCCACGTTTGCCCAGATGCGCTTAAACGAGGAGCAGGCTCGCGAGAACGCAGAGCGGCTGATGGCGGAACTGGAGGAAGCGAACGTGCAGCTTGCCGCTTACGCCACTCAGGCCGAGGAACTCGCGATCACGCAGGAACGCAATCGCCTGGCCAGGGAGATTCACGACAATCTGGGCCATTATCTCACGACCGTAAACGTGCAGATCGAGGCCGCCAAAGTGGTGATGGATTCCGACGCGGAGCGCGCTTTGGACGCGATGAACAAAGCGCAGGAACTGACCCAGAAGGGGCTGGCCCGGGTTCGGGAGTCTGTGGCGGCTCTGAGGGAATCCCCGGTCAGCAACCGGCCGCTACGCGAAGCCATCGCGTCCCTGGTCGAGGACGCACAGAGCACCGGTATCGTCACAGAATTCAGGGTGGTTGGCGAACCACAAACGCTGGAGCACAAGGTCGCGCTGGCGCTCTATCGGGCCGCTCAGGAAGGGCTGACCAACGTGCGCAAACACGCGCGCGCCTCCCGGGTTGACGTCGTGCTGGACTTCCAGCCCGGCGAAGTGAGACTGGAGGTGAGGGACAACGGCGTGGGCACCGCGGAGACGAGCGGGGGATTCGGGTTGGTGGGGATCCGGGAACGGATGCAGTTGCTGGGTGGCAGGCTGGAGATCAGTACGGGCGTGGGGAAGGGATTTCGCCTGACGGCCAGCGTGCCGGTGCCGCAAGCGGGCAGATCGCTACAGCCAGAGGAATGAGAAGCCGCATGGCCATCCGTGTATTGCTCGTGGACGACCAGGCCCTCTTTCGAGAGGGATTGGAGACGCTGCTCTCTGTCCATACGGACATTCAGGTCGTCGGACAGGCCGGCAACGGGCAGGAAGCGGTCGAGGTTGCAGCCAGTGTCCGCCCGGACGTGGTTCTGATGGACGTGCGCATGCCGATACTGGATGGCGTTGGGGCTACACGCCGGCTGAAGAAAGCCCTGCCCCAATGCAGGGTGATCGTGCTCACGACTTTCGACGACGATGAATACATATTCGACGCGCTGCGGGCTGGCGCGGTGGGGTACCTGCTGAAAGACGTGGATTCCGCGCAGTTGGTCGCGGCGATCCACGCCACGGCCCGGGGCGAATCGATCCTCCAACCATCGGTGGCTGCGAAAGTGATCACCGAATTCACCCGGGTTTCGAGCATGGTACCGGCGGCGCAAATGGAGCCGTTGATCGAGCCGTTGTCTGAGCGCGAATCGGAGATCCTGGCATTGATCGCCACGGGAGCCAGCAACCGAGAGATCGCCGAGCAGCTCTTCATCGCAGAAGGCACGGTGAAGAATCACGTGACGCACATCCTGGGGAAACTGGGCGTGCGCGACCGGACGCAAGCGGCCCTGAAGGCCAGGGAGATGGGCCTGCTGTAACCTGAGCACCTGTGCCGTCCCGCACCGGCCTGAAAGAGCCGGTGTTGGCCGGTTCTTCCCTCCAGCTCCGCCACCGGCCTGAAAGAGCCGGTGTTGGTCGACTCTTCCCTCCAGCTCCGCCACCGGCCTGAAAGAGCCGGTGTTGGCCGGTTTCCCTCCAGCTCCGCCACCGGCCTGAAAGAGCCGGTGTTGGCCGGTTTCCCTCCAGCTCCGCCACCGGCCTGAAAGAGCCGGTGTTGGCCGGTTCTTCCCTCCAGCTCCGCCTGTTCTACGGCGGTGCGGCCAACAACCCGTACCAGACTGGGCAGCTACGTGCACGTCACACATCCGAATGTGACCCGGTCACAGCGGGTAATGTGACCTGGGCGATGACCTCCCGCACATCACAAAACCTTCATCGGCTGCTATAGTGGTGCTGCTTGGATCAAGTACAGTGAACTGCAAAAAGAAAGAAGGAGGTTTGTCATGTCGTTCGATTTCTCTACGATCAAATGGAGTTGGGTGGTCATCGGTGCTATCGTCGCTGCTGTCCTCGCTTTTGTGCTCACACTGGCTGTTCAGTTCGGCTATGGCCTCGTGATCGGCTTCCAGCTTCGGGGGACGCCCCCGCAGGAGATGCTGATCGAGGCGTTCATAAGCACACCGTTCATCATCGTGGGCATCGTCATCACGGCCATTGGCGCCGTGATCGGAGGCCGCATGGCCGCCCGGCGGTCGGAGGACAATCCCCAGTTGGCGGGCCTCGTCGCCGGCGTTCTGGCTGCGGCACTCGTGCTGGCGCTCAGAGCCTGGCAGTGGGGCGTGGTGGATGTGTGGACTCTGGCCAGCGTCATCGTGGCCGTGCTCGGCGGCTGGGTGGGCGGTAGGCTTGCCGGCAGGCGCAGCCAAACCAGCTTGTAGCGCGCCAACCGTCAAGTGCCACGTGCCGCGCGCGACGGGCACCTGGCACTTGACGCCTGATAGTTCTCAGGAGGGTATTCAGGATGATCGGGAATCGAAATGAGCAAGCAGCAACAGAAGCGACGGCAACCGGCCACTACCGAAACGGCAACAGTCACCTCATCGAGCTGCAACAAGTGGTGAAAACCTATCGCAGCGCCGCGGGTGATTTCACGGCGCTCGAGAACGTGGATTTGCAGATAGACGGCGGTGAGTTCGTGGCCGTGATCGGCAAGTCAGGCAGCGGCAAATCAACCCTCATCAATATGATCACCGGCATCGACCGGCCTACATCGGGCGACGTGCTGGTGGGGGACACGGCCGTCCACACGCTCAGCGAGGGAAAGCTGGCGGAGTGGCGCGGGCGCAACATCGGCGTCATCTTCCAGTTCTTCCAGCTCCTGCCCACACTCACCGTCATCGAGAACCTGATGCTGCCGATGGACTTCTGCCACATGTACTCCAGGCGCCAGCGCCGGGAGCGGGCGATGCACCTTCTGGAGCAGGTGGAGTTGGCCGACCACGCCCACAAGCTGCCCTCGGCTCTGTCCGGCGGCCAGCAACAGCGCGTCGCCATCGCCCGAGCGCTGGCCAACGATCCGCCCATCCTCGTGGCCGACGAGCCCACGGGCAACCTGGACTCCAAGACGGCGGAGTCGATCTTCCGGCTGTTTGAGAACCTGGTAGACCAGGGGAAGACGATCTTGATGGTGACCCACGACCAGGATCTGGCCGAGCGGGTGACGCGCACGGTCATCATCGCCGATGGCGAGATCATCGAGGAGTACCTGGCCGACGTCTTCCCGGCGCTGAGCGAACAGGAACTGATTGACGCCACTCGCTCGCTGGAACATCTCAAGTTCCCGCCCGGGGCCACGATCATCCAGGAAGGCGCCCCGCCTGAGAACTTCTACATCATCACCAAGGGACAGGTGGAGGTGCACTTGAAGGCATCGAACGGCCAGGAGTTCACCATCGCCCGCCTGGGCCCCGGCCAATACGTGGGCGAGATCGCGCTGCTGCGCGGCGG
>CAZYSK010000122.1:0-14145 GCA_964649415.1 uncultured Anaerolineales bacterium
GCCATCGTCGGCACGCCGCTGTTGATCGGCCTGCCCAAGATCGGCGTATTCGTCGGGCAGAAGATGGTCGAAGAGGACGATCTCGACTGAAGCAGTCAGGCCAGGCAGCCCCGGCCGGCTCAGCGAACCGGCCGGGGTGAGCCTGCGTCAATACACGCGCGCACGTCGGATCACCGCTGGCCGGTAAGTGGCTTGTCTCCGGCTGGATCGGGGCCATATGATGCGAGCGGTGCACCGCAGTTGCTGCAGGTTTCCTCGTACCAACTGAAACTGGCCCCGCACGCGCATCTCCAGCGCTCGGCCTGTTCCGCCAGCCAGCGGTCAGGTCCCTTGGCCCGGATTTCCTCGAGCTGGGTCAAGACGTCCCGATGATGCACCCGCCCGTCATCCCGGAAAGCCGTGATCCGTTCGCAGGGGAATGCGTCGCACAGACCACAATGCAACACGCCCATTTCTTCCGCGCACGCCCTGATCCTGCACTGCGCGCACCCGGGGTGAACGTATAGCACGTCTGAGCGGCACCCCTGGCAGGCGAATCCGTCTACGTCCCGCCCCTGGCGGGCGGCCTCCTCCAGCAGGTGCTTGCCCTGGGGAGAAGCGGCCAGGTAATGGTAACACGCGCCGCAGTAGAGGCCGCACACGGCCAGCAACCGATGTCTGCTTTCTGCCATCATATCCTCCAGGCGGTTCAGCGCTCTCTCAGCCACCGGCGCGCCCACGCGTGATGCGCGCTGTATGCCTCCCATACGGAGCGCGCCCACCGGTAGACGCGCTCGCCGTGTTCTTCGGGCGTGGCTGCCCCGTGCACGTGGGCCACCGTGAGCGCCCCGCGATCCACCGGTGGTTCGAGGTAGGGGATATCGCGCCGGGTCTCGACCTCGGCCTGAAACCAGTGGGGGTTCTGCCCGATGCTCGGGTCTCCCCCGTGCTCCAGCAGCATGCACAGGCGAAGCAGGTGGACCGCGTTGGACCGTGGTCCGTGATCCTCCGAGTGCTGCAGCGCGTAGGCGTCGACCGTGAGGAGATGGACAGCGCCGTAGGCGGGATCGCCGTATTCCAGGGCCAGGACCGCGTGGAATAGCTTCCGGCAGCCCTCGGTGCCGCCGGGCACGTTCGCCCCGCAGCGGGCGCACGGAGCAAGGGGCTCCCGTTCTGGGTGATCAGTTGCGGCGCGTGCGGCCAGGATGGGGCGGACGTTGGCGTTCGTCCGCGCGGTCCGGGAGGCTTGCACAGGTTCCTCTCCCACTCAGTCGACGAGCGTCAAGGTGCTCTGCCGCTCTCTGTTCACGGTGAGCCGGGTCACGTCGGGCCGGGCGTAGTGGCCGGCGGGGTCGAAGTTCTGCCGCTCGGCCCGCACCCGTTGGTGGTCGATGGCCGCGACGATCAGTCGTTCCTCCCCAACGACCGGTTCGACGATCCATTCGCCGTCCGGCCCCGCGATGCAGGAGCCCCCGTTCGCCAGGACATCGCGGACATTGATCGTGCGTCCGTGGCTATTGGCCAGGATCTGGTCCAGGTGGGGCGTTTCGGGGGGGAAGTCAGCTTTGCGCATGAGGCCGGAGGCCGAGATCACGTACGAGCGCGCCTCTTTGGCGATGAAGCGCGTGATGTCCGACGTGTTGTGCAGGCCCCCGGGCCAGGCCGCGACGTGCAGGTCCTCGCCCTGGGCGTACAGCGCGGCGCGCGGCAACGGCATCCAGTTCTCCCAGCAGTTCAGCCCGCCGACCGTGAAGGCTCCCAGCGGGTGTACGCGCAGGCCGTGCCCGTCACCCGGCGCCCAGGTCAGGCGCTCCTCGTAGGTGGGCATAAGCTTGCGGTGCACGGATTGGATGGCTCCCCGGGGGTCCACGTACACCAGCGAGCAATACAGGCTGTGACCGCCCCGGTCCTGCGCCCGCTCGATGCACCCGACGTAGACCGCGATGTGGTGGGCCGACGCAGCGCGGCACAGCGGCTCCAGGTGTCCCGCCTCGATCTGCACCGCCTGGTGCATGTAGTGGGCGTGGACGTCCTTCTGAACCGGCGAGTTGAAGCGAGCGCCGTCGGTGCGCTCAATCCAGAACGGATACCCCGGCACGAGTGCCTCGCCGAATGCAAGCAGGCGGCAGCCCTCGGCGGCGGCCAACTCCACGTGCCTCACGACCTTCGCGAGTGTGCGCGCCCGGTTCAGCCAAACGGGCGCGATTTGCGCGATACCGACTTTCAGGCTATCGTCTGTCACCATCACACGCCTCCGGGCCGGGCTGGTGCCCGGTTCCGCCAAATCCGCTCGAGTTCCGGCGTCTCGTCGCATATGGGCTGTTTTGCGTAGATCACGCGGATGCCCGGATCCGCATGCACCCTCCGCCGTCATTCTACCACCCTTGCAACGAAAGTGCCAGGGATTTCGTGCTACCTGCTCAGGCCTGAGCGTTCCCGAATCCAGCCAGCGACGAGCGGACGTTGCTCACTACGTCGGGGGCGCTCGCGTTGACCTGTGTGTGGATTTGCACTATACTGTACCAGGCTCGAATCGGCTCTATGTCGACCCGATCGAATGGCGGCAGGGTTGGGGAACGCGGTTCGTCGAGTTCGCCAAGATGCTCTGCCCTGATGGATGGTGGATACTGTAGCTGGTGGGACTGACGACGACAAAGGAGAACCATGGTCCACTCACATTTCTGCGATCTTGAGAACAGGGAGACGAAGGAAATCGCCCCGGGCGTGCGTATGCGCACCTTCTGGGGTGATAGGATGCTCGCGGCTGTGGTCGATCTGGACCCCCAGGCCGTCGTGCCTATGCACACCCATACCCACGAGCAGGCCGGCACCGTCGTCTCCGGGGCACTCGAGCTGACGATCGACGGGGAGACCCGCTGGCTGGCCCCGGGCGATACCTACCTGATACCTGGCGGCGTGGAACACGGCGCTCAGACGGGGGACAACCCGGCCCGGGTGCTCGACATCTTTAGCCCTGTGCGGGAGGAGTACAAGTATTAGAGTTGGGATATTGGGGATACTGGGGTACATAACCAACAAGGTGCAACGCACTCACTCAAGCGCAGGGCGGATATTGCAGCGCTGCTACGCCTATCTGCGCCCCCACTGGCGCCTGGTTAGCGCCGCCTACGCGGTACTGCTGACCGTCAACCTGCTCAACATCGCCATCCCCCAGCTTATCCGGCACATCGTCGACCGGGGCATTCGCCAGCGGGATACGCGTCTGCTAGGCTGGTCGGTGCTGGGCCTCGTCGGGCTGACGCTGGTCAAGGGCGGGTTCGGCTTCCTGCAGAACCGCTGGGTAGAGATCTCGTCGCAGAATGTGGCCTACGACGTGCGCAACGACATTCACCACAAGCTGGCCTCGCTGTCCTTCTCCTACCACGACCGCACTGAGACCGGCCACCTGCTCTCCCGGGCCGTGCAGGATGTGGAGCGCATCCGCTTTCTGACCGGCCGGGCCACCATGCGCCTGCTCGAGGGCGCTGCGCTGCTGCTGGGCACACTGGTGGCGCTGGTGTGGATGAATCCCGCGCTGGCGCTGCTGGCACTGGCCACGATGCCGCTGCTCGTCTACCGGGCCTTTGCCTTTGCCCGTCGCTACCGCCCCCTCTCGACCGACATCCAGCAGCAACTGGCCGTGCTGACCGCCCGCGTGGAGCAGAACCTGCGCGGCGCGCGCGTCGTCAAGGCCTTTGCCCAGGAAGAGGCCGAGGTCGAGCGCTTTGACCGGGAGAACGCCCGCTGGTTCGACCTCTCGGCGCTGGCGGCCCGCCTGCGGGCGGTCAACGCCCCCTTGCTGACGTTCATCGCCAACGCTGGCCTGGTGCTCATCATCTGGTACGGCGGTTCGCTGGTCGTCCGCGGCCAGCTCACGCTGGGCGAACTGGTGGCCTTTTCGACCTACCTGGGGCAGTTGGCCGAGCCGGTGCGCCGCGTCGGGTTGATCACCCCCTTCCTGGCGATGGCGACGGCGGCGGGCGAGCGTGTATTCGAGATCCTCGACGCCCGCTCGGAGGTGGAGGAGTTGCCCGATGCGGTCGCGCTGCCAGCCGTCGAGGGCCACGTGTGCTTCGAGGACGTCTCCTTCGCCTACTTTGGCCGCCACCGCGTCCTGGACCGGGTCTCCTTCGAGGCCCGGCCGGGGCAGGTGATTGCCCTACTGGGCGCAACCGGGTCCGGCAAGTCGACCATCATCAACCTGATCCCGCGCTTCTACGATCCCACCGGCGGACGGATCACGCTCGACGGCCACGATATCCAGCGCGTGACGCTCAACTCGCTGCGCGACCAGATCGGCATCGTGCTGCAGGAGACGACGCTGTTTGCCGCCACCGTGCGGGAGAACATCGGCTTCGCCCGCCCGGACGCAGGCGAGGTGGAGATCATCGCCGCGGCGCGGGCGGCCCAGGCCCACCCCTTTATCGTCGATATGCCCCACGGCTATGACACGCCCGTCGGCGAGCGGGGCGTCACCCTCTCCGGCGGGCAAAAGCAGCGCATCGCCATCGCCCGCGCGCTGCTCAAGGACCCCCGCATCCTGATCCTCGACGATGCCACCTCCAGCGTCGATACCGAGACCGAGCAGTTGATCCAACGGGCGCTGGAGCGGCTGATGCGCGGGCGGACATCTTTCATCATCGCCCAGCGGCTGAGCACGGTGCGAATGGCCGACCTGATCCTGCTCCTGGATAGGGGACGGGTGGCCGCGCAAGGCACGCACGAGGAATTGTTGCGCACGTCGGGGCTTTACGCCGAGATCTATCACCGCCAGTTGCGGCCCCAAGACGGGCCGGGAGCGGGCCGAATGGGGGCACAGAGATGAGCGTCTCGATCGGGACGACGAGCGCCGGCACGGGACCCGGCCGTTTGATGCGTGGCTTTGGCGAGGAGGTGGAGGGCAAGCCCTTCGACCCGCGTATCGCGCTGCGACTGTTGGCCTTCCTGCGCCCGTACTGGCCCCGCATGGCTGTCGCGTTCCTGCTCATGTTGGCTGCCTCAGGGCTGAGCCTGGTCGCGCCCTACCTGATCAAGATGGCCATCGACCAGCACATCGCCCAGGGTGACGTGGTTGCGCTGGGACGGGTGGCCCTGCTGACGCTGGCCGTCTTCTTAGGCCTCTATGTCGTCACGGCGGGACAGCGCTACCTGCTTTCCTGGGTGGGCCAGCGGCTGCTGTTCACGTTGCGGGCGCAGCTCTTCCGTCACCTGCAGGTGCTGTCGCTGGGCTACCACGACACCCGCATCGTCGGCGTCACCCTATCCCGCGTGATCAACGACGTGGCGGTGATCAATGAGCTGCTCTCGGAGGGCCTGGTCACGCTGGTCGGCGACGTGCTCGTATTGGGGGGCATCGTCGTCGTCATGCTGTCGATGAGCCCCCGGCTGGCGCTGCTCAGCCTGAGCGTGCTGCCGCTGATGATCCTGGCGACGGCCCTCTTTGCCCGGCGGGCCAAGGTCGCCTATCGGGACACCCGGGCCCGGATCGCCGCCGTCGTGGGCGACCTGGCGGAGGGTATCACCGCCATGCGCGTCATCCAGGCCTTTGCGCAGGAGGATAGCTCCCACGAGCAGTTCGACGCCGTCAACCGCGCCAACCGCGAGGCCTACATCACCGCGATGTCCCTCTCTTTCACCTTCCTGCCCGCCGTCGAGTTCCTGGGCATGCTGGCCACCGCGGTCGTGCTGTGGTTCGGCGGACGGGCAGTGGCGGAGGGGGAGTTGACGCTGGGCGTGATGGTGGCCTTCCTGGCCTATGTGAGCCGTTTCTTCCAGCCCATCCGCGAGCTGAGTCAGCTCTATACGACGATGCAGGCCGCTATGGCGGGGGGAGAGCAGGTGCTGGCCCTGCTCGACGCCGAGCCGGATGTGGCCGACAGGCCCGGCGCGGTGGATATGCCGCCCATCGCCGGCCGGGTGGAGCTGCGCGACGTGTCCTTCTCCTACCGAGGCGAGACGAGGGTGTTGCACGACGTGAACCTGGTCATTGAGCCAGGGCAGACGGTGGCGCTGGTGGGGCCGACGGGGGCAGGCAAAACGTCCATCGCCAACGTGATCGCCCGCCTGTACGACGTGGTCGACGGAGCGGTGCTGATCGACGGGATCGACGTACGCGAGGTCAAGCAGCGCTCGCTGCGTAGCCAGATGGGGCTGGTGCCGCAGGACCCCTTCCTCTTCTCCGGGACGATCACCGACAACGTACGCTTTGGCCGTCCCGACGCGGACGACAGCGCTGTCGAGGAGGCCGCCCGGCTGGCCAACGCGCACGATTTCATCACTGCGCTGCCCGAGGGCTATGGAACACAGATTCTGGAGAGCGGCGTGAATCTGTCGCTCGGCCAGCGGCAGCTCATCTGTTTCGCGCGGGCGATGCTGACCGACCCGCGTATCCTGATCCTGGATGAGGCCACCTCAAGCGTGGACACGGTGACCGAGGTGCTGATCCAGGAGGCGCTGTTACGGCTGCTGGCGGGGCGCACGGCCATCGTCATTGCCCACCGGCTGAGCACCGTGCGCCACGCCGACCTGATTTGCGTGGTCGAGGGTGGGCGCCTGGTCGAGCGCGGCCAGCACGCCGAGCTGCTCGCCCAGGGCGGCACGTACCGCAAGCTGTACGAACGCCAGTTCGTGGATGGAGAGGGGTGACAGGTCAAACAGAAGCGCGTCGTATTCAGACTGTAGGGTCGTAGGTCTTCATCCAATCCAGGCCGGTCTGTGCCGCGGCCTGGCCCTCAACCTGGACGGACTGTGTGCCCAGGTAGCGCAGAAACCGCCCGAAGCAGTCGTGCAGATCGGCGTGCAGTCTTTCCGTCTGTCTCACGCCGTCCTCCCACCACCAGCCTTTGACGACCAGTGCCCCGCTCTCCTTGTCCCGGCCCGGTTCAAACCGGGCTACGAAGCGGTCGCCGTGCAGGATGGGCAGCACGTAGTAGCCATAGCGCCGTTCGGCGGCCGGCTTGTACACCTCCCACACGTATTCGAAGTCGAACAGGTCCTGCACCAGCCGCCGGTCCCAGAGCAGGTTGTCCAGCGGGGCCAGCACGACGGCACGCGGCGGCGGGCCATCGGGGTCCAGTGCTCGGTCGAGGCATGGGGTGTCCGCAGCCCTGATGTAGAGCGGAGGTCCCATGCCCTCCACGCGCAGCTCCACGATTTCCCCCTGCTCAAGCAGCCGCCCGAAGGCGGCGCTGCGTTCCGGGCTCTTGATGTCGGAAATCCCGAGCCAGGCGCCACCGGACCGGTTCCACAACAGCCCGACGCTCCCAATGCGTCTCATGACGTACCAGTCGTGATACTGCTCCTGTGCCTCGTTGGGGTCGGGAGCCGCCAGCAACTCCTCTGGAACGTGGCGGCTGGCGAAGTCATACACCTTACGGGTGTGTACCTTGTGGTGGATGATCAGCTCGCCCCAGGAATACATGCTTTCCAGTGCCGCTCGCGCCAGCCGTGTCGGCGCCCACGACCAGTCCACGGTCTGATCGAAATCCAGGTCGATTGAGGACAGCGGGCCGCGCTCCTGGATCGCCTGGCGCACCTGGGGCAGGATAGATCGGACGGCCTCGGGGCTCTTCCCCGGGTGGCGCCGGGCACGCTCCCTGCGGCGGTGGAAACACGGCCAGTCCTCGACGCAGTAGATCGCCATGTTCTTGTCCCACCCGTCGACGAGCCTCCGGTCCTCGTAGAGCAGTTCCCGCAGCATCCCGGGCCGGAAGTCCGAGACGCGGGCCTGGAGCACCAACTCCGAGTTGTGGCCCACGATGTTGAGCGGGTCGTACTGCAGGCAGCCGACGCGACGGACGTAGCTGAGCACGCCGGACTTGCCCGCCAACGCGTACGGCGGCCACAGGCCCTGGTGGGCCAGCATGCAGCGGCGGGCCTGCTGCCTGGTGAGCGTGAGCTTCTCCATCTGGGATCTCCTAGTCCACCATGTATCCTTGCTCCTGGTATCGCTCGAACAACTGCCCCCAGGCGGTGCCGTCGCGCCAGCGCCTGGCCACGGCCTTGTACTTCAGGGGCCAGTAGAGGTAATCCTGCTCGACCTCCCCGATCAGGATGGCGATCCATACCAGGGGCGTCCGCAGCACGAGTTTCTGGAACACGCTCGTGGGTCCGTACCAGGCCAGCCAGGCCAGGAAGCGATGGGAGTTGTAGCCTATCTCGAAGCGCCAGTCCTCCCCCGATACGTCGTCGCCTACCATCTCGATCTGGCTGACGTCGCCCACGCCTAGCCCGCGCTCGTGGGCCAGGCGGATGTAGTCGATCTCCAGCGGGTCGAAACCCATGAGCTTGGCGGCTACCGCGTCAATCGCCACCTGGTCGGCGGAGGCCAGGATCACGTTCTTGACCACCGGTTGCATCATGCGCGGCCCTGGGCCATTGCCCGCGGTCGTGCCGTCCATCACGGCGAACATGCCGGGGTGAATCTCCTTCTGGATCGCCAGCAGATCCACCAGCGTCTCGTGAATCCAGGTATGTGTGTAGTGCCGGTACTTGCTGAGCAGCCCGCCGAAGGCGTTCTTCATCGCCCCGGTGGTCGTGGTGTACATGTGTGTCTTGACCGTGGGCAGGTGAACGATGTTCTTGCCCAGGAAGAAGTCCGGGATGTGGATGCCCTTGGGGTAGATGTGATCCAGGGCCAGCATCGTGGCCTTGGGCCGGTAGGGCACCCAGGCCATGTCCTGCTCGTGGAAGTTGTACAGGACCGGTACCTCGTGATGCCGAAAGATCGGCACGTATCCGTTCAGGTCCTCGCCTTTGAACGCGTTCGTGACCACAGTCCGGTTCTGTACGCAGACCATGTCGTCGAAGCCGGCCTGGCGCAGCGCCAAAATGGTGCCTTCGAGCTGCCAGGGGGTGGTGTTGGCCCCCGGCATCGGGAAGTGCCACGTGATGTTATCCTTGAGGATGGTCGTGGTGTTGGGCTGGAGTGCCTCCGCGCCCCCGGCGAGCTCGAACAGCCGCCGGTAGTCGTCGATCACGGTCTCGGGCTGCGTGTACAACGCGGCGACTTTGGGCCTATTGGACATAAGAAGTGTCTCCTTGTGTGTAGGACAACGTTTGGAACCTGTGCCCTCCTCCGTGCCTGCCTGTTTGAAGAATGTGCGAGAACGTTTGTTCTATCCGTTGCCCGGCTATTATACGCACACTGCCCGACTTACGCAAGTGGGGCGAGGCTGCCCGCTGACCACAACTCAGCCACCGCGCTCACTTACTGATCAGTCCCCTCAACTGCACGGCCGTCTGTCCCCCTGGACAAGCGTCTCTGGCCCCGCAGACGGGGCAGATCAGCACGAGCATTCCCAGCGCATAGGCGACCACGATACTCAGGTACGCGAGCAGATAGACCACACTCAGCCGATATATGAAGTACATAGGGAAGAAGATGATCCCAAAGAAGTTGAGATAGGCCAGTGTACAGAACAGGTTGTACAGCGCCTTGGATCTCTTGGCGTGCCGAAACAGCTTGGCGATGTAGCTGGACGGTATGCAGAAGCCACCCGCGCCGGGGCAGAGGGTACCCACGTGGGGACAGCGCCAGTATATGCAGTTGTAGCTTTGGAAGATCATGACGAACACGAAGAACGCACAGTAGATGACTGCGAAGACCTCCCTAACTGTCCAGAGGTGTATCGCAATGGCGACGTACATGACGACCATAGGGACTGTGATCAGCACGTACAGCGCTTTTCTCTCGTATGGCACACCGATTCTGTGCATCATTTGTCTAGAGTACCACCAGCGCGATCACAAACCCGTATACGCCACTCGCAAGAAGGGCCAGGTCTTCATAGATTCGCTCTCCATCGAAGCCGACAAGGGCCGCCCTGACGGCTGCAGTGATCGCCATGGACGACAATATGTAGAGAGCTATCGTGTCGAGCTGCGTGGATGCGAAGGCTGTAAGCAACCCGATGGTGAATATGTTGGTAGGACACGGCATCGCTCCAAAGAGAGGCACTCTGGGATAGCGATGTCCAACGGTGTACCCTGTCAGGGGATATATGATCACCCCCCAAGCCATCATGAAAAGCGATACATACAGACGCCAGCCTGGTTGGGAGACACGGTACGCTGTCTGCATTGAGAAGATGTCCAGGATGAAGATGATCGCCAGGGGGAAGTAGGCCGCGGCTGTTGCGAATGACACGAAGGGCATTCGCTTCCTCAGATCTCCCATCAGAAAGAGAAAGGCCGCACCGATCCAGATGAAGATGACGCTCAGGTAAGCTTTGAGAAGGACGGTTGTTGCGATGCCTGGTAGAATGAACAGAAGAGCGGCCAATGTGATCGCCACAACTGCTGTGATGGCTTGCAGGGGGAAGATTCTCTTATTGTACGACTCGAAGTAGTCGAGCAGTGTGCTCATGCTTTTCCTCCTCTCATTCATGCCGTCCTCACGAGGCGAATCGCGTCCCCACCACCTTCGCCGTAGTCCGGTGCTGCATAGTGGCGGCTGGTCGCCCGTATCCCCGCGGCATCTCCCGCGAATGTGCCGCCGCGCAGCACCTTGATGGTGTCCCGGTAGCTCGTGCTGGCTAGCTTAGGCCCCGTTGGGTCGCTGGATGGCGATTCTTCGTAGTAATCGCGTGTATACCAGTCCCAACACCATTCCATCAGGTTACCGCTCATATCGTACAGCCCCAGTTCATTCGGCTCCAACTGCCCGACGGGATGGGCTTGCTCGCCCGAATTGTCGGCATACCAGCCGACTTCAGCGGGATCATCGCTGCCGGCGTACACATAGCCCTGACTCCTGTTTCCGCCACGAGCGGCATACTCCCACTCGGCCTCCGTGGCAAGCCGGTATCCGGTTGCAGTGAAGTCGCACTTCGTGCCTAGCCTCTTCAGCTCGTAGCAGGGGATGAGCCCTGCTCTCTCGCTCAGCCAGTTGCAGTACTCCACAGCGTCATACCAGATCACGCCCACGGGCAGATCTCCGCACGCTGCATCGCTGCGAAAGTCACTGTACTGCTCGCAGGTTACCTCGTACTTGCTGATGTAGAAGGGCGCGGTGATCTGTACCGTGTGCACGGGTTGCTCGGCTGAACGGCCGCTGGCGGACCCCATCTCGAAACTGCCGGCCTCCACCAGGACCATGTCGAATCCGCCGGGCTCGCCCACGACCACCGGTGTTGGGGTGGGTGGAACCTCGGTCGGTGTGGGTGGAGGGGGTGTGGGCGTCGCCGTGGGCGCGGCCTCAGGCTCTTCCGCGCCTCCGGTGGGCGCTCCCGGCGTGCACGCACCCAGAACTGCGGCAGAAGCAGCCGCCCCCGCCATGGTGAGGAACTCACGTCTCGATAGTCTTAACGCCACCTTGTACCTCCTTGATGTCATTGATTAGCCTGCAGTTCATACGCACCGACGTCACAACCGGCCCCTCGAGGCCGGGGTTCTCCGCGCTGGTCGCTATCGACGTTACATGCATCGGTGGGGATGGCGTCAATCGCCGGGCTGCCGGGAAGCAGCGCGTGGGTCTGGAGCGTATGGCCGGCGCCGATCGAGCGGCCGCCGTTGTCGGCCAGAGGTCCCAGCATAGGATCACCAGTGAGGTCGGCGTGGCAACTGCCATCCCCTATGAGGTTGTTGGCGTTCACGCCGATACTGCCATAGACACCGGCGCTCTCGCAGAGGCCGCAATCCGGCCCCCCGCCGTTGTTGGCGATGATGGTATTGGAGAAGCTCAGCAGATCCCGCACGCAGATGCCGCTGGCTTCGCCTGCGTGCTTGCCCAGGTTTGCCGCGTCGTTGCCTGCGATGGTGCTGTGCGTGATCGTCACGCTGCCCCGGGCATAGATGCCGGCCACGGAGTCCCGGGCGGTGTTGCCGCTGATGGTGCAGTTGACGATCTCCATCGTGCCATCGCAGTTGCTCTTGATGCCCCCGCCTCTGCCGGCGGCGTGGTTGCCGCTGATGGTGCTGTTGGCGATCATCGTCGTCGCGGTCGCGACGGCCTTGATGCCGCCGCCGTTGCCGCACTGGTGGCCGGGTTCCTCAATGCCGTCGGCGACGTTGTCGCTGATGATGCAGTTGGTGATGGTCATCGTGCCCCTGTTGCTGATGCCAGCGCCGTCGCTGGCCACGTTGTGGGCGACGACGCTGTCCCGGAGCGCCAGCGCGCAGAAGTAGTCGTTGTAGATGCCGCCGCCGGTCCGCAGGTGTTCGGGCGGGTTGCCGTGCCGGATCGTCATCCGGCGGATGGTCACGCTAGCGCCGTCCGTGACGAGGAAGACGCGACCGGCGGCAGCCTCCACCGATTCGTGGGCTTGGACGATGGTGTTAGCGGCTCCGTGCCCCTGGATGATGACGTCCTTGTCCACGGTGATGTCTACTTCCGTGTGGACCGCATCGGTCACGTCGATGGTGGAACCGTCAACGGTGTGGGTGTCGTCGACGGCGGCCTGGATGGTTTTGAAGTCGCAGCCGTTGGCGCAGACGCTGACCGTGACCAGGAGCGGCGGGGTGCTGGTCGGCACAGGCGTCGCCGTCACTTCCACAACCCTGGGCTGGGACGTGACCACCACCTCGACAGTCCTGACGACAGTCCGGGGCTGGCATCCGGCCACCAGCCCCAGCGATAGGGTGATGAGCAGCAGGGCACTTGTCAACTTGTCCACAGTTGCCTTCCTTGTGGGTGGGGAACGCTTCCTGGAGCAGAAGGGCCAGCCTTGCGCCGGCGTTCAGGTGGGTTCGCCCAGGTGCTGGCAAAACCAATCCACGGCGTCTTGCTCCATGGCGGGCGTGACGACGTGTCCCGCCGGGTAGATCCTGAGGCGCAATTCGCGCGGATTGTCCGCATAGTATGGCAGCAGCTCTCGATAGGCATAGACTGAGTATAGCTTGGGCTGGTCCGTGTCGAAATCGCAGTTCATGATCAGCAGGGCACGGGGCGCTGCCTCCTTCAGTTTGTCGTATGGATCGATCTCCCGGACAAACGCGGTGTGTGCCTGGGTCTGCTTCTCCACTCCTGCGAGCGCCGCGGCCCACTCTTCGTTGGAGTAGGTCGTTTCATCCAGGATGTCAACCCAGCGGCGCGTGAAACTCGGCACCCCGATCATCGGAACGGCGGCTTTCATCTGCGGCACGTTCGCGAACACCAGGAAACTGGCGTAGCCCCCCATGGACAGGCCCGTCACACCACATCGGCCCACATCCACGCGCGGGTCATTCGCGTAGTGAGCCATCAAGGTCCTGACGTCAGCCAGGCACCGGTGGATGACCTGGAAGAACAGCACGCAAATATCCAGGCCGGTCGCCGGTGGGTAGATGCCGCCTCGCTCCGGGTCTGCGGCACGATCAAGGCGCTCGTCGTAGCGTTCGCCGTGCAACCAGGCGTCGAAGCTGACGAAGAAGATGCCTCGTTGAGCCAGGCGGTTGCCGAGGCTCAAACCGGTCTCCTTTGTGCCTCCATAGCTGGAGATGAAGAACACGGCCGGACAACGCTCGGCCGCGCGGGGCGCGAGCGTGAGTGTGGGTATGCCCTGGATGACTGTCGTCTCAAGTGTGATGTGCATCGTCCTGATCTCATGGTGTCTGGAGTCTCTGGGTCCAGCGGTGGCAATCTCGACCTGAATCAGAGAACGAAGCGTATTGGTACTTTCGGGAAGAAAGGTATTTGACTTCGGGCTAGATGCCGATTTCTGAGGCAAGATACTCTTTGAATCGCGCGTACTCATTGCTTCTAGTGTCGGCGATTCGACCGAGATAGAACAGCTCATTCGTGGTGGGGGTCTCTTGTCTCCACGCAGAGGGTTCGATGTGTTTGACATTCACGACTGTCCAGAACTGAGTGAAACCTTCTCCCTTGGCCTTCTGATGGCTCTTCTCGGCTTCTCCCAATCGGTTATGAATGTTTGAGTAATCGGTGCCCCCTTTTATTTCAATTGCATTCCGATTGCGGAAGGAGTTGTCGTCAAGCACCTGTCGGATTGCTATGTCTGGGTCGGGGGAGAACTCAATCCGATAGACCCGGCCCGCGACACTTCTGACTTGGAGATGGTCTGGCCCTTCATCCTCGATTCTACCTGCCACCATGGCCTTGATCAGGGCGAACACTGTTGTGATTGACTCAACTCCCAGATGGGCGTTTCGAGAACCCCGAAACTGTGGCCCCAATGGAATGTGTCAATGATTTTGAGACAACTCAAGCTGGGATTTAGGGAAGAAAAG
>CAZYSK010000123.1:0-13822 GCA_964649415.1 uncultured Anaerolineales bacterium
TGATCGGACCGAACGGCGCTGGGAAGACGACTGTGATGAGGACCATCGCCGGACTATTGCCCCCTATGGACGGCGAGGTACTCTTCAAGGGTAATCGCATGAACGCCGTGCCGGCCCATACGACCACAAAGATGGGCATTAGCTACATCTCGGAGAATCTCAACCTGTTCGTGGATATGTCTGTGCGAGAAAACCTGCTCATGGGGGCGTATATCGTCAGGGATCGGGATCAACAGTTGGAGACGCTGGAGTTCGTGTACAAGCTCTTCCCCCGCCTCAAGGAGCGTGAGCGCCAGTTGGCCGGGACGATGAGTGGTGGCGAGCGCAAGATGCTGGCCATCGCCCGCGGGATGATGTCGAACCCCGAGCTCCTGCTGGTCGACGAACCCTCACTCGGTCTGGCCCCGTATCTGGTCACGGATGTGTTTCATTCACTTCAGACGCTGCAGGAGACCGGCGTCACCATCCTGCTCGTGGAGCAGCGGGTGAACGCTACGCTGGAGATCACCGACAGAGCGTACGTGCTTGAGCAGGGCAGAATCGCGCTGGAGGGGCCAAGCAGCGAATTGATGACTAACAAGCACGTCAAGAGCGCTTATCTGGGAGTCTGAAGCCGGTGTATTGATATACCCGTAGAACGAGGCGCGCAACGATCAATCCAGATCAGTCTAGGTCAATCTACTCACTGGCGCAGTGTACCAATGCACCACAAGGAGAGGGAGACTATGCAATCCAGGACTTCACCCATCAATTTGCTTCGGAAGGCATTTACCACGAAATTGCCTGCCACGATCGTGCTGTTGGGCACCTTGGCGCTGTCCATCGTGGTTGGCGCAGTGGGCGGGCTGGCGCAGATCGTCAACAGCATCGTCACCGGCGGCATGTGGGCGCTGATGGGCGTCGGTTTGGCGCTGGTCTTTGGCGTGATGAACGTTCCCCAGTTTGCCCACGGCGAGTCGTTTATGGTCGGGGCCTACGTATCCTATTTCGTGTTCACTCCCATACATAAAAGCCTTCAGGTCAACCCCAACGCATTTCTGGCGTCCGTTGCTCCCCTCTTGGCTATCATCGCAGCAGGCATAGCTGGGTTTGTCTTGGGTGTGTTCCTTGAGAAAACCCTTTTCTACCCCCTGCGGCTGATGAGTAAGGCTGGGGAGTGGGTGATGAACGCCTTCCTGCTGACAGTGGGCATTTCGTTCATGCTGACCAACGGCACCACGCTAGTCCTGGGCGCCAACTTCCGGGGTGTCCCGCGTTACTGGGACGCAGACCCCCTGACAATCCTGGGGGCACCGATCTCCGTGGACCGCGCCATGGCCTTCATGATCGCCACCGTGTCTATCGGCGCTCTGTGGTTCTTCCTACGCCGGACGCGCACCGGTCGAGCGATCCGAGCGGCTTCGCAAGATGAGATCGGGGCCCAGATGATGGGCATCAACCTTAACTTCATCTACCCGCTGACCTTTGGTCTGGCGACGTCCTTAGCGGCTATCGCAGGGGCCAGCTTGTTATTCCTGTTCCAAGCCTATCCGACGGTGGGGCTCAACCCGCTCTACCTGGCGTGGTACGTAGTGATGATGACGGGGTTGGGAAACGTGGCCGGCGCTATCGTAGGCGGGTTCGTGGTGGGAATCCTGCAGACGGCGACGCAGCAGTTCGCGGGGGTCGTGTGGGCCGACGTAATTCCCACCGTGGTGATGATCACGGTGTTGCTCGTCGTTCCCTCGGGCATCTTTGGCTCCGAGGTCAAGGGCATCTCCGAGCGCTAGTCGGAGCAATGGATTAGGAGTGTAACTATGACGTCAATAGGTATAGCGCAAGAGAAAGACACGGATCGATGGGCAGTGATCGTCTCCGGCTTGAACGCCATCGGCTTCTCCCCATTGGGCGCGGCGTTGCTGATCATCGCGGCCATCTTGCCTGTGGTCCCCCCCTTCAATCAAGAGCACATGGTGCGATGGCTTATCATGGGGGCATTCCTCGCCGCGCAGGCGGTAGCCTTCGACTTCACGTCTGGCTACATCAACGTGGTGAACTTTGGCTTCGCTGCGTTCCTGGGTGTCGGCGCATACACCTCTGCCATTCTGGCCAATGAGATGCCGTTCTTGATCGTGCAGCCGGGGCTCTCCCCCTGGATCGGCATATGGGCGGGAGCATGCCTGGCCGGCCTGTTGGGGCTTGGACTGGGATGGTTGACGCTGAGATTGCGCGGTATCTTCGCGGCCGTAATGGCCTGGTTCGTGGGGATTGCGTTGATGGGGTTGATGCGCAACCTGACCCCCCTGACCCGCGGCTCGATGGGGCTGCATCCGCCCACGTTCCTGGAAACGACGAACAATCTACCTTACTACTACATCATCTTGGTGATGATGGTGGTGATCTACGTCACGCTGCGGCTGGTGACTCGCTCCCATTTCGGGTTGGCCTTCAAGGCGATCGGACAGAACATTGACGCCGCGCGGGCCTCGGGGATCAACCCGACATACTATCGGGTGTTCAACTTCGCGCTGTCTTGCTTCTTCGCCGGCTGGCTCGGTGGCTTCTACGCACACTACTATGCGTCTCTGACGCCACGGTCGGTTATGCACACCGCGAAGACGACCGAGGTGCTGGCCATCGCCTACATCGGTGGGCGCGGCAGCATGTGGGGGGGGATGGTCATCGCCTTCCCATTCGTCTTCTTCATCGAGTACCTTCGGTCGAACCTGACGGAGATGCCAGGTCTTCACATGGTGATCTACGGTGCGCTGATGATTCTGCTGATGATTCTCTATCCCACAGGCTTGGCAGGACTGTATTCCTCGATCGCCAAGAAAGTGAAAGCGCTACTGGGAAAGAAGCATAAATCCTAACCGCTGGATTAGGAAGCCAAGCTTCTGGGAAGCGGAGAGCAAGAGGTGACCTCAGGATCCTGGTTTGACAGTCCAGAGCATACGTAGCAGGGTTGGAACTCATAACCTGGAGGTCCCAGGTTCGAATCCTGGCCCCGCTACCTGAGCATTACTCTAGATCGTCAGGCCAGTGCATTTGAGGAGGTCTGGCGATCTTTGGTTTCTGGAGCCCCGTTTGATCGTCCGGCTTGCCATGCGGCACATCGTCGTTTGAGGCTTCGTCTGGATTCTGTCCTGTACTGGTTCCTCGTTCGACCTCGACCCGAGTCAGGGTGTCACGCCGGGCTGTGGCGGGTACGAACTCGTTGACCAATGTGATGGCACCGTGTCGGCAACTGTCCTCGCATTGTCCGCAATAGGCGCATCGATCGTGATGGTGAATCAGCCGGAACTGCTCGCGGCTTTCACGCTTCAATTCCAGCGCCAAGGCCGGGCAATCGCGCGCGCACAGTCCGCAACCTACGCACAATTCCGGTCGGACGACCACCTTGCCCCGGAAGTAGGCAGGTAGCTCGAGTGGGGCGAAGGGGAAGTGCACCGTGACCCGCTTGCCGAACAGTGTACGCGCCAATTCCGGCAGCAGGTGGGCCAACGATTTGACAAGGCGAGACACCGACTAAACTCCCATCAGGATCACAATCAACGTCTGCACCAGGGCCAGCGGTGCCAGCCCGCGCCAGCCCAGGATGGCCAGTTGGTCAATGCGCAGTCGGGCGTACAGGACCCCCGTGACCGAGAGTGCCAGCAGGATGAGTAGGGCCTTCACACCAAAGATCAACGCGGCAGGGACGGCGAATGGGGTGAGGCTACCACCCAGGAAGACATTGACCAGCAGAAAGATGCTGACCACGGTCTTCATGTCGAGCGAGAGATTCCACAGCGCCAGCTTGCGTCCACTGAACTCGGTCAGCGGACCGGCGCCAATCTCCGACTTGGCCTTGGGTATATCGAAGGGGGAACGCTTCAGCTTGCCGATTAGTCCAACGAAGGCTAGTAAGAAGCCGACCGGTTGCACGACTATCATCCATACCGTCTGCGACTGCTGAGCCGCAATCCGCGAGATGGACCAGGAGCCACAGAGAATGGCCGGGCCGCCGAGCGCCATCAGGAAGGGGACCTCGTAGGCAAAGTACTGCAGCAGTGCGCGACTGCCGCCGACGACGCTAAAGACGCTCGCGGAGAGCCATCCGGCCAGGAAGTAGGCCAGCGCTGGCAGGCTGAGCAAGAATAGTGCTACGATCAGATCTCCCTCGAACACGCTGGTTGCATGGTTGTTGATAGGGATGACCAGCGCGGCGGTCAGCACCGCCGCCAATGACACCATTGGCAGTGCCGCGCAGGCTCGCTGGTGAGCGCCAGCGGGCAGCACGTCCTCCTTGGCCATGAGCTTGATGAAATCGGCCAGCGGCTGAAACCAAGGCGGCCCGATGCGTCCCTGCAGGCGCGCCGCCACTTGCCGATCGATCCATTGGAAGACCAGCGCACAGAAGAAGAGAAACCCAAAGCCTGGGAAGACCAGCAGTGTGAATAGAGCGGACAGCACGTCTCCCATATTTCCAACCCCCTTAGCGATCAGCACAGGCAATACACAGGTCTACGCCGGACAGTACCGTGGGCACATCGGCGGTATTGACGCCCCGCAGTTGGTCAGGCAGGGTGATCAACGTGGTCAGCGTGGGCGTACGTATCTTGATCCGCGCCGGCCGGTCGCTGCCATCGCTGCGGATGTAGTAGATCAACTCACCGCGCGGCGCCTCGCAGCGGCTGACCACCTCTCCAGGAGGTACGCGCCGCGCTGCGCGCACCGACAATGGTCCGCCGGGCAGTCCCCTCAGCAGTTGGCGGCATATGCGCAGACTTTCGACGACTTCCAGCGTGCGCACCATCGTACGTGCCCATACGTCTCCCTCTTCGGCGGTGATGACCCGGAAGTCGAGTCCGGCGTAGGCGGCGTAAGGTGCGTCACGCCGCAGGTCTACGTCCACGCCTGATGCGCGCGCCACGGGGCCGACCACGCAGTAGCGCCGCACCTGTTCTGCCGATAGGTGACCTACGCCGCGCGTGCGGACCTGGAATGTGCGTTCGTGTTCGATCACTCCCAGGAAAGTCTCGATCTGCTGTTCCAGCTCATCGAGCCGCGTCAGAATCGATTGCACGCGCTCCTGATCCAGGTCAATACGAACGCCGCCGATGACGTTGACGGCGTGTGCCACACGCCCGCCGGATAGCTCCTCCATAATGTCCAGCACGATCTCGCGGTCGCGCCAGGCGTACATGAAGATGGTAGTGAAGCCAATGTGCTCGGCCAGCACGCCCAGCCAGAGCAGATGGCTGTGGATGCGCTCCAGTTCGCACAATAGGGTGCGCAGGCAGAGCGCCCGGGGAGGTATCTCCAGTCCCAGCAGTGCCTCAACCCCCTGGCAATAGGCGGTAGTGTGGATATGCGAGCAGATGCCGCAGACGCGCTCCACGACATGGACGTTCTGTATGTAGTTGCGGTTCTGGAAAATGCGTTCCAGCCCCCGGTGGACGTAGCCGATGCGCAACGCACCCTCGACGATGCGTTCGCCCTCGACGGTGAGCAGGAATGAGAGCGGTTCCTTGAGCGCCGGGTGTTGCGGGCCGATGGGAATCGTCATACGGTTCATGGCTGTTCCTCCGGTGGAGAACGGAGGGCCGGCGCGGATTGCTCCAATCCGTCGATGCCGGCGGTCCGTCGCGCGGGAATCGTCATACGGTTCATGGCTGTTCCTCCGGGCGTCGCATTGGGGGCTCGCTTTCCCAGTCGTCGGGCAACAGCAGCGCGTGCAGGTTGGGATGTCCATCGAAGACGACGCCCAGCATCTCGCTCACCTCGCGCTCGTAGAAGGCGGCGCCGGGGACCAGATCGGTCAGTGTGGCGATGTGCGGCGACTCTCGCGGCAGCGACGTGCGCAACGTGAGACCGCTGTTGTCCCAGAAGTGGTAGAGTAACTCGATCTCGTCGCCGGTATCCTGTCCGGTGATGGTGGAGAGATGGTATAGATCGAAGTGTTCTATCAACAGAGCTACCGCCGCGTGCACGCAGTTCGGCGGAAGAGCAACGAACGTGTCGGCGATGGGCACCGCTCGCGACTCAATGCTTCGGTCGGGACAGGTCTGGCGTAGGGCTGTCACCACAGCGTGGATGTCCATCCCTGTTTACCCTGCCCCGCTCTGCAAGAGCGCCACGATCACCATGACCAGCAGGACCAACAAGGTGATCTGAACAACCAGCCGGTTAGCAATTTGATGTCGCATGGTTTCCCCCTCTCTTGTTACGCCAGGTCAAGACGCTCGAAGTGGATCTGCCTCGGAAGTATGTCCAGTTCTATTTCTTTCACTCACTCGATTTTCCCCAGCAACTGCACCAGCCCTTCGATGATGGCCTCCGGCCGGCAAGCACAGCCCGGCACGTAGATATCCACCGGCAGGACCTGGTCGATGCCACCCAGCACGTTATAGCCGTCGCGAAAGACGCCACCGGAGCAGCTACAACTGCCCACGGCCACCACCCATTTGGGAGCGGGCATCTGTTCGTAGATGCGGCGCAGCCTGTCCCGTGCTTGGCGCGTTACCGGGCCGGTGCATAGCAGGACATCGGCATGGCGCGGCGAGGCTTCCTTCAAGATGCCCAGTCGCTCCACATCGTAGCGTGGTGTGAGCAGGTCCAGGATTTCGATGTCGCAGCCGTTGCAGCCGCCGCTGTTGAAGTGTAGCGCCCAGAGTGATTTGCGCCGCGCCCAGCGCACGATCCTATCTAGCATCTGTGATTCTTCCTCCGACGTTGTGGTGACGGCCCCTTCCTTGCGGATGGGGTGCTATCCGCAGACGCAAAATCTTGCGTCTCTACTGCTGATCGTGACTATGCTGCTTTGTCCGGTCTACGGCCGAGACGCAAAATCTTGCGTCTCTACTGCTGATCGTGACCATGCTGCCCTGTCCGGTCTCCGGCCGAGACGCAAAATCTTGCGTCTCTACCCCTGATTTGTCAAGACGAGCACGCTGATCCCAATGCCCACCAGGTAGGCCAACGCGATGCGGTGTGACGCGCCTTCCGGCGGCAGCGTCGTGACGACCAACGTCGCCAGGTGCAGTATGGCGAACATCAACGCCAAATGGAAGAAATCGTGATAGGCCAGTTGTGCTCTCGGCGGCGGCAGATCCTCGCCGGAGGCGTAGGGCAGATACTTGCCGGGATGTTCTTCGCCCGGCGCGGCCAGCATCCCACCCAACCTGTAGAGACCGTAAGTCAGTGCCAGGAAGATACACGCGGCGGCCGGGGGGCTCAACAGTATGTCTTTGATCATCTCTCATCTTCTCAATGCCAGCAGGTAGACGCCCGCGTTGGCTGTCCACGCCAGCCAGGGTCCCGGGTAGAGACCAATAGCAAGCACAAGCGCCCCCAGTGTGATGATGGGCAGCGCCATCCATGGTGAGACTTGAATCCGCCTTGCCCCAGCTCCTTCTGTATCCAGGAGAGGAGGCGCGAACAATGTACCGATGAGCGGCAGATAGTAACCCAGGGCGAGCAGGCTGTTCAGCAGGAAGACCGCCAGTCCCACGTAGCCAAGGGCATCTGCCGAACGCACGGCGTTGGTCAAGATGAACCACTTGCCGACGAATCCGGCCAACGGCGGTACGCCGGCCAGCCCCGCCAGCGCGACGCTGAAAGCCACGGCGATCAACGGCATCTGGGCAGCTATCCCGCGCAACTGGTCGATTGTGGTCGCGCCGCAGTAGAAGTAGGACACTCCCTGGCACAGGAAGGCCAGCCCTTTCGTCGTAGCCTGGGCCAGCATCAGGAATAGACCAGCCTGGGCGGCCTCTGGGATGTTGTAGCGTAATCCGACCCCCATACTCAGCATGATATATCCCATCTGCGCGATCGTCGAGTAGGCCAGCAGTCGCTTGGTGTGGGTCTGTACCAGGGCCAGTCCGTTGCCCAACGTCATGTTGAGCAGCGAGAGCACGATCAACAACGTCCCCAGGCTGCGCGTCGGAAAGCCCAATCCCAGACAGACCTTGAGGAGCGTGTAGAAGGCGCTCTGGACGATGACACCGGAGAGCATGGCGCTGATACTGCTGGGGGCTCGTCCGTGGGCATCGGGTAGCCAGGTGTGAAGGGGGACTATGGCGCTCTTGATACCCAGGCCTACCAGGAAGCAGGCCGCCCCGGCCCGGGTCCACGGACCCGGCGTGCCGGTCATCTGCGATAACATAAGATGCCCCGTCTCGCGATAGACGAGCGATATACCGAACAGAACGATGACTGTGCCCACGCTGCCCATCACCAGATACTTGAAGCCGGCCTCAATGGCTGTTGTATTGCGCCGCCGGAAGGCGACCAGCACGTAAGCGGCGACGCTCATCAACTCGCTGAACATATAGAGGCTAAACAGATCCTCGGCCAGCAACATACCTATCAGACCGGCGATCAGCATCAGCAGCAGCGGGTAGAAGGTTTCATAACGGCGGTCGAGCGCCAGATAACGAGCGGAGTAGACGGTCACCAGCAGCCCCAGTCCCAGCGCAATGCCTATCACTACCAACGCGCCGGAATCGGCGCGCAATAAGGCGCCGTCTGGTCCGAAGTGACCCCAGGAAGGGATATGGTTTCCGCTCGGAGGTCCGCCATCCGCTGCCGCCAACTGCAAGAGTGCCAGCGCGGTCAGCGCCGCCGTGAGGACACCCGCCGTGAACAGGGCCAGCAGGTCGTTGCGGCTGGTGACGAACCGTGCCACCAGATAGACGACAAACGCGCCACCCGCCAGGCAGGCCAGGGGTAGGACAACCCGCAAGTCACCCGTCACCAGGTGCCCCCCAGGATCAGGTTCAAGGCCTGGTCCACCCAGTTGAAGACGGGGGCCGGGAAGAGTCCCTCGATGAGGGCCAGCGCGGTCAACAGAACTGTCGGCGCCACCATTGCCCGGGGTAGGCGGTCAATCGTCAATCCTTCCGGCCGGTCACCGAACAGGATGCGCCCCACGAACCACAGGGCATAGGCCACGGTCAGCAGTGACCCGAACAGCGTCAGGATCGAGAGGCCAATGTGAGCAGTGTGGAAGCCACCGGCAAAGATCATCCACTCACTGTCGAAGATGCATAAGGGGGGCATGCCGGCAATAGCCAGCGCTCCCGTCCCGATACAGAGCGCTACCAGCGGCATCGCGCTCCCCAGGCCGCCTATCTGGGTGATGCGCCTCCGCCCCGTGGCGCGCACCACCAGCCCCACGCCCATGAAGAGGAGTGCCTTGACGATGGCGTGAAAGATGACGTGCAGCGTCGAGCCTGCGATTCCGTCGTGAGTCAGTGTACCTAGCCCGAACAGGATATAGCCCATCTGACTGACGCTGGAGTAAGCGATAATGCGTTTGATGTCTTGCTCGGCCAGGGCCATCAGCGCGCCGTAGAGCTCAGAGACAATGCCCGCTACCATCATCGGCACGGCGAAGGGGGCCATCTGAGCTGGTGAGAAGATGCTCAGGGGAAAGCGGAGTATACCGTACGTGCCCATGCTGAGCATCGCCGCTGCGAGCATGATGGTGACCGGCATCGGGGCCACGGCGTGAGCGTCAGGCAGCCAGAGGTGCAGCGGGAAGATGGCCATCTTGACGCAGAAGCCCACGATGAAAAGCACTGTCGCGGTCGTGACCAGGCCGGGGGCCAGCGTGACGCCCGCACGCAGGGCCGAGAAGCTATCGTTCCCGGTGGCGTTGTATAGCAGGAGCAGTCCCACCAGCACCATCAGCGAACCCAAGTGGGTGAAGATGAAGTACTTAAGCGCAACCGCACCCCGGTGCTCGCCCTCGCCCCAGATGGCGATCAGCGCGCATGAGGCCACCAACATCAGCTCCCAGAAGATGTAGAACAGGAACATGGCGTCGGCCAGGGTGGTGCCGGACATACCGATGGCGAATAGCATCAGCAGGCCGTAGAAGATAGGCGTTCGGCTGTCGGGGTGATGGTAGCCCCAGGTATAGACGATGGCCAGCAATGTCACGGCTGCCTCCGTGACCAGGAAGGGGAACGTGAGCCAGTCCATACGCAGCGACAGGCGGATGTTCGCATCCGGGATCCACCGGACATCCAGCACAGGCACGTCACCGCGCTGGAGCGCCGGCAGCAGGGCGAAGGTCCCGGCCAGCGAGAGCGCCGCTGCCAGGCCTGCGATCCATCCTGCCACGCGCACGCCACGCTCCCGCAGCAGGAAAAGCAGCAGGACCGCCGCCAATGGAGCGCCCAGAATGGTCATCAGCCATATTGTCTCCGCGTTCATGTTTTCCTCCTCAATCTATGGACCTACCACCCATACACCGCCAGCGCAAATACGGCCAGGAGCAAGGTGATGGGGATCCACAGCAGGTTGCGCCGCAGTCGCCCGGCGTGCCAGCGCTGGAGAATACGGCTTAGCGTCGTAATGGAGCGCACGGCGCGGCGCAGGATGCCTTCCAGGCCTTCCTGTTCCACAATGCGGTGGGCGGCGTGCGCCCCGTTCATCACAGCCTGTGCGGAGCGGTTGGTGATGCTTTCTAGCCCCCTGTGTTCCACGGTCCAGGCAGCGCGTGCCCCCTGCACCACCGTGCGGGTGACCAGGCTGACGATCTGTTCGGCAATGCCTACCTCGACCACGGCGTGCAACGCCTGTGCTGCTCGGGCCAGTCCTTCTTCCAGATCATACACGTCCTCGGCCGGCTCTACCCTGCCCAAAAGCCCTTGTTCCGACCGTCTTTGTAGCCGCCACGCCGCCAGACTCAGCACAAACACCGCCAACAGCGCCGGCGCAGTCGCCACATATCGCAGCCAGGCTGGGAGCGTGGGGAGGGGCGGCGATGTCATATGACCGGCGGCAATCAGATGGCGAAACAGAGGTCTGAACGCCAGACCGCAGGCCAGAACGCCGCCACCCAGCGATCCCACCACGATCCATTGTGTCGGCGGATGGCGGACATCCGAGTGCACCGCTGTTTCGCTTTCCGCGTCGGGTGGGGGACGGGAAAGCAGCCAGGCTGTCCGCGCCGTCCAGACGGCGGTCAGCGCGACGGCAACTTCAGCCATGAACAGTGTGTCCAATGGAGTGCCTGCTTCCCGTGCCCACCAGGTGGTCAGCAGATTGAACGCCGCCAGCGCGAGCCCGCCCAGGGCGAAGAGGCCTGCCGCGAGCCCGCGTGGGCCGGCCGAATTGGCGTTCCGGGATGCGTCGGATGCCAGGAAGAGCAGGAGACGCAGGGGGGTCAGCGCCAGCAACCCCACCCAGATGGCTGGCTTGTTCCCGGTGGCGGCGGTGAAGAGCGCCAATCCGCCCTGCGCAGCTCCGACGTAGACTAACGCGGTGCGCACGTCTGCCTGTGTGAGCGCGATGAGCGTCGCCAACGCGGCGGCACCGGCGCCTAGCCAGAGCGCCGCTATCCGCAGCGGGCCGGCCAGCGCCAGCAGCGGCGTGACGCGATAGAGCAGGTAAGCGCCCAGGTTGGGCACGACGACGGCGTAGAGCCAGGCCTGTGAGGTCAGCGAAAGCCGTCGCCCCGTCCGAGCCCACAGGTGAAAGGGCCAGCCGCCCAACTTGACCCACACTGCCAGCACGAAGCCGGTCACCATCCAGCCCAGCCCGATAGTGTCCAGCTCGCCGCCCGTCCCTCCCATAGAACTCAAGACAGACTCCAGTGCCGGATCAATGGTGAGGGTACCGCTTGCGTCTCCCAAAATGAGGATGGCGGCGAGTAGACCTGCGTCGCCTATCCGCAGCAGGAGGTAGGTGTTCCAGGCAAGGCGGATACTTGCCGGGTCGCGTACTTCGACCAATGGTGCCAGGGCAACGCACAACGCCACGACCTCCAACGCGACGTAGCGCGCCAAGAAGTGGTCGGCGAGGAAAGCTATGTTGGCAGAGGCCAACGCCATGAGCGTCATTGCTCCAGAAAGGGGCCGAAACTCCACGCCGCGCGACGCGGTGCCGAGGAAGGCGAGAAACCCGGCCCCGGTGGTCACCAGCACGGCATAGACGCTTGAAGCTCCGGTAGTCAGTCCCATGGGGCCGGAACCGGGTAGCCACTCGACCGTGACAGATGAAGCGGGCTGTTCCAGTCCGACAGAATGCAGATGAAAGACATCCGGGAGCAGCAAGGCCAGCACGAACAACGCTGTCAGGCCGATTGCTGCCAGCGTCACGCGGTGCGCAGTCGACCGGTGGATACGTCGTGACGTTAGGGCCACCAATGCACTCGCCAGAAGTGGTAATCCAATAGTGGTCGCGGCCAGTGGACTCATCAAGTCATCCACGCAATCGAGTCAGGCGATCAACGTCTCCCGAGGGGTAGCGGCGGAAGACGTTGACGATCAAAGCCAACCCAATGGCGATCACGACTGTCTCCACGATGAGCGCTGAAATGACCATTGTCTCGGCAAAGCGTACGTCGCCATGCAGATGCCCGGCGTGTATCAGGCCCAGCGTGACACCCTGGAGCATAATTTTGAGGCCAATCACCTGTTTGATCACGTTGCGTTGCGTGAGCAGACAGAGCAACCCGATCAGGATTAGCAGCACAGTCAGCGAGGTGTTGAGTATGTCCAACCAGGCCAGTTCAGCGCTCATATATCTTCCTCTTTGCCCTGGGGCAACAGTGCGGCGATGCCCAGTGCACCGGCGAATATCAGCCCCACCTGTGCTACCAGGTCAAGTCCGCGGCTCTCCCAGAACCACTGGCGGAACAAGCCTTCGGTGCTGGTCCCACGGATGGGGTCGGATCGCTGTGCTGCGGGGGCACCGCCGGGCATGCTCAGGAACTGCCGGCCAATCAACAGGCCGGCGATCAGCAGCACGATTACAGCGGTGATCCAGGCAGTGCGTTCAGATTTCACGTGGGCCTCCCCGCACTGATTCGGTCAGACTGACGGCGATAATGAACAGCACGCTGATCAATCCGGCCCCCACGCTTAGCTCAAAACCACCTGCGTAGGGTGCCTTGAGCAGGAAGAACAGAGTGGCCAGCGCCGCGCTACCCACTCCCAACGCGACGGCCGCCCGCAGCAGGTTCCTGGAAAGCACCGCCGTAACAGCCCCGACGAGAATAACTAGCGCCAACACAATGTAAACGGAGACTGTCATTGAGATTCCCATTGAGATTTCCTTTCGGAACAGAACGTCATTCTGACTTCGAGGCGTGACTGTTTTGCTCCTGAAATGGCTTGCCAAACCCAGGTTGCCTGATGAGCCATTCAACAAAGCGGCGCGCTGCGGCCCGGTAGAGGAACAGACCTGCCAGCAAACCAGCGACCATCAAGCTCACGTACAAGTAGTCCACGATTGTCTTCATACCACTTCCTTTCTCACGACGTGCGACCTGGGTGACCCGCTCTTGGCCGACCTGCCGAGCAGATAGGCGATGGCAATACCGGGTATCAGGGCCAGCATACTGGCAAGAGAGGACGCGGAAACTTCTAACCCCGCAGGCCAAAGGCCGACGAGCGAACCACAGATCAACCCCAGTATGACGTAGAGGGTCACGGCTGGCTGTCGCTCGAGGGCCAGAGCAATCAGTCTGGAGCAAACGAGGAGTCCTATCCCGGCCCCCGCTGCCACCGAGATGAGCACCCCCCAGTGGATGGGAGGTTGGGTCAGAGAAGCGAGAGCCTGCATAATCGGCTCATATGTGTCCGTCAGCAGAAAGACGTACGCACCGCTTACCCCCGGCGTGACCATCGTGCCTCCGGCTAGAAAGCCGACCGCGGCGAAGAGAAGGAATCCCAGGAGTGACGACGTGCCAGCAGCGATGTGTGCACTAATACCAAGCCGCTCTTCAATTCCCAGGAAGATCACCAGTCCCAACCCCACGACAAATGCCGCCAACCGAAGTATGGAGGGTTTCATTTCGTGATGCATTCTGAGCACAGCCGGAATGGACCCGAGAACAAGT
>CAZYSK010000124.1:0-13468 GCA_964649415.1 uncultured Anaerolineales bacterium
TGGCGGTGCCGCGCTCGCCACGGATGAGCACGCCGCCGATCTGGGGGTGAATCGCATTGAGGATCAGGGCGCGCTTCATGCGCTCCTGCCCAACGATGGCGGTGAATGGGAAAACAGAGGGCATAGTGTCAACCTTGTGGCGTGGAGGGCGCGGTGACCGTGTCCCTGCTGCGAGCGGAGCGGGCAGGGATGCCTGCGGTCCTGGGCGCGGCGACCGTGTCCCTGCTGCGAGCGGTGCGGGCAGGGATGCCCGCGGTCCTGGGTGCGGCGACCGCGCTCCTACTATGAGCGGAGCGGGCAGGGATGACCGCGGTCCTGGGCGTGGTGACCGTGTCCCTACCACGAATGGTGCGGGCAGGGATGCCCGCGGTCCTGGGCGTGGCGACCGTGTCCCTACCACGAATGGTGCGGGCAGGGATGCCCGCGGTCCTGGGTGCGGCGACCGTGTCCCTGCTGCGAGCGGAGCGGGCAGGGATGCCCGCGGTCCTGGGCGTGGCGACCGCGCCCCTACTACGAATGGTGCGGGCAGGGATGCCCGCGGTCCTACTCTTCTTCGAATTTCTCCACCTGATAGGTGTACACGTCGAGACCGGGATGGCGGTAGGCATCGGCAGCGAGATAGGCTTTGCGGCATAGGTGTTCCAGGAACAGTTGAGGGTCCGGCAGTTTCTCCCATACTTGCGGAAGGAACGTGGCTCGATTCCAGCCGCGCTCGACGACCACGCCGTCCACACCGGGACGCAGTCTGGATATGAGATCCTCGGGGCCGTCGTACACGAGTGGCTGAGGCTGGCTCAGCACCGAGACCTCGACGTGCAGATCCTCCAACTCCTTCCGCTCTACAGGAGGGAAGCGCGGATCGTTGAAGGCTGCGGCGACCGCGTTCTCGGCCACGTCCTGATAGAGCGGCCGACGTGTTTCTAGCGAGCCGATGCAGCCGCGTAGTTGGCCGTGCTTGGTCAGCGTGACGAAACTGGCCCCTTCGCGCGTGAGTGCCTCGGACTGCGGATCCTGATCGACGGGCGGTGGCCCTTCCCCGTGGAGATGGTGAGCGATAGCCTCTCGGGCCAGTTTCAACAAGTATTGGCGATCTTGGGTTGAGAGCGACATAGGAGGTCTCCTGTTCGCGCGGATTGTTCCAATCCGTTGGCTGTTCGCGAAAACCGACCTAGAAGACAAGCGCGGCATAACCGACGAAGTCGGTCGCCGGACCTCGCGGCATCACGTGATAGCTGGTGGTGTACTCCAGTTGGCAGCCTTTATCCGCCCCCAGCGCGCGGGCCGCGGCGACGGTCCCTGCAACGGCTCCACCTCCGCACGCGTTGTGGTGGGCGTTGGTCTCTGCGACGATTTCCTCCGCCCGCATGGCCAGGGCCAGGTTGATGACCCGTTCGTCGTTGGCCTGCACCCACTCCAAAGCCGGTTCGCCTATGCCCGCCGGCGCGAAGCCGTAGTACGTTGCGCCGTAGTGGGTCAGGTCGGTGGTGCCGACGACGACGATGGGCCGCTGCGCTGCTTTCACCTCTTGGCCGATGATCTGACCCGTCCGCGCCGCGTTCTCTTCAGGGGGCATCAGGATGGGCACGATCTTCGCCTCGGGGAAGAGATACTGGATGAAGGGTACCTGCACCTCGGCGGAATGCTCACTGCCGTGGGCCTCCGGGGAGTCGCTCAGCAGGCCTGGGCCTGCTGCCAGGATACTTGCCGCCAGCTCATCATCCACCTCGATCTCGCCTAACGGGGTGGCCCAGCGGCCGCGCGCGTACACGGCCGCTCCAGACGCGCCCCAGCGGTGCACGCTGCTCAGAAGGACGAAGGTCTCAGGGGAAGCCTGAGCCTGGATGGCGGAGAAGACCTTGGCTGCGACCGCGCCGGAATAGGCCCATCCGGCGTGGGGCACCAGACCGGCGACGATTCGCTCGGGCAGGTCCGGGCTGGATCCGGTGGGGAGGCATTGCTCGATCATCTTGATGCAACCGGCGCGGTTGCCTGGATAGAACTGACCGGCGACCACGGGACGACGAACCCTGGATTCATGCATCAGGCACCTCCATACTACTCGATTCGCGTCAGAGCCACCGCCGCTGCCCCCAGCACGCCTACGTCATCGCCCAACTCTGCCGGCACTACCTGCACGGCCTGTGCGAGCGCAGCGTAGGCGTGTCGGCGAATGGCACGCTGGACTGGTTCTAGCAGTTTCTCGCCGATATTCGCCAATCCACCGCCGATGACGATGAGTTCTGGATTGAACAAGTTGACGAGATTGGCCATGCCGATCCCCAGGTAGTTCATCGCTTCTGCCATGATCTCTTGCGCCTCTGCATCGCCCTGGCTCGCGGCCTCGGCCACCAGTTTGGCCGTGATGCGTTCCGGGTCCTTTTCCGCCAGGACCGCGATCAACGTCGGCACGCCGTGGGCGACGCGCTCACGGGCTTCCCGCGCGATGGCTGTACCAGATGCCAGGGCCTCCAGACACCCTCTGTTTCCGCAGCCGCAGAGCGGCCCATGCCGCATGAGGGTGATGTGGCCCACTTCGCCGGCCATCCCGCAGCTGCCGCGATACAGTCTCCCGTCGAGGATCAGCCCGCCCCCGATGCCGGTGCTGACCGTGACGTAGATCATGTGCTGTGTCCCCCGCCCAGCGCCAAAGCGGTGCTCGCCCAGCGCTGCTGCGTTGGCGTCCTTCTCCAGATACGTTGGGGCGCCTAGCCCATCCTCGACCAGTTGCCTGACTGGCACGTGGTCCCAGCCGGGCAGGTTGGGAGGAGACACGACCTCCCCGGTCTCAGTGTCCAATGGGCCGGGCGCGCAGATACCTATCGCAGCCGCTTGAGACGACCTCACTCCTGCCTGGGCTACCACCCGGCGGGCACCGTCCAGGATGCGTCTGATGACCGCCTCCGGGCCCTGGGCCGCGTGGGTCTCCTGGTAATCTTGGGCGATTATGTGTCCATCACGCGCCACCAGGGCAGTGCTTATTTTGGTGCCGCCCAGGTCGATGCTGATAACGGGGGTTTCAGAAGGCACGCTGTCCTCCAGAAACCAGATCTATGGCGGCGTGCCGTCGCGTGCGAAGCCGATCGCCAATGACCGGGTTTCTCAGGTGTTGTCCAGGTTCAAGATAGCACATAACCCATCCGATGTCAAGTGAGGCATAGACTGAGCGGACGTTGATCGTGCGTCCGCCCTGATTCTGTGCGGAACCAGCATGTCCGTCCGCATCGGGATGCTTGACGTTCGAGGTTGGATAGGGTATGATTGCCTCACACACGGAACTGCCCGTCGGGCACAGTGCCGCGCAACCAGGGGCCCGAGCCGCGCCCGCACTGCCCGCCTGAACGTCAATCCACCGCGTTGTGTGGCGAACTGCTGGCCTTCCGCCACGCGCACTACAGCAACGCGAAGGCGGATAGGATAGATGAAAGCACCGGACGCACGAACAACGGATCTCCCCCTTTCGCCTCAGCGGGCGCCCCGCGCACCCCTTCCACATCAGCGGGCGCCCCGCGCACGGCATATTGTTGGCACAATGTCCACAATGCCTGCGTTCCCGATCTTGCTGTTCTGCGCCGTGTTCGCCCTATACGCAGCGACGGCTGCCCCTGCAACCTTGTTCGGTGATCCCTCCGAATACCAATTCATTCCTGCTATCCTGGGCATCGCCCATCCGCCCGGCTATGCCTTCTACACTTTGCTGGCCAAACTGTGGCAGACCCTCGTGCCGTTGGGCACGATCTCCTTCCGCACCAACCTGCTGGCGGCAGCGGTTGGCGCTTGGGCCGTGACGGCGGTGTATCTGGCTGTATACGAGTTGCAGGTGGCGCTATGCAGCCGCCGGACGCCTGCGTCCGCGTCGTCTGCGGGCCAGCAGTCACCGTGCACGGTGTGCCGCTTGCAGGTTCCCTCTTTCTGTGCCGCCTTGAGTCTCGCTGCTGCTCCTGACCTGTGGCAACACGCCATCCACGCCAATGCGCACATCGTGAGCGCGGGGCTGGCTGCGGCGCACCTGTGGCTCTTGATACGCTGGTGGCGCACCGGGCGCGACCGCTGGCTCGCCGTCATTGCCTTCACCGTGGGTCTGGCTGCTACGCACCATCCCGTCACGCTGATGGGACTCCCGGCCTATGCGCTGTTCGTCCTGGTCGTGCGGCCGCGGATTGTGCGCCGCTGGCGGACACTCCTGCTGCTTGCCGGGTGCCTGCTCCTGGGTCTGTCCCCGCTCCTGTACTATCCCTTGCGCAGCCCGAGCGCCCCCTTCGGCCCCAACGACATGCGCACCTGGGAGGGCCTCTTGGGCCACGTGACCGCCCGGGGCCTGCGGGTCAACCTCTTCCATTTTGGCCTGGCCGATCAACCCGACCGGGCATTGGTCTTCTGGTCCCTTCTACGGCTCCAGTTTCCGCTACCTGTAATCGCCATCATCGCGCTGGGCCTCGTCTGGTTCGCCCGCGGCGCCCCCAAACCTGCCATTCTCGTCTATTCGTTTCTCCTGACCCATTTGCTATTCACGCTGAATACCGTCCAGGATGTGATGGCCTATCTTATGCTCCCCTTCGTGGCCCTGTCTATCGTGATCGGTGTCGGCGTTCTGGGTCTGTCCACGCTTGTTGCCCGCGTGTACTGGCCACTTGCGCTGGCGAGGAGCGCCGTGGCGGACAGCAGGTTCTTGCGGCTGGGGGCCGGAGTCCTGGGGTCTGTCGCCGGTCGCCTGCTGTGCGTTGTCTTCCTTCTCGCCTGGCCCTTCTACCAAGCCGCCCGTAATCTCCAGCGCGGCATCTCCCTCAGGGACTTCGACGCCGCCGAGGAGTGGGTCGCCGCCGTGCGCAAGCGATTTGATGGCGTGGGGGAGGGGGCTGTGCTGCTTTCCAACTGGGAGCATCTCACCCCTCTTTGGGTCCACGCGTACACGCAGGGAGAGGGGCTGGCCGAGAGGGACGTGCAACTGGTCTACGTCTCCACGGCCAACCCGTGGGTCGAGTCCGTGTGGGCGCACATCGAGGAAGGCCCTATCTATCTGTCGGACTACCGGCCTGTGGTGAGGAACGAGGGATTTCGCCTGATTCCTGAGGGACCATTGTACCGGGTACTCGCTCCCCCGGTGACCGAAGCCAACCTCGGATGTCCGGGAGCGCCCGATCAATGTCCGCAGTATCCGCTGGACGTCTGGGTGGACGGCCAGATACACATCCTGGGCTACGATCTATCGGAGAAGACTGTGTCCGCGGGCGAGTCCCTTGTACTAATTCTCTACCAAAGCGCACCGGCCGTGGTGGATGGCATCTGGATGCCGTTCGCGCGCCTTGGTCCCTTGGAAGCCCGCTGGACGACCGACAGCCGCCTGCTGACGCCCCAGTGGCTGCCCGGTGAGATCGTGGTCGAGCGATATGAGCTGCCGGTGTCATTCAACCTAGCGCCCGGAGAATACCCGCTCAGCCTGGGCTACGCCGACCTGAGCGGTGGCCGGCCGGAATTGGAGTTCGCTCCCGGTGGGGGCGCGGCAGTTGAGGGATCTGGCGAAGGCTCTGTCTTCTCTGTTGAGCTGGGGACCATCACGGTTGTGCCCTACGGCTCGGAGCGGCAGCGCGGAAGCGCCATCGCTCCGCCGTCCGCGGTGCTTGAACGGGCGCTGGCCAACCTCGACAACCAGATCGCGTTGATGGGGGCCAGGGCGCGGACTGGCTGGCAGTTGCGCCGAGCTATGTGGACTGAGCCGCTGCTTGCCCATCCTGGCCAACCGGTGCATCTGACGCTCACCTGGCGGGCCCTGGCTTCTCCGCGAGACAGCTACACGGTCTTCATCCATCTGACGGACGGCGCGGGCCGGTACGTCGCTGGGCACGACTATACCCCTCTCGGTGGGGCCTGTCCCACCTACCTCTGGTTTCCCAAGTGGTTGCCCGGCCAGGTTCTCACCGATCCGTACCGCCTGGTGCTCCCGCCCGACCTGCCCCCTGGCGACTACTGGCTGGAGGCAGGCATGTATGGCATGACTTCCCTGACTCGTCTTCCTGTGGTAGACTTAGCGGGTAACCTGGCTGGCGACCGCATCGTGCTGGGACCGGTACGGGTGGAATGAAGGCGTTTGAGGAGGCACGATGGATGTCACCTTGATCATCTGGGCGATTGCCTTGACGGCACTGGTCATTGTGGGCGTTGTGTGGGTGCTCGACTTGCAGGCCCGCCTGCGCCGCATACAGCGGCGCACCGAAGCTATGTTGTCTGGCGCGGACGCAGAGGATGCCGGCTTGGCGGCCGTGGTGGAGAACCTGGCCACCCGGGTCTCGGACGCGACGGCGCGCGGGGAGCAGTTGGCAGCGCATGCCGAGCGGATCTATGCAACCCTGGCGCATACTGTGCAGGGGGTGGGACTGGTGCGCTTCCGTGCCTTTCAAGACACCGGCGGTGACCAGAGCTTCGCGCTGGCTTTGCTGGATGGCAGCGGCGACGGGCTTGTCCTATCGGCGCTCTACGGACGTGGCGCGACCCGTGTCTACGCCAAACCGGTCCAAGGCTGGGCTTCGCCCAAGACGCTGAGTGAGGAGGAGGAGAGGGCGATAGCGCAGGCACGGCAGGCTGTTGGTCAAGATTGACAAAAGCCGCGCGCTGGTGTATCATCTGTCGTGTTGTTCATTTGCATATCATTCCGAGAGGCTTTGTATAGCGTCCATCATCTAAGACCAAGGAGGAACGCCAGTGTTCGGACGAGAGAGAGATAAACAGAAGCCCATCGCGTCGACTCCTGTCTCCAAGATCGAGACTATCATTGGCCCGAATGCCTACTTCCGGGGGGACGTCCAGTCGGACGGTGGCGTCCGCATTGACGGTGTCTTCGAGGGCAACATCGACATCACCGGGAACCTGATCGTCGGCGAGGGAGCGAAGATCGTTGCCGAGATCAACGCGCACAATATCTCCATCTCTGGTGCAATCAAGGGCAACGTCAGTGGCAACCGGGTGGAGATACTGGAGACTGGCCGTGTGTGGGGCGACCTGACGATCAACTCGCTGCTACTGAACGAGGGAGCCTATCTCCGTGGGCAGACCATGATGCACGGCGACATAGAGCCCCCGATGATCGAGCCTCCCAAACAGTGGGCCGGTGCCGAGCCCGCCAGTACCACTATCTTGGACGTGGAACCCAGGCCCCAAGGGGAAGATTAGTATCGCCGCTGGGAAAACTGAACCCCGCTGCGAAGCTAGCGCAGCGGGGTTTGTGTTTTCTGCCCGATGTCTGGTCGAGACTTGTCTAGTCTCTGGTCATGACCGTACCAGCAGCACAGGGCATTCCACCTCGTCCAGCAGTGCGTAGACTGCGTCTGGCTGCATAATCGTGCTACTCAACACGAGCACTCCGCTACCCTCAAACCGCAGTTCGCGGGTCAGTGTCGACGCGCCTGCGTCTGCCAACCTGCGGTAGCGCAGCACGAGTCTGCGTCCGTGTAGCAGGCTGGAGATCTCGTCCTTCAGCCGCGCCAGATCCTCCGGCGTGTCGGCGAGGATCAGCGTGGACAGATACCCTCCGTGCTTCTGCGCCAACCGGGCCGCGATCATGAGCGCCTGCTGCGACGTGGGTGAGCCGTCATACGTCACGACCACAGGAGCCCCGATACCCACGTTGCGCTGAAGCAGGAGCACAGGACGTGGGGCCTGCGTCGCCGCTGCTCTGGCCGTGGAGCCTAGATGCACCCGGATTGTCCGTCCGGTCAGTGGCCGGCTGGCTTTCCCCAAGCTGAGGAGGTCTGCCTCCGTGGTTGCCGCCAGCACCTCTGGGGCGACTTCGCCCCGAACGACGCGGAAGGACCACTTGACCCGCCGTTGTCTGCAGCAGGCCGCGATCGCCCGGCGGGCCTGTGTGGCCTGGGCTCGCAGTGCCCGCTCCATCCGCGCGAGATCAAGCCGCACGGCGGTGGCGGATGGATACTGCACTTCCCGGGCCACAGGCGACCCCGCTGCCCGCAACAGGTTGATGTCCTCGACGAAGAGGCCCTGTAACTCTGCCTCCAAGCTGGCAGCCAACTCGGCCGCGGCCTCCAAAGCCGCCAGGCTGTGGTGTGAGGCATCTAGTGCGACAAGTATACGCCGAATTGCCGGTTCGCCGTTTGCTTCGCCCATACCTCGCCTTCTCTCCGCCTCCGTTGTTCTGGAAGCGCCTAGTCCGTCCGTTTCCCGTCGGGCGCACGATCAACGGACGGCCGGCATGTTGCTGGCATAGCATCCGCAACGTCCGCCGGGGCCTCCGCGGATTCGTTTCCCTTCTCGGGAGGTGCCGCGAAGGCGCGCTGCTTCTCGGCCAGATCGATCAGCCGGGATTCCACCAGTTGATTGAAGGTTCCTTCGGGGAAGTTGCGTGCTTCGTCTCGCTCTCCGGCCGGGATGCCGGTCAGCAGCTCTACCCCTTCATCCACCGTGTGCACAGGATAGATGCTGAACTGCCCCGCCTCCACCGCCTCGACGACGTCGTGTCGCAGCATAAGATGCTGTATGTTGGATGCGGGGATGATCACGGCCTGTTCTCCCGTCAGCCCGCGTGCCTTGCAGATGTCGAAGAAGCCTTCAATTTTCTCATTGACCCCGCCGATGGGTTGGACCTGGCCGTGCTGGTTGACCGAGCCCGTCACGGCGAACGATTGCCGGATGGGTGCCTGGGCCAGTGCCGAGAGTAGCGCGCACAGCTCTGCCAGCGACGCGCTGTCGCCGTCTACGCCGCCGTACGATTGCTCGAACACCAGGCTTGCCGAGAGGGAGAGCGGGCGCTCTGCTGCGTAGCGAGCGCCGAGGAAGCCTGAGAGAATGAGTACGCCCTTGGAATGGATGGGGCCGCCCAGCTCGACCTCGCGTTCGATGTCCAAGACGTCGCCCTTGCCAAGACGGACGCGGGCGGTGATGCGGCTGGGCTGCCCGAAGGCGAAATGGCCCAGTGAGATCACCGACAGTCCGTTGACCTGCCCCACGCGCTCTCCGCTCGTGTCAATCATAATCGTGCCGCGCTGGATCCGCTCCTGCACGCGTTCGCGCAGCCGGTCGGCGCGGTGGATCTGAGCCTCAATCGTACGCTCCACGTCGGCCACCGTCACAGAGCCGTTGCCTGACACACCTGCCCAGTAGTCGGCCTCGCGCAGCAGGTCAGCGATGCTCAAGAGGTGAACGGATAGCTTCTCGGTGTCGCCCGTCAGACGCGAGCTGCGTTCGATGACGCGGGCCACGGCCTCACGCGTGAAGGGACGTAGCTCCTCCCTGCGGGCCAGCGTGGCGATCAACTGGGCGTATTGCCAATTGCTCTGCGGCGTGCGCGCCATCTGCTCGCTGAAGTCGGCTTCAACCTTGAACAGCTCACAGAAATCGGGGTCATGTTGACAGAGCAAGAAGTACAACAGCCGATCGCCGATCAGAACGATCTTCACATCCAGCGGGATTGGTTCTGGCTCCAGTGACACGGTGCTGACCATACTCAACGCCTGGCCCAGCGACTCAACGCGCACCTCGCGCGCACGGAGGGCGCGCTTCAGTCCATCCCAGGCATAAGGCTGGAGCAGTAGCTGGCGGGCATCCATGATGAGATAGCCGCCGTTGGCGTGGTGCAGCGCGCCTGGCTTGATCAGGTTGAAGTCAGTGACCAGCGCGCCCATCTGGGCCAGGTGCTCGATGCGTCCAACGAGGTTGTTGTAGGTCGGGTTGTCTTCGTAGACGACCGGCGCGCCTTCCGACTGACTGTGATCCACCAGTACGTTTACCTGGTAGCGGCGGACCAAGGATGAACCCATCAGCGAGCGCGGCAGGGGCATGCCCAATATCTGCGGGGGTTCCTCCGGCTCACGGAATCCATCCACGTTTTCGACCACGTCCTGTTGCACCGCGTCGAGATAGGCCACCACATCGGGTAACTCGGCGTATTTCTCACGCAGTTCGTCAAGCCGGTGACCCACGGCGAACATCCCCACCTGGCGATCCAGTTCCTTGACCCGCTTCCGGGCTTCGCGTTCCCACTGGCGAGCCTGGTGCAGGGTCTCCTGAAGACGTTCTTGAAGCTCGGATATGCTCGCTTCAAACTGCTTGCGCTGATCCTCTGGCAGTTTCTGAAACTCGTCTGGGCTGATCACCTCGCTCTCCTGAAGCGGGGCGAAGGCCAGCCCTGCCGGCGTGCGAATCAGTGCGATGTTGCGCTCCTTGGCCTGCTTCCGGATTTCGTTGAAGGCTTGTTCCTGTCTTTCCTTGAACTCCTCCTCAACTTCCTGCTTGCGCGTGCGATAGTCCTCGCTCTCGAAGGCGGCCGGAATCGCCGCGCCCAGCTCCTCGATCAATTCCTCCATGTCCTCGCGCAGCGCCCCCCCCTGGCCCGGCGGCAGCCGCAGAGTGCGAGGCCGATGGCGCTGCTCGAAGTTGTTCACGTAGCACCAATCGGAGGGAGTTGGCTCGCTGGCGGCTCTCTCTTTGAGAAACTGCCTGGTCACCGTCCGCTTTCCTGTGCCGCTGGGTCCCAGGGCGAACAGGTTGTAGCCCTCGCGCTGGATGCCGATGCCGAAGAGGATCGCTTCCACCGCCCGTCCTTGGCCCAAGATCTGGTCCAGGTCTTCCAGTTCATCGGTCGTTTCGAAGCTGAACTGGGATGGGTCGCATATCTTGCGCAGTTGGTGCCCCGCCAGTGATTCGAGAATTGCCATGTATGCGTCTCCTTCGCGTTGTCTGCGTACGGACTGCGCGATGCAGCGCCGCCGTTGATGACTAACTACAGCCCGGGTTCGTAGGCGGTCATGGCTTCGCGCCAGTCATTGGGTATGGGCACGGGGTGCTGGGCCTGGTAGTCATAGCACACCTGTGCAGAATGGGCCGTTGCGACCAAACGTCCATCGTCGCCCTGTATGCGGTACTTGACGATGAAGCTGGAGTTGCGGAGTTCACTCACGCGCATATATACCGTCACGCGTTCTCCCAGCCCCAGTGGCGACTTGAACTGGCAGCCAGTCTCGGCCAAGATCAATCCAATGTCCCCAGGCTCAGGCGAGATCAGCCCCAGTTCTCGCAGATAGTGCGTGCGCGCCTGTTCGAGGTAGGTGAAATACACGGCGTTGTTGACGTGCCCCAGCGCATCCAGATCCCGCCAACGCACGTCCAAAGAAGTCGAGAAACGGAAAAGATTGTCGGTCATACCCTATCCCGTTTGCGCTGTCCGGCGTTTGATCATCCGAGTTCTATGAATCGGGTCTCGTTGGTGTTCAAGTCAAGGACGCAGAAAGATCGCGACTGTCGCCGTATGCCACCGAGCGCACCCGGATTGATCACGCGCGTGTGGCCGATCGTCTGGTCACGCCTCATGTGCGTGTGACCGTGGAAGACGTAGGCGTATTGGCCTGAAGTGACGAGATTTGCCAGTGCGGCCTTGTTGTCCCCGTGGATCAGCGCCATTTGGAACCCATTGAGCGCGGGTTTGTGGAGCCAAGCCAGACGCCCACGTCCGAGCGTCTGCTCAACCGCCTGGGCCAGTCCGAGGTGGCGGTCCATGTTGCCCTGTGAGATCCACACGTCGAAGCCTGCAAGTGAACGGATGATGCCAGGTCCACAGATGTCACCGCAGTGAAACACTGTCCTCACGTCTTCAGCCGCCAGGATGCTGAGCGCTGACTCCAGGTTGTGTTGGTTGTCGTGGGTATCAGAGATAATGCCGATCTTCATTGGACGTTTGGTCAATGTCCGCCCTGCCCTCCACTTTCAGATGATAGCAGAAAGCGGCATATCGTGCAAACACTGGCTCGCGCCCGCGCGCGAGCCTGGCTCTCGGTGAGCCCGTGTGTCAATCGCCCTTCTGTTGTGGACCGACCAATCCCGCCCCGGCAGCCAGCTCTTGCATTTCCTGGGTGATCCTCTGCTGGCGGGCTGTCTGGACAGCTAGCGTCAGTTCCGTGATCAGCCGGTCGGCGTTCTGAGATGCCGCCTCCATCAGTTGGAAGCGGGTCGAGTGTTCCGCAGCCGCCGAGTCCAGCAGCAATCCGTAGAGGCTGGTCGCCGTCCACTGTTCCACGATGCGGGTATACAGGCTCACCGGGTCAGTCTCGACGATGGGCGGCGGCCAGTTCTCGCTCGCAGTCGCATTTGTTTGGGGGGAGGCGTGCGACGGACCCATGACCAATGCCCGCAATGTCCAGGGAATCAGCCGGTTCGTCGTTGGTTCGTATCGCGCTGTGCCGCGATAGGCGTTGTAGACCAGGTCGACCGCATCCAACTCGTGTTCCTCGTAGCGTGCCAGCCAGCGGCGGGTCAGGGACAGCGCCAGGGAATAGGGCGGCAGTGCAGCGACCGACGTCGCACGTGACCAGGCGGGAGACGTTCCGCCTCGCCGGAGGATGCGCATTGTCTGGGTTCCCAGAGCCATGAGTTCTACGGTTGCCCCGGCAGCCTCCCTCTCGGCCACGTGCCGCTCTGCCCGCTCCGTCACTGCTGCGTTGAAGCGGCCACACAGTCCTCGCTCGCTTCCCACCACCAGGACCGCGATCCGCTCGGGCGTGGGCGCCTGTTCGTGACCCACTCGTCGGCTGGCCGGCAGATGAGGGGCAAGTGAGGGCAACATGGCTCCCAAGCGATCTGCGTACTCACGCACGCCGGCTGCTTGTTTGATCGCTGCCTTCCAACCGCCCAGTGAGATCGTGCGCAGTGCCTCTAGTATTGGCTCCACGGTGCGGATGTTGTCCAGCCGGGTCTGAGCTCGTTCTACATCTTCCATATCCCTGTCTCCTACCTCATCCCTGTTGGACCGGACTGAGCACACGCTGCGGCGCACGATGTGCGAGGTGGTCGGTAATGACGGCCGTCAATGCCTCACGCATTTCCTGGCTTAGCTCTTTCCTGTGGTTGATGCTGTGGCACAGTTCTTCATGCTGGGCCTGGACGCGAGCCAGCAGTCCACTCGCCAAGGCGGGCACGTCTTCCAGTGCGATGTCGTCCAGATAGCCCTCGGAGGCCGCCAGCAGGATTGTGACCTGGTCTGCCAGCGACATGGGGCGATGGGCGGGCTGCATGAGCACGGCCCTCAGGCGCTCGCCACGGCGGATCTGCGCCTGCGTGGCCCGGTCCACCTCTATGCCGAAGCGGGCGAAACGTGCCACTTCCTCGAACCGGGCCAGTTGCAGTTGGACATGCCGTGCTACGTCGCGCATAGCGGTCGACTGTGCCGCTCCGCCTACCCGCGACACCGACCGTCCCACGTTCACCGCGGGCTTCACGCCCCGGTTGAACAGGTCGGCGTCCAGTACGACCCGAGTGTCGGTGATGGAAATGAGATTGGTGGGGATGTAGGCGACGATGTTTCCCTGCTGTGTCTCCACGATGGGCAGAGCCGTCAGCGATCCGCCACCTGCCGCCTCGCTCAGCCTGCAGGCGCGCTCGAGCAGGCGGGCGTGTAGGTAGAAGATGTCGCCAGGATACGCCTCGCGTCCCGGCGGACGCCGCAGGAGAAGGCTCAATTCGCGGTAGGCGTCGG